>NZ_JBIVAB010000013.1:0-167579 GCF_044745345.1 Pseudomonas sp. NPDC087029 | reverse complement strand
ATGCCCTCGGGGCTCTCGTAGCCGTAGGCCAGGCCGCCGATGGTGGTGGCCTCGCCGAGGCCTTCGATGCCGTCGCTGCATTGGAGGCGCAGAACTACCAAAGTCTGCTGCTGCATCGTATGCATGGCCAGCTTGTGCGGGCGGATGGTCGGCAGGTCGACGATGATCGCGTCGATACGCTCGATCAGGGCGTTTGTCATGGTTGGAAAGTCCCGTTAAATCGGGCTGCAGGGCGCAGATCCGATACTACATTTACTTGATTATTCAAGCATTGCGCGAGAACCTGAGGGCCGTCCAATATCAAATGAATCTCCCACCATACCCAGGAGGTCTCGTGGAGCTGCGCCACCTTCGCTACTTCAAGGTCCTGGCCGAAACCCTGAACTTCACCCGCGCCGCCGAGCTGCTGCACATGGCCCAGCCACCGCTGAGCCGGCAGATCGGCCAGCTCGAGGAACAGCTGGGTACCTTGCTGGTGGTGCGCGAGCGGCCGCTGCGCCTGACCGAGGCCGGGCGTTTCTTCCATGAGCAGACCTGCACCCTGCTGCAGCAGCTGGACAACATCAGCGAAAACACCCGGCGCATTGGCCAGGGCCAGCGCCAGTGGCTGGGCATCGGCTTTGCCCCCTCGACCCTGTACACCGTGCTGCCGGAGCTGATCCGCGAACTGCGCCAGGACAGCGAACTGGAGCTGGGCCTGAGCGAGATGACCACCCTGCAGCAGGTCGAGGCGCTGAAAAGCGGGCGCATCGACATCGCCTTCGGCCGCATCCGCATCGACGACCCGGCGATCCAGCAGCAGGTGCTGCGCGAAGACCCGCTGGTGGCCGTGCTGCCCAAGGGCCACGCCCTGGCCGGTGCGCCCCTGTCGCTGGCGCAGCTGGCGCGCGAGGCCTTCGTGCTCTACCCGGCCAACCCCAGGCCCAGCTATGCCGACCACATCCTCGCGCTGTTCGCCCACCACGGCATGAGCCTCAAGGTCAGCCAGTGGGCCAACGAGCTGCAGACCGCCATCGGCCTGGTTGCCGTGGGCCTTGGCGTGACCCTGGTGCCCGAATCGGTGCAGCAGCAGCACCGCACCGATATCGAATACGCAAGCCTGCTCGACACCGGCGCGGTCAGCCCGATCATCCTCAGCCGGCGCAAGGGCGACATGAGCCCGATGGTGCAGCGCTGCCTGGCGCTGATCGCCCAGCAGGCTGCACCTGACGCAGCATCATCCATGGCCTGAGCAGCCGTCGTTTGTCAGCCTTGGCGCAGTGTTTTCTAATGCCTGCGAACAACCCGACCCCAGCACAGGAAACGCCTGCGATGATTCACGGAAAAACCCTCGATGCATGGTGCGCCTCCCACCCGTTGATCGAAGACCTGGTCGCGCTGCGCGAAACCCAATGGTTCAACCCGGCCATCGCCCCGGCAGCCGAGGCCCTGGGCGACGTCGGCCTGGGCGCTGCCGATGTGCAGGCTGCCAGCGCCCGCCTGCAGCGCTTTGCGCCATACCTGGCCACGGTGTTTGCGGACACCGCCGCCAGCGCCGGGATCATCGAGTCGCCCTTGCGCGCGCTGCCCAACCTGCAGCGCACCCTGCTGCAGGAAGCCGGCCTTGAGCCCGCCGGCAAGCTGTGGCTCAAGGCCGACAGCGAGTTGCCGATTTCCGGCTCGATCAAGGCCCGTGGCGGTATCCACGAAGTGCTCAAGCATGCCGAGGACCTGGCCCTGGAGGCGGGCCTGATCACCCTGGGCAGCGACTACCGCGTGCTGGCCGAGGAACCGGCGCGGCAGTTCTTCAGCCAGTACAAGGTGGCGGTCGGCTCCACCGGCAACCTCGGCCTGTCGATCGGCATCATGAGCGCCAAGCTGGGCTTCCAGGCCACCGTGCACATGTCGGCCGATGCCCGCCAGTGGAAGAAGGACAAGCTGCGCGCCAACGGCGTGAGCGTGGTCGAGCATCCGTCCGACTACAGCGTGGCCGTGGCCCAGGGGCGCCAGCAGGCTGCGGGCGATCCGCTGTGCTACTTCGTCGATGACGAGAACTCGCCGCACCTGTTCCTCGGCTATGCCGTGGCGGCCGAGCGGCTGGCGCTGCAATTTCAGGCGCAAGGCATCGCGGTGGACGCCGAGCACCCGCTGTTCGTCTACCTGCCCTGCGGCGTGGGCGGCGGCCCTGGTGGCGTGGCCTTCGGCCTGAAGCTGGCGTTCGGCGACCACGTGCATTGCCTGTTCGCCGAGCCGACCCACTCGCCTTGCATGCTGCTGGGGGTGTACACCGGGCTGCACGACGAGGTGTGCGTGCAGGATTTTGCCATCGACAACGTCACCGCCGCCGACGGCCTGGCGGTGGGCCGCCCGTCCGGCTTCGTCGGCAAGGCCATGCAGCGTTTGCTCGATGGCTACTACACCGTCAGCGACGAACAGCTGTACCGCCTGCTGGTGCTGGCCCACGACCAGGAGCAGGCGCGCCTGGAGCCCTCGGCGCTGGCCGGTGTGCCGGGCATGCTGCGGGTGCTGCAGGCCGCCCCCTACCTTGAACGCATGGCGCTGACAGCGGCGCGCATGGCCAATGCCACGCACCTGGTCTGGGGCACCGGCGGCAGCATGGTGCCGGCCGAGGAATACGCCGCCTACCTGGCCAAGGGCCGGGGCTGAGCACATGCGCGAGCTCAGCGGTGCCCACCTGGCCAACCTGCATACCTTCCTGGTCGCGGCGCGGCACCTGAGCTTCGCCCGCGCCGCCGACGAACTGTGCCTGACGGCCAGTGCGGTCAGCCACCGCATCGCCCGGCTGGAGGCCGAGCTTGCGCTGAAACTGTTCCAGCGCCTGCCGCGCCAGGTGCTGCTGACCGAGGACGGCGAGCGCATCTACCGCAGCATGCAGCAGGCCATGGACACGTTGAGCGAAGCGCTGCAGGCGCGCTCGGACGAGCAGGTGGCCGGGCAACTGACCTTCCATGTACGGCCGTCGGTGGCGCAGTGCTGGCTGGTGCCCAAACTTGCCGACTTCAGCGCCCGCTACCCGGATATCCAGCTGGATGTGCGCGTGGGCAACGAGCGCATCGACTACCGCACGCGGCAGGTCGACCTGCTGCTGTGCTATTCGGATGGCGATCACCCAGGCCTGGTCAGCACCCGCCTGATGGCCGAACGCATTGCCCCGGTCTGCTCGGCGCACTACGCCCGGCAACAGGGCCTGAGCAACCGGCCAGACGCCCTGCGCGGCAGCACCCTGCTGCACGATGTGGCGGCCTGGGACAACGCCGCCTTCGATGCCGAGTGGCAGTTATGGCGGCGTGCGACCGGCTGGCCCGAGGTGCAGGCGGCGCGCTTTCTGACCTTCGACCGCTCCGACCTGTGCAGCCTGGCGGCCGTGCACCATGCCGGTATCGCCATGGGCCGCGAGCAGCTGGTGCGCGAACAGCTGGCCGATGGCCAACTGGTGCTCCCCTTCGGCGACTTCCTGACGGTGGGCAAGCACGGCTACTACCTGGTGCACCCGGCCCATGCACCCATGCCGCGGCGCCTGCAGGTGCTGATCGAATGGCTGCTGGGCATGGCCGCGCGCTGAGCCGTCAATCGCGCTCGAAGAAGCTGCGACCCTGCTCCTTCAACAACACGACCAAGGCCTGCGCCGCCGGCGACAGGTAGCCATCGGTGCGCACCGACACGGCCACGGTCCTGCGCATGGTGGTCTGCGGCAACGGCACTTCGCGCAACCACGATGCGCCCAGGCCATGCTCCAGGGTTTCCCGGGCGGCAAAACTCAGCAGCTGGGTGCGGGCGATCAGGCGCGGCAGCAGGGAAATCGCGTTGGTCTCGACCTGCACCTGCGGCGCCGGCAGCTGGTGCTCGATGAACACGTTGTCGATCCAGCGCCGGGCGGTCACGGTCGGGCCGGCCAGCACCCAGCGGTACTGGCACAGGTCCTTGAGGGCGATGGGGCCGGCGAACACCGGGTGTTCGGCGCTGGCCACCACCACCGCCTCGTCTTCGAGGATGGGGTGGCTGGTGAACTGCGGGTCGTCGGCGATCTGCGGCGCAATGATCACATCCAGCCGGCCGGCGCGCAGCGACTCCTTGAGCACATCGTCCTGGGCGATGGACAGCTTCAAGGTCACCTGCGGCGCCCGCTCCAGCAACGCCGCCGTGAGGTGCGCCAGCAAGTGGTCGGCCATGCTCGCCGCGCAGCCCAGGCGGATGTTGCCAACCAGCCCGTTGGCGAAGTCGCGCACCTCGCGCTCGGTTTCGGCGATGTTCAGCTGCAACTGCTTGCCACGGGCCAGCAGCAGCTTGCCGACATCGGTGAGCTTGATGCGCCTGCCATCACGCTGGAACAGGCGAGTGCCCAGCGACTCTTCCAGGCGCTGAATGCTCTTGGTCAGGGCCGGCTGGCTGCGGTTGAGGCGCTCGGCGGCGCGGCCCAGGTGGCCGAGTTCGGCGATGGTTTCGAAGTAGGTGAGGTCGCGCAGGTCCATGATCGATGAATTTCAGTTATGGATTTATCAAAAGTAGAAAATAGACTTGATCGATTGGCCCGTCGATAATTTTCTCCGCTGGCGCTGCCAGCCCCGCGTTATCGCTGCGCAAGGAGTATCGACATTGCCCAACGCCCTCTCCACCTGCTCCAGACCCTCTCTGCAATGGCTTGCCCTGTTGCTCTGCGCCGGCGCCGCCGGCCAGGCGCTGCATGCCCTGGCCGTGCCGGCAGGGTTGTTTCTCGGCCCGATGCTGGTGGCCATCGTCTTCGCCGTGTGCGGTGCGCGCCTGAGCCTGCATCGCCAGGTGTTCCGCTTCGGCCAGGGCTGCGTCGGGCTGCTGGTGGCCCACTCGGTGAGCTGGGCGGTGCTGGTGTCGATGGCCCAGTCCTGGCACCTGATGCTGCTGGCCACCTTGATTACCGTGCTGCTCAGTGCCTTGGTCGGCCTGGGCACCGTGCGCCTGGGCGGCATCCCCGGCAGCACCGCGGCGTGGGGCACGGCGCCGGGCGCGGCTTCGGCGATGGTGTCGATGGCCGAGGAGAACGGCGCTGACGGGCGCGTGGTGGCCACCATGCAGTACGTGCGGGTGGTGTGCGTGGTGATGGTCGGCTCGCTGGTCAGCCACCTGCTCGGCGCCACCCCTGGCGCTGCGCCTGCTGCCAGCGCTGCGCTGGCACCTGCTGCCACGCCCTGGCTGGATACCTTGCTCAGCCTGGCGGTGGTGCTGGTTGGGCTGCTGGTGGGCAAGCGCATGCCGGCGGGTGCGCTGCTGATGCCGCTGCTGCTGGGGGCGGCCTTGCAGTTGAGCGGGCTGCTGACCATCCACCTGCCGGAACCCTTGCTGGCGTTCGCCTATGCAGCGATTGGTTGCTACATCGGCTTGCGCTTCGACCGGCAGACGGTGCGCTATGTGTGGAAGCGGCTGCCGACCATGATTGCCGGGGCGTTGGCGCTGATCGTGCTGTGCGCGGTGTGCGCCTGGGGCCTGGCCTGGGCGATGGGGGTGGATTTTCTGTCGATGTACCTGGCCACCAGCCCGGGTGGGCTGGATGCCATGGCGATCATTGCGGTGGAGACCCATGCCGATGTGGGGCTGGTGCTGGCGATGCAGACGTTGCGGTTGTTCGGGGTGATTCTGACTGGGGCGTTTTGTGCTCGGCAGATCATTCGCTTGAGCAGGGTTTGAGGCGCTTGGCTTGAGCCTTTGGGTGTTCATGAGATCGAGCGCCGCCCGCGCGGCGCATCGCGGATAAATCCGCTCCCACATTTGTTGCAACGTACCTATGTCTGATAGGCCATGGTTGTCAGCCTTGTTTGTACGACGCGGTTTCTCGGCGGGCACCAAGAGCGGACAACCATGGCCTGACAGGCCATGGCACGTTGCAACAAATGTGGGAGCGGATTTATCCGCGATGCGCCGCGCGGGCGGCGCTCGATCTCAAGGCCCCCACCAAACCCCAGACGAGCCGCAAAAATCCCCACTCACCCACGCAACGCCGCCTCGATCGCCGCCACATCGATCTTGCCCATGTTCATCATCGCCTCGAACGCGCGCTTGGCTGCGGCCCGGTCCGGGTTGCCCAGCGCCTCGATGAGAATCCGTGGGCAGATCTGCCAGGAAATCCCCCACTTGTCCTTGCACCAGCCGCACACGCTGGCTTCGCCACCATTGCCGACGATGGCGTCCCACAAGCGGTCGGTTTCGGCCTGGTCCTCGGTGCTGACCTGAAACGAAAACGCCTCGCTGTGCTTGAACGTCGGGCCGCCATTGAGCCCCACGCAGGGGATGCCCATGACCGTGAACTCGACGGTGATCACATCGCCGGCCTTGCCCGAGGGGTAGTCGCTGGGCGCGGGGTGCGCGGCGATCACCCGGCTGTCGGGGAAGGTTTTGGCATAGAAGTTTGCCGCCTCTTCAGCGTCCTGGTTGAACCACAGGCAGATCGTGTTCTTGGCAGTCATGATCAAAGGCTCCAGGGATGAACAGTGAGCCTTTGAGTCTAGTGCCTGTGCCCGGGCAGGCGACGCCGAGGGCCTGCCCTTCGTCGCGTTCGCGGCGGCACATATTTCACGTTCGGAGAAGTACTACGATTTTCAGCGATTTATCCTACAGCCTAGCCACTTCACAGCATGCTCTGGCAGCCAGCATGATCCCTGACGTACTCAACAGGCGACTTTACGCAGGGAGAATCAGGTTTGTCCGAATTCGAAGCGAAGCTGCAACACCTCACCGCTGAACAGGTCGAGGCGTTGTACAGCGAATACATCAGCGGTGAAAAAATTGCCCTCTTGATCAAGCGTTACGACATCGACGTGGCGCCCAGCAGCCTGATCAAGACCTTCCCTCCCGTGCCCTGCCCCGCGCTGGCCTGCCCGTACTGCGAGGCCAGCCTGTTCGAACGGCGCAAGAGCAGGACGACCCACAGCTGGAACGAGAACCTGGCGTTCTGCAAGACCTGCGCGCACCGCCACTACTTCCCCGACCGCTCGCGCTGGCGCCGTGATTGCACCTGCCGGCCGTGCCTGGATGCGCGCGAAGCGGCGAGGCAGGCGCAGGCCGTCGACCAGCGCAAGCGGGTCAAGGCGCACTGGTCGCTGGCAAAACGCAAACCGCTGCTGCTGCACACCCTCTCGTTCACCCGCAAGCTGCAGTTGCTGGCCATGCTCGAAGTGCGCATGGACACCCAGCGCAATTGCCTGATGCCCGCAGAACAGGCTGGCCATGAGGCCCGGGTCAGCCCTTCGAAGGCCATGGACACCGAGATACTGCAGGTGCTGCACGAAGAATCGGTGCTGCTGGTCGACCCCGACTCGCCCCTGGATGCCTTCAGCAACGACCTGGCGCCCAAGGCCTGGCAGAAAAAGGTGCACTGGGTCGCCAATGTCAGCCTGGACGGCTATCAGCGCACGAACCTGGCGCAGCTGTACCGGGTGATGCACAAGGAGCTGTCGGCGGGCCCGCTGCCGCAGTGGCGGGTGCAGATCATCGCGCTGATCGAGGCGCTCTCGGCCGAGGAGGTCTACGCCCACCTCGCCACCCGCTGCACGGAACACGGGCTGCCCTTCGACACCCGGACAAAGGCCCTGGAGATGGCCGCCCAGTTGCTCATGGCGCACCCGGTGCGCCATGCCTGGCTGCTGGCCGACAGCGCCATACGCGGTGCGCTGACGTACATCACCCGCACCCACGTGACCAAGCGCCACGCCAGCAGCACGCTGGCCGCCAGCATGTTGTCGATGGGCGAACGGGCGCTGAGGCAGCAGTGGCAGTTCAACCTGCCGAACGAGGAAACGCTGGCGCCGCGCTCCAGCCTCAGCCAGCTGCTGTTCGACGTGCTGCTGCAGCAGGACGACCACGGCCTGGGGCGCAAGCTGGGTGACTACATCGCCGATCTGCCCCTTCACGCCGGCGCTTCGCGGCAGTGACGTTGCCCCGGGCAAGCCCACCGCGCCGAGCCGGGTGGGCGCTCGCCGGCCGAGGCGCTCTAGCTCGCCACTTGCAACATCCTGCAGACAATTCCTGCCTCCGTCAGTGAACCTGCCTACAAAAATACGGTCTTTCGCTGACGGTCAATTCACCGACCAGTTCGCCGGCCCGTGCCATCACCGGGCCTATATTTCCTGTTGCAGCGAAGACCCAACATGCCTGAATCCCGCCCAGCCTCCCTCGCCCTCCCAGCCCTGCGCGGCACCTTGCTCGCCGCCCTGGTGGCCCTCGCCGCCCCCGTGCATGCCGAAGAGCCGGCCAGCGATGCGCGCTGGGTCAGTGACAGCCTGAGCACCTACGTGCGCAGTGGCCCGACCGACGGCCACCGCATCGTCGGCACGCTCAAGTCCGGGCAGAAACTCACCCTGGTCGGCAGCCAGGGCAACTACAGCCAGGTGCGCGGGCAGAACGGCGACCTGGTGTGGATCCTCACCAGCGACCTGCAGTCGGTGCCAGGCCAGGGCGATCGCCTGCCGCAGCTGGACGCCCAGGTGGCCGACCTTTCCGGGCAGTTGAAGAGCATCGATGACAGTTGGAAGAACCGCGTGCAGGGCATGCAGGAAACCCTGGATTCGCGCAAGCAGCTGATCGATGAGCTGCAAGCGCGCAACAAGGCGCTCAACGAGCAGCTCGACCAGAGCCAGTCGAGCCTGCGCGATACCCAGGCGCGCCTGGGCGATGAGAACAAGCAGGTGATGATGCGTTACATGGTGTATGGCGGCAGCATTGCCGGGGCGGGGTTGCTGGCCGGGCTGATCTTGCCGGCGCTGACCCGGGGGCGCAAGAAAAGCGATCGGTGGTTCTGAGGCGCGCAAAACCCGATAACTTGCGCGCCCCACTGTGGGAGCGGGCTTGCCCGCTCCACAGCCTTGCCTACTTGTTGCGCGCCTTGTTGTAGATGGTCAAAGCCTGGTCAGCCGAGGCTTGGCACTGAGCCATGTCGCCTTTTTCGCGAGCCGCCTTGGCCGTTTTCAGGTGCTCTTTGAAGTCATGGGCCATGCCGCCATGCAGCGCTTGGCCACTGGCCTTGTGGATGTCTTCCAGGTTCTTGATCTTCGCGTCGCAATTGCTGGCAGGGTCAGCATGGGCGGCAACACTCAGCACAGAAGCAATCACCAGCAGTGTCATGGATTTCATGAAGCGTCCTCCTGGGAAATCGGAAAGTTCATCGAGAAACAGGGGCTCGATGCAGCAAAAAGCATAGCTGCGCTTAGCCCGAATGCCCCTCATCAACCAGAAAGTCGATGAACACCCGCACCCGCAACGGCATATGCCGCGCCTGCGGGTAGATCAGCATGAACGGCCGTGAAGTCCCGCCATACTCGGCAAGCACCTCCACCAACTCGCCGCTGTCCAGCGCATCCTGCACGGTGAAGCGGTACGCCTGCATCAGCCCGCCGCCATGGCGCACCAGGGTCGCCGTGGCGAGGAAGTCGCCCAGGCAGGTGAATCCGCCCTGGGTCTCGATTTCCCACTCGCGCCCTTCGCGGCGAAAACTCCACGGCGGGCGACGGCCCGTGCTGGCCAGCTCGAACTGGATGCACTCGTGCTGGGAAAGCTCTTCGGGCACCTGCGGCGTGCCCATGCGGGCCAGGTAGCCAGGGGTTGCCACCACCACCAGTTCGGCATCCTCCAGGCGCCGTGCCACCAACCGCGAGTCGGCCGGCTCGCGGCCACGGATGGCCAGGTCGAAGTGTTCTTCGGCGAAGTCCACGTTGCGGTTGCTGACATGCACGTCCACCTGCACCTGCGGGTAGAGCGCTCGAAAACGCGGCAGCAGCGGCAGCAGGCGATGGTGGGCGTAGGGCGTCGGCGCGCTGATGCGTAAGCGCCCGCTGGGCGCGGCCTGGCCCCCGGTGACCTGGCGTTCCGCCTCCACCAGCTGCCCGAGCGCCTGGCGGCACTGCTGGTAGTACGCCTGCCCCGCGTCGGACAGGCGCATCTGCCGGGTGGTGCGCACGAACAAGCGCACCCCCAGGCGCTCCTCCAGGCGCGCCACGCTGCGGCTCACCGCCGCCGGGGTGACACCCGCCTCGCTGGCGGCGGCGGTGAAGCTGCCGTGGTCGGCGGCAAGGCAGAACAGCTCCAGGCTGCCCAGTTGAAGGTCATCGAAATGGCGGGTCATGGTGGCTCGATTGATTACACGGTGTATCGATTGAAATGCCATCCACCTCATTTTTCAAGCGCTGGTTGCGACCTAAAGTGGTCACCACACCGAGCCGACCGGCTCATCTACCGGAGTACGCCAGCATGACCCAGCCAAGAACCGTCATCATCACCGGGGCCTCGAGCGGCCTTGGCTTCGCCCTCGCCGAGGCGTTTCTCGAGCGTGGCGACAACGTGGTCGGCAACGCCCGCAGCGAGGCACGCCTCGACCAAGCAGCCGCCCGCCTCGGCCAGCCCCAACGTTTCATCGGCGTGGCCGGTGACATCGCCCAGGCCGACACCGCACAGCGGTTGTTCGCCGCAGCGCTGGAACGCTTCGGTGGCGTCGACATCCTGATCAACAACGCCGGGATCTTCATTCCCAAGCCCTTTACCGAGTACAGCGAGGAGGACGTCGACGCCTTGGTCGGCACCAACCTCAAAGGCTTCTTCTACCCATCCCAGGCGGCGGCACGGATCATGGCCGCGCAAGGGCACGGGCATATCATCGCCATCACCGCCTCGGTTGCCCTGCAGCCGGACACCCGCGTACCGGCGCTGCTGCCGGTGCTGGTCAAGGGCGGCCTGAACCAGGCGGTCAAGGGCCTGGCCCTGGAGCTGGCGGCCCGCGGCGTGCAGGTCAACGCGGTGGCGCCTGGCATCATCGATACGCCGCTGCATGGCAGCAATGTCCAGGGCCTGGGCGCCTTGTCGCCCAGCGGCCGCACCGGCGCGCCGCAGGATGTGGTGGACGCCGTGCTGTACCTGACCGACGCACGCTTCGTCAGCGGCGTCATCCTGCCGGTGGACGGCGGCAGCACCGCCGGTACCTGGCACTGAACAGAGGAGATTGCAGCCATGCCATATGTTCATATCCGCGTGACTGAAGAAGGCGTCAGCGCCGAGCACAAGCGCCAGTTGATCGAAGGCACGACGCGGCTGCTGCAGGAAGTGCTGGGCAAGCCGCCGGCGAGCACCTTCGTGGTGATCGAAGAAGTGCCGACAGATAACTGGGGGGTTGGCGGCGAGACCGTGACGGCCGTGAGGCTGCGAGAGCGGGGTTGAGAACTGGGGCCGCTTGCGGCCCAATCGCCGGCAAGCCGGCTCCCACAGGGGATCGCGCCAGCTTTCAGTCCTTGTGGGAGCCGGCTTGCCGGCGATGGGCTGCACAGCAGCTCCCTTACTGGCGCAAGCGCTCCAGCGCCTCCAGCACATGCCCGGTGGCCTTCTCCACCTCCCCTTCCCTGCAAGCAATGCCCAGCTGCCGCCACAACCCCGGCCGCAACGGCCGGCGCAGCACCCGCCGGTCCAGCTCCGCCGCCTCGCCTTCCTGAGGCAGCAAGGTGGCGCCGTAACCGGCGCCCACCAGGCTCTTGATCGCATCGTTGTAGTTCAGCTCGATCCGCGCCTCGGGGTACAAGCCGGCGGCGGCGAACCATTCACCGATCACCCGCGACAGCTGGGTGCTGCCGTCATTGAGAATCAGCGCCCGCTGCCCCAGCCAGGCCGGGGTGACCTTGGCCGGCGGCTGCCAGTCGGCAGGCACGTAGGCCAGGATCGGGTCGCGCCGCCAGGGGGTGAGCCGCACGCCCTTGCCTGCCACTTGCGGCAAGGCCACCAGGCCGATGTCCAGGGCGCCTTCGCGCAGGCGCGCCAGCGACGCCTGGGAGGTCAGTACCTGCACTTGCACGTCGATGCCCGGGTGCGCCACCCGCAAGTGCTCCAGCGCCTTGGGCAGCAGGTGGGCAATGGCACCGGTCGAGGCGCCCAGGCGCACCCGGCCGGTAAGGCCCTGCACTTGCCGGCGCACTTCGTCCAGCGCCTGGTCGGCATCGGCCAGCAGGCGCCGGGCGCGGGCCAGCAGGGTGTCGCCGGTGGGCGTCGGGCGCACCTGGTTGCGGTTGCGGGTCAGCAACGGCGCCCCTACCCGCGCCTCGAGCTCGGCCACGTGCAGGCTGATGGTCGGGGGCGCCAGGTTGAGCTGGCGGGCGGCCTCGGCGAACGAGCCGAGGTCAGCGATGACGACCAGCGTGCGTAGGCGGTCGAGGCTGATTTCGCGCATGGAGGCAGGGTCCTGTTGGTTCAGAAAAGATGAACGTCAGCGTCATGATATTCAAATTTCCATTATCTGGGCGACAAGCGAGCATAGGCCATCTTCTTCGCACCGGACCCCGACCATGCACACCCCTGTAGTTTTCATCGATGGCGACCAAGGCACCACCGGCCTGCAGATCCACGCACGCCTGCACGGGCGTGACGACCTGCAGCTGCTGACCCTGCCCGAAGCCGAGCGCAAGGACCCGCAGCGGCGCAGCGACGCCATCAACAGCGCCGACATCGCCCTGCTCTGCCTGCCCGACGACGCTGCCCGCGACGCCGTGGCCGCCATCCGCAACCCTGCGGTGCGGGTGATCGATGCAAGCTCTGCGCACCGCACCACGCCAGGCTGGGTGTATGGCCTGCCGGAGCTCGATGCACAGCAAGCCGAGCGCATTGCCCAGGCCACCCGCGTCAGCAACCCCGGCTGCTACCCCACCGGCGCCATCGCCCTGTTGCGCCCGCTGGTCAACGCCGGCCTGCTGCCGGCCGACTACCCGCTGAGCATCCACGCCATCTCGGGTTACTCCGGCGGCGGCCGGGCGGCGGTCGAGCGCCATGAGCAGGGGGGCGACGAAACGGCGCCGACCCTGCAGATGTATGGCCTGGAACTGGCCCACAAGCATGTGCCGGAAATCGAGCTGCACGCCGGGCTGTCGGCGCGCCCGGTGTTCCTGCCAGGGTATGCCGCCTACCGCCAGGGCATCGTGCTGAGCATCCCGCTGCAATTGCGCCTGCTGCCGGGCGTCAGCGCCGAGCAGCTGCAGGCCTGCCTGCAGCGTCACTACCAGGGTGCCCGCCATGTGCAGGTCATGCCCCTGCACCAGCACGGCGCGGCCACCGCCCTGGACCCCGAGGCCCTGAACGACAGCAACGACCTGCGCCTGGCGCTGTACGCCAACCCCGAGCACGGCCAGGTGCTGCTGACGGCGGTGTTCGACAACCTCGGCAAAGGCGCCTCGGGCGCGGCGGTGCAGAACCTCGACCTGATGCTCGCGGGCCTGCAGGCAAGAGGCTGACACGGCAAAAAGGGTTTAGACTGTGCACCCCGCGCCACCCCGGCGCGGGGTGATCCACCTGCAGCCGGAGCCCGCCCCCCGATGTTCATCCTGAGCCGCCTCGACAGCGTGCCGCCCGAATCTTTCCAGAACCAGATCCGTGAGCTGGTGATCCACCACGTCGGCGACCTGAGCAGCGTTGCCATACGTGCCGACAACCCGCTGTATCCGCTGTACCAGTACGGCGTCGGCATGGAGGTGCATCAGTACCTGCAGGCCATGGACGGCACCCGCGGGCTGGCCGTGCAACTGACCCTGGCGCTGGATGCCGAAGCGCCGGACCAGCTGCTCGGCTTCGCCCTTACCCTGCCCGCCCAGGACAACCCCCAAGCCTGTGCCCTGGCCTTCCTTGCCGTGGTGCCCGAG
This sequence comes from Pseudomonas sp. NPDC087029, assembly GCF_044745345.1. Classification (NCBI taxonomy): domain Bacteria; kingdom Pseudomonadati; phylum Pseudomonadota; class Gammaproteobacteria; order Pseudomonadales; family Pseudomonadaceae; genus Pseudomonas; species Pseudomonas sp. NPDC087029. The sequence continues at coordinate 153,954 of NZ_JBIVAB010000013.1, read as the reverse complement.
CGCCGCCGCGAGGGTGTCGCCCGCGCCCTGCTGGGCGATGTGCAGGCACGCTTTGCCAGCGTCGAGCTGAATGCCTTTGCGCACCAGGTGCCGTGGTTCGAGGCCATGGGCATGCAGGTGGTGGCGGCCAGCGGGCCGCAGGTGTTGATGAGCAGTACCGGGGTGGCCAGCGGGGCGTTGATCGGGCGCTTGGACATTGCGCCGATCTACCAGGCCCAGGAGGTGCATCAGATTCACACCTACCTGCTCAATCAGCAGGGTGAAGAGGCGATGATCGAGGCCGAGCAGCAGCGCGATGAGCGCCTGGATGAGTTGGCCGTGCAGGCGCGCGAGTGTGTGAGGCAGCGCAAGACCGTGCATTGAGCCGAGCGCCCTATCGCCGGCAAGCCGGCTCCCACAGGATGCTCACCGCCCTCGATGTGGGAGCCGGCTTGCCGGCGATAGGGCCACACTGGCCCGTCAGGCATGCACCCAGCGCCGATGCAGCCCACGCGCCAGGGCATCGAGCATGAACCCCAGCACGCCGATCAGCAGCACCATGGCCATCAGCTCCGAGTACGCCAGCCGGTCGCGGGTATCCAGAATGAAATACCCCAGCCCCGCACTCACCCCCAGCATCTCGCACGGCACCAGCACGATCCACAAGATGCCGATCGCCAGGCGCACCCCCGTCAGCACATGCCCGATCACCCCGGGCACGATCACCTTGCACAAGGTTTCCCAGCGCGTGGCGCTGAGGCTGCGGCTCAGCTGCAGCCAGCGCGGGTCCAGCTGGCGCACGCCGGCGGCGGTGTTGAGCAGGATCGGCCACAACGCCGCGAAGGCCAGCAGGAAGTAGATCGGCTGGTCGCCCACCCCCATCAGCATCACCACCACCGGCATCCACGACAGCGGCGAAATCATCCGCAGGAACTGAAATGCCGGGGTGGTCGCCGCTTCCAGGTGTCGGTAGCTGCCCACCAGCAAACCCAGTGGCACACCGATCAGCAAGGCCAGCAGCAAGCCAATCAGGATGCGCTTGAGGCTGACCCAGACGTGCCCGTAGACCTCGCCCTGCCCCAGCAACTCGACCAGGCTGGCCAGGGTGGCCTGGGGCGAGAAGCGCGCCGACAGCCCGTCGGCCTCGCCGAATACCGCCACCCCAGCCCACCACAGCAGCAACAAACCCAGCAGGCCGGCCAAACCCAGGCCGGCATGTACGACGTGCTTGCGCATCAGACCACGAACTCCTCGCTGCGCTCGAAGTTGTCGGCAATGCCGAACACCGACGGCCCGCCGACGGCGGCGATGGCGTTGCGCACGAAGCGGTCATCGACCAGGTCGCGTGCGGTCTGCGCAGGGTCCAGGGCGGCCAGGAAGCCGTTGTCGCCTTCGATCAGGGTGTGCTTCAGGCGCTTGACCAGCTCCTCGGTGTAGCTGGGGAACGGGTACGGCTGGAAGTCGATGCGCTTCTCGTCCCATTGCTGGTGGCGGATGGCGCCGCTGGCGATGTAGCCGGCGCGGTCCTCGGCAGCCGGCGCCAGCACCTTGGCCAGCACCGCCGGGTCGTGCGGGGTGTACTTGTTGGGGCCGGCCTTGGACAGCAGCGCGGCGGCTTCGGCGCGGTGATCGCGGGTCCAGTGCTGGGCCTTGACGATGGCGTTGACCACTTTTTGCGACCACTCGGGACGGTTGTTCAGGTCATGCTCGTGCATGAACACCACGCAGCAGGCATGGTTGCGCCACACATCGCCGGTAAAGCGCTGCACGCGGCCGACCTTGAGGTTCTCGGCCAGGGCGTTGAACGGCTCGGCGACGATGTAGCCGGCAATGCGCTTGCTGGCCAGGGCCGGCGGCATGTCCGAGGGCGGCAGCACCAGCAGGTTGACCTCGTTGGCCGCCAGTTGCGCGTTGGCGGGCTTGGACACCGGCGTCAGGCCGTTGTCGTTGAGCATCTGCTGCAGCACCACGTTGTGGATCGAATACCAGAACGGGATGGCCACGGTCTTGCCGCCCAGCTGCTTCATTTCGGTGATGTCCGGCGCCACGGTCAGCCCTGAGCCGCCGACGTGGTTCCACGCCACCACCTTGGCCGGCACCTTGCTGCCATAACGCGCCCACACGGTCATCGGCGACAGCAGGTGAATAACGTTGACCTGCCCGGAGATGAACGCCTCGATCACCTGCGCCCAGCTGCGCAGCAGTACCGGGCGCTCGGCCTTGATGCCTTCGGCCTCGAACAGGCCATTGTTGTGCGCCACCAGCAACGGCGTTGCATCGGTGATCGGCAGGTAGCCGATGCGCACCGGCGCGTCAGGCTCGGCGGCGGCGCGCGCCTGCAGGCTCGACAGCAGCGGCACGGCACCGGCGGCGGTGAGCATGGCGCTGAGCTTGAGAAAATCACGACGCGAGGTGGTGGAACAGCAGTCATCCATGCACATGGACAGGCTCCGAAGGCAACGAGGTGGGGGAAGGCTCGGCTGTGCGGCTGGCCCGCCGTAGGGTTTTCAGAATCTCGATGCGCAGCGCGCCCAGCTCCTCGACCCGCTGCGCACGCGGCTGTGGCAGGTCGATGGGCCATTGGCCGAGGATGTGCGCTGGGTGGTCACCCAGTAGCAGCACCCGGTCGGACAACAGCAGGGCTTCGTCGATATCGTGGGTGATCAGCACCGCGGCCGTGTTGTGCGTGGCGATCAGTTGCAGCAGCAGTTGCTGCATGTCGGCGCGGGTCACTTCGTCCAGCGCGCCGAACGGCTCGTCGAGCAGCAGCACTTCAGGCTGGCGCGCCAGGCAGCGGGCCAGCGCGGTGCGCTGGGCCATGCCGCCGGACAGCTGCGCCGGGTACTGGTTGCGCGCATGGGCCAGGCCCACGGCGCTGATCGCATGGTCGATGCGCGCGCGGCGCTCGGCCGCGGCGAGCTTGGGCTGGCGGGCGAAGTCCAGGCCGAAGGCGACGTTCTTTTCCAGGCTCAGCCAGGGCAGCAGGCTGGGGTCCTGGAAGGCCACCGCCAGGCGCGGGTGCGGGCCTTGCAGGGCTTCACCGTGCAGGGTCACGCTGCCGCTGCGCGGCTGCTGCAAACCTGCCAGCACCCGCAGCAGGCTGGACTTGCCGACCCCACTGGGGCCCAGGATGGTGACCACCTCCCCGGGCGCCAGTTGCAGGTCGAAGCGCGCCAGCACTTCCTGCCAGCCGCCCTCGCGCGGGTAGCCCAGGCTGATGTCGCGGGCTTGGAGTAACGCGTGGCTCATGCGGCGGTCGCCTGGCGGTGCAGTTCGGCGCGCAGTTGCACCAGGCTCGGGGTGACGATCGGCACGAACGCCGACTCGCGCCAGCGGCGCGCAAAGCCTGCGCCGAATTCATCGAGGTAGGCCTTGCCGCCACTGGCCTGCAGCTCCAGTTGCACCGCGTCGGCGGCGCTTTCGGCGAGGGTGATGCGCAGCTTGAACAGCGCCGCCGGCTGGCTTTGGAAGCGCCCGTCGAGCAGGCCCTGCTTGAGCTCGGCCACGGTGTTTTCCAGGCGCTCTTTCAGGACCTGGCGGTGCTCTTCGAGGAACGACAGGCGCCCGTGCAGGTGCGCGTGCACTTCATCCAGCGAACGGCGCGCCAGGCCGATGGCCATGCCGCACTGCAGCGCGAGGAACGCCGGGCGCACCTTGGGCAGGAATTCGCGGGCGTTTTCATGCAGCAGCCAGTCGCGGCTCAAGGCCACCTGATGGAACGCCAGGGCTGCAGTGTTGCTCGACTGCAGGCCCATCAGCTGCAGGTCGTCGGAGCGCTCAAGGCCTGCGCTTTGCGAGGGGATCGCCAGCACGAACGGCGCACCGCCGGCGTCATCCTCGATGGCCGCGGCCACTACGAAGCCGCTCTTGCGCAGGTTGGTCACCCAGTGCAGGCGCCCTTCCAGGGCCCAGCCGTCGGCCTCGGGGCGGGCGCGCACTTGCAGCGCCTCGATGCCGGAGAGGAACTTCATGGCATTGGACAACCCGGTTGCACCGGCCAGCTCGCCGGTCAGCAGGCCCGGCAGCAGGCGCTCGCGCAAGGCCTGGTTGGGGCTTTGCAGCAGGTACTCGATAAAGGCGCGCTGGCCCCAGCAAACGAAGGCGCTGGCCAGCGAGCGGCTGGCGATGGCCGCGATGGCTTCGACGGCGTCGGTCACCGCACCGCCACTGCCACCCAGCGCCGGATCGACGCCAACGCGCAGCAACTGCGACTCGGCAATCTGCGCCAGCACCTGCTGGGGGTCGCACTGGCCCTGGTCGATGGCCTCGGCATTGGCATCCAGCCACTTGGCAAATGCAGCATCAAGCATATCCCTACTCCTTTTGGTAACGCAGGCGCCACGGCGCCTTGCGCGGTTTATGCAGAAGGCTGCCAGCGGTACTTGCTCAGCTCGTCGTTGAGCGGCGTCTGGGCGAACACATTAGCAAAGTTGCACAAGGTTGCGAGGCTCACGCCGAGAATCACTTCCAGGGCGTTGCCCTCGGTGAAACCGGCCTCGCGGAAGGCGTTATAGGTGGCTTCGCTGACGTTGCCGCGGGTGGCGATGACTTCGCGGGCGAACTCGGCCAGGGTCTCGTAGCGCGCATCGGGCAGCTCGCCACGGGCGCGCAGGGCATCGACCACGTCCTGTGGCAGCTTGGCCTTGTTCAGCGCCACGGCGGTGTGGCCGGCCACGCAGAAGTCGCAACCGTGCTGGGTGGCGGCAATCAGCTGGACCACTTCGCGCTCGGCCAGGGTCAGCTCGGCCTTGCCATTCAATGCCGACACGGTGACGTAGGTTTCCAGCGCAGCCGGAGCGTTGGCCAGCACGCCCAGCAGGTTGGGGATGAAGCCGGAATTCTTCTGGGCGTTCTCGAGGAACGGGCGGGCCGCTTCCGGGGCGCTCTGCAGAGTGTGTAGAGTAATGCGCGAGGACATGGAGTGGTCTCCTTCGGTGTGTGTGCATACAGTCTGTTGGTTATAAGAAATACCCTCCATATTCGTCAGTCGCCTTTCCTTGCTCCTGAGTCTTTACATTAGATGATTTCGTCCAGCCCACTTGTCGATTGGTTATTAGAGGGCCTAGAGCTCGATGCCAGCCTGTTCCACGTCGGCCGCTACTGCGGCGGCTGGCATGCCAGCACCCAGGGCATGGGCCGGGCCAGTTTTCACCTGGTGGTGCAGGGGCATTGCTGGCTGCATGTCGATGGCCAGGCCGAGGCCGAGCGGCTGGAGGCCGGGGACGCGGTGTTTCTGCTGCGCGACATGGGCTATCGGCTGTCCAGCGACCAGGACCCGCTGAGCGCCTGCGCCCAGCCGCGCCAGGTGATGCAGGCGCTCGATAGCCAGGCGGCGGACGGCGTGGGGCTGGTGTGCGGGTTCTTTCACTTTCGCCCGGGGTTGTCGTCGTTGATCGTCGAGGGGCTGGCCGACCGTATCCTGTTGCGCGCCGATGAGCCTGCCGGGCACGCGGCGCGGGCGCTGTTCCAGTTGATCCTGGACGAATGCCAGCGCCTGCCGGCGCCTTCGCAGACCTTGCTGGAGCGGCTGACGCACTTGTTGTTCCTGTATGTGCTGCGCCAGCAGGTGCATGCCGGGCGTTCCCTGGGCGGTTTGGTGGCGCTGGCCCGGCAGCCGGCATTTGCCGGGTTGCTGGAGCGGCTGATCGAGGAGCCCGGGCAGGCCTGGACGCTGGAGAGCATGGCGGCGGTCACGGGGTTGTCGCGCTCGGCGTTTTTCAAGCGCTTCAACGAACTGGCCGGGCAGTCGCCGGGGCAGGTGCTGCTGGCGCTGCGCATGCGCCATGCCTGCCAGTTGCTGCAGGCGGGCAACACCGTGGAGCAGGTGGGCGCGCAGGTGGGGTATCAGTCGGTGGCGGCGTTTACCCGGGCGTTTGCCAAGGCGGTGGGGGTGCAACCGGGGGCGTATCGGCGCCAGCACGAGGGGCGCTGAAGGTCTGCTGCCTGTGAGGGCCCTATCGCCGGCAAGCCGGCTCCCACAGGTACTTCGCAGATTTGCGGGGCTGCGCAGGTCAAGCCTGGCTCGCCGGGATACGCCGCTCGCCCATCCACTCACCGACCTGCCGGCCAAACTCCACCGGGGCCTTGCGCCCGACGCGGCGGGCCAGGTCGAGAATGGTCTGCTGGGCCAGGGCGTCTTCCATGCGCTTCTGCGCCCCCTGCATCACCGCGTGGATCGCGCAGGTGCCTTCGGTCGCCCAGCCCGGCGCCGAACCCTCGAACAGCGAGCAGCGTTCGCGAATCTCGCGGCAGTCGAAGATCTTCTTCGGCCCGTCGATGGCGTTGACGATGTCCAGCACGGTGATTTCGTCCGACGGCCGGGCCAGGCGAAAGCCGCCGCGCACGCCTTCGGTGGCCACCACCAGCTTGGCGCGCGCCAGCTTGGTGAACACCTTGGCCAGGTATTCCTGGGGCACGCCTTGCAGCTCGGCAAGATCACGCACGCTGGACTCGCGCGTGTCACCGCGCTCGTCCACGAGGTAGAGCAGGCAATGGATGCCGTATTCGACGCCAGCACTGTAAAGCGACATTTCAATCTCCGACCAACTTTGTCGCAAATAATACGCCGGTCGCGCCGGGTCGCCAACCTCGCCGTGCTGCAACCGCGGGCGGTTACCGGCGCAGAGCCTTGACCTGGGCTTGCTTGCCGTCCGTTTCGCGCAGGTATTCCTGCAGCGAGTCGTCCATCGCCTGCAGCCAGCGGGTGTGGTGGGGCACCGCCTGGGTGCCGGTGATCACCGAGCGGTAGGACTTGTCGCGATAACCCATGATGTCGTGCTTCTTGTCCTGCTTCCATTGCAGGAAGATGCGATTGACCGCGTCGATGTCGAAGCTTGGGTAGTCGGTCTGCTCGATCAGGTGGCAGATGTAGCGGCCCTGGAATTCATACATCGAGGCCGTGGTCTGCAGGCCCTCCTCGTCCTCGCGCCAGCGCTTGCTGTCGGCTTGCATGGCCGCCTTGGCCGGTAGCTCGATGCGCCCGAGCATGTAGTCGCGGGCGAACCAGGCCTGGGCGTCGAACAGGTTGAAGCTGTACCACAGGTCCTGCATGCCCAGGTACAGCAACTGCGGGTTGCGCTCCCAGACCACGCCCTGGTACAGGCCCGCAGGCCACAGGCGGTTGTTGGTCTTGAGGGTCAGCTCATCGGGCAGGAACGGGAAGTGATGCTGGTAGCCGGTGCACAGGATGATGGCGTCCACGCGCTTGTGCGAGCCATCGGCGAAGTACGCCAGGTCATTCTCCACCCGCACCAGCTGCGGGCGCTCTTCCCAGCCTTTGGGCCATTTGTAGCCCATCGGCTGGGTGCGAAACGCCGTGGTGATCGAGCGCGCACCGTACTTGTAGCACTGCGAGCCGATGTCTTCGGCCGAGTAGCTGCTGCCAACGATGAGCAGGTCCTGGCCCTTGAATTCCACCGCTTCGCGAAAATCGTGGGCGTGCAGGATGCGCCCGGTGAAGCGCTCGAAGCCTGCGAATTCCGGCACGTGCGGCGTAGAGAAGTGGCCGCTGGCGACCACCACGTAATCGAACACCTGCTCGATGCTGGCCCCTGTGCCGTAGTCGTGGGCGCTGACGGTGAACGTGCGCGTCTGCTCATCGAAGCTGACGTGCTTGACCACGGTGTTGAAGCGGATGAAATCGCGCACCCCAGCTTTCTGCACACGGCCTTGGATGTAGTCCCACAGCACCTCGCGCGGCGGATACGAGGAAATCGGCCGGCCGAAATGTTCATCGAAGCTGTAGTCGGCGAACTCCAGGCACTCCTTGGGGCCGTTGGACCACAAGTAGCGGTACATGCTGCCGTGCACCGGCTCGCCATGCTGGTCGAGCCCGGTGCGCCAGGTGTAGTTCCACATGCCGCCCCAGTCGGCCTGCTTTTCGAAGCAGACGATGTGCGGCATGGGGGCGCCCTGGGCATGGGCGGACTGGAAGGCACGCAGTTGCGCAAGGCCGGACGGGCCGGCACCGATGATAGCTACACGAAGAGTCATAGTGATTCCTGAACAGTTGAACGCTGAAAAAGATGCAAAGGCTCCCCAACCCCAAACGGCAAATGGCCGGGGGTGGTGGAATTCAGGCGTTACGGCGCAGGTGGAGGGACGGGGCGTTTGCGCATCTGGCTGAGCAGGATGTTGGCGGGCGGAATCGACAACACGTGGAACAGGCTGGAAAGCGGGGAGAGGGGCATGGGGGTGGGCCCGTATCCATCAGCACAGGGTGCGTAATGGGGGCCTGAGGGGCGCAAGATACGTGTGATCTCGTACATGGGGGCTGAAATGGCCTCTTTTCTTTGTGGTTTCCTTTTTATCTATAACGGATGGGGGGGGTGAGATCAAGGCTTGCGCCCCGCCGCCCTGCCCGCCTGCGAAGCAGAAATTGCCTACAGCCCACCGATCAGTTGCCTGCACGGTACGAAGAAAAAACTTGCAAAGAGAAACTACGACCAATAGAGTCGTAGTTATTCGAGAGACACCTGCCGTGTGATCGAAGCCTTCTTCATTCCCTGTACGACATCTGCGGAGCAGCTGCATGAAATCCAACATCCTGATCATCGGTGCCGGTTTCGCCGGCGTATGGAGCGCCCTGAGTGCCGCGCGCCTGCTCGACCAGGCCCAGCGCGACGACCTGAGCATCAGCGTGCTCGCGCCACAGCCGGAGCTGCACATTCGCCCCCGCCTCTACGAAGCCAACGCGCACACCTTGAAGGCGCCCGTGGGCGAGCTGTTCGAGGCCGTTGGCGTGCGTTTCATCAGCGGCAGCGCCGAGGCCATCGACGCCGACGCCCGCAGCGTGCGCTACATCGACAGCCACGGCCAGCCACAGCAAATCAGCTATGACCGGCTGATCCTGGCCGCCGGCAGCCAGGTTGCACGCCCGGCAGTCCCGGGCCTTGCCGAGCACACCTTCGATGTCGACCAGATGGCGTCGGCCGTGCGCCTTGAGCAGCACCTGGCGAGCCTGGCCGCCCTGCCCGACTCGCCTGCACGCAACACCGTGGTGGTGTGTGGCGGTGGCTTCACCGGCATCGAAACCGCCACTGAAATGCCCGCACGCCTGCGCGCCGTGCTGGGAGACAGCGCTGTGCGGGTGTTGCTGGTCGACCGTGGCGCCAGTGTTGGCGCGGCCTTGGGCGCGGGGATCAAGCCATCGATCGTCGCCGCCTCCAAGCATGCAGGCGTCGAGTGGCTGACCGGCAGGTCGGTGGTTGCGGTCGATGCCGGTGGCGTCACCCTGGACAATGGCGACTACATCGCCAGCAAGACCGTGATCTGGACCGTCGGCGTCAAAGCCAGCCCGCTGACTGCGCAGGTTGCCGGCGAGCGCGACGCGTTCGGCCGGCTCAAGGTCGATGACCACCTCAAGGTGGTGGGCCAGCCGCATATCTACGCCACCGGCGATACCGCCTGGGCGGCCGTGGACGAGGTCGGCAACCACGCCCTGATGACCTGCCAGCACGCCATCCCCATGGGCCGCCACAGTGGCAACAACGCCATGGCCGACCTGCTCGGCGTGCAGCCGGTGGTGTACCGCCAGCCCAAGTACGTCACCTGCCTGGACCTCGGTGACTGGGGCGCGGCCTACAGTGAAGGCTGGGAGCGCGAACTGAAGCTGCATGGCCAGGAAGGCAAGGACCTGAAACGCCAGATCAACACCGTCTGGATCTACCCGCCAGCCGCCGACCGCGCCGTGGCGCTGGCAGCGGCAGACCCGCAGATCGCCATCGTTTAAGCGCAATATCCTGGCATATCCGTCAAGTAATGACGGATATGCCTTTTTATGTCCTTTTATTGAATAACTGGTCAATCATGATGGCCATATGGCATCATCTAAATCAAAAAGCATGCACGAGGGTGAGACACACACTTAAATCCGCAGCGCATCGAGAGCCCGGCATCCCCCGCTGACCCGGCCTCCCGCCCATGCTCTTGACGCCCTGCACGCCAACGTCAAGGAGCAATTCCATGCAACTCCGGAATATGAAGATCGGCATTCGCGCTGCCAGCGTATTCGCCCTGTTGGGCGTACTGGTCCTGTCCATGGGCCTTATCGCACTGTATGAAACCCGCCAGATGGACAAGGCCACCGACGAAATCCGCATCACCTGGATCCCGGCCGTGGTCGCCCTCAGTGAAATCGGCAGCAACCTCGGCCGCGCCCGTGCGGTCACCCTGCGCGCCGCGCTGGATGACGACGCCAGCGAACGGGCACGCAGCATCGAGATGCTCAACGGCATCAAGGCCCAGCTCGAAGAGGGCCTGAAGGACTACGAAGACACCATCATCGCCGCCGATGACCGCGCCCTGTTCGACGCCTTCAACAGCGCTCGGCAGCAGTATTTCGGCCTGCAGGCCAAGGTGCTGCAGGACCTTGCCGCCGGCCGCGAGGCCGAGGCCAGGCACCAGATCACCGGCCCGCTGTCGCAGCACGCCGACAGCATGATGAAGGCCATGAGCGCACTGATCGCCTACAACGGCAAAGGCGCCGAAGGGGCGTCCGAGCGCAGCAGCCATGTGGCCGAACAGGCCTTTGTCGCCGTCATCGGCTCGCTGCTGGTGATCATGCTCGCCCTGGCCAGCATCGCCATCCTGCTCACCCGCAGCATCGTGGTGCCGCTGGCCGACGCGGTGGCCGTGGCCGAACGGGTGGCCACCGGCGACCTGACCCAGGACATCCAGGTCAGCGGCCGCGACGAACCGGCCATGCTGTTGCGCGCGCTGAGCCGCATGCAGGCCAGCCTGCGTGACACCATCCGCAAGATCGCCGCCTCCTCCGACCAGCTGGCCTCGGCCTCCGAAGAGCTGCACACGGTCACCGAAGACACCAGCCGCGGCCTGCACCAGCAAAGCGCGGAAATCGACCAGGCAGCCACTGCCGTCAACCAGATGACCGCTGCCGTGGAAGAGGTGGCGAACAACGCGGTCAGCACCGCCGACGCCTCCCAGGGCGCCGACCGCACCACCCGTGACGGGCGTGACCAGGTCAACCAGGCACTGGCTTCGCTGCAGCACCTGGTCACGGATGTGACCGGCACCTCTGCCGAAATCGAACAGCTGGCCAGCAACGCCAACGAGATCAGCCGCGTGCTCGATGTGATCGGCGCCATTGCCGGGCAGACCAACCTGCTGGCCTTGAACGCCGCCATCGAGGCGGCGCGGGCCGGCGAAGCGGGCCGTGGCTTTGCCGTGGTGGCCGATGAAGTGCGCGCCCTCGCCCACCGCACCCAACAGTCGACGGCGGAGATCGAGCAGATGATCGCCGGGATCCAGAACGGTACCGAGCGGGCGGTGACGGCCATGCACAGCAGCCAGGGGCGCGCCACCGGCACGCTGGAAGTGGCCGAGGGTGCCGGGCAGGCGCTGGAGGTGATTGCCGAGGCGATCGCCTCGATCAACCAGCGCAACCTGGTGATTGCCAGTGCCTCGGAGCAGCAGGCGCAGGTGGCGCGGGAGGTGGATCGCAACCTGGTCAACATTCGTGACCTGGCGATGCAGACGTCGGCGGGGGCCAATCAGACCAGTGCGGCGGCGCAGGACTTGTCGCGCCTGGCGGTGGACCTGAATGGGATGGTGGCGCAGTTCAAGGTCTGAGCTGAAACAGCTGGGGCCGCCTTGCGGCCCATCGCGGGCAAGCCCGCTCCTGTAGGAGCGGATTCATCCGCGATGGGCTGCAAAGCAGCCCCTTTCACGCATCACTCGTTGACACTGACCGCCCGCACCAGCTTCTCGGCAGCCTTGCCCCGGGTAGCCAGGCAGTAGTACAGCGGCACCGTCACCACCAAGCCGAACAGCCACGACAGGTCAGCCCCTTCGACGATGTTCGAATACGGCCCCACGTACAGCGACGTATTGGCAAACGGCAGCTGCACCAGGATCCCGCAGGCATAGGCAATGATCGCGTGATGGTTGAAGCGCCCATAAATGCCGCCATCGGCGCTGAAGATCGAAGCGATGTCGTACTGCCCCTTCTTGATCAGGTAGAAGTCGATCAGGTTGATCGACGCCCATGGCACCAGCACCAGCAGCAGCGCCAGGATCAGCCCGATGAACTGGCCGATGAAGCCCGCCGAGGCATTCAGCGCGACCATGCAGCACGCCAGCAGAATCACCGATGCCAGGATCACCCGCACCTTGATGCTCGGCGTCCACTGGGCGACGAAGGTCTGGATGGCGGTGACGATCGACAGCACCGCGCCATACAGGTTGAGGGCGTTGTGGCTGATGATGTTGAGCAGGAACAGCACCATCAAAATCGGCCCCAGCCAGCCGGTGGCCTGCTTGACCGCATCCATCGCGTCGGTGCCCTGCGGCACGCACAGCACCGCCACGGCACCGAAGCTGAAGCACAGGATGGTGCCCAGGGTGGCGCCAAAGTAAGTCGCCCAGAACGGCCTGGCGATGCCCACTTCCTTGGGCAGGTAGCGCGAATAGTCGGAGGTGTAGGGCGAGAAGCTGATCTGCCAGATGGTGCCCAGCGACACCGTGGCGATGAAGCCCGACAGGTTGAACGCGCCGCGGCTGAAGAAGTCGGCCGGCAGTGGCTGCACGAACATCATGATGAAGCCGGCCAGCAATGCCGAGCCCATCACCCAGGTGCCGATGCGGTTGAGGATATGAATGAAGCGGTAGCCGATCACGCCGATGGCCGTGGCGCTCAGGGCACCGATGACGATGGCGCCCGGCATCGGCACGCTGGGCGCGATGCCATGGATGGTCTTGCCCGCCAGGACGATGTTGGAAATGAAGAAGCCGACATAGATCAGCGCGGTGAAGAACACGATCAGCAGCGCGCCATACCGGCCGAACTGGCCCCGGCTCTGCACCATCTGCGGAATGCCCAGCTGCGGTCCCTGCGCAGAGGCCAGGGCGATGACCACGCCCCCCAGAAGGTGACCCAGCACGATGGCGATCAGGCCCCACAACAGGTTCAGGTGGAACACCTGCACCACCATGGCGCCGGTGACGATGGGCAGTGGCGCGATGTTGGTACTGAACCAGAGGGTGAACAGGTCGCGCGCCTTCCCATGGCGCTCGGCAGGTGGAACGTAATCGACCGTGTGATTCTCGACAAACTGGTGTTGCGATGACGGTTGGGACATGGTTTTCAGCTCGAAAGGTCGTTTTTATCTTTGTAAGGAAACCGCATCTAGGCGGCCTCTCAGCTGCGGACCATATTATGGTATTCCAAACTTTTGACAACACTGCTGCGGTCTAAAAATCGCCAACTGATCCGGTTCAGCAGCCGGGGCCAAGGCCCGTCGCTTTGGTCAAAGCCCCTGTTCATGCGGCTTTGCGCCATTCATCGTGAATTTTCGCGTTGGCGAAATTCCGCTTGCAAATCGAGTATTACGGTATACCATCAGACACATCAACGATAAAAACCGCGGACCACCGCAGCCCTTTCGAGGTACTCGCCATGATCGACGCAACCGTCTACAAGAACGTCCTGGGCTCCTTCCCGTCCGGCGTCACCGTCATCACTACCCTGGACGACGACGGCTCGATCGTCGGCCTCACCGCCAGCGCCTTCTCCTCCCTGTCGATGGACCCGCCGCTGGTGCTGTTCTGCCCCAACTACAGCTCCGACTCCTACCCGGTGCTGATCAAGCACAAGCGTTTCGCCATCCACCTGCTCTCTGGCGAACAGCAGGCCGAAGCCTATGCCTTCGCGAAAAAGGGCAAGGACAAGGCCAGCGGCATCGCCTGGACCTTGAGCGCACTGGGCAACCCCATCCTGGCCGGTGCCACCGCCGTGATCGAATGCGAGCTGTGGCGCGAGTACGAAGGTGGCGACCACGCCATCATGGTCGGCAAGGTGCACAACCTGATCGTCCCCGAGCAGGCGCCACGGCCGATGGTGTACTGCCGCGGCAAGATGGCCAGCCTGCCCGCCTTTGCCTGATACGCCCAGCTTTATTACTGACGCCTGGCGCGCCAGGCGAGACTTCCAAGCTTTGAGGAAAGCCCCATGAAATTTTCGTTGTTCGTGCACATGGAACGTTGGGATGAACAGGTCAGCCACCGCCAGCTGTTCGAAGACCTGACCGAACTGACCCTGATGGCCGAGAACGGCGGTTTCAGCACCGTGTGGATTGGCGAACACCACGCCATGGAATACACCATTTCGCCAAGCCCGATGCCCCTGCTGGCCTACCTGGCCGCGCGCACCGAGACCATTCGCCTGGGTGCCGGCACCATCATCGCGCCGTTCTGGAACCCGATCCGGGTGGCCGGCGAATGCGCCCTGCTCGACGTCATCAGCAACGGCCGCATGGAAGTGGGCCTGGCCCGCGGCGCCTACCAGTTCGAGTTCGACCGCATGGCCAATGGCATGCCGGCCACCGACGGCGGCAAGGCCCTGCGCGAGATGGTCCCGGCGGTGCGCCAGCTGTGGCAAGGCGACTACGCCCACGAAGGCGAAGTCTACAACTTCCCCACCTCCACCAGCGTGCCCAAGCCGGTGCAAAAAGGCATGCCGCCGATGTGGATCGCCGCCCGCGACCCGGATTCGCACAACTTCGCGGTGAAGAACGGTTGCAACGTGATGGTCACCCCGCTGATGAAAGGCGACGAAGAAGTGCTGGACCTGAAGAACAAGTTCCAGGCCGCGCTCGACAACAACCCCGAGGTGCCGCGCCCGCAACTGATGGTGCTGCGCCACACCCACGTGCACAGCCCGGCCGACCCGGACGGCTGGAAGATCGGTGCCCAGGCCATTTCGCGCTTCTACCGCACCTTCGATGCCTGGTTCGGCAACAAGACCACCCCGGTCAACGGCTTCCTGGAGCCGAGCCCGGAGTCGAAGTTCGCCGAGGTGCCGGCCTTCGCCCTGGAGAACATCCGCAAGAACACCATGATCGGCACCCCCGAAGAGATCATCGCGCGCATCAAGTACTACCAGGAACTGGGCGTCGACGAATTCAGCTTCTGGTGCGACAACAGCCTGCCCCACGCCGAGAAGAAGAAGTCGCTGGAGCTGTTCATCAAGGAAGTGGTGCCGGCGTTCGCCTGAATTCCCATTGCCTGAACCTGTTGCGGGACAAGCCCGCTCCCGGCGGCCCGCGTGGCCCTCGCGAGCGGGCGTTTTTTTGGGGCTCGTCGGGGTGGATTCGGCGCCAAGCAGATCGAGCGCCGCCCGCGCGGCGCATCGCGGATAAATCCGCTCCTACATTTGTTGCAACGTGCCTAAGCCTGATAGGCCATGGTTGTCAGCCTTGGTGGCACGACGCGATTTCTCGGCGGGTGCCAAAAGCGGACAACCATGGCCTGACAGACCGTGGCACGTTGCAACAAATGTAGGAGCGGATTTATCCGCGATGCGCCGCACGGGCGGCGCTGGATCTCAAGAGCGACACATCTCTCAAGCCCTGCACTCCCCACCTTTCGTCCCCCTCCCAAGAGAAATTTCAGCCCCCCTCTTGCACAACAAATATTATGGTATACCATCAGACAACAAGAGCTGATAACCCTCACCAGGAGCCCCCCATGAGTTTCGAAATCCGCAAGATCGTCACCTACTCCGAAGAGACCCGCATCGAAGGCGGCAAGGCCACCGACAAGCCGGTGACCATGGTCGGCCTGGCCGTCGTGATCAAGAACCCATGGGCCGGTCGCGGTTTCGTTGAAGATCTGAAGCCGGAAATCCGCGCCAACTGCTCCGAGCTCGGTGCCCTGATGGTCGAGCGCCTGACCGCCGCCATCGGCGGTGCCGACAAGATCGAAGCCTATGGCAAGGCAGCCGTGGTCGGCGCCGATGGCGAAATCGAGCACGCCTCCGCCGTGATCCACACCCTGCGTTTCGGCAACCACTACCGCGAAGCCGTGCAGGCCAAGAGCTACCTGAGCTTCACCAACAAGCGCGGCGGCCCGGGCACCTCGATCCAGATCCCGATGATGCAGAAGGACGACGAAGGCCTGCGCTCGCACTACATCACCCTGGAAATGCAGATCGAAGACGCCCCGCGTGCCGACGAAATCGTCGTGGTACTGGGCGCTGCCGACGGCGGCCGCCTGCACCCGCGCATCGGCAACCGCTACATCGACCTGGAAGAACTGGCGGCCGAAAAGGCCAACGCTCAATAACAACAACCAAGACGGGCCGGGGCGTTGCGTGCAAGCGCCACGCCCGACCTTCAAGGAGCGCCCTCCATGATTCAGCCTGTCGCTGAACGTACACCGGCCGGCACCAGTTACCTGGTCCAGGGCCAGGGCCAACCCGTGGTGCTGATCCACGGCGTGGGCCTGAACAAGGAAATGTGGGGCGGGCAGTTCGTGGGCCTGGCCAACGACTACCGCGTCATCGCCTACGACATGCTCGGCCACGGCCACAGCGCCTTGCCAGCGGCCGACATCGGCCTGGAAGGCTACGCCGCGCAACTGGCTGAACTGCTCGACCACCTGCAGATCGCCCAGGCCACCGTGATCGGCTTCTCCATGGGCGGCCTGGTGGCACGCGCCTTTGCCCTGCACTACCCACAGCGCCTGGCTGCGCTGGTGGTGCTCAACAGCGTGTTCAACCGCACGCCAGAGCAGAGCGCCGGGGTGATCGCCCGCGCCGCGCAAGCGGCCGAACAGGGCCCCGACGCCAACGTCGACGCCGCCCTGGACCGCTGGTTCAGCCGTGAATACAAGGCGGCCAACCCCGCGCAGGTCGCCGCGATCCGCCAGGTGCTGGCAAGCAACGACCCGCAGGGCTACCACACCACCTATTCGCTGTTCGCCACCCAAGACATGTACCGCGCAGGCGACCTGGGCAGCATCCAGGTGCCGACGCTGATCGCCACCGGCGAACTCGACGCCGGCTCCACCCCGGCCATGACCCGCCAGCTTGCCGCCAGCATTCCCGGCGCGCAGAGCGTGGTGCTGGCCGAGCAACGGCATATGATGCCGGTAGAGGCACCACGGGAAGTCAACAAGATGCTGCTGGACTTCCTCAGCCAAGCCCGCACCCTCACCGAATCCGCCAAGGGGATTGTTGCATGACCCTCGTTCGTTTCCAGATGTGCATCGACGGCCAATGGCTCGATGCCCACAGCGGCAAGACCTTCGACAGCCTCAACCCGGCTACCGCCCAGGCCTGGGCGCAACTGCCCGACGCCGACGAAACCGACGTCGAGCTGGCCGTGCAGGCCGCCCAGCGCGCCTTCGACAGCCCGGCCTGGCGCAGCATCACCGCCACCGCGCGCGGCAAGCTGCTGCGCCGCCTGGGTGACCTGATCGCCGAGAACAAGGAACACCTGGCCCAGCTCGAAAGCCGTGACAACGGCAAGCTGATCCGCGAAACCCGCGGCCAGGTCGGTTACCTGCCGGAGTTCTTCCACTACACCGCAGGCCTTGCCGACAAGCTCGAAGGCGGCACCCTGCCGCTGGACAAGCCCGACCTGTTCGCCTACACGGTGCACGAACCGATCGGCGTGGTAGCCGGGATCATCCCCTGGAACAGCCCGCTGTACCTGACCGCGATCAAGCTGGCCCCGGCCCTGGCGGCAGGCAACACCATCGTGCTCAAGCCGTCCGAACATGCCTCGGCGACCATCCTCGAACTGGCGCGCCTGGCCCATGAAGCCGGCTTCCCGCCGGGTGTGGTCAACGTGGTCACCGGCTACGGCCCAAGCACCGGCGCGGCCCTGACCCGCCACCCGCTGGTGCGCAAGATCGCCTTCACCGGCGGCGCCGCCACCGCCCGCCACGTGGTGCGCAGCAGCGCCGAGAACTTCGCCAAGCTGTCGCTGGAGCTGGGCGGCAAGTCGCCGAACATCATCTTCGCCGACGCCGACCTTGACAGCGCCATCAACGGCGCCGTGGCCGGCATCTATGCCGCTTCCGGGCAGAGCTGCGTGGCCGGCTCGCGCCTGCTGGTGCAAGACGAGATCTTCGACGAGTTCGTCGCCCGCCTGATCGAGCGCGCCAAGCGCATCCGCATCGGCAACCCGCAGGACGACGCCAGCGAAATGGGGCCGATGGCCACCGCCCAGCAACTGGCCGTGGTCGAAGGCCTGGTGGCGGCGGCCAAGGCCGAAGGCGCCAAGCTGCACCTGGGCGGCAAGCGTGCCGAGGTCGAAGGGGATGGCTGGTTCTACGAGCCGACCCTGTTCGAGTGTGACAGCAACTCGATGAGCATCATGCAGGAAGAAGTGTTCGGCCCGGTCGCGGCGGTGATCCGCTTCAAGACCGAGGAGCAGGCCCTGGCCATGGCCAACGATTCGCAGTTCGGCCTGGCGGCCGGCATCTGGACCCGCGACCTGGGCCGTGCCCACCGCCTGGCCCGCGATGTGCGCTCGGGGATCATCTGGGTCAACACCTACCGCGCAGTGTCGGCCATGGCGCCGATCGGCGGCTTCAAGAACAGCGGCTACGGCCGTGAAAGCGGCATCGATTCGGTGCTGGCCTATACCGAGCTGAAGACCGTGTGGATCAACCTGTCCACCGCGCCGATGCCCGACCCGTTCGTGATGCGTTGAGAGGTAGCACAAGATGATCGAACCCGGCATCTACAAAGACGTGATGGGCTCCTTCCCGTCCGGCGTCACGGTGGTCACCACCCTGGACGCCGACGGCGGCATCGTCGGCATCACCGCCAGCGCCTTCAGCGCGCTGTCGATCGAGCCGGCGCTGGTGCTGTTCTGCCCCAACTACGCCTCCGACACCTACCCGATCCTGCGTGACAGCAAGCAGTTCGCCATCCACCTGCTGTCCGCCGACCAGACCGCCGAGGCCTATGCCTTCGCCGGCAAGGGCAAGGACAAGGCCAAGGGCATCGACTGGCACCTGAGCGAGCTGGGCAACCCGCTGCTGGCCAAGGCCACGGCGATCATCGAGTGCGAACTGTGGCGCGAGTACGACGGCGGTGACCACGCGATCATCGTCGGGGCGGTGAAGAACCTGGTGCTGCCGGCCGACCCGGCGACACCGATGGTCTACCACAAGGGCAAGCTGGGCGCCCTGCCGCCCTTGGGTTGATGTTGAGAGGGGCTGCTTTGCAGCCCAATCGCCGGCAAGCCGGCTCCTACAGGTTTTGTGGGAGCCGGCTTGCCGGCGATCGGGCCGCGCAGCGGCCCCGTGCCACCCCCTTTCCAGGGGCCGCGCTACCCCTCACCACTCGGTTGCGGCCCCTGTTTTTATTCGGAGCGATGCCATGAGCAACGAAAAGTACGAAAAAGGCCTGAAGATCCGCACCCAGGTGCTGGGCGAGGACTACGTCAACCGCTCCATGCAGAACGCCGACGACTTCACCAAGCCCTTGCAGGAACTGGTCACCGAGTACTGCTGGGGCCACGTCTGGGGCCGCGAAGGCTTGTCGCTCAAAGAGCGCAGCATGATAAACTTGGCAATGATTTCCGCGCTCAACAGGCCCCACGAGCTCAAATTGCACATTCGCGGCGCATTGCGTAATGGCCTGAGCCGTGAACAGATTCGCGAGATCCTGCTCCAGG
The DNA here is from genome assembly GCF_044745345.1 of Pseudomonas sp. NPDC087029. Taxonomy (NCBI): domain Bacteria; kingdom Pseudomonadati; phylum Pseudomonadota; class Gammaproteobacteria; order Pseudomonadales; family Pseudomonadaceae; genus Pseudomonas; species Pseudomonas sp. NPDC087029. The sequence goes on along the minus strand of NZ_JBIVAB010000013.1, from coordinate 134,545 downwards.
TCGGTATTTATTGCGGCGTGCCCGCGGCGGTGGACAGTTTCCGCCTGGCCCGCGAAGCGTTCGCCGAAGCCGACACGGAGTCAACCCGTTAACAACGGGCTGTTCGAACCACTGCAAGGAGTGCCCAGGTTCGGGGTGCTCCGTGATGTTGGCGCAACAGCCTCATAAAGAGCGCACCTGATGAAACGCCAGCCACTCGACGACAGCTTCAAGGTCAACCGTAACCCCGTTACCCTGCGTGAAATCGTGCTCGACAAGCTGCGGGGCGCGATCATGAACTTCCACCTGCTGCCGGGCGACCGCCTGGTCGAGCGCGACCTCTGCGACCGCCTCGGCGTCAGCCGCACCTCGGTGCGCGAAGCCCTGCGCCACCTGGAGTCCGAAGGGCTGGTGGAGTTCGCCGACGCCAAGGGCCCGCGCGTGGCCATCATCACCCTGGAAGATGCCCGCGACATCTACGAGCTGCGCTGCGTGCTCGAAGGTTTGATCGTGCAGCTGTTCACCCTCAACGCCAAGGCCAAGGACATCCGCGCCCTGGAGCGGGCGCTGGAGGTCAACCGCGAGGCGCTCGAGGAAGGCGAGCTGCAACAGGTGCTGGATTCGGTGCAGGGCTTCTACGACGTGCTTCTGGAAGGCTCCGGCAACCAGGTCGCGGCGCAGCAGCTGCGCCAGTTGCAGGCACGCATCAGCTACCTGCGCGCCACCTCGGTGTCGCAGGAGAACCGCCGCGGCGCCAGCAACCGCGAAATGGAAAAGATCGTCGAGGCGATCAAGAGCGGCGACCCGCTGGCCGCCCACCAGGCCTCGGTCGATCACGTGCGCGCCGCCGCCAAGGTGGCCCTGGACTACCTGCGCCAGAAGCAGGACGACAACGCCAAGGTGCGCGAAATCGTCGAGCCCCTGGTCCTCAAAGAACCACGCATAGGCCGCTGAACATGCCCACCGCCCCGCGCTACTGTCCGCACTGCACCACGGAACTGGCCCGGGGCGTTCCCACCGGCGACACCCACGAGCGCCTGCACTGCCCCGGCTGCGGCTACATCCACTACATCAACCCGAAGATCATCGCCGGCTGCATCATCGAGCGCGAGGGCAAGTACCTGCTGTGCCAGCGCGCCATCCCGCCGCGCCCCGGCACCTGGACCTTGCCGGCCGGGTTCATGGAAGCGGGTGAAACCACCGAGCAGGCGGCCCTGCGCGAGGTGTGGGAGGAAAGTGGCGTGCGCGGAGAGATCGTCTCGCCGTATTCGATCTTCAGCGTGCCGACCATCTCCGAGGTGTACATCATCTTCCGCGCCATCGCCACCGAAGAGACCGGGCAGTACGGGCCGGAAACCCTGGCCTACAAGTTCTTCGCGCCCGATGAGATCCCTTGGGACGAGATCTACTACCCGGCGATCCGGCAGATCCTCGAGCGCTACATTCTCGAGCGCCAGGCGGGGGTGTATGGCATCTACATGGGCAACGACGATACCGGCAAGGTGCATTTCATCCGCTGAGCCTGGGATGGCCCTATCGCCGGCAAGCCGGCTCCCACAGGTAACCCACTGCCCTCAGGCCTGTGCATCACCTGTGGGAGCCGGCTTGCCGGCGATGAGGCCAGGCACAATCCCCTCGCCAATTCGCCATTCTCAGTGCACCCTTGTCATCCCGGTCTAAAGGAATGGCAAAACACATGGCGAAATGGCTAGAGGGCGGCGGGCAGATGGCCGAGCGCATCCGCCAGCACGATTGGAGCAACACCCCCCTTGGCCCCCTGGAGGCCTGGCCCGACGCACTGAAACTTTCGGTCGCCCTGTGCCTGGGCTCGCGCTTCCCCCAGGCGGTGCTCTGGGGCCCCGAGCTGATTACCCTGTACAACGACGCCTTCACCCCGATCCTGGGCCGCAAGCCGCTGGCCCTGGGCCGCCCGTTCAGCGACGTGTGGCAGGAAGCCTGGGGCGAAATCGCCGAGATGGCCGCGCGCGCCATGGCCGGCGAAGCGGTGTACATCGAAGACTTCCCGCTGGTCATCGACCGCAACGGCGGCCCCGAACGCGCCTACTTCACCTTCTGCTACAGCCCGATACGGGGCGTCGACGGCCGCGTGCTGGGCATGCTCGACACGGTCACCGAAACCACCACCAACGTGGTCAACAGCCAGCGCCTGAGCTTTCTCGACAGCCTGAGCCGCGAAGTGGCCAACGCCACCGACCCCGAGCGGATCATGGCCATCACCACGGCCATGCTGGTGGAGCACCTGCAGCTGTCCAGCTGCGCCTATGCAGTGATGGACGCCGACCAGGATGGCTTCAACATCTGCGGCGATGCGGTGGCGCCTGGCTCGCCCCGGCTGATCGGGCAGTACCGCCTGGCCGATTTCGGCCGCCTGGCCGTCAGCCGCCTGCGCGCGGGCGAGGCGCTGGTGATCAACGACAACCTCAGCGAACTGCCCCGCGAAGAAGCCGCGACCTTCCAGGCCATCGGCATTACCGCGACCATCTGCATGCCGCTGATCAAGGATGGGCGCCTGACCGCGCTGATGGCCATCCACGACAAGGCGCCGCGGGTGTGGACTGGCTACGAGCTGCGCATGATCCGCGAAGTGACCGAGCGTTGCTGGTCGCATATCCAGCGGGTGCAGGCCCACGCCGAGGTGCGCGAGGCGATGGCGGCCCTGGAAGTGCTCAATGCCACCCTGGAGCAGCGCGTCGAAGAGCGCACGACCCAGCTGCTGCACACCGAAGCCGTGCTGCGCCAGGCGCAGAAGCTCGAAGCCATCGGCCAGTTGACCGGCGGCGTGGCCCATGACTTCAACAACCTGCTGACCATCATCCGTTCGTCGCTGCACTTTCTGCAGCGCCCCGGCCTCGACGAAGGCCGCCGCGAGCGTTACCTCAAGACCATGGCCGACAGCGTCGACCGCGGCGCCAAGCTGACCGGCCAGTTGCTCGCCTTCGCCCGCAAGCAGGCCTTGAGCCCGCAAGTGTTCGAGGCCGGGCCGCGCCTGCAGGCCATGGCCGACATGCTCGACACCGCCACCGGCGCGAGGATCCAGGTGGAGCTGCAGCTGCCCACGCAGCCTTGCCATATCCGCGCCGACCTCGGCCAGCTCGAAACCTCGGTGATCAACCTGATGCTCAATGGCCGCGATGCCATGGCCGGCGAAGGCACCTTGCGCCTGCGCCTGCAGGCCGGCCAGCGCATGCCTGGCCTGCGCGGGCAGCCGGCGCCAGGCGGGGTATTTGCCGCCATTTCGGTGACCGACACTGGCGTGGGTATCGCCGCCGGGCTGCTGGAACGCATCTTCGATCCGTTCTTCACCACCAAGGCGCCTGGTGAGGGCACCGGCCTGGGCCTGTCCCAGGTGTTCGGTTTCGCCAAGCAGTCCGGCGGCGACATCGAGGTGGCCAGCGTCGAGGGCCAGGGCACCACCTTCACCCTGTACCTGCCGCAAGAGGCGCCGCCTGCCGCAGCCGAGGCTGGCGCTGCGCTGCCCGCCGCGCCCCATGCGGCAGGTGCACGGCGGCGGATATTGGTGGTGGAGGACAACCCCGACCTGGGCACCTTCACCACGCACATCCTGCAAGATCACGGCTACCAGGTCAGCTGGGCGCACTCGGCCGAAGACGCCCTGGCCCAGTTGGCCGGCCCGGCGGGCGAATTCGATGCGGTGTTTTCCGACGTGGTGATGCCGGGCATGGGCGGCCTGGCACTGGCCCGCGAACTGCGCCGCCAGCGGCCGCAGCTGCCGGTGATCCTGACCTCGGGTTACAGCGAGGCGATCGCCGAGGGCGGCCACGACGGCTTTGCCTTCCTGGCCAAACCCTATTCGGCGGAGCAGGTGTGCCAGATGCTGGCCAAGGTGCTGGGTAGGTGAGCGATTGCCGTCAGCGCATTTGCCCGATGATCAACCCCGTGGCCACCAGTATCATCGCCAACCCCGACACCCTGCCTACCAGCTTCGCCGCCCCCGGCCGGGTGCTGAGCACCGCCTTGGCGCCATAGCCCACCAGCGAATAGATCACCAGCGAGCTGCACAGGTGCACCAGCCCCAGCAACAGGATCTGCAACGGCACCGGCCAGCTGGATTGCGGGTCGGTGAACTGCGGCAGCAAGGCCAGGAACAACAAGAACACCTTGGGGTTGAGCCCGCTGACGCAAAAGCCCTTGAAGGCCCAGCGCGACCCCGTTTCCCCGGCACCGCCCTGCCCCGCCTCGGGCAATGCCGGGCTCAGCAGCAGGTTGCCGCCCAGCCACAGCAGGTAGGTGCTGCCAGCCAGGGTCAGCAAGGTCAACGCCAGCGGGTGCCCGGCCAGCAGGCTGCCGACCCCCGCCGCCACCACCAGGGTGGCCAGAAAATGCCCCGACAGCATCCCCGCCACCGCCGGCATCACCCAGCGCCCGCGCATGCCCGCCGAGATGGCGTAGGCCCAGTCGGCGCCGGGGGTAATCACGAACAACAAGGACACGGCCCAGAACGCCGTCAGCACACTGATCGCCACTTCACGTCTTCCTTCACAAGGTTTGCGGTTGCTGGAAAGCGTAAAGATTTCGCCTGAGGATTTTCTTCCGTATATTTCCCCGAAACCTCTATTTACTGGAAGATTCTCCCCAATGGACCGCACAGACAGGAAGATCCTTGCCGAGCTGCAAAAAGATGGTCGCCTGTCGGTGACCGAGTTGGCCGACCGCGTGGGCCTGAGCCTGTCGCCGTGCCACCGGCGGCTCAAGGCGCTGGAAGAGAGCGGCGCCATCCTCGGCTACCACGCCCGCCTGGCGCCGAGCGCGCTGGGGCTCAATTTCGCCGCGTTAGTGTTCGTCACCCTGCGCGAAGTGACCCGGCAGCCGGTGGCGGACTTCGAGGCGGCCGTCAGCGCAATACCGCAGATCGTCGAGGCGCAGCGGCTGTTTGGCGACCCGGATTACCTGCTGCATGTGGTGGCCAAGGACTTGCCGGCGTTTCAGAAGCTGTATGACGAGCAGTTGACCAGCATTCCCAATGTGAAGCGGCTGAGTTCGACGCTGGTGATGAAAGAGGTGATTCAGGACCGCATGCTGCCGATGTAGGCTTTTCGACCGGTCCCAACAGTTGTGACGAGCGAGCTGTCATTTGGGGCAAGACCGTGGCTCCGGCATTTCGAGCGGGGCCTTGATCGGGTATTCAGGGCTACCGTAGGCGTAGCAGGAGGTAGTGACCTGTACGTCGTCACAGGGCAGGAAGTGCACTGTGAGGCCGCAAACTTTTTGGCCGGTATAGTCTGGCACTGGAACTAGTTTGCTGTGCTGACGTTTTTGGGCTCTCGCAGCATCTCGCCAAGCAAAGTATTTTTCGCGATCCGCAAACCCCGGAAAACCTGCAGAACTCCACACTCCTGTTTCACATTCTATCTGCACATTCATGCCTGGATACCACTGCTCAGGGGCGATGAAACAACAGCCCCCACCGCCCCCTTGGTATGCCCCGATGATGTCGATACCCGAGCGCCCATCCACACTGAACCTATTGATCGCCCAGTGGGTGTGGTTAATCGCTTCGATAGTGCTGGCCTGCACATGCGAAACAGTCCAAACGATAGAGGCGAGCAACAGCGCTGCACGCCCAGTAAGCGACATGACTGCATCGGTTTTGCACATCGGTTGATCTGATACAGGTACTGTGGAGCAAGCGTGCCTCTTGTTCATTTCGGGCATGACTTCGACTCCGGCATCTCTAGCGGGGCCTTGATCGGGTATTCAGGGCTACCGTAGGCGTAGCAGGAGGTAGTGACCTGTACGTCGTCACAGGGCAGGAAGTGCACTGTGAGGCCGCAAACTTTTTGGCCGGTATAGTCTGGCACTGGAACTAGTTTGCTGTGCTGACGTTTTTGGGCGCGAATTGCCCGAATCCAAGCAAGGTACTTCGCATGGTCTGCATAACCGGGAAACCCTTCCCAACTCCACACTCCAGTTTCCCAGTCGATACGCACAGTCATGCCGGGCTTCCAATGCTCAGGGACAATGTAGCAACAGCCCCCACCGCCCCCTTGGTATGCCCCGATGATGTCGATACCCGAGCGCCCATCCACACTGAACCTATTGATCGCCCAATGGGTGTGGTTAATCGCTTCAATAGTGCTGGCCTGCAGATGCGAAACAGTCAAAACATTGGTGGTCAAAAGCAGTGCTGTCAGCCAGGTTAGCCTCACGCTTGCATTAGCTTTGACCATCGTGGCCTCCCCCTGATTCGGCATAGTGCGCGGCCCACATATCGGCGATATCCCGTTGGATTCGTGCAGCGCGTTCCGCGTCCAGCGGATTCAGGTTGATATCGGCACGGGCTATGGATGCATCGCTATCAATCGCTTCGACCGGCACTGTCATCAGTGCCAAATCCCTGCGATTGGCATCACCGAAAAACACCATGCGCTCAGTGAAATAGCTGCCAAGTGGTTCGCGACCGCCCGCAATGGCCATGTTCAAGTAGGTGTCGTTGAGCGATGCATGGAGGAACCAGGCGCGCGAATCGTGAACATGATCGTCGAACAATGCCCGCAGCAGCCCTGCAGGCTGATCACGGTTGCGCGCTTCGTCCACCTCGCCTCGCAGAGATTCCGTGGTGTGGTTCTGCTGGCCTGCGGGTGGTGGGAACAATTGGCTGACCTTGGCTCTGCCACCCGCTTTCATCCGCTTGTGCTCGGCAAGGCATTGCTCAAGTGACGAGCTGCTCAGCCAATAGATGATCAAGGCCGGTCGATAAACCTTGTTTGCACGCCTGAAAAAGAGCAGGTAGGGGTCACTCTCCAGGTTGCGGTAGATTCGGCCGAACTCCTGGGCGGCTTCACGGAGTTGGGTCTTGGACTTGTCGGGGTCGTAGGACGGGATGCCCGGCTCCGAGGGTAACTTCGGAGCCCCACGGCGTTCGCGGTCTTGCTGGAGGGCACGGCGATTCATGACTTGTGCTTGTTTATTGTCACGGTCGACCTTGCCACGTGCACGCGCCTCCGGGGTCGCGTGCTCATCCGTTGCCCGGAGATAGAAATCAGTGTCTTTCAGGCTTTCGAAGGCGTAACGGTCGATACGCCAGGCGGTTAGCCAATCCATCTGGGTGCGCAAGGCATCTTCAAGGGAGATCTTCGCGGGCGCTGGTTGATAACTTTCAGATCGCTCGGACAGCGAAAACCTCGATTCAAGTTGCGCCCCTAAAGTTAACTGACGCCATGCATTGAAGCGACTGATGATTAACGGTGATACGAACAAATCATGCGCTGCTTCTGGTGCCAATGCCCTCCAATGATGATACTCGCTTTTCAACGCACTATTAGGAACCTTCAAAGGCGCACCATGGGCATATGCATCTGCATACATGTCTTGCAAGGCGATTTGCGATAGTAAAAGACCATCTCCGTCTTCGTTGTCCTGACTCCACGCCTTTCCCTGATCCCCAGGTACATACCCTCCTCCCTGATCACTATGCACCCCCGGGTAAATAACCTCGACACTATTATCCGGATAAGTCCCATCCTCCCGTCGAATCGACTCCAGCGGAAAACTCAGCCGCTGCTCATGGCTGGCGACGATATGCAGACACCGCTTGACCAATGCCCCACGGGGCAGCTCCTGGCTACCATCCCCCCACCCCATATGCCCATTGGCGACCGGTACCAGATCGGCCAGGCCAACCGATACAACGGTATCCAGCAGGCCCAGGTAATCCACACTGACCGGCAGCCTGGAACCTTCGATCGGCAGTGCCGGCGCCGCCTCATCGGCCACCAACAGCTCGTTCAACCAGCTGACGAAAGCCCGAGCCGCCGCGGCGCCCCGGGAGAAGCCGTAGACATACAGCTTGATGCCCACCAGCTTGGGATGTCCCGGCGATGGCTGCGCCAGCGCAAGGCGTAAGGGCTGCTCTATCGCCTTGAGCTGCTCGCGGAACACCTTGCGCCGGTAGCTGCGCCCCAGGATCCATTCGGTCCCGCGCCAGGTCCCCATGGCTTCGACCGCTGCCATCAGCTGGGCATTGTCCAGCCTGGGCAGATTCAACGAGCGGCGCAGGGCATCGATGACCATCAGCAGCGCCCAGTTGATCCGACGCTCCCCGCCCTGCGCAAACGCCAAGCCAGCCGTGTTGTAGTCCAGATCGCCAACTTCTGGGAATGGCGTCCCCACTCCAGGCATGTAGTACTTGTAGTACTGGCCATAGCCAATACCCGAGGCATCGGTCAGCCCACTTGCCAGGGGATTATGCGCGGTGCCCCCAGCGTGACCGGCGCCAATGGTGGCGCGAAACAGTCGAGCGATATTGGTGGGATGCGCCACTGTCGACTCGTACAGATCATGATTGAGGTTGTTGCCGGTGCCGTCGAAGAACAAGCTGATATGCAAGGTCTTGCAACATGGGGGCATGACTCGAAAGCCCGCAGCCAGCGACAAGTCATCCTGCAGCTTACGCTCCAGTTCGGTTTGCTGGCGCAGGTTCTGATTCACCTGCCGAGCACTTGGAGATAGGCGCCCTTCAAGCGGGAACGAGGGTGGGAAGCAGACGGGAGACTTGCTTATTTTGGGCATGACGGTGGCTCCGGCAGTTGGAGAGGTGCTTTGACTGGGTACTCAGGGCTGCCGTAGGCATGGCATGAAGTAGTGACCTGAACTTCATCACAAGGCAGGAAATGAACCGTGAGGCCGCAGGCCCCTTCGCCGGTGTAGTCAGGCACTGAAACAATCTTGCTGTGTTGCCGCTTTTGGAGTTCACCGGCGTCAACCCAAGCTTGAAACTTCGATTCATCAGCGAAACCCGGAAAGCCTGCTGAACTCCAGACTCCTGTTTCCCAGTCGATCCGAACATTCATATCTTGCTGCCATCGCTCAGGGACGATATAGCAACACCCTCCACCCCCTCCTTGATAAGCCCCAATGATGTCGACACCCGAACGCCCATCCACACTGAAGCGGTTGATCGCCCAGTGGGTGTGATTAATGGCTTCGATAGTGCTGGCGTGACTCGTTTGACCTAACAATGTGCCGGCGAAACTGGTCAGAAAAAAGATTGAGCAGGCGACAGGCCGGCGATCATGAAATAGCGGCAAGTTGAACATCGTGGCGCTCCACACCGGGAAGTCAGGCACCATGACGCACGTTGCCGATGTGAGCTAGACGCTGGGAAAAATAGAGAACCGTCCTACATTGACGGTGCTGTAGGCCTACAAAAAGATCGTACAAACAGCAGCTCTGACATGACTTTCAATAGCCCTACGAGATCAACTAAGGCTGCATTGAGGGCAGTTTCTATTCGATAGAACACTTTACCGATCGAGCGCCGACAAGCCGTTTTCTCATGGCAGGGCCTCAACAGACACCCATTTCCCCTGCCCCGCAATCGCGCACCACGCACCATCCCGGCACATCCGTTTGGATCCATTCCCACCCCAACCGCCCAAGCTCGGGCCTTGCCGCCCGATGGCCCGCTCCTTGCAACCACTCGTCCCTTAACCTTTTGTCAGCCTTAGCTTTTTTAACGTTTATGGGCACATATTTACTTATTTCTCCTAACCCCCGCACCCCGCATCATCGCTCCAACAAGAACGCGTCGCCCATCGCCGGCACGTACCCGGGCAGCCCTCGTTGCCCAACCTTGCCTTGGAGTCAGTCATGACCAGTGCAGCCAACTCGGCACCCCTCATAGAAAAACACACGATCGGCTACGTGCCCCCGCAAGACCGCCATGGAAAGGTAAGGGATCTGTTCACACTGTGGTTCGGCGGCAATATCGCGCCGCTACCCATCGTCACCGGCGCGCTGGGCGTGCAGCTGTTTCACCTGAACCTGGTGTGGGGCATCGTCGCCATCCTGGTCGGCCACCTGGTCGGCGGGGTGCTGATGGCCTTGCACTCGGCCCAGGGCCCGCAGATGGGCATCCCGCAGATGATCCAGAGCCGCGCCCAGTTCGGCTCGCTCGGCGCGCTGCTGGTGGTGGTGATCGCCGGGGTGATGTACATCGGCTTCTTCGCCTCCAACATCGTGCTGGCCGGCAAGTCGCTGCATGGCGTGGTCGATTCGGTGCCGGTACCGGTCGGTATCGTCGTCGGCGCGCTGGGCTCGGGGATCATCGGCATCATCGGCTACCGCTTCATCCACGTGCTCAACCGCATCGGCACCTGGGTGCTGGGCATCGGGATCGTGGTCGGCTTCGGCTACATCTTCAGCCACGTGCAAAGTGACGACTTCCTCACCCGCGGCGGCTTCAACCTGGCCGGCTGGCTGGCCACCGTGTCGCTGGCGGCGCTGTGGCAGATCGCCTTCGCCCCCTATGTGTCGGACTACTCGCGCTACCTGCCGGCCGACGTGAAGGTCTCCTCGACCTTCTGGACCACCTACCTGGGCTCGGCCCTGGGTTCGAGCCTGTCGTTCATCTTCGGCGCCGTGGCGGTGCTGGCGATCCCGGCCGGCATGGACACCATGGACGCGGTCAAGCTGGCCACTGGCACCCTCGGCCCGATCATGCTGGTGCTGTTCCTGCTCAGCGTGATCAGCCACAACGCCCTCAACCTGTATGGCGCGGTGCTGTCGATCATCACCCTGATCCAGACCTTCGCCTACCGCTGGATCCCCACCGCCAAGAGCCGTGCGGTGCTGTCGCTGGTGGTGCTGGCGGGCTGCTGCGTGGTGGCGGTGTGCGCCTCGGCGGACTTCATCGGCCACTTCGTCGACATGGTGCTGGTGCTGCTGGTGGTGCTGGTGCCGTGGACGGCGATCAACCTGATCGACTTCTACGTGATCCACAAGGGCGACTACGACATCCAGTCAATCTTCAAGGTCGACGGCGGTATCTACGGCCGCTACAACCCGCAGGCGCTGATCGCCTACGCGGTGGGCATCGTGGTGCAGATCCCGTTCATGAACACGCCGCTGTACGTAGGGCCGATTTCCGCGCACATCAACGGCGCCGACCTGTCCTGGTTGGTGGGCCTGGTGATTACCTCGCCGCTGTACTGGTGGCTGGCCAGCCGCGACAGTGCCTATCGTCGCCGGCAGATGAGTGCCAAGATGGCGGCAGCCTAAGCCGTTGGGCCGCCAGGTGCATGCCTCGAGCATCGGGCCGTGGTCGAGACCCTCGGCATGCACCTGACAACCCTGCGAGGTATGCCCCATGAAGATCGCCAGTTTCGATGTCGACGCGCAAAACGGTTTCACCGCCAACGCCCCACAGGAACTGCCGGTACCAGAAGGCAACGAAATCGCGCCCGACCTCAATGCCATGGCCCAGCGCGCCGACCTGCGCCTGGGCAGCAAGGACGCCCACCCGGCCAACGCCGCGTGGGTGGTCGCGCAAGCGGGGCAGATGCTGCAACCGTTGGGCCTGGCCAACGCCGACCTGACCTGGGTCAGCCACTGCGTGCCCGGCACGCCTGGCTTCGAGCTGCTGCAAGGTCTGCCCGCCCCCATCGACTATGACTTCTTCGTGTGGAAAGGCGTCGAGCCCGACCTGCACCCCTATGGCGCCTGCTACCACGACCTCGCCGAGCGCCGTTCGACGGGCGTGATCGAGTTTCTCAAGGTGCAGCAGGTGGGCGCGGTGATCGTCGGCGGCCTGGCCCTGGACTACTGCGTCAAGACCACCGCCCGCCAATTGCGCCAGGCCGGTTTCCAGGTGCTGCTGTACCTGCCGGCCTGCCGCGCCCTGACCCAGGAAGGCGCCATCGCCGCGTGCGGCGCCCTGGCCGCCGAGGGCGTGATCCTGTGCGGCGACGAGATGGCGCTCGATCACCAGGTCGCCCAGTTCAGGCAAGCCCACCCCTGAGCCCCGCCTGTTAGCCAAGCGGCATTTACGACGCAACACGTCCAGCTGCCAATACTTTCGTGCACCCCGTCCGGTAATACGAAAGTACTGGGAGCAACCCGAAGGCCACCAGCGTCGGAAGTGAACACAGCCTTTCTGTGTGAATTTCACGAGGTGCAAGATCATGGCTAACGACCAAGGCAAAGGCGGACAACAAGGCACCAGCAATCCTCAGCAGACCCCGGAGCACGTCACCAACGACCCAGGCCAGAAAGGTGGCCAGATGCCGGACGATCAATGGAAAAACGATCAGCAGCGCTCCGGTGGCGGCGCGCAACGTGGCGCAACGGGAGGCCATGGCGCCGGCAGCAAGTCGGAGGGTGAACGTGAGCAAGGCATGGACACGCCGCAGCTCGATGAGGACGACGACAGCGGCAAAAGCGACGAAAACCGTTGATTGCAGCTGGCCAGGGCAAGGGACTGCCCTGCTACACCCGGCACAGTTCGACGAACCGCGCCGCGGCCCGCGAAGGGGTCGCGGCATGCGGCAAGAGGATCGAGAAGTGCCTGACCAACGGCTCGGGCGCAATGTGCAACATCCGCAGCGCACCATCCTCGTGCCTGATCGACATCGCCGACACGAAGCCGATGCCCATTCCCGCCCTTACCGCTTCTTTCACCCCTTCCACCCCGGCGATCTCCAGCGCCACGCGCATCGCCACGCCGTGGCGGGCGAACGCCCGCTCGATGATCTGCCTCACCCCCGAACCGCTCTCGCGCAGCACCAGCGGGTAGCTGCCGAGTGCCTCAAGGGTCTGTTGCTCGTTCACCAGCAGCGGATGGCCGCTGGGCACGATGGCGACGATCTCATCCTCGCGCCAGGGCGTCACCCCCGTACCTAAAGGCAGCTCCTGCCCGGGCGGGCCTTCGATCAGGGCGATATCGACGCTGCCCAGGTTGGCGACGATCTCCGCCGTGTTGCCGTGGGTGGTGCTGACCAGGATGTCCGGGTAGCGGGCATGGAAGTCGGCGATCAGGTACGGCAGCAGGTAACTGGCCGGGGTGGTGCTGGCACCGATGCGCAAGGTGCCGCGCTCCAGGCCGCGCATGGCCTCGCGCAGGGCCTGGGCTTGGCGGAAGGTGTCGCGCAGGCGTTCGGCATGGGCCAGCAACTGCTCACCGGCCGCCGTCAGGCGCACGCCGCGGCCGGCGCGCTGGTACAGCGGCTCGCCGAAGGCTTCCTGCAGCAACTTGAGCTGGCCCGACACAGCCGGCTGCGACAGATGCAGGGCCTGGGCCGCATGGCTGATGTTGCCGTGCTCGGCAACGGTGGCGAAGGTTATCAGCTGTTCCGGGGTCATGATTTAAAAGTATCAGCTAAACGGATATTTCACATCCTAAATTACGATTTTTTATAAGCTTATAACCGGATTAACGTAGGCCATATCGAAACATGTCCCGGAGGACTCACATGGCCACGGTTCCGTCCAACCCCGCGTTTGCGCCCACCCTCTCCACCCGAGGGCAGCTCAACGGCATCCTGTTCGTCGCGTTGTTCGCCATCGCCGTCACCCAGCTGGCGTCGTTGCCGGCCATCGCCAACCTGGGCATCAGCCCGCTGATCGTCGGCATCGTCGCCGGCGCCTTCTACGGCAACGTGCTGCGTGATGGCGTGCCGGCCAGCTGGGCGGCGGGCATCAACTTCTCGGCGCGCAAACTGCTGCGCATCGCCGTGGCCTTCTTCGGCCTGCGGGTGAGCCTGCAGGAAATCGCCGAAGTGGGCTGGTCGGGCCTGACGGTGTCGCTTCTGGTGGTCGCCAGCACCCTTCTGATCGGCCTGTGGGTCGGCATGAAACTGTTCAAGCTGGACCGCGACACCGCCCTGCTGACCGCTGCCGGCAGCGCCATCTGCGGCGCCGCCGCGGTGCTGGCCTTCGAGTCGGCGCTGCGCAGCGCGCCGCACAAGAGCGCCATGGCGGTGGGCAGCGTGGTGCTGTTCGGCACCCTGTCGATGTTCATCTTCCCGCTGGCGATCAACGCCGGCTGGCTGCCGCTGGACACCGTCAGCGCCGGCCTGTTCCTCGGCGGCACCGTGCACGAGGTGGCCCAGGTGGTGGGCGCGGCCAGCAACATCAGCCCCGAAGCCACGCACATCGCCACCATCGTCAAGATGACCCGGGTAATGCTGCTGGTGCCGGTGCTGCTGGTGGTGGGTGTGTGGATCAGCCGTGCGCGCCAGCCAGGCCAAGGCCAGGGCAAAGGCCGCATCGCCCTGCCCTGGTTCGCCTTCGGCTTCCTCGGCCTGGTGCTGGTGAACTCGCTGCAGATCCTGCCGGGCAACGTCACCGGGGTGATCAACAGCCTCGACACCTTCGCCCTGACCATGGCCATGACCGCCCTGGGCATGGAGACGCGCTACAGCCAGATCCGCCAGGCAGGGCCGCGTGCACTGGCTACCGGGGCGATCCTCAACCTCTGGCTGCTGGGCGGTGGGCTGGCGATTACGCTGGGTGTGCAAAAGCTCTTCGCATGACTTATGGTGGTGACAGAGAAGGATGTTTTACCTGCACAGGAAAGACTTAGATGCCCCAACGCCATGTCATCAATGCATCCGTCAGCCCCAAAGGCAGCCTGGAGACGCTGTCGCAACGTGAAGTCCAGCAACTGAGCGAAGTCGGTACCGGTAGCCTCTACACCCTGTTCCGCCAGTGCGCCCTCGCCATCCTCAACACTGGCGCGCATGTCGACAATGCCAAGACCATCCTCGAAGCCTACAAGGACTTCGAGGTGCGCATCCACCAACAAGACCGCGGCGTGCGCCTGGAGCTGCTGAATGCTCCGGCGGACGCCTTCGTCGATGGCGAAATGATCGCCAGCACCCGCGAAATGCTGTTCAGCGCCCTGCGCGACATCGTCTACACCGAAAGCGAGCTGGCCAGCCAGCGCATCGACCTGGAAAGCTCCCAGGGCATCACCGACTACGTCTTCCACCTGCTGCGCAACGCCCGCACCCTGCGCCCGGGCGTGGAGCCGAAGATGGTGGTGTGCTGGGGCGGCCACTCGATCAGCACCGAGGAATACCAGTACACCAAGAAGGTCGGCCACGAACTGGGCCTGCGCAAGCTGGACATCTGCACCGGCTGCGGCCCGGGCGTGATGAAGGGCCCGATGAAGGGCGCAACCATCGCCCACGCCAAGCAGCGCATGCACGGCAGCCGCTACCTGGGCCTGACCGAACCGGGCATCATCGCCGCCGAGGCGCCCAACCCGATCGTCAACGAACTGGTGATCCTGCCGGACATCGAAAAGCGCCTGGAAGCCTTCGTGCGTGTCGGCCACGGCATCATCATCTTCCCGGGCGGCGCCGGCACCGCCGAGGAATTCCTCTACCTGCTGGGCATCCTCATGCACCCGGACAACCGCGACCTGCCCTTCCCGGTGGTGCTCACCGGGCCGCGCAGCGCCGAGCCGTTCCTGCTGCAGCTGCATGCCTTCGTCGGCGCCACCCTGGGCGAGGCTGCCCAGCGCCACTACCAGATCATCATCGACGACCCGGCCGAAGTGGCCCGGCAGATGGTCGAGGGGCTCAAGGAGGTCAAGCAGTTCCGCCGCGAGCGCAACGACGCCTTCCACTTCAACTGGCTGCTGAAGATCGACGAGGGCTTCCAGCACCCGTTCGACCCGACCCACGCCAACATGGCCGAACTGGCATTGCGCCGCGAACTGCCGCCGCATGAACTGGCGGCCAACCTGCGCCGGGCGTTTTCCGGGATTGTCGCGGGCAACGTCAAGGACAAGGGCATCCGCCTGATCGAGGAACACGGGCCGTACCAGATCCGCGGTGACAGTGCGGTGCTGGAGCCGCTGGGGCGCCTGTTGCAGGCGTTTGTCGACCAGCACCGGATGAAGTTGCCTGGTGGGGCGGCATATGTGCCTTGCTATCAGGTCGTGACCTGAGTCTTGAGGGCTGCCTTGCAGCCCTATCGCCGGCAAGCCGGCTCCCACATTGAAAGCTGCGCTGTACCTGTGGGAGCCGGCTTGCCGGCGATGAGGCCAGCCCGCTAGCGGCCCGAACTCACCATCGTGCGGTCCACCAGCCGAATGCTGTCCCGCCCCCCGCGCTTGGACTGATACAGCGCCACATCCCCCTGCTCGATCAACGCCGCCAGGCTCGCCGGCGGCTGGTCGAACACATTGGCACCGATACTCAAGGTAACCGCTTGCGGCGTCGGCACGGCCTGCTCGGCAAAGGCCTGGAACGCCTGGCGCAACTGCCCGCCCAGCGCCACCACCTGCTCGGTGCTGGCATCGCTGAGCAAGATGACGAACTCATCCCCGCCCAGCCGCGCCGCCAGCGAGCGCTCCGGCAGCACCGCGCGGATCATCTCGGCCAGCGCCACCAGCAGCCGGTCGCCGGCGGCATGGCCATGCAGGTCGTTGACCAGCTTGAAGTTGTCGATATCGATCAGCAGCAGCGCCCCAGGCCGGGCCGCGCTGACTTCCTTGCACAGGTGCGTGGCCCGTACTTCCAGGGCGCGGCGGTTGTACAGCGCGGTCAAGGGGTCGCGTGCAGCCAGGCGGGCGATACGTTCCTCGCGCCGGTAACGCACGGTACCGGTCATCGACAAGGCGATCAGCATGATCGCCATCGCCCCTTCGACCAGGGAAATCTGGATGATCAGGCCGCCGAAGGTCGCCAGGTCGATCAGGGTGCCGGGGGTGATCGCGATGACCGCCTTGGCCACATAGAACAGGCCATGGATCAGCAGCACATAGCGCAACTGCACCGCGCCCACGCTCAACGACTTGCCGTGCGGGCGCAGCAGGAAGCTGGCCTGGAGCGTCAGCAGCGCCACCAGGAGCGAGTTGACCATCAGCATGACCTTGGACCACTGCGGCCCCGCCGGCAGCAGCAGCAAGGCGAACCACACCGGCACGATCAGCAGCCAGGCCCGTGACAAGCGCGCCTGGGTAAAGCGCAACACGCCCATCAGGAAAAACCCGTGCGCCACCACCAGCAAGCCGTTGGCGAACCAGATGCCGATCAGCAACAGGCCGATGCCGCGCAGCAGGGCCAGGGTCGAACCGACGGTGATGGTGGCGAACCCCGCGCTCCAGAACAGCAGCGAGGGTTCGCGGACACTGCGCCATTCGATCGCCAGGTACAGGGCAGCGGCGGCTGCCAGGGCGATGGTGATGGTCAGCATCGTGGGTGGGTCGAGCGCCATGAAGGGTTTGGCCTATCTGGTTAACGTGGAAAACGCCAGATTGTATTCCTTTGCCATGACTTTTCAGAGAGGTGCAACGCTTCAAAGTACCCGTTTGATCAATGGCTCCAGGCGGCTGTAGCGCAAGCGTCGAAGGAACTTGCGCACTTCCTTGGGATGCTCGGCCTTCACCCCCAGGTCGTGGGCCGAGGCGATCTGCGGTGCATGCCGGCGGATGCCCTCAAGCTCCTCGGCGCGCGGCGCCAGCCACTGGCCCTGTGGGTCGTCGATCAGCAGGCCGTTTTCCAGGTCCAGGTTGAAGCCACGGGGGTTGAGGTTGTTGCCGGTGAGCAGCGAATAACGCTGGTCGACCCATATCCCCTTGGCATGGAAGGTGTGGCCCGGGTCGTTCCAGATGCGCACCACCAGCTGCCCGCTGGTGATGGCCGCGTGGCGGCGACGGGCGAAGGCGCGCAAGTTGTCCTCATAGAGGTACGGCAAGGCGCCGCTGGCACTGAACGGCTCGCCCGGGGCGATATAGAAGTCGTTGGCGGTACGGTCGCCGACGATCAGTTCGACCTGCACGCCGCGATCCAGGGCGTGGTCCAGCTCGCGCATCACCACCCGCGGCGGGTTGAAGTACGGCGTGCTGATGACCATCTGCGTACGCGCCGCCGCCAGCAGCGCACAGACGGCCCGGTTGAGCGGGTTGCCGCGGCCCACGCCCAGCAGTGGCACCACCCGCAGGCCCTGCCCTGGCACGGGCGCCGGGGCGTCATAGGCCATGCGCCGCAGGCGTGCGCGCAGGCGGCGGATGTCGCCACGCAGGTTGCGCGTGGAAGGTGGCTCGGGCAGGTCCAGGCGCGGCGTGGCGGTGTCGTGCAGCAGGCGCTGCACCAGGCCGACCATGGCGTCGGCCAGCGGCGCGCTGTCGAACAGGTGGTAGCGGTCCAGGCGGTAGCGGTCGAAGCGGTGCAGGTAGACGTTGTTGAGGCTCGCGCCGGTGTAGATCACGCAGTCGTCGATGACGCTGCCTTTAAGGTGCAGCACGCCAAACAGCTCGCGGGTTTGCACCGGCACCCCGTGGATCGCCACGTCCAGCCCGCGCAATTGGCGCTGGGCCTGGTACCAGGCGGCGTTGCCCGGCTGGCGCCCGGCGCCCAAGAGGCCACGGCGGGCGCGGAACCAGTCGACCACCACGACGATTTGCAGCTCTGGCCGGGCGGCCTTGGCCTGGTACAGGGCATCGAGCACTTCCTGCCCGGCCTCGTCTTCCTGCAGGTACAGCGCGACGATGACGATGCGCCGGGTCGCGGCGGCAATCCGCTCGAGCAGGCACGTGCGGTAGGCCGCGGCGTCGGGCAGCACCTGGATCGCGTCCGGGGCGATGGCGAAGCCTGGCAGCGCCGCCAGCATGGAATCGGGGTTCACGTAGGTCACCTTCTGTCTGCAATCAGGTCCATTCCTGGCCGCTGCCTGCGGGGTGTAAGATCGACCCGGCAACGACCCATAACAACAAGAAACATGCGAGGCCTGTTTTCCCACTGCCCCTGACGAATTCAGCCTCAGCTTGCACAGGAAGATCGCAATGGTCCACCCCGCTTCTGCCATCCTAACGCCTTCGCGCACCAAGACCTTCGGTTTTCTGGTTTTGCCCAACTTCACCACCATCGGCCTGGCCTCGGCGGTCGAGACCCTGCGCATGGCCAACCTGGCCGCCCGGCGCACCTTGTACCGCACCGTGCTGCTGTCCACCAGCCAGGCGCCGGTGATGGCCAGCAATGGCATGCGCATCTTGCCCGACCACGGCATCGCCGACGCCCCGGCGCTGGATGCCTTGTTCGTGGTGGGCGCCAACCCGATCGACCGCAGCCGCGGCACCCGGCCGCTGACCGACTGGCTGCGCCAGCTGGCCCGCCAGCAGGTGCCGCTGGGTGGTATCTGCACCGGCAGCTACCTGCTGGCCAAGGCCGACCTGCTCAAGGGATACCGCTGCACCATCCACTGGGAGGACATCCAGGCGTTGCAGGAGCACTTTCCCGGCATCGTCATCTCCAGCCAGCTGTTCGAACTGGACCGCGACCGCTACACCTGCTCCGGCGGCGTGGCGGCCATGGACATGATGCTGCAGCTGGTCGCCCGCGAGGCCGGCGGCCAGGACATTGCCGCCAAGGCCGCCGAGCTGCTGCTGTGCGACCGCGTGCGTGGCGAGCGCGAGCGCCAGCGGGTGCCGCTGCGCACCTTGCTGGGCAGCGCCCAGCCGAAGTTGAGCCAGGTGGTGGCGATCATGGAGGCCAACCTGGAGGAGCCTTTGGGGCTCGAAGAGCTGGCCAGCCTCAACGAAGTGACCGTGCGCCAGCTGGAGCGCCTGTTCCACAAGTACCTGCAGCGCACGCCCAGCCAGTATTACCTGGAGCTGCGCCTGTCGCGGGCGCGGGAGCTGTTGCTGCGCAGCGATGTGCAGGTGCGCGAGGTGGCGCTGGCGTGCGGGTTCAGCTCGCCGGCGCACTTTTCCAAGAGTTACAGCCGGTTCTTTGGCTTGTCGCCTCTGGGGGAGCGACGCCAGGCGTCCTTGCATTGATTGCGCTGGCCCCCACACCGATCGGGTCAACCCTGAAGATCGATGTGGGAGCCGGCTTGCCGGCGATGGGGCCAGTACTGGCTCAGTCCTTCAATGCCCCATGCGCCGTCTCCCGGCACATCAACATCGCCACCAGCGCCACCAGGGCCGCCGCCAGCAGGTACCCCGCCGGCGCCAGCTTGCTGCCGGTGGCCTGGATCAGCCAGGTGGCGATGAACGGCGCCGTGCCGCCAAACAAGGCATTGGCCAGGTTGAAGCTCAAGGCGAAGCCGCTGAAACGCACCCGGGTCGGGAAGATCTCCGCCAGCAGGCACGGCAAGGTGCCGTCGTTCATCGCCAGCATCGCGCCGAACAGGATCTGGATGGCCAGGATCACCAGCAGCGGCTGCCCATCGAGCAACTTGAACAGCGGCACGGTCAGCCCCAGGAACAGCAGCGAGGCGATCACCAGCATGGTCTTGCGCCCGAACTGGTCCGACAGCCGCCCCATCAGGAAAATCAGGCCGATATAGGTAGCCAGCGACACCGTCGAGGCAATGAACGAGTCACGCTCGCTCATGCCCATTTCGGTCGACAGGTAGGTGGGCATGTAGCTGAGCAGCAGGTAGAAGGCCACGGCATTCAGGCAGGTGACGCCAATGCCGATGCCCAGGCTGCGCCGGTGCCGTGTCAGCAGTTCGCGGATCGGTGCCGGGGTCATGCACGCCTTGCTTTCCAGGCGCTGCTCCATCTCCAGGAACTTCGGCGTGTCCTGCAGGCTCATGCGGATGTAGCGCCCGACCAGGCCGAACGGCGCGGCCAACAGGAACGGCAGGCGCCAGCCCCAGCTGTGCAGGTCTTCGCTGCTGAGCAGTTCATGCAGCACGGCGACGAACGCCGCGCCGAACAACAGCCCCGCCGCCGTGCTCGCCGGCACGATGCTGGTGTACAGGCCACGCCGCCCGGGCGGCGCGTATTCGGCGAGAAACGCCGAGGCGCCAGCATACTCGCCCGAGGCGGAAAAGCCCTGCACCAGGCGGATCAGCAACAACAGGCACGGGGCCCACAGGCCGATCTGCGCATGGCCAGGCAACAGGCCGATGCAGAAGGTCGAGATCGACATGATCAGGATCGACAGCGACAGCGCGTTGCGCCGGCCATGGCGGTCGCCGAAGTGGCCCCAGACCACGCCGCCCAGGGGGCGGACCAGAAATGACAGGGCGAACACCGCGAACGTCGCCAGAAGGCCGGTGGTCTTGTCGGTTTGCGGGAAGAAGGTGGCGGCGATGATGGTGGCGAGGTAGCCGTAGGCGGCGTAGTCGAACCATTCGACGAAGTTGCCCATGAAGCTGGCCCGGGCGGCCTTGCGCAAGGCCTGGCGTTCGGCGCTCGGGGTGGCGCCTTCGAGGGTGGGAGCGTTAAGGGTGGTGCTGGACATGACGGGTACCCTCTGATTGTTCTAATTGGAGGCAGGGTCTGGTGGTCATTCGGTGGTTTCTTGTTATGTCTGTGCCGGCCTCGCACAACGAGACCGGCACCGCACCGCGGCTTATTTGCGGATGATGTTGTGCTCCGGGCCATACGGGAACTGGGTGATGTTCTCGGCACCCGTCTCGTTGACGATGAGGATGTCGTGCTCGCGGTAGCCGCCCGCCCCCGGCCGCCCTTCGGGCAGCATGATCATCGGCTCGATCGACACCACCATGCCCGGCTCCAGCACCGTGTCGATGTCCTCGCGCAGCTCCAGCCCCGCCTCGCGGCCGTAGTAGTGGCTGAGGGTGCCGAACGAGTGGCCGTAGCCGAAGGTGCGGTACTGCAGCAGGTCGTGGCGCAGGAAGATCTCGTTCAGCTCGCGGGCGATGTCGCTGCAGCGCATGCCCGGGCGCACCAGCTTGAGCCCCGCCTCGTGCACCTCGACGTTGGCCTGCCACAGGCGCAGGTGGTCGTCCGGGCAGTGGTCGAGGAACAGCGTGCGCTCAAGGGCTGTGTAGTAGCCGGCGATCATCGGGAAGCAGTTGAGGCTGAGGATGTCGCCCTTGTTGACCTTGCGGCTGGTGACCGGGTTGTGCGCGCCGTCGGTGTTGAGGCCGGACTGGAACCAGGTCCAGGTGTCCATCAGTTCGCCGTCGGGGAAGCTGCGGGCGATTTCACGGACCATCGCCTGGGTGGCATGCAGCGCCACCTCGTACTCCGGCACCTGGTCACGCAGCGCCTCAACCACGGCCGCACCGCCGATATCGGCAACGCGGGCGCCGTGGCGGATCAACGCCTGCTCCTCGGCAGACTTGATCATGCGCATGCGCATGCACGGCGCGCCGATGTCCAGCAGCTCGGCCCGTGGGTAGCAGGCCGCGAGCTTGCTGTGGTTCTGCAGGTTCAGGTGGTCGAATTCGACGCCGATGCGCGAGGCCAGCGGCAGTGCCTGCTGGATGGCGACGAAGTAGTTGTCGCGCTGCCAGTCGGTGTAGACGATGTTGTCGGTACCGACCGTGCGCCGCCAGGGCTGGCCACCGTCGATGTTGGCGCTGATCGAGACCACCTTGTCCTGGGTCACCACCAGGGCGTAGGGGCGGCCGAACGAGCAGTAGAGGAAGTCGCTGTAGTAGTTGACGTTGTGGTAGGAGGTGAAGATCGCCGCTTCGATGTCCTGCTCGGCCATGTAGGCACGCAGGCGGGCATGGCGGGCGGCGTATTCCTGTGCGGAAAAGGTCGGCTTGACCTTGTCGCCGTTGCGGATCTTCAGGGTCTGGGGCATTTGCATGGTCGGTGTTCCTTGTCGTTGTGAGCACGCTGTTCAGGCCGGCCGCCTGGGAAGCATTGCAACAGAACCAACGAGGACGCTTTTGTATCTATCCGACCTGGAATTGGCGCGATGGCACCGAAGGCGGGGCAGCTGCGCTGCCCAATCGCCGGCAAGCCGGCTCCCACAGGGACCGCACCATGGTCAATGTGGGAGCCGGCTTGCCGGCGAAAGGGCTGCAAGGCAGCCCTGATGCACAGTTACTTCAGATCGAACCGATCCAGCTCCATGACTTTCACCCAAGCCGCCACGAAGTCCCTGACGAACTTGGCCTGGCCATCGCTGCTGCCATACACCTCGCTCAACGCCCGCAACTGCGCATGCGAGCCAAACACCAGGTCGACCCGGCTGCCCGTCCACTTCACCTGCCCGGTCTTGCGGTCACGGCCTTCGAAGGTTTCGTTGTCGGCCGAGGTCGGCTTCCACTCCACGCCCATGTCCAGCAGGTTGCGGAAGAAGTCGTTGCTCAGGGTGCCTGGCCTGTCGGTGAACACGCCGTGCTTGCTACCGCCATGGTTGGCGCCCAGCACGCGCAGGCCACCGATCAGCGCGGTCAGCTCGGGTGCGGTCAGGGTCAGCAACTGCGCCTTGTCCAGCAGCAGCTTCTCGGCCTTGACGCTGTAGCGGGCCTTGCTGAAGTTGCGGAAACCATCGGCCAGCGGCTCCAGCACGGCGAACGACTCGACATCGGTCTGCGCCTGGGAGGCATCCACACGGCCCGGGCGGAAGCCCACGCTGCCAGTGAAGCCGGCCTCCTTGGCGGCCTTTTCCACGGCGGCGGTACCAGCCAGCACGATCAAATCGGCCAGGGACACCTTGTTGCCACCCTCGGCGCGGATTTTCTCCAGTGCCGCCAGCACCTTGTCCGTGCCCTGGTTGGCCGCCCAGCCTTTCTGCGGCTCCAGGCGCAAGCGCCCGCCATTGGCACCGCCGCGCTTGTCGGAGCCGCGGAAGGTCGAGGCTGCGGCCCAGGCAGTGGACACCAGCTCGCCCACGGAAAGGCCCAAAGCCAGGACCTTGGCCTTGAGTGCGGCAATGTCCTGCTCGCCCAGCGCTGGCTGGTCGGCCTTGGGCAGCGGGTCTTGCCAGAGCAGTTCCTCGTTGGGCATTTCCGGCCCCAGGTAGCGCGCCAGCGGGCCCATGTCGCGGTGGA
This sequence comes from Pseudomonas sp. NPDC087029, assembly GCF_044745345.1. Classification (NCBI taxonomy): domain Bacteria; kingdom Pseudomonadati; phylum Pseudomonadota; class Gammaproteobacteria; order Pseudomonadales; family Pseudomonadaceae; genus Pseudomonas; species Pseudomonas sp. NPDC087029. The sequence goes on along the minus strand of NZ_JBIVAB010000013.1, from coordinate 111,088 downwards.
TCAGCTTGTACCAGGCACGGGCGAAAGCGTCGGCCAACTGCTCGGGGTTGTCCTTGAAGCGCCGGGCGATCGGCTCGTAGATCGGGTCGAAGCGCAGCGCCAGGTCGGAGGTGAGCATGGACGGCGCATGCTTCTTGGCCGGGTCATGGGCATCCGGCACGGTGCCTGCGCCCTTGCCCTCCTTCGGCCGCCACTGGTTGGCGCCGGCCGGGCTCTTGGTCAGTTCCCACTCGAAGTTGAACAGGTTGTTGAGGTACTCGTTGCTCCATTTCGTCGGGGTCGAGGTCCAGGTCACTTCCAGGCCGCTGGTGATGGTGTCGCCACCCTTGCCGGTGCCGAACTTGTTGGCCCAGCCCAGGCCCTGCTGCTCCAGGCCCGCCGCTTCCGGCTCGGCGCCGACGTTATCGGCGGGGCCGGCGCCGTGGGTCTTGCCGAAGGCGTGGCCACCGGCGATCAGCGCCACGGTCTCTTCGTCGTTCATGGCCATGCGGCCGAAGGTTTCGCGGATGTCCTTGCCCGAGGCCACCGGGTCGGGGTTGCCTTCCGGGCCTTCGGGGTTCACGTAGATCAGCCCCATCTGCACGGCGGCCAGTGGGTTTTCCAGGTTGCGCTCGGCCTGCAGGTCACGGCTCTGTTCTTCGCCGTGCTTGGCAGGTTCGGCCACCAGGTCACCCTGGCCGGGGGCTTCGGTCGGGCCCTGGTCCTTGCCATAGCGGGTGTCGCCGCCCAGCCAGACCTTTTCCGAACCCCAGTACACGTCTTCGTCCGGTTCCCACACGTCGGCGCGCCCGCCGGAGAAGCCGAAGGTCTTGAAGCCCATGGATTCCAGGGCGACGTTGCCGGTGAGCACGATCAGGTCGGCCCAGGAGATCTTGTTGCCGTACTTCTGCTTGATCGGCCACAGCAGGCGCCGGGCCTTGTCCAGGCTGACGTTGTCGGGCCAGCTGTTGAGCGGGGCGAAGCGCTGCTGGCCGGAGCCGGCGCCGCCGCGGCCGTCGCCGATGCGATAGGTGCCGGCGCTGTGCCAGGCCATGCGGATGAACAGCGGGCCGTAGTGCCCGAAGTCGGCCGGCCACCAGTCCTGGGAGTCGGTCATCAGGGCGGTGAGGTCGCGCTTCAGGGCCTGGAAGTCGAGGCTCTTGAAGGCCTTGGCGTAGTCGAAGTCCGGGTCGGGACTGGACTTGGCAGAATGCTGGTGGAGGATTCTCAGGTTGAGCTGGTCAGGCCACCAGTCACGGTTGGTGGTGCCGCCACCTGCGGTTTGATGGAACGGGCATTTCGATTCGTTCGACATCTGCGGTTACCTTTGGGTCGGTTATCCAGATTTCCGGTCTATGCCAGGTGTTCTTTCCAGCCGAGCACATGGGCTCATGCCTACCCCTTATCAGGTCTGGTCGGTCACGTTCCGACACGGGGGCGCACGCACTTGCTGCGGGGCCAGGGGAAAGACTAGTCGAGCTTGGGCAGACTTCTAATAGAGTGGCTATTGGGGGGCGATAGGCTGGCTCTACGGCTGCCACGATCCATTGCCGGGAGCAGATGCCTAGGGAACTACCACCACTGTCCCGCTTTCTTACATTCTGAGTGGTACTTTCCTTTGGGCTTCACGCTACTGGAGAACACGACATGCGCCGCATAATCCTTGCCCCTGCCCTGCTGCTGTTGTTGCCTGCCGGTGTTGCCCTGGCCGGCGTCGATGCAGGCGACGTCGCCACCTCAGCGGGTGTTTCCGCCTCGCTGTACTCGACCTTCAAGGATCACAAACTGATCATCCCGGCCCGAGACGACCTTTCCGCGTTCGTCGCCAGCAACGGTGCCATCCGTGGCGCCTACGTGGAATCGGCGCTGGAACAAGTGCGCAAGCAGCACCCTGGCCTGCAGGCCAGCGACGAAGAATTGGCCAAGGCCATCCTGTCCCAGGAAGACCCGGTGGCCAATCACTAGGGCCCACTCGCGGGCGAGCCTATGCCTGCTGCATGCGCAGGCGCCGGGCTCGCCCGCGAAGGGCCGCCATCTTCTACACGGTATTGCCCCACACGGCTGTAGCCAGGAACCCGGCTCGGCCGTTCACGTAAAACAAGGAAGACTACATGCCATTGCTCCGCCCTCCCCACGCCATCGCCATGGCGCTGTTGCTCGCCTGTAGCCAGGCAAATGCCGCCGACGCCTCCCCCGAAGCCTTGCTCAAACAGGCCCAAGGTGAGCAGCCGGCTTACCTGGACACCCTCAAGGCGCTGGTCTCGGTGGACACCGGCACCGGTACCGAGCCAGGCCTGACCCAGGTCAGCGCCGAGCTGGTCAAGCGCCTCAAGGCCCTGGGCGCCGAGGTGCAGACCCACCCTGCCACGCCTTCGGTGGGCGACAACATCGTCGGCACCTTCAAGGGCACGGGCAGCAAGGACTTCCTGCTGATGGTGCACTACGACACGGTGTTCGTCCCCGGCACCGTGGCCAAGCGCCCCTTCCGGGTCGACGGCCCGCGCGCCTATGGCCCGGGGGTTGCCGACGCCAAGGGCGGGGTGGCGATGATCCTGCACGCGGTGAAGCTATTGCAGGACCAACAATTCAAGGGTTACCGCACCCTGACCGTGCTGTTCAACCCGGACGAGGAAATGGGCTCGGCGGGCTCCCGGCAGATCATTGCCGAGTTGGCCCGCAAGCATGACTACGTGTTCTCCTACGAGCCACCTGACAAGGACGCGGTCACCGTCGCCACCAATGGCATCAACCGCCTCAAGCTCGAGGTCAAGGGCCGCGCCTCCCATGCCGGCTCCGCGCCCGAGGAAGGCCGCAACGCCCTGACCGAACTGGCCCACCAGATTCTCCAGCTCAAGGACCTGGGCGATGCGAGCAAAGGCACCACGGTGAACTGGACCCTGGCCAAGGCGGGTGAAAAGGCCAATATCATCCCGGCATTGGCCACGGCCGAAGCCGACATGCGCTATTCGGATCTAAGCGAAACCGAGCGGGTGCAGGCCGATGCCCAGCGCATCGTGAAGACGCCGCTGGTGGCCGATACCCAGGCCACGGTCACCGTGGAAAAGGGCCGCCCGCCCCTGGCGCGCAACGAGGCCTCGACCAAGCTCGCGCAAACGGCGCAGCAGCTGTATGGCGAGGTTGGCCACAAGATCGAGCCGATCGCCATGCGCTTCGGCACCGATGCCGGCTATGCCTATGTGCCGGGCAGCGACAAGCCAGCGGTGCTGGAAACCATGGGCGTGGTAGGGGCTGGGTTGCATGGTGATGATGAGTACATCGAACTGGCCAGCATTGCGCCGCGGCTGTATCTGACGGTGGCGATGATTCAGCACCTGGCCAAGTGATGCAGTGCCTGGGCGGGCCCTATCGCCGGCAAGCCGGCTCCCACAAATGTAGCCCGCGATAGGGCCCTTCAGCCCCACCCGTCCATGCGCATCGTTGCCCGCACCAGGCGCTGCTCTTCCTGCTCGATCTCGCGCAGGCTGTCGCGAATGCCGTTGATGTGCTCGCGCGCCGCGCGCTGCGCCTGCTCGGGCAACTGCTCCATCACCGCGTGATACAAGCGGGCATGCTGGCGGTCGATCTGGCGCTTCTGCGGTGGCCGGCAATACAGGTTGTTCACCGACGCGAACACCGTGCTCAAGGTCAGGTCGCTGAGCGACTGCAAGGTGTGCACCAGCACCGGGTTGTGCGAGGCCTCGCTGATCGCCCGGTGGAACGCATGGTCGCGCCGGGCATGCTCGCGTGGGTCCAGCGCCTCGCCTGCGGCATGGGCCGCGAGCATGTCTTCGTAGCGCCGACGGATCAGCAGCCGGTCCACGTCGGTGGCGCGCAATGCCGCCAGGCGCGCCGATTCGGCTTCGAGCAAGGCGCGCACTTCGAGCAGGTCGAACAGCGTGCGCGGTTGCGAGCTGAACAGGTGCATCAGCGGCGTGGCGCCCGGCTGCCCGGTCAGGTCGGCGACGAACGAGCCGCGCCCTTGCTCGGTGTCGATGATGCCGCGCCCGCGCAGGATGCGCAGGCCCTCGCGCAACGCCGAGCGCGAGCAGCCGAGTTTGTCCACCAGGCGCCGCTCCGATGGCAATGCCTGGCCCACCTTCAGCACGCCCTCGACGATCAGCCGTTCGACCCGTTCGGCCACCTGGTCCGCGACCTTGGCTTTGCCTTCCGCACCCATCAGCACTCTCCAACTGGTAGGACCACTGCTGCAATGCCACCCAATGTAGCCGTTCAATGCCGCGAATGAATAGCGTCATATCGAGAAACTGGTAGGACCAGTTGCCAACCCCCTCGACCTGGCAGCCCACCCCGGCGCAGGCTGCGAGCAGAGGCAAACAACAACAAGAATCGAGTGAGCCCATGAACATTCTGTACGACGAACGCGTCGACGGTGCGTTGCCGGCCGTGGACCTGCCGAGTTTGCTGCAGGCGCTGCGTGATGCCCTGCCAGATCTTGAAATTCTGCACCGCGCAGAAGACCTCAAGCCCTACGAGTGCGATGGCCTCTCCGCCTACCGCACAGTGCCAATGCTGGTGGTGCTGCCCGAGCGCCTGGAGCAGGTGCAGACGCTGCTCAAGCTCTGCCACCAGCGCGGCGTGCCGGTGGTGGCCCGTGGCGCCGGCACCGGGCTGTCCGGTGGTGCACTGCCACTGGCCAAAGGCATCCTGCTGGTGATGGCGCGCTTCAACCGCATTCTCGAGGTCAACCCCCAAGGCCGTTTCGCCCGGGTGCAGCCGGGCGTGCGCAACCTGGCGATTTCCCAGGCCGCCGCGCCCTTTGGCCTGTACTACGCACCCGACCCCTCCTCGCAGATCGCCTGCTCGATCGGCGGCAACGTCGCTGAAAATGCGGGCGGCGTGCACTGCCTGAAGTACGGCCTGACCGTGCACAACCTGCTCAAGGTCGAGATCCTCAGCGTCGAAGGCGAACGCCTGACCCTGGGCAGCGACGCCCTCGACAGCCCGGGCTTCGACCTGCTGGCACTGTTCACCGGCTCCGAGGGCATGCTCGGCATCGTCACCGAAGTGACCGTGAAACTGCTGCCCAAGCCCCAGGTGGCGCGGGTGCTGCTGGCCAGCTTCGACAGTGTCGAGGACGCCGGCCGGGCGGTGGCCGAGATCATCGCCGCCGGCATCATCCCCGGCGGCCTGGAAATGATGGACAACCTGGCGATTCGCGCCGCCGAAGACTTCATCCACGCCGGCTACCCGGTGGACGCCGCGGCCATCCTGCTGTGCGAGCTCGATGGCGTGGAGGCCGACGTGCAGGACGATTGCGAGCGAGTGGCGGCGGTGCTGCAGCAGGCCGGCGCGCGCGAGGTACGCCTGGCCTGCGATGAAGCCGAACGCGTGCGCTTCTGGGCCGGGCGCAAGAACGCCTTCCCGGCGGTGGGGCGGATTTCGCCGGACTACTACTGCATGGATGGCACCATCCCGCGCCGCGAGCTGCCACGGGTGCTCAAGGGCATCAGCGCGCTTTCCGAGGAATACGGCCTGCGCGTGGCCAACGTGTTCCACGCCGGCGACGGCAACATGCACCCGCTGATCCTGTTCGATGCCAACCTGCCCGGCGAGCTGGAGCGCGCCGAAGCCATCGGTGGGCGCATCCTCGAACTGTGCGTGGCGGTGGGCGGCAGCATCACCGGCGAGCACGGCGTGGGGCGCGAGAAGATCAACCAGATGTGCGCCCAGTTCAACAGCGACGAAATCACCCTGTTCCATGCCGTGAAGGCCGCCTTCGATCCGCAAGGGCTGCTCAACCCGGGCAAGAACATCCCCACCCTGCACCGCTGCGCCGAATTCGGCGCCCTGCACGTGCACCACGGGCAGCTGCCCTTCCCCGAACTGGAGCGCTTCTGATGAGCCTGGACCGCGACATCAGCCAGGACCTGCTGGAGCAGGTCAACCAGGCCCTGAACCTGGGCACGCCACTGCGCATCCAGGGCAGCAACAGCAAGGCCATGCTCGGCTGCCCGGTGGCCGGCGAAGTGGTCGATACCCGCCGCCACCGCGGCATCGTCAGCTACGACCCCACCGAACTGGTGCTCACCGCCCGCGCCGGCACGCCGTTGCTGGAGATCGAGGCAGCCCTGCACGAGGCCGGGCAGATGCTGCCTTGCGAGCCACCGCACCTGGGCCCCGAGGCGACCCTTGGCGGCATGGTGGCGGCAGGCTTGTCCGGGCCACGCCGGCCCTGGGCCGGCGCGGTGCGCGATTACGTGCTGGGCACGCGGGTCATCACCGGCCACGGCAAGCTGCTGCGCTTTGGCGGCGAGGTGATGAAGAACGTCGCCGGCTACGACGTGTCGCGCTTGATGGCCGGCAGTTTCGGCTGCCTCGGGCTGCTGACCGAGGTGTCGCTCAAGGTGCTGCCACGCCCCCGCCAATGCCTGAGCCTGCGCCTGGAAATGGACCGCCACCACGCCCTGGCCGAACTCGCCGAATGGGGCCAGCAGCCGTTGCCGATCAGCGCCGCCTGCCACGACGGCCAAGCCCTCTACCTGCGCCTGGAAGGCGGCGAAGGCTCGGTGCAGTCGGCCCGCCAGCGCCTGGGTGGCGAGGTGCTCGACAGCCGCTTCTGGAGTGACCTGCGTGAACAGCGCCTGGCCTTTTTTGCTGACCCGGCGCCACTGTGGCGGCTGTCGCTGCCCATCGCCACGGCCGAGCTGGACCTGCCCGGCCAGCAACTGATCGACTGGGGCGGCGCGCAGCGCTGGCTGAAGGCGAACGCGCCGGCGCAGCACATCCGCGAGCAGGTGGCCAAGGCCGGCGGCCACGCCACCGGCTACGCCCCAGGCGAGGCCAGCAGCGCCCCCCTGCCCGCCGCGCTGATGCGCTACCACCGCGCGCTCAAGCAGCAACTGGACCCCCAGGGCCTATTCAACCCTGGCCGCTTTTACCCCGACCTGTGAGGCCCCGCCATGCAAACCAACCTGAGCGATAGCGCCAAGGGCCTGGCCCGAGCCGAGGAGGCCGAAAGCATCCTGCGCAGCTGCGTGCACTGCGGCTTCTGCACCGCCACCTGCCCCACCTACCAGCTGCTCGGCGATGAGCTGGACGGGCCGCGCGGGCGCATCTACCTGATCAAGCAGGTGCTCGAAGGCGCGCCGGTCAGCGCCAGCACGCAACTGCACCTGGACCGCTGCCTGACTTGCCGCAACTGCGAAACCACCTGCCCGTCGGGGGTGAAATACCATGACCTGCTGGACATCGGCCGCGCCGTGGTCGAGCAGCAGGTGACCCGCCCGCTCGGCCAGCGCCTGCTGCGCCAGGGCCTGCGCGCCGTGGTCCCGCGCCCGGCGTTGTTCAAGGCCCTGGCCCGCACCGGGCAAGCCCTGCGCCCGGTGCTACCGGCTACCCTGAAGAACAAGCTGCCGGCCCAGGTGGCTGCCCCCGGCGAACGCCCGACGCCGCGCCACCCACGCCGGGTGCTGCTGCTCGAAGGCTGCGTGCAACCTGCCCTGTCGCCCAACACCAATGCCGCAGCGGCGCGCCTGCTGGACCGGCTGGGCATCAGCGTGGAGCCTGCGCGCGAAGCGGGCTGCTGCGGCGCGGTGGACTACCACCTCAATGCCCAGGCGCAGGGCCTGCAACGTGCAAGGCGCAACATCGACGCCTGGTGGCCGGCGATCGAGGCCGGGGCCGAGGCCATCGTGCAGACCGCCAGCGGTTGCGGCGCCTTCGTGCGCGACTATGGCCACCTGCTGGAAAACGACCCGCACTACGCCGCCAAGGCCGCTCGTGTCAGCGCGCTGTCACGCGACCTGGTGGAAGTGCTGCGCGACGAGCCGGTCGAGCAACTGGGCCTGTGCGCCGAGCAGCGCCTGGCCTTCCACTGCCCGTGCACCCTGCAACATGCCCTCAAGCTCGGCGGCCAGGTGGAGAGCCTGCTGACGCGCCTGGGCTTCACCCTCACCGCAGTGCCGGACGGGCACCTGTGCTGCGGCTCCGCCGGCACCTATTCGCTGACCCAGCCGGCGCTGTCGCGGCAGTTGCGCGACAACCGCCTGAACGCGCTGGAAAGCGGCAAACCGCAAGTGATCGCCACCGCCAACATCGGCTGCCAGACCCACCTGGGCGGTGCCGGGCGCACGCCGGTGCGGCACTGGGTTGAAATCGTCGAAGCAGCCTTGAACCAGGAGAACCGCCATGCATAACAAGCCCGTGATCGGCCAGGACGAGGTGGCCCGGGTAATCGCCGCCGCCCGCCAGGAGGCCGAGGCGCAAACGTGGAGCGTGACCATCGCCGTGGTCGACGACGGTGGCCACCCGCTGGGCCTGCTGCGCCTGGACGGCTGCGCCCCGGCCAGCGCCTACATCGCCGTGGAAAAGGCCCGCAGCGCCGCGCTCGGGCGCAAGGAAACCCGCGATTACGAACAGATGGTCAACAACGGGCGCACCGCGTTCGTCACCGCCCCGCTGCTCACCAGCCTGGAAGGCGGCGTGCCCCTGCGCATCGATGGCCAGGTGGTGGGCGCCATCGGCGTGTCCGGGGTCAAGCCCGAGCAGGATGCCCAGGTGGCCAAGGCGGGCGCCGGGGCTTTGTGATCGGCAGTGCCGGCCTTTTTTTAAAATGAACATGAACAGCGAGACACCCATGAACCCACTCAAGGTCGCCCCCATTCTGCAGCGCTTCATCGAAGACGAAGTGCTGCCCGGCACAAGTATCGACGCCACAGCCTTCTGGCAAGGCTTCGCCAGCCTGGTCCACGACCTCGCCCCGCGCAACCGTGAACTGCTGGCCGAACGCGAACGCCTGCAAACCGAGCTGGACAGCTGGCATCGCCAGCACCCCGGGCCAATCGCCGACATGCCCGCCTACCAAGCCTTCCTGCGCAGCATCGGCTACCTGGTCGACAGCCCCGAAGGCGTGCAAATCAGCACCGCCAACGTCGACCGCGAAATCGCCGAGCAGGCCGGCCCGCAGCTGGTGGTACCGCTGAGCAACGCCCGCTATGCCCTCAATGCCGCCAACGCCCGCTGGGGTTCGTTGTATGACGCGCTGTACGGCACCGACGCGATCGCCGACAGCGACGGCGCCGAGCGCGGGCAAGGCTACAACCCGCGCCGCGGTGCCAAGGTGATCGCCTTCGGGCGGCAGTTCCTCGACCAGGCCGCGCCGCTGGCGGGCGCTTCCCATGCCGATGTCGCGGCCTATGCGATCGAGCAAGGCGCACTGCGCGTCACGCTCAAGGATGGCCGCCAGGTCGGCCTGCAAAGCGCTGCGCAATTGCGCGGTTACCAGGGTGAGCCGAAGCAGCCCACCGCCATCCTCCTGCAACACCACCGGCTGCACTTCGAAATCCAGATCGACGCCAGCAGCGCGATCGGCCAAAGCGACCTGGCCGGGGTCAAGGACATCCTCCTGGAGGCCGCGCTGACCACCATCATCGACTGCGAAGACTCGGTGGCGGCCGTGGATGCCGAGGACAAGGTCAACGTCTACCGCAACTGGTTTGGCCTGATGAAGGGTGACCTCAGCGAGCAGGTCAGCAAAGGCGGCAAGACCTTCACCCGGGCACTGGCCGAGGACCGCCAGTACCAGGGTAGCGATGGCCAGCCACTGACCCTGCCGGGGCGCTCGCTGCTGTTCATCCGCAACGTCGGCCACCTGATGACCAACCCGGCGATCCACGACCGTGACGGCCACGAAATCCCCGAAGGCATTCTCGACGCGGTGGTCACCAGCCTGATCGGCCTGCACGACCTCAAGCGCCGCGGCAATTCGCGCCAGGGCAGCCTGTACATCGTCAAGCCGAAGATGCACGGCCCGGCCGAAGTGGCCTTCGCCGACCAGCTGTTCGGCCGCGTCGAAGACTTGCTGGGCCTGCCCCGCCATACCCTGAAGATGGGCATCATGGACGAAGAGCGGCGCACCAGTATCAACCTGCAGGCGTGCATCGCCAGTGCCTCGGCGCGGGTGGTGTTCATCAACACGGGCTTTCTCGACCGTACCGGCGACGAGATGCACAGCGCCATGCAGGCTGGCGCCATGCTGCGCAAGGGCGACATGAAGCACAGCGCCTGGATCCAGGCCTACGAACGCAACAACGTGCTGGTGGGCCTGGCCTGCGGCCTGCGCGGCAAGGCGCAGATCGGCAAAGGCATGTGGGCCATGCCCGACCTGATGGCCGCCATGCTCGAGCAGAAAATCGCCCAGCCCAAGGCCGGCGCCAACACCGCCTGGGTGCCCTCGCCCACGGCCGCGACCCTGCATGCGCTGCACTACCACCAGGTGGATGTGGCGGCGGTGCAGCAGGCCCTGGAGCAAGCCGACCCGGCCGCCGAGCGCGAGGCGTTGCTGCATGGCCTGCTGAGCATCCCGGTCAGCCCGGACCGGCCGTGGAGCGCAGCGGACATCCAGGCCGAGCTGGACAACAACTGCCAGGGCATCCTGGGTTATGTGGTGCGCTGGGTGGAGCAAGGGGTGGGCTGCTCCAAGGTGCCCGATATCCATGACGTGGGCCTGATGGAAGACCGCGCCACCCTGCGCATCTCCGCCCAGCACATCGCCAACTGGTTGCTGCATGGGGTGGTGACGGCAGATCAGGTAGAGGCGACGCTGCAGCGGATGGCCAAGGTGGTCGACCAGCAGAATGCCGGCGATGCGGCCTACCGGCCGATGGCCGGGGACTTTGCCGGGTCGTATGCGTACCGGGCGGCGCAGGCGCTGGTGTTCGAAGGGCGGCAGCAGCCGAGCGGGTATACCGAGCCGCTGCTGCATGGGTGGCGGTTGCGGTTCAAGCAGCAGGTTTTGGGGTGAAGCACTGAGGGGCCGCTGCGCGGCCCCATCGCCGGCAAGCCGGCTCCCACAGATGCCCCGCAGCACTCCCTGTGGGAGCCGGCTTGCCGGCGATGGGGCCGGCAGGTTCAGCCCTGCGCGTCGACCACCACCGCCTCGCCGATCGCGTAGAAATGCCCACCGGCCACATAGTGCAGGCTGCGCCACTGCGGGTCGGCATGCTCATAGGCCCAGTGGCCGTCCTTGAACACCCGGTCATCCGCCCACGCCGCCACCACTTCGCCTATGAACAGGTCGTAGGTGCTCTGGTTGTGCGGCTCGTCGATCACCCGGCACATCAGCCACGCTGAGCAGCCTTCCACCAACGGCGCCGCATGCCCTTCCACCCGTGCCAGCTCGACGCCGATGCGGGCCAGCTTGTCGGGCTGGTCGAGCAGGCTGCGGGTACCGACCTGATGGGTCAGCTGCGCCTGGGCCGCGGTGGGCACCTGCAGCGCGAACCCGCCACTGCCTTCGACCAGCTGCCGGGTGCGGGTGCCCTTGTCCAGCACCACGGTGACCTTGGGCGGGTCGAAGTCCAGCGCGCAGGCCCAGGCCGCGGCCATCACGTTGTCCACGCCCTGGTGGCTGGCCGATACCAGCACGGTCGGGCCGTGGTTGAGCAGGCGGTAGGCCTTTTTCAGGTCGACGGCTTGGAAGTGGCTGTTCATCGAAGTCCTCAGGTCAGGGTGCACAGGAGCGGGCAATTGTGCAGTATCAGCAGGGCTGGAAGCATCCTTTCAGCACCTTCAGATATTTCCTACGCACCGCTCGGAAGTTTCTTAATTGCCGCCGCCCTCTGCGGAAAACACCATCGCCCCTGGACCGCGCCAGCTACAGCCCGGCGCCCGCGCTCGATCGACAGGAGGCTCCGCATGCACCCGCACCTCAGCACCACCGCCGAACTGCGCAAGACCCTGCGTGAACTCATGGCCCACAAGGTCAGCAACCCGGACGACGACCCGCACCTCTCGGGGGTGTTGTTTTTCTGCGTGACCGATGAGCGCACGCGCCAACTGGTCGAGCGCATCGAGCTGCTGGCCAGCGAGGCGTTCTTCGACCCCTGCGGGCGCGCCATCGCCCAGCAGATGCGCGCGGCAGCCATCGAGGGGGTGTGCATCAAGCAGAAGCGCAAGGCGAGCGTCGAGGAAACGGTGATCCGCATCGCCCTGCTCGACAAGGGCTACATCACCGTCAGCAGCGCACGCCTGTGAGGCCTGGCGGGCGGCTTCAGCCGTACAGGTAGTCGATGTCCTTGTAGGCCAGCGCCGGCACCTGGCCGAGCAGGAAGTCGCGCAACTTGTGCATCTGCCGGGCCTTGGGGCTGGATTTGAGCCAGGTCATGTAATAGCCATCGCCGGTGGAAACGGCATGCTTGAACGGCGTGACCAGGCGCCCGGCGCCAAGGTCGGCGGTGGCCAGCACCAGGTCGACCACGGAAATGCCCAGGCCCTGCTGGGCCGCCGAGATGCCCTGGTCGAGGGTGTCGAACACCTGGCCCTGGTGGATGCTGATGTCCAGCGCATCCATGCGCGCCAGCCAGCGGCGCCAGTCGCGGCGGTCCGGCGACGGGTGCAGGAACTCGCAGTGGCGCAGGTCCGCCAGCTCCGGCTGGGCGCGCGGCATGTAGTCGGGGTGGCACACCGGGATCAGCCACTCATCGAACAGCTTGAAGCTTTCGACGTCGGCCGGAAAACGCCCGTTGGCCAGCAGGATCGCGCAGTCGTAGGGCTCGGAATAGAAGTCCACGGTGTCGATGTCCATCCACACGCTCGACAACTGCACGCTGCAGGCATCGTCGGCCTTCTTGAAGGCATCCAGGGCCCGCAGCAACCAGCGCACGGTGAGCGTGGAAGGCGCCTTGAGGCGCAGGCCGTAGCGGTCCTGGCGCAGCAGCGCACAGGCATTTTCGATGATCTTGAAGCCGACCTTGAGCTCTTGGGACAGCACCCGGCCGTGTTCGGTCAGGCTCAGCTTGGGGCCGCGGCGCTCGAACAGGTCGCAGCCGAACATGGCTTCGAGGGTCTTGATGTGATGGCTGACCGCGCCCTGGGTCAGCGCCAGCTCTTCGGCCGCCCGGGTGAACGACCCATAACGCGAAGCGACCTCGAAGGCGCGTAGCGCGTGCAAAGCCTGGATTCGTTCCGACATGAAGCCCCCGAAGCATGAGTAAGACTAATAGTAGGTCATAGTTCCACGCGTTTTACAACGTTAAGTGCGTCTCAGAAAATGCAGGTAAATAACAAAGATAAGCCAACAACCTGCCTGCATATGACTGGAACTTTCTATTAATTAAACGCCTGGGGATATCATGTTTACGGGTTATGGAAATTGCTTACGCCTGGATGCGCTAGAGCTGACCGCCGAACATGAGCGGAACACGCATCACTGGACTTACCAGACACTACAACACTTTCGCAGCATTCTCGCCAACCCCGAGTTTCCGTGCCTGTTCGGGCGCAAGGCGGTCAATGGCGCCACCTGCCACATCCTCTTCGCCCGCGCCGAGCAACTGGCCGACGACATTGCCCAGGGCCTGGCCGACTACGTGCGCCACATCGCCCCGGTACCGGTCAAGCAACGCATCGGCAGCCCGCTGGTGGTGTTTCTCGAAACCCCCAGCGACATCACCCTTGCCGAACAACAGGCACTGGCCTGGAAGGTGCTGCGCGGCGTGCACGCGCGCGACCCGCAGCCCTGGCCACCGTCGATTCCCACCGACCCGGACGACAACGGCTGGTCATTCTGCTACGCCGGCATGCCGCTGTTCATCAACATGAACTTCCCCGGCCACCGGCAGATGAAAAGCCGCAATCTGGGCAAGCACATCACCTTCGTCATCAACCCGCGGGAAAACTTCGACGAGGTGGCCAACGCCGGCACCGAAAGCGGCCAGCGCATCCGTGCGCGCATTCGCGACCGCGTGCGCCACTACAACGACGGCGTCATGCCGGACAGCCTGGGCTTCTTCGGCGACGACGACAACTTCGAATGGAAGCAATACCAACTGCAGGAAGCAGGCTCGCTCAAGCCCTCGCGCTGCCCCTTTCATGCCCACGCCCACGCCACACCTGACACACTGATCGAGAACTGACCGTGAATACCGCACTCACCCTCACCTACGCACTGACTGTCCTGCTGCTGATCGCCACCCCGGGCCCGGTGGTGGCACTGATCGTCAACACCGCCGCCGCTTCCGGCTCGCGCAAGGCCATTTTCACCGCCGTCGGCACCAACTGGGCGTCGTTGGTGCTGATCGGTGCCGCCGCCTGGGTCATCCTCACCAGCGCGGCCATCGACAAGGCCTGGCTCAGCGGCATGAGCCTGCTCGGTTGCCTGTTCATCGGCTACATCGCCGTGGGCACCTTGCGCGAATGCCTGCAGGCGCCGGCCGCCAGCGAAACCGCCGAGCCCGCGCCCAAGGCCGGCCGCGGCGGCCTCTGGCAAGGCTTCATGGTGGGGATCTCCAACCCCAAGGACATCATCTTCTTCATCGCCTTCTTCCCGCAGTTCATCCAGATCACCGAATCGTTCGGCAAGAGCATGGTGGTGCTGTCGCTGCTGTGGGTGTTCATCGATTTCGCCGTGCTCAGCCTGTACATCTTCGCCATCGGCAAGATCAGCTCGCCACGCAGCAACCGCATCATTTCCCTGGCCTCGGGCGTTGCCCTGCTGCTGATCGCCGCCGGTGGCCTGGCCTACAACCTCAAGGCACTGGCGGGCTGAACCGGCCAGTGAAACGGGAGCGCCCATGACCACCCTCGATACCGCCGCACGCGGCCAGGGCCTGCCCTCGCCGCTGCAGCAGGATTACCAGCGCTTCCTGCAACTGGGCAGCCGCCGCGCCCCGCAAACCTTGCACGTTCATGAGCGCGGCTACCGCTCCGGCACCATCAACACCGATGCGCTGGGGCTGCGCTACAGCCATTGCGCCGGCAAGCGCTTCTCGGCCGCCGAGCGCGGCGGTGCCGGGCGCATCAACCTGCTGGTGGGTGGCTCCACGGCCATGGGCATCGGTGCCAGCAGCGATGAACACACGGTGGCCTCGCACCTGTCGATGCTGACTGGCGAGGTGTGGCTGAACCTCGCCGGCTGCGGGCTCAATGCCAGCCAGGAGCTGCTGCTGTTTCTCACCCACCAGCACCGCCTGGGCGAAATTGGCCACGTGGTGCTGCTCAGCGGGCTCAACAGCCTGGCCCACGAAGCCCTCGGCGAGGTGCTGGCCGGCCCGCACGCTGCACAGTACGCCAAAGCCCATCAGGCCTACCTGAACAGCTTCAACGAAGGCATGCCGGCCCAGGGCGCAGCGCGCCAAGCGTCGTGGTTGCAGCGCCTTGCCCAGGCACTCGCCCCGCGCCGGCCGGAGCCCCTGGCAGACTGGCCGCTGTGCGCGCCAGAGAAGCGCCTGGCACGCGCCGCCGACAGCATCGGCCGCACCCTGCGCCAATGGGAGCGGATGCTGGCTGACAGCCACGCCACCCTCACCTTCATCCTGCAACCCTTGCTGCCCTGGTGCCGCGAGGCCCTGCCGGCCGGGGAAGTCGCCATGCTCGCGGCCCTGGACCGGCAACCCAGCAATTTCGATCGCCTGCTGCAGGGCACCTTCGACAGCCAGCTGCACATGGCCTTCTTCCGCCGCATCAAGAGCCAGGCCGACCCGGTGCCGTGCTACGACATGAACAGCATGCTCAGCAGCTCGCCGGTGTTCGGCGCCGACCTGTTCATCGACCGCCTGCACCTGAACGACCTGGGCAACAATGCGCTGGCCAAGGTAATCACCGCCAAGCTTGGCCTGGCCCAGGAAAAACACGCCCAGCGCAAGGTCACGCCGATCAAGCTTGTCTGACAATTGCACGCCGCGCTTTCGGTCTGGCCACAGGCTTGGCTAGAATACGGCGTCGTTCCGATACGCCCGAGGCGCAGCTGCAATTGTCATGAACACCCGAGCCATCCCCCCGTACCTGGCTGCGCTGCTCATCACACTGGTGCCGCAGGCATCGCTTGCGCTCGATGTGCGCATCGACCCGCATGCCGACCTGCTCTACCGCCAGGCCCTGCCGCTGCTGGAGCAAGCCGACCACCCGGACGACAGCGCCAGCCCTCTGCGCACCGCCGTAGGCGGCGACCCGGAGCTCAATCGCCAGGGCCAGGCCCTGGCCCGTACCCTGCCAACCGCGGTGGCCTTGCTGGAAAAGTCGGTGGAACTCGGCCACCCCGTGGCGCAGTACCGCCTGGCGCTGTACTACACGACCTACCTGCCCGCTGCGCAGATCGCCGATGCCGCCTGCCCCTTGCTCGAAGCGAGCCTGCAGCAGGGCTTTGCCCCGCCGGCAACGGCGATCGCCAGCTGGTGCCCGCCGTACAACGTCAGCAGCGCCTACCGCGAAGCGCTCGAAGCGGTGCCGAGCATGGCCACCCTGTATGCCGCCTATTACCCGCAACCGGCCACCCGCCTGGCTTGCAGCCGCAGCCAGCCGCAGGGGCTGGAAATGCAGTGGGGCCGGCAACGGGATTACCAGGCCGAGGTGTACCGGCTGCTCGGCGACCTCGACCCACTGCATCGCCAGGCCCTGCTGCAGAAGGCCGTGGACATCAACGGCTGCGTTGCCGCCCAGCAGCGCCTGACCAGCCACCGCTGAGCCTGCGGCGCCTGCCTCAGGCAAACCAGCAAGATCGTTCAAGCCAGCCGCGCTGCACTCTGGCAAGCTGCTCTACCGTGTAACCGTGTCGCAGCCATCATGCCCAACCATCCGCCCATCGCCCGCCAAGCTTTCCTCCACGGCGCCATCGCCATCCTTCCGCTGTCACTTGCCGTCGCCCCCTGGGGCCTGCTGGCCGGCTCCATGGCCATCGAAGCCAACCTCAGCGCCTGGGAAGGCCAGGGCCTGTCGGCGATCGTCTTCGCCGGCGCGGCGCAGCTGGTGGCCATCGGCATGCTCAAGGGCGGCGCCAACCTGCTGTCGATCCTTTTGACCACCCTGCTGCTGACCTCGCAGCACCTGCTGTATGGGCTGTCGATGCGCCCGGTGCTTTCCAGCCAGCCTTTGCGCTGGCGGCTGGGGCTGGGCTTTCTGCTCACCGACGAATTCTTCGCCCTCACCAGCCACTACGACCAGCAGCAGTTCAACCGCTGGTACGCGCTTGGCGTCGGCCTGACCTTCTACGTGGCCTGGAACCTGTTCACCCTGGCCGGCATCGTGCTGGGCCAGAACATCCCGCACCTTGACCAGCTGGGCCTGGACTTTTCCATCGTCGCCACCTTCGTCGCGCTGATTGCGCCACTGGTGCGCAACCTCGCCACCGTGGTGTGCGTGGCGGTGTCGCTGTTCTGCTCGGTGCTGTTCAGCCACTGGCACTGGGAGACCGCGCTGGTGGCTGCCGGCCTGCTGGGCATGGCCGCCGGTTTCATCTGCCAGAAGTTTTCGGGAGCACGCGCATGACCTGGCTACTGATTTTCGCCATGGGCGCCGTGGTGTTTCTCAACCGCTATGCCTTTCTCGAGCCACGCCTGCCGCTGCGCCTGAGCTCCAATGCACGCCAGTTCCTCGGCTTCGCCGTGCCCGGCATGCTCACCGCCATCTGCGGGCCGATCATCTTCCTGCCCGGCCACCAGCTCGACCTGAGCCCGCTCAACCCTTACCTGCTCGGCGCGCTGGTCGCCATCGCCCTGGTGCTGTTGACCCGCAGCGTGTTGCTGAGCATGCTGGTGAGCATGTTGATCTTCTTCCTGCTGCGCAGCTGGCTGGCATGACCAGGCCCCTGCGCGAACAAGCCCACCTCTGGCAGGCGCCCGCCCTGGGCGATGTCGAGATGCTGCACGCGCGCTACATCCAGCAGCGCTTCGCGCCCCATGTGCATGAAGGCTACGTGTTCACCGTGATCGAGTCCGGCGCCCAGAGCTTCTGGCACCGCGGCAGCGAGCACCTGGCGCCGGTCGGCAGCATGGTGCTGATCAACCCCGACGAACTGCACACCGGCGCCACCGCCCACGAGGCCGGTTGGCGCTACCGCGGCTTCTACCCCGAGCATGAACGGGTCACCGGCGTGCTTGACGAGCTGGAACTGGGCCGCCACGGCATGCCGCGCTTTCGCGAAAGCGTGATCCAGGACCCTGCGCTGGCCTCGGCCTTCAGCCAGCTGCACCGCTTGTCCGAGCTGGGCGCCAGCGCCCTCGAACAACAGACCGCCTGGCGCCAGGCGGTGCTGGCGCTGGTGCAGCGCCACGGCCATTGCCCCGAACCCACGGCCCCCGGCAACGAGCCCGTGGCCGTGGCCCGCGCCCGCGAGCTGCTGGAAAGCCAACTGGCCGACCCACCTTCGCTGGAAGCGCTGGCGGCGGCGGTCAACTTGTCGCCCTTCCATTTTGCCCGCGTGTTCCGCCAGGCCACCGGGTTGCCGCCGCACGCCTGGTTGAAACAGCGGCGCCTCACCCACGCCCGTGATCTGTTGAAAAGGGGCCAGGCAGCCTCTGAGGTGGCGTTCGCGCTAGGGTTTGCCGACCAGAGCCATTTGAGCCGGCAGTTCAAGCAGGCCTACGGGGTGACACCGGGGGCCTATCGCAAAGCATGCGTCGACGCAGCGTTGCCTGCCCGGCTGCTCACAATCCCAACTCAAGTTGCAATGGGTCCGGCAGGTTTCTGCGGATCTTGACGGCAATACCGACCAGGCGCACGGCTCGCCCCTGCCGCTTGGTATTCCAAAGCATGCGGCACAGGCCATGCACCACCTGCGGCTCCAATGCCAGGGCGCCCGCCTCGGCACTGGCCATGGTGAAATCGGCAAACTTCAGTTTGACCTGGTTCCTGACAATCGGCGGCCCATCGCCAAGCGCCTCCATGCGCAGCGCCAGGGCCGCCAGCAGTCCATCCAGTTCGCTGGCGCAGCGCGCAAAGTCATGGCAGTCGCTGGGCAAGGTATGCTCGACGCCCAGTGACTGCACACCGCCCGCCTTGCCTTCGTAGCCCTCCTGCCCGCGGCAACGCTCCCACACATAGAAACCATGCGCCCCGAGCTGGCGCAGCAGCGCAGGGATCATCTGCTCGGTGACATCAGCGCATTTGACGCACCCCATGGCCTGCAGCACAGCCCAGGTCTTGGGCCCCACCCCGGGGATCTTGCGAATGTCCAGGTTCGCAAGAAAGGCCTGTACCTGATCCGGTGCAACCACGAACTGGCCATTGGGCTTGTTCACTTCAGAGGCCATCTTCGCCAGGTACTTCAAAGGTGCGATGCCCGCCGAAGCCGTCAACTGCAGCTCACGCTCGATCGTTGCCCGGATGCGGCTGGCCATGTGCGTTGCCGAACCGTTGCAGTGCGGCTGGCCTGTGACCTCCAGCGTGGCTTCATCCAGCGAAAGAAACTCCACGGTCGGCGTAAAGCGCCGGAAAATTTCCTCCAGCCTGCCAGTGACTGCCTCGTAACGTTCGAAGCGCACCGGCAACAGCACCAGGTCCGGGCACAGGCGCTGCGCGGTGGCGGTTGCCATGCCGCTTCTGACGCCAAACGCCCTGGCAATGTAGTTGGAGGTACTGATCACGCCCCGCTCCAGCGCCGTGCCGCCCACAGCGACCGGCCGATCGCGCAACCAGGGCGCATCCAGGAGCTCGACGGCGACAAAATAGCAGTCCATGTCGACGTGAATGAACTTGCGCGCACCGCCAGGCCGCTGAGGGTGTTCAGTCAAGCACGAATACCCCGAGAGAGGCAGAGCCATCGGCATTGCGCACTTCATGGACACCCTGGATATGCGGGGCGAACTCGCAGTACTGCGCGGCCAACGCCTCGACGGCTTGCAGATAGTCGACCAACGCAGCCGTCCAGCGCTCGCCGGGGGCGATGCACATGATCCCGGGTGGGTACGGGATCACCCCCTCGGCCGCCACTTGGCCCAGCACCTCCTTCACACAGCGCAAGCGGGCCTCGCCACGCACGAACTGCTGGTTGGCCTGGTAAGGCGAGCGATCGCACTGCGCCGCCCCGATTGCGCTGAAAATCTCGCTTTGCCGCTGCTCAACCTGATGCGTGCGATAAAGCGCATTGATGCGCTCGCCCAGCTCAGCAATGGACAGCCCCTCGTAAGTAGCTGCAGCTCCACGCAACGAAGGCAGCACCTGCAGCGCCGCAGTCCCCGTGTGCCAATGCGCTTCGAACGCTTCGAGCGCGTCCACCAGCCGGCTCAACGCGGCACTGTCACTGGAGGGCGTCATCAGCAGGGTGAAGGTGTAGAAGTCGGTTTTTTCCGGCGTGAACTCGCAGTCCTGCAGGTAGCGGGTGAGCAGGCAGGCCGGGATATCCAGCGGCCCGCGGGTGAGGAAAATGACTTTGCACGGGTCGACATGGTGCAGGCCAGGCTCGATCGCCAAGGCACCTTGTGGCTGATACTGGCTCGAGGCATTCGAGACGGTCGGCATCAGCGGCCGGATCAAGCGACAGCGGCGCGCCACCTGCTCGCGCAACCACTGCGCAGCCGCCAACGCCTGGCGCCAGTGGCGCTCGCCCTCACCCTCGGCGAGCATGGCCGCATTCACTTCCAGCGACATGAACAGCGGATAGGAAGGGCTGGTCGAGGCGTGCTGCATGAAGGCGGCGTTGAACACCGGCCAGCTGCAGTAGCGGCGCAGGTGGCTGATATGCCGGTCCTTCTTGTGAATCTGCGAGGTTTGCGAGAGGCCGGACATCTGCTTGTGCACCGACTGGGTCACGACAATGCCCGGCGAGGCGTCCGTCAGTTGCACATTCAGCGGCGATAACCCGGCCAGCGCCGGCACAAAAGGCTCATACCCCGCCCAGGCGCCATCGAACAGCACGTAATCACACAGATGGCCGATGCGCGCCAACAAGGCTGACGCATCGACCACCACCCCATCGCACGTTGCCTGCTGGATCACCGCCAGGCGAAAGGGCCTGGGCTCACGCGCCCGGCGCTCACAAACCTGCCCCGCCCAGCTGCGCAGATGGGCTTCATCCAGGGCACCGACGCGATAGCCGCCCAGCAACCCACGCTCATCGCGCACATTGTCCAGGTACACCGGCAAGGCGCCGCACTGCACCAAGGCGCCAAGAAATACCGACTTGTGGCTGTTGCGATCCAGCAAAACCAGGTCGCCGGCCGCCAGCAGCGCGCTGGCAACCACCTTGTTGGCGGTGGACGT
This sequence comes from Pseudomonas sp. NPDC087029, assembly GCF_044745345.1. Lineage (NCBI taxonomy): Bacteria > Pseudomonadati > Pseudomonadota > Gammaproteobacteria > Pseudomonadales > Pseudomonadaceae > Pseudomonas > Pseudomonas sp. NPDC087029. The sequence goes on along the minus strand of NZ_JBIVAB010000013.1, from coordinate 90,178 downwards.
GCCATTGAGCACGAACCACGTCTCGTCGGCACCAAACACCCTTGCGGCCAGTTGCTCCGCCTCCAGCACCGGGCCTTCATGGCTCAGCACATCACCCAGCTCGGGCGCGGCATGGGGCACATCCACCTGGAACACGCCCTGCCCCAGCAAGCTCATGAAACGCGCCCCGGCAGGGTGCTGCTGCAAACACGCGCCACCTTGGTGCCCAGGGCAGGCGAAGGTAGGCCGGCGCTTGCCGACGAAAGACGCAACCGTGCGTGTGAAAGGGGGCAGCGCCTGGTGTTCGAAAGCGAGCGCGGCAGCCATCAACCGAGCCCTGTCGTGTGCCGACAAGGGTATGTCCACTCGCTGCTCATCGCCTGCCTCTAGCGGGCTATGCCGATGTTCCGAGGCGATGAACAGCGGCAGGCCCCAACGCTCCACCGCTTCACGCACTGCGGGTTGCAGCGCATCTTCAGGCCTCAATAGCAAAACGCAAGCGAGCGCGAGGTTGGCTGACGAATTGAAAACGCTCGCCTGCATGCCCTCCCATGCAGCCATGGGCAGCCCCGCGCTATAGAGGATGGTCGGTGTCATGGGCAGTTCCTTTGAGGTTCCAGCGCACGGGCGCGATGAACAGCATGAGCGTCATCCAGATGAACGTTGCCGGGCCCGCAAGTACGAAGACCAGGCTGGCAACCAACCCTGAAACGGCGTCACCAATGACGGCCGTGAAGTAATAGAGGGAAAAGTTGCGGCCAACTTCATGCTCGCTCGACAAGCATTGGATGTTGGTGACGATGGCGATATCGACGAATGCACCAATGAAGCCGACCAGAAACAGCACCAGCAGAAACAGCCAGCTGTTGAATTGCAGCGCCACTGCAGCCGCAAAGAACAGTGCGCCGTACAGCACCCAGTAACGCAGCACCAGGCGCGCAGTTGTGCGCGGGTTGAAGCGTGTGTAGAGCACGCCACCCAATACGGTGCCTGCCGCCAACAGTGAGAACACGTAACCGACCGCCGCTTCAGAGGCAAAGTGCTCCAGCACCGAAGCCGGAAGAATGAAGCGAATCACCGACGTCGCGAACATCGCACAGAGCGTGGTGCAGCCGATGACAGCAAACAACGGCGCATTGCTGGCCCTGAGCTGGCCAACACTGCGCGCCGCATCGCGGATGATGGCGCGGCCTTCGAATGCCTGTCGGGCGCCTTGCCTGGCAGGCCCCAACGTTGCGATGGAAATGGCCGACAACACCAGGCATATGGCAAAGAACAGGAACGTTGCATCGCGAGACAGCAGCAACACGCACACCGAGAAAACCAGCGGGCCGATAATCGAGGCAGCATCCTCGATCACCTGGATTCCGCTGTTGACCGAGGCCAGCTGGTCCTTTTCGACAAGGTCGGGAAAGTACGCGCGAAACGTCGGCACATACAAACACTCGAGCGCGGTCATGACCATCGCCAGGCCAATCAGCACGGGCAGTACTGGCGCGAACAAGCTGAACGCCATGAAGAAGGCAAGTGCCAGGATGCCTTTGGCGGCCTCTACCAGAAACAGTGTGCGTTTCTTGTCGGCGTTATCCGCAAGCCACCCCCCCAAGGGCGAAAACACCATGCTCGGCAAGTAGCGGAAAAAATAGGCAATGCCAATCAACAGCAGATCCGCATCGGTCATGGACACGATTGCCACGGCAAAGGCCGCTTCGAAGGCAAACTCACCACATTTGGAAAAGCAGTAGCCCAACGTCAGGGAACGTGTGCCGCTGTTAAGACTCAACGCCTGCATATTTCATGCTTTCCTCAGCCAGCGGCATAAATCAATTCATGTTCCGTGATGTCCCGCCCAGGGACATCGAGCCGTTCGAACACCAGCTTTCGGAGAATGTCCTGTTCGCTCGCAGGCATCAGGTAGAACATGATGTTGCTGTACCAAAGCCAACCAAGCCGGGTCAGCCGGTAGTAATGGTTGTCCTCCACCACCAGGCCGGACTGGACCAATGCATCGAGCCGCTGCATCAGCGCCTTGGGCACACGGCCCAGCTCGACCAGCCGCTTGTCGACCGAACCGTGGTAGGCCAGGCGCAGTACAAGGGGCTTGACCACATCCAGCACCGGGTCGTGCCGGCTGACCTGGCACAGGTGCTCGCCTGCCGTCATGCGTTGGGTATATTTTTCACGCAGGGAGACATTGGTAATGACGTGCCCTGCCACCGAAGAGATAGCGCCTACACCAAAGCCCAATAGGTCGTGATCGGCATAGCCGTAGACATGTTCGTGATAAATGAACGCGTAATCATCGCTGAACAGTTCACCGGCCTGTGCGGGCCTGTGCACATAGCCATGGCCGTTGTACGGCACATAACCATATTGGCGCAGGTGCGCATCGAGCATGAACTTCATGTTGAGCTTGCGCATGGCGGGCATTACCTGCGTGGAGCGTGCCCTGATCTGCTTGTGCAACTTGACGGAGGTGGCGGCATTGTTGATGGGGTAGATATCGACATTGCTGACACCCATGGCGACGGCCTTGTCGATGTCGGCGAGTGTCTGTTGTTCGTTGCTGCCGTTCATGCCGTAGAGAATGTCACACAGCACATGGCCGAAATGGGCGCGCAACTGTTCAACGGCACGCTCGATCTTGCCAATGTCGGGGTCGAGGTTAAATAGCTGGCGCCATTCGCTGTCTACCGTTTGCAGACCAAAGCGCGCATGGGTCACCCCGATATCGGCCAGCGCCCGCGCACGCGCTTCGGTGACACTGGTGACATTGAATTCGAATGAAAACTCCTTGACTTCGCTCATGTCGAAGTGACGATGCAATGCCTCGCCAATGTCCTGGATATTGCGCGGCGACAACAGCGAAGGGGTGCCGCCGCCAAAAAATATTGCCCTGACGGGTACCGCTTTCAAATCGATCATCTGCGCCTTGTATTCGATCTCCCGGATCAGCGCCTGCGTATACCGGTCAATCTCGTCGGCACTCTTGTACAGCCCCCGCGTGAAAGGGCAGAACGAGCAGATGGCTTCGCAAAAGGGCACATGAAAATACAAGGCACGCGAACGTGCCGATTGATTGGCGCCGGCCATGATTTCTGAAAATTGACTTTTGTCGGGCGCATAGCAGTTGTGCGTCTGAGCCGGGAAGAAGAAGTTATAGAGCGGAAATTGATAATCGAACTTTACCAGGCCTTTATCGAGCAGTCGCATATCGCCCCCCCGACAAGCCAGTCACCACACTGCCGCGCAACAGCGTCCTTCTGTTGACCTGGACGTCCTCACCAAAAAACGCTGCAATCCGTTCATTGATCGAGTGGTTGCCTTTGCCGCAGGTGTAGACATCGATACTGATATACCCACGCTCGGGGTAGGTATGGTAGGAAAGGTGCGACTCCGACAATAGAAAGATCCCCGTCACACCCTCCCCGCCTGAAGAAAACTTGTGGATCATATCGCTGATGACGGTGAACCCGGATGCCTGCAATACAGTCAGAAAAAAGCGATGCAATGTCTTATCGTTGGTCAGCAACTTTGCGCTGGCACCGGTTATATCCCAAAGGGTGTGGTAGCCACGATCATCCATAAACCATGCTCCTTTCAAGAGGTAGAGAGGGGCGGCACTAGGCCGCCCCCTTGCTTACCACATGCACACACCTTGGGTAGTAACGCCCGTTACATCGGTGCGGAACAGTTCGATTGCAGATTTCATAAGAGAACTCCTTTCAGATTATTGAAATCGCCCTTGGTTGGTGCGGGCAATATCAATCTAGGACGATTTTCAGGTTTTGCTCAATGCCCAAATTCTAAAAACCCGGATACTGACCGCAGGCACAGGCCCGCGCGTAGGAATATTCCTACGCACAATTTCTCTCTATATTTCGACTGTCATACCGTTCAATCAGGCGCTACAACGATTTAATTTCAGCTGCCGAGCATCATCCAAAGTCAACGCACTATCAGAAACTTTAAACATGCTGTTTATAAGTAACGAGTTGTTTCTACGCGTTGAGAGCACGCCCTTGATGCTTCTTGGCAAAGCCAGCAGAGCCCGGCCAATCCTCTGCTACACTCACAGGGCTGAATGGAGGATCCCGCCATGTCCGAAAGAGAGCTCACCACCCTGCTGTCGCTGATGAACCAGCGCCAAGCCTGCCTGAGCAGTGCCTGCAAGGAGATTGCCGACTGGATTGACCGGCAGGGCGATGTGCCCGCCGCTGGCAAGATCCGCGCAAGCCTCAAGGCCTTGGAGGCCGACGAAGCCCAGGTGCGAAAGACCTTGACCTCGTTGACGCTCGACAGGCCTTTGCCACGCTTTCGTAGCTGAACGAACAGGGGCCGCATTGCGCGGCCCCCGGTGCATCAGTTGAATCAGTGCTTCATGTGCATGTGGTCATGCCCGCCGGCCTCGGCGGTCAGGGCCTTCACTTCTGCCTGCACGTTCAACGTTTCCTTCCCGCCCTTGGCATCTTCGATGGTCAGGGTCAGTGGCACTTTCTCGCCTTCCTTCACCTGCTGGTTAAGGCCCATCAGCATCACGTGGTAGCCGTTGGGGTCCAGGCTCACCGGCTTGCCCGCCGGCAGCTCGACGGCCTTCACTTCCTTCATGCCCATCACGTCACCGTTCATGGTCATCTCGTGCACCTGCACGGTCTTGGCCACGGGCGAAGCCACGCCCACCAGCTTGCTGTCGCTGCTGGCGGTGAGGGTCATGAAGGCACCGGTGGACTGCTGGTGCGGCACGCTGGCACGCACCCAGGCATCGCTCACGGTGGTTTCGGCCAGGGCCGGCAGGGCCAGGCCCATCAGTGCCAGAACGGCCAGGCCGCGCTTGATTGGTTGCATCGACATTCAGCAGATCTCCATCAGGGTACGCAGGTCTTCGGCACATTCCTGGGCGTTCAGGGAATGGCCCAGGCTCAGGCGCAGGGTGCCACGCGTGTCGTAGACGTAGCTGGTGGACGAATGGGAAATGGTGTAGGTGTCACCGGCAGGCACCTTCTCGTAGAAGACCTTGAACTCCTTGGCCACCGCGGCAATTTCCTCGGGGGTACCGGTGAGCGCGGTGAACGTCGGGTCGAAGGCCTTGACGTAGGCATCGAGTACTTCGGGGGTGTCGCGCTCCGGGTCCAGGGTGATGAATACCACCTGGAACAGGTCGCGGTCGCGGCCTCTGAGCAGCTTGCGGATTTGCGCCGCGCGCGCCAGGGTCGTCGGGCACACCGCCGGGCACTGGGTGAAACCGAAGAAGATCATCGGCATGCTGCCGTAGAAGCTCGACAGGGTGCGTTCGTTGCCCTGGGGGTCCTTGAGGCGGAACTTGCGCCCGAGGATCTCGTTGCTCATGTTCTTGCCGTACTTGAAATCAAGCCCCCGGGCCGGGCTGCAGCCGGCCAGCAGGCCGAGCCCGAGAACGCCCATCCCGGCGACTACGGCGCGCCGGGTCAACAGATCATTCATGAAACCATCCTTTACAGGGAAGGTGCCCGCCCCAGAAGCGGGCCGGCCGAAAAACCGGGGCATTCTTGCATGACGCCCCGAGGGCTTCTACCCGACCAAGGCCAAGATGGCCCGCAGCCCTTTAAACACGGGCTGCGGCCTGTTGTCGCAGGGGTTGAAACCGTAACAGTTTGTTGCTAGAGACCCGCAAAAAACCCTATCAGTAGTAGGCGTTTTCTTTCTGGGTGTGGTCGGTCACGTCACGCACGCCCTTGAGCTCTGGAATGCGCTCGAGCAGGGTGCGCTCGATGCCTTCCTTCAAGGTCACGTCGGCCTGGCCGCAGCCCTGGCAACCGCCACCGAATTGCAGCACCGCGATGCCATCGTCGACCACGTCGACCAGGCTCACCTGGCCGCCGTGGCTGGCCAGGCCCGGGTTGATCTCGGTCTGCAGGTAGTAGTTGATGCGCTCGTTGATCGGGCTGTCTTCGTTGACCATCGGCACCTTGGCGTTAGGCGCCTTGATGGTCAGCTGGCCACCCATGCGGTCGGTGGCGTAGTCGACCAGTGCATCTTCCAGGAACGGCAGGCTGACCGCGTCGAGGTAGGCGGTGAAGCTCTTCAGGCCCACCGGCTCGTCGTCGGGCTTCTCTTCGCCCGGCTTGCAGTAGGCGATGCAGGTTTCGGCGTACTGGGTGCCCGGCTGGGTGATGAAAATGCGAATGCCGATGCCAGGCGTGTTCTGCTTGGAAAGCAGATCGGCCAGGTAATCATGGGCGGCGTCGGTAATGGTTATAGCGCTCATGGAAGTTCCTCACAGACTTGCGGCCAAGTGTACGCCAACCTGGCCCTTGAACAAAGTCCTAGTATTTGACTCGGGATAGCGCCAATGCCGGGCTCTGGCCCCGTGGCGCCGCCAGCCAGGCCTGCATTCGGCGGTACAGGCCACGTTCCAGCCATTGGTAGCTGAACCACGACATTAGTCCAATGGACGGCACGCACAGGGCGAACACCAGGTAGGGGTTCAGGTGCAGGCGCTGGCTGGCGAACCAGCCGGCATACAGCACCAGCACGTGCACCAGGTACACCGAGTACGAGCAGTCGCCCAGCGCCTTGAGCACTCGGTTGCCCTGGAAGTACGGCTCCAGGGCGACGAACGCCAGCACCACCAGCGCGCTGGGCAAGCCCCAGTGCAGCAGGCGCTGGGAAGCGTCGAGGTGATACAGCGCGTAGCCCGCCAGGCTCAGTATCGCCAACGGCAGCCACACACCCTCGCGGATCAGGCCACGGCGGTACAGCACACCCAGGCCGATGCCGAGCAGGAACTCGTAGATGATGTCGTTGTTGTAGAAGCGGCTGAGCACGCCCAGGCGCCCCAGCACTTCGCTGACCAGCAGCAAGGCGAACGTCACCAGCAGCAGGTGATGGCGCTGGCGAACCAGGAACGCCAGGCCGAACAGCAGGTAGAAGAACATCTCGAAATTCAGCGTCCAGCCCACGTTCAGGGTCGGGTACAGGCCATAGCCGCCGGGGTTCTCCGCCGGGATGAACAGCAGCGACAGCAACAGATGGTGCCAGGCGAATTCCTGATGCGGCATCCACTGGCTGAAGGCCAACAGCAGCGCCGCCATCAGCGCGGTGTAGAACCAGTAGGCAGGGACGATACGCAGGGCTCGGTTGAGCAGGAACTGACGCGGTTCGATGGCCTTGTCACGGGTCGAGAGGTAGATCACCAGCCCGCTGATGACGAAGAAGATGTCGACGCCCACCGCGCCGCGGTCGGTGAGCAACTGGCCGATGGGGCCGGTGGCGTGGAAGTCGAAGAAGATCTGCATGAAGTGGTGGCAGACCACCACCCAGGCGGCGAACGCCCGCAGTGCCTGAAGCGAATACAGCATGAAATACCCTGCAATTGCCGGTGCATTGAGGCCCGGCGAGCGCGTCGCGCTCGTTCGCCGGCAAGCCGGCTCCCACAAAGCTCAGGTACAGCATCGATCCTTGTGGGAGCCGGCTTGCCGGCGATTGGGCCACCCACCGTTTCCGACCGCAGGGCCTTCGGAAAGGTCAGCCAACCCGATCAGAGGTTCTCGTAGCGGTTCATGTCCAGCACACCCGCCTCGACCGGGGTGGTTTCCTTGATGTAGCTGTTGAGGTCATGGAAGTAGCGCCAGAACTCTGGATGGCTGCGGCGCACACCCCAGCGCATGACGATGCGCTCGAACTTGGCGGCATCATCGCGGGCGTACTCCATGTCTTCGACGAACTCCGGCACATCCTTGGTCGGGATGTTGAAGATGAAGTTCGGGTAGCTGCTGAGCACCCCCGGGTACAGGGTCAAGGTATCCAGCCCCGGCTGGTAGCGCGAGGCTTCGCCGAGCAGGAACGCCACGTTGCTGTGCGCGCGGTTGCGCAACAGGCTGTAGACCTGGCGCTGGCCGCCCTCGCCTTCGATGCGCAGCATGGTCGCCTCGGGCAGCTGGTTGATCACCTTAAGGCCCGCGGCCGGGCGCGACACCAGGCGGCTGAGCGACTGCTCGGCATTGCGGAACTCTTCGCTGACCTGCGGCCGCGAGCAGTAGGCGCCCTGGCAGCGGTTGATCGGGTCAGGCGCGGCATTGAGGCTGCCGGTGCGCTGTAGCAGCTTGAGGCCGAAGTCGCGCTTGGGGTCGCGCGGGTCGAGCGCGATGCCGGTCGGGGTGTCGGTGTCGATGTCTTCGTAGTCGAGCCACATCTTCACCTTGCCGCTGTTCTGGTACCAGTTGCTGAGGATCGCCCCGCGCTGGCCGGCCGGCATCAGGCGCAGGAAGTTGACCTCGGCGCCGTTGCGGATCAGGTCGAAGTACAGGCGCGTCTGCAACTGGTGCGAGACGTTGCCGAACACATCGAAGTTGACCGCCAGCTGGTAATAGGTGCGCTCGAACAGCGGGTAGTCGAACAGCCACACGGTCAGCGGCACGTCGCCGATCAGGCCCTTGGTCACCGAGGCGCTGTCGAAGTGGCGGAAGATGCTCAGCAAGGCGTTGTCGTTGCCGGCCCACAGCGTGGCCCAGCCCGGTGCCGGCATTTCGGCGTAGGCTTCGCGGCGCAGCTTTTCATAGTCGTTGCGTTTGTCGCGGTAGGCATGCCACAGCGACAGTACGCTGCCCACGTCGTCGATCTGGCCTGGCATCGCCAGCAGCGGCGTGGCCTCGCCCCGGTACTTGGCGTCGGTGATGTAGCGGTCGTGGGCCGGCTCCTGGAACAGCGCCCAGAAGTTGTCGCGGATCACGTCGGTGGCGATCTGCCCGCGGCACACCGGGCCGCGGATGAAGGTGCGCACGAAGTACTCGGCGTTGTCGAGCATGAACTGGTAACGCGCCACCGCCGGGATCGCCTCGAAGGTCTCGAACGGGTTGGCCCGGTGGCGCGGGCCATAGCCCGGCAGTGCCGTGGCATGCCAGTCGCCGGCATAGAACAGCTGCTTCACCCGCTTGAGCTTCTGCGGCCCCATGGGGTAGGTGATGTGGGTCTTGTGCACGATCACGCCCTGCACCGGAATCAACCGATAGTAGAAATCGGTGCCGGGTGGGTCGTTGGGGCGCCGCGTGGCGATCAGGTCGACCGGCTGGCCGCTTGGCGTGCGCGAGCGCACCCACTGGAAGAAGTGGCCCTGCTCGCCGCCGACGAAGTAGATGTGCGCCAGGAACAGGTGCTCGTACAACCAGCGGCCGACCAGGGCTTCGGTCGAGCCCGGGCGGTTGAGCAGCTCTTCCCAGTCGGCAATCTGCCGGGCTTCGGCGTCGCTGGGCTTGATCGGCTGGTACTCCACCGGGGCACCGGCGGCCAGCCAGCGGCGCATGGTGTCGTATTCCTTGTCGGTCAGGCCGGTCACGGCCAGCGGCATGCCCTCTTGCGGGTGGGCGCCGGCGTAGGCGTCGAACTCGTGGGGCAACGGGCACATGTTGGTGCGGTTCAGGCCCAGGACGATGTCATCGGGCAGCTTGGCATTGGGGGTGATCGGCGTCTTGTGCCCCAGCTCGAGCATGCGCGCCATCAGCGCGGCCTGGCTGCCCTGGTTGTCGAGCACCGAATAGAAGCCTTTCTTGCGCCACTCCTGTTCGCTGTGGGCGTCGTAGAACAGCCGCGTGGTGGGCACCGCCTTGCTCCGGTCACCCTGGTACACCGGTACCTTGGTGGCGCCGCGCACCGCCCCTTCGGGGCTTTCCAGCTTGAGCTGGCAGGCGGCGTCGTTGCACGCGTGGCAAGCCACGCACTTCTCGGTGAAGATCGGCTGGATATCCCGGGTGTAGGAAATTGCCGGGCTCGATTGGGGGGGCTGCGCGAACGCCATGCTGCTGGTCAGCAAGGCGAAAGCGGCAACCATAAGGCGATGCACCATGTGCCGTAAGTCCTGGTTCTTGAAAGCTATCACGATATGCCTGGTCGTCCTGGGTGCTTGCGCCTGAACATGAACAGAATTCATGCAAATGGCCGATGCGCCTAAAAACCGCGCAGCTTTGTTATGATTCCGCACCTTCTGATATTTGCCCGACCAGGTAGTTCCTATGTCCGACCGCAGCGCTCGTCTCCAAGCACTCCAGCACGCACTCAAAGAGCGCATCCTGATCCTCGACGGCGGCATGGGTACTATGATCCAAAGCTATCGCCTCGAGGAACACGACTATCGTGGCACGCGTTTCGCCGATTGGCCAAGCGACGTCAAGGGCAACAACGACCTGCTGCTGCTCAGCCGCCCGGATGTGATCGCCGCGATCGAGAAAGCCTACCTCGATGCCGGCGCCGATATCCTCGAAACCAACACCTTCAACGCCACGCAGATTTCCCAGGCCGACTACGGCATGGAATCGCTGGTCTACGAGCTGAACGTCGAGGGCGCGCGCGTCGCCCGCCAGGTGGCCGATGCCAAGACCCTGGAAACGCCCGACAAGCCGCGCTTCGTCGCCGGCGTGCTCGGCCCGACCAGCCGCACCTGCTCGATCTCCCCGGACGTCAACGACCCAGGCTATCGCAACGTCACCTTCGATGAGCTGGTGACCAACTACATCGAAGCCACCCGCGGCCTGATCGAGGGCGGCGCCGACCTGATCCTGATCGAGACCATCTTCGACACCCTCAACGCCAAGGCCGCGATCTTCGCCGTGCAGCAGGTGTTCGAGGACGACGGCGTCGAACTGCCGATCATGATCTCCGGCACCATCACCGACGCCTCCGGGCGCACCCTGTCGGGCCAGACCACCGAAGCGTTCTGGAACTCGGTGCGCCATGCCAAGCCGATTTCCGTGGGCCTCAACTGCGCCCTGGGCGCCAAGGACCTGCGCCCGTACCTGGAAGAGCTGTCGACCAAGGCCGACACCCACGTCTCGGCCCACCCCAACGCCGGCCTGCCCAACGCCTTCGGCGAATACGACGAAACCCCGGCCGAGATGGCCGCGGTGGTCGAAGAATTCGCCGCCAGTGGCTTCCTCAACATCATCGGCGGCTGCTGCGGCACCACCCCGGGGCACATCCAGGCCATTGCCGAAGCGGTCGCCAAGTACAAGCCGCGCGAGATCCCGGAAATCGCCAAGGCCTGCCGCCTGTCGGGCCTGGAGCCGTTCACCATCGATCGCCAGTCGTTGTTCGTCAACGTCGGTGAGCGCACCAACATCACCGGCTCCGCCAAGTTCGCCCGGCTGATCCGCGAAGAGAACTACACCGAGGCCCTGGAAGTCGCCCTGCAGCAGGTCGAGGCCGGCGCCCAGGTGATCGACATCAACATGGACGAAGGGATGCTCGACTCCCAGGCCGCCATGGTCCGCTTCCTCAACATGATCGCCGGCGAGCCGGACATCTCCCGCGTGCCGATCATGATCGACTCCTCCAAGTGGGAAGTGATCGAGGCGGGCCTCAAGTGCATCCAGGGCAAGGGCATCGTCAACTCGATTTCCATGAAGGAAGGCGTCGAGCAGTTCAAGCACCACGCCCGCCTGTGCAAGCGCTATGGCGCCGCCGTGGTGGTGATGGCCTTCGACGAGGTCGGCCAGGCCGACACCGCCGCGCGCAAGAAGGAAATCTGCCAGCGCAGCTACGACATCCTGGTCAACGAAGTGGGCTTCCCGCCGGAAGACATCATCTTCGACCCGAACATCTTCGCCGTCGCCACCGGCATCGAAGAGCACAACAACTACGCCGTCGACTTCATCGAGGCCTGTGCCTACATCCGCGACCACCTGCCCCATGCCCTGAGCTCGGGCGGCGTGTCCAACGTGTCGTTCTCGTTCCGCGGCAACAACCCGGTGCGTGAGGCGATCCACTCGGTGTTCCTCTACCACGCCATCCGCAACGGCCTGACCATGGGTATCGTCAACGCCGGCCAGCTGGAGATCTACGACGAGATCCCCGCCGAGCTGCGCGAGAAGGTCGAGGACGTGGTGCTCAACCGCACCCCGGAAGGCACCGACGCGCTGCTGGCCATCGCCGACAACTACAGAGGCGGCGGCGCCACCAAGGAAGTGGAAAACGAAGCCTGGCGTTCGCTGCCGGTCGGCAAGCGCCTGGAGCACGCGCTGGTCAAGGGCATCACCGCACACATCGTCGAGGACACCGAAGAGTGCCGCCAGCAATGCGCGCGCCCCATCGAGGTCATCGAAGGCCCGCTGATGAGCGGCATGAACGTGGTCGGCGACTTGTTCGGCGCGGGCAAGATGTTCCTGCCGCAGGTGGTGAAATCCGCCCGCGTGATGAAGCAGGCGGTGGCCCACCTGATTCCGTTCATCGAAGCCGAAAAAGGCGACAAGCCCGAAGCCAAGGGCAAGATCCTCATGGCCACGGTCAAGGGCGACGTGCACGACATCGGCAAGAACATCGTCGGCGTGGTGCTGGGCTGCAACGGTTACGACATCGTCGACCTCGGCGTGATGGTGCCGGCCGAGAAAATCCTGCAGACCGCCCGCGACGAGAAGTGCGACATCATCGGCCTGTCGGGCCTGATTACCCCGTCGCTGGACGAGATGGTCCACGTCGCCCGCGAAATGCAGCGCCAGGGCTTCAACCTGCCGCTGATGATCGGCGGCGCCACCACCTCCAAGGCGCACACCGCGGTCAAGATCGAGCCCAAGTACAGCAACGATGCGGTCATCTACGTCACCGACGCCTCGCGCGCGGTGGGCGTGGCGACGCAGCTGCTGTCCAAGGAACTCAAGCCGGGCTTCGTCGAGAAGACCCGCCAGGACTACGTCGAAGTGCGTGAACGCACCGCCAACCGCAGCGCCCGCACCGAGCGCCTGAGCTATGCCCAGGCGGTGGCGACCAAGCCGCAATACGACTGGGCCGGCTACCAGCCGGCGGTGCCCTCCTTCACCGGCGTCAAGGTGCTGGAGAACATCGACCTGCGCACCCTGGCCGAATACATCGACTGGACCCCGTTCTTCATCTCCTGGGACCTGGCCGGCAAGTTCCCGCGCATCCTCACCGACGAAGTGGTCGGCGAGGCAGCCACCGCGCTGTACCAGGACGCCCGCGAGATGCTCGACAAGCTGATCGACGAGAAGCTGATCAGTGCCCGTGCGGTGTTCGGCTTCTGGCCGGCCAACCAGGTGGCCGACGACGACATCGAAGTGTACGGCGACGATGGCCAGCCACTGGCCACCCTGCACCACCTGCGCCAGCAGACCATCAAGCCCGATGGCAAGCCGAACCTGTCCCTGGCCGACTTCGTCGCGCCCAAGGGCAGCGGCGTGACCGACTATGTCGGTGGCTTCATCACCACCGCCGGCATCGGCGCCGAGGAAGTGGCCAAGGCCTACCAGGACAAGGGTGACGACTACAGCTCGATCATGGTCAAGGCCCTGGCCGACCGCCTGGCCGAAGCCTGCGCCGAATGGCTGCACGAACAGGTGCGCAAGGAGCACTGGGGTTATGCCCGCGACGAGCACCTGGACAACGAGGCGCTGATCAAGGAGCAGTACAGCGGCATCCGCCCTGCCCCGGGCTACCCGGCCTGCCCGGACCACACCGAGAAGGAAACGCTGTTCCGCCTGCTCGACGGCAGCGCGATTGGCGAGACCGGGCCAAGCGGCGTGTTCCTCACCGAGCATTTTGCGATGTTCCCGGCGGCAGCGGTCAGCGGCTGGTACTTTGCCCACCCGCAGGCGCAGTACTTTGCCGTGGGCAAGGTGGACAAGGACCAGATCGACAGCTACAGCGCGCGCAAAGGGCAGGATGTGAGCGTCAGCGAGCGCTGGCTGGCGCCTAACCTTGGGTACGACAGCTAAGACTGTTTGGGCCCCCATCGCCGGCAAGCCGGCTCCCACAGGGACAGCGCAGGCCTTGAGTGCTCTGCGCTACTTGTGGGAGCCGGCTTGCCGGCGATAGGTCTGGTACATTCACCTACACTGTCCCTGATTGCCTCCGATTCCCCAGGAGCCCCCATGGACGATTCCAGCCAAGGCAAGCCCCCAACCTTCTGGCAAATGCTGCACAGCATCCTCGCCGCCGCCTTCGGCGTGCAGAGCGGCAAGAACCGCGCGCGCGACTTCACCCACGGCAAGGCCAGCCATTTCATCGCATTGGGTACGTTATTCACCCTGGTGTTCATCGCAGTGCTGATCGGCCTGGTGCAGCTGGCCCTGCACCTCACCGCCCGCTAGAACGCAACCCGCCCGCGGAAATCCCTTCCGCGGGCGGCTCAGGTGGCATCACGGTCTGAAAACAAGGTGCTACTGGTGGCTGACCCAATACACGGCAGTGACCACCACCAGGACGATCAAGCAGAGAATCGCCCAGGCATCGACGCTGCTGTCAGCTTTGCGGACCTTGGTAGAGTTTCCCATTGCATTGCCTCTTGTAGTGTTTATGGGAATGCACTTCACCACCAGCAGTTAAGACGAGCCATGCCCTTTGCTCAAGCAGGGTCTTTCAATAGTCGACGGGTGACGCAAGAAAAGGATACTGGTAGCTCGAAGGCCGCCCTTGGGCACTGTAATGCTGGAAATCGACGCCGTAATCGTCCTCTTCCAGCAGCTTGAGCCAGCGCCTGGCCTTGGCCGGGTCGATCGACTGCAACACCGGCAAGCTGTGCTCGTCGCGCCCGTCGCGGTTCATCGCCAGGCCCTGGGCGTCATCATGCAGCATCACCATGGCCCAGCCACCCAAACTGAAATGCCCGCCCATCAGCACGCCCAGGCGCCCGTCGATACGTGCGCGCAGCGCTTCGGGCGAGCTGTTGACCGCGCTGAACACCACGTCGCGCCCCGGCTTGCGCCCGGCGGCCTCGAAGGCCTGCATGGCGCCGAAGGCCATTTCGTCATTGGCCGACCACACCAGTTTGGTTTGCGGGTAACGCTGCAGCAGCTGCTGGGCCTGTTCGAAGGCGCGTTGCCGGCTCCAGCCGCCGTACACCACCTGGCGCAAGCGCACCCGCGGGAAATCGGCCAGGGCGCGGCGCATGCCCTGCTCGCGCAGCTGCGAGGCCGGCGTGGTCTTGACCCCGGAAAAGGCCACCAGGTCGATGAAGTCGTCGCTGGGCGGCAGCAACGCAACCATCTGGTGCAGCATCTGGTAGCCCGCCTGTTCGTCGTTGCCGGTCAGGGTACCCAGCAACTGCCCGTACTTGCCCGGTTGCGCCTCGATGCTTTCGGCCTGGCCTGCGGTCAGGCCATTGTTTACCAAGAACAGCTTGACCCCGGTGCCCTTTGAAAGCCGGATGATTTCCGGCGCCACGTACTGCTCGTTGACCAGCACCAGGTAGTCGGGCCGCTGCGGCCCTTCGAGCACCGCCCGCGCCTGGGTCAGCGCCCGCTCGGCATTGCGCTCGCCATACTCCACGCGCAAGGTCATGCCCAGGTCGTCGGCGGCCGCCTGCATGAAGCGCGAATAGCTGAGCCAGAAGGTTTCGGTGGATTGCCCGGGGTTGAGGAACACCACCGAAGCAGCCTGGGCCGTGGCTGCCAGCGGCAAGCTCAGGCACAAGCTTTGGCACAGCGCCTTGAGCATGCGGTCCCCCTTGGGCAAACCGCGGAGTATAAACGCCAGAGGGCCAATCACGAACAAATGCCAGTCAGTCTCAGTTAGTTCGTTTGGTTCTTTTCATATGCAAAAACATCACTTTAGCGCATAACCCCAACCTGATATCGTTCCTCGGCTCCGAACCGGAGTGCGCGGCCGTGCGCGCGAATAGCTGCATGCAGCCTGAGACAGGACTTTTATGTACGTATACGACGAGTACGATCAGCGGATCATCGAGGACCGCGTCAAGCAGTTCCGTGATCAGACCCGCCGCTACCTGGCCGGTGAGCTGAGCGAAGAAGAATTCCGCCCTCTGCGCCTGCAGAACGGCCTCTATATCCAACGTTTCGCACCGATGCTGCGTGTCGCCGTGCCGTATGGCCAGCTCAACGCCCGCCAGGTCCGCACTCTGGCCAAGATCGCTCGCGACTACGACAAAGGCTACGCCCACATTTCCACCCGCCAGAACGTGCAGTACAACTGGCCGGCCCTGGAAGACATCCCGGACATCCTCGCCGAACTGGCCACCGTGCAGATGCACGCGATCCAGACCAGCGGCAACTGCCTGCGCAACACCACCACCGACCAGTTCGCCGGGGTTGCTGCAGATGAGATCATCGACCCACGCCCGTGGTGCGAGATCGTCCGCCAGTGGACCACCTTCCACCCCGAATTCGCCTACCTGCCGCGCAAGTTCAAGATCGCCATCAACGGTTCCAAAGAAGACCGCGCGGCCATCGAAGTGCACGACATCGGCCTTGAGCCGGTGCGCAACGCCGCAGGCGAGCTGGGCTTCCGCGTGCTGGTCGGCGGCGGCCTGGGCCGTACCCCGGTGGTCGGCTCGTTCATCAACGAGTTCCTGCCCTGGCAGGACCTGATCAGCTACCTGGACGCCATCCTGCGCGTGTACAACCGTTACGGTCGCCGTGACAACAAGTACAAGGCGCGGATCAAGATCCTGGTCAAGGCACTGACCCCGGAAGTGTTCGCCGAGAAGGTCGAGGCCGAGATGGCCCACCTGCGTGGCGGCAGCACCACCCTGACCGAAGACGAAGTGCAGCGTGTTTCGCGCCACTTCATCGACCCAGAGTACCTGGCCCTCGACAACGTCGACTACAGTGCCCAGGACGCCGAAAACCCAGGCTTCGCCCGCTGGCGCTCGCGCAACACCCGCGCCCACAAGCGCCCTGGCTACGTGGCCGTGACCCTGTCGCTCAAGCCCACCGGCGTTGCCCCGGGCGACCTGACCGACAAGCAGCTGGACGCCGTGGCGGACCTGGCCGAGCGCTACAGCTTCGGCTTCCTGCGTACCTCCCACGAGCAGAACATCATCCTCGCCGACGTCGAACAGCGCCAGCTGCACACGCTGTGGCTGGAGCTGCGCGAAGGCGGCTTCGCCACGCCGAACATCGGCCTGCTGACCGACATCATCTGCTGCCCGGGCGGCGACTACTGCTCGCTGGCCAACGCCAAGTCGATCCCGATCGCCGAATCCATCCAGCGCCGTTTCGACGACCTCGACTACCTGTTCGACATCGGCGAAATCGACCTGAACATCTCCGGTTGCATGAACGCCTGCGGCCACCACCACGTCGGCCACATCGGCATCCTCGGCGTGGACAAGAAGGGTGAAGAGTTCTACCAGGTGTCGCTGGGCGGCAACGCCGCGCGTGACGCGAGCCTGGGCAAGATCCTCGGCCCATCCTTCGCCCAGGACGCCATGGCCGATGTGATCGAGAAGCTGATCGCCGTGTACGTCGAGCAACGTACCGAGGAAGAGCGTTTCATCGACACCTACCAGCGTATCGGCATCGACCCCTTCAAGGAGCGCGTCTATGCAGCGAATCATTAAGAACAACCAGATCGTCGACGAAACCTGGCACCTGCTGCCCAAGGAAACCAGCCTCGACGAGCTGACCAACTGCGACGACTACATCGTCCCGCTGCAGTTGTGGCGCGACCATGCCCACGTGCTCAAGGCCCGCGACGGCGGCCTGGGCGTGTGGCTGGACAGCGACGAGCAGGCGGAAGAGATCGGCGACGACGTGCAGCACTTCCAGGTCATCGCCCTCAACTTCCCGGCCTTCACCGACGGGCGCAACTACTCCAACGCGCGCCTGCTGCGTGACCGCTACCAGTTCAAGGGCGAGCTTCGCGCCATCGGCGACGTGCTGCGCGACCAGCTGTTCTTCATGGCCCGTTGCGGTTTCGATGCCTTCGCCATCCGTGCCGACAAGGACCCGGAAGACGCCCTGCAAAGCCTGAAAGACTTCTCGGTGACCTACCAGGCCGCCACCGACGAACCGCTGCCGCTGTTCCGCCGCCGCTGATCGTCCCCTGCATGGCCCACCCACCGGTGGGCCATGTGCATTTCACATGCGCATTCAGGTTTACTGCTGGCCTGCCGATATCAAGGTTTACCCTTGATGATCAGTAAGGATGCTGGCGATGACCACCATTACCTCTGCGGTACGCCTGACACCCGTCGTTCAATTCGCCCCACGCGCCCCCCAGGTCGCGAGCACCAGCCTGCCCCAGGCACAGACCGTGCGCCCCAGCACCGTGGTCAGCCTTGGCCAGCAGACCTCCAGCATCGACGCCCAGACCTACACCGCCAAAGGCACGCTGCAAGAGCCGCAGGGCCAATACGTGTGGGAAAAGAGCGGCCTCGACAAGCTCAGCATGTACATGCACACCGCAATCCAGTCCTCCTCGCCTGCCGCCCGCTTCCAGGGGCTAGGCGCCGCCCTGCTCGAGCAGTTGGCAGCCAACGGCGGTCAGCGGATTTCCCAGTCGGGGCTGGCGGTCAACGACAGCACAGGGACCGACCCCTTGCTGCTGGGCATGCAGCAGGCCCGGTTGCGTGAACATGCGACCAATACCGTGACCTTCCAGCTCACCAGCGCCTCGGGGGCCACCATTTCCCTGGGCCTGTACAGCAGCGAAGCAGGCCTTGCGGTGGATGCCGATGTGCAGGGCGGCACCTTGACCGATGAAGAGCTCAAAGGCCTGGCAGCCTTGGCCGACAGCTTCCAGTCCACCATCAACGGCCTGACCCGCGACCCCCCTCAACTGCAACTGGGGGCGCTGGTCAAGCTCGACCCAAGCCTGTTCACCGGCCTGCAGCTCAATGCCAAGCTGGACACCGCCAGCGGCGTGCAGCAGACCTTCGACCTGAACCTGGGCGAAAGCACCCGCAGCCTGTTGCTCAAGGGCGCCAGCGGCGAAGTGAAGATGAACCTCGACACCCAGGGCGGTACCCTGCTGGGCAGCCAGGCGCAGCGCCAGGCCGCGGTGGCCAATTACCTGACCCAGTTCGATACTGCGCAGAAACGCGGCCAGGGCGATGCGCAACTGATGGCCCTGTTCAAGGATGCCTTCAGCCAACTCAACAGCGTGGACGACACCAGCACTCGCCCGGCCAACCATGACACGGCGCTGAACAAGGTCAGCCGCACGCTGTTGAGCGGCCTGGCCGACTTCGATGCCTCGATCACCCAGGCCGTCGGCCAGAGCAACCCGATGCGCCCTGAAGAAGCCGACCACTTCGACTACAAGGTCTCGCAGTCCACCAGCCGCAAAGGCAATGCCGCCAATCTGGAGCTGCAGCAGGACCAGCAAGCCAGCCTCAAGGCCGCGTGGCACAAGGGCCTGAACCCGCTGGTGGATTTGATCCTGACCGGCGACAGCAAATCGCAGAACTACCGCTACCACGAAGTCGAGGACGTTTCGCGCAGCAGCACGCGCCTGGCGTTCGCCAACAACACCCTGGTAGAAGCCAGCGCTACCCAGGAAGCCAGCCAGAACGAGCGTGTGCGCACCTATCAGGATGGGGTGCTGAAGTCGGATGAAACCCAGCGCGCCTCGGCGGACCAATCGCGCAACCTGCTGAACATGCTCGAAAAGTTGCTCGGCCAGGACCAAGCCGCCCGCCGCACCGGCGCGGCGTCGACCCTGGAAGCCCAGCTCGAAGGCCAGCGCCACCTGTGGCTGTTGCAGTCGGTGCCGGGGCAGATCGCGGCCTGACCTTCATTACCCGCCTGAAATCACGAGCCAGGCATTGACTCGTGATTTCAGGTCAAAAGACCTTGGCCCCGCCCCGCCTTAATCAATCACTACGAAACCCGCACACTGCTGCCCATGCCAACGAGCCTGGAACCCGAGCAACTAAGCTCTAGTTCTCTCGATCACCTCAGCAGGAGCACCACATGAGCATTCCATCCTTCGGCCTGGGCACCTTCCGCCTCACCGGCCAAACCGTCATCGATTCGGTCAAGGCCGCCCTGGAACTGGGCTACCGGGTCATCGACACTGCCCAGATCTACAAGAACGAAGGCGAAGTCGGCCAGGCCATCGCCGAAAGCGGCGTGCCGCGCAGCGAGCTGTTCATCACCACCAAGATCTGGGTCGAGAACTACGCCGCCGACAAGCTGGTGCCGAGCCTGCGCGAGAGCCTGGCCAAGCTGCGTACCGACCACGTCGACCTGCTGCTGATCCACTGGCCGGCACCGGGCAATGGCGTCGAACTGCGCGAATACATGACTGCGCTGGCGCAAGCCAAGCAACTGGGCCTGGCCCGCCAGATCGGTGTTTCCAACTTCAACATCGACCTGACCCGGCAAGCGATCGAGGTGGTCGGCAAAGGTGAAATCGCCACCAACCAGGTCGAGCTCAGCCCCTATCTGCAAAACCGCAAACTGGCGGCGTTCCTTCAGGAACAGGGCATCACCGTGACCTCCTACATGACCCTGGCCTACGGCAAGGTGCTCAATGACCCGGTGCTCACCGCCATCGCCAGCAAGCACAAGGCGACCGTCGCCCAGGTGGCACTGGCCTGGGCCCTGCAGCTGGGCTATGCGGTGATCCCGTCCTCGACCAAGCGCGAGAACCTGGCCAGCAACCTGCTTGCCCAAAGCCTGCGCCTGGACGCCGAGGACATGGCGCAGATCGCCACCCTGGAGCGCAACGGGCGGGAAGTCAGCCCGGCCAATCTCGCCCCAGCCTGGGACTGATGGGCCCAGCCTGCACGGCAGCCCCCCTTCCACCTTTAGACCGGAGCTCCTGATGAGCACGCTTTCTCCCAAACGGGTCCTCTTCGCCCTGGCCATCGGCGCCTTCGGCATCGGCACCACCGAGTTCACCCCGATGGGCCTGTTGCCGGTGATCGCCCAAGGCGTGGATGTGAGCATCCCCAGCGCCGGCATGCTGATCACCGCCTATGCCGTCGGCGTGATGGTCGGCGCGCCGATCATGACCCTGCTGTTCAGCCGCTTCGGCAAGCGCGCCGCGCTGATGGCGCTGATGGCCATCTTCACCCTTGGCAACCTGTTGTCGGCGCTGTCGCCGGACTACTACACCCTGCTCGCCTCGCGTCTGGTCACCAGCCTCAACCACGGCGCCTTCTTCGGCCTGGGCGCGGTGGTGGCGGCCAGCGTGGTATCCAAGGACAAGCAGGCCAGTGCCGTGGCGACCATGTTCATGGGCCTGACCATCGCCAACATCGGCGGCGTGCCGGCGGCCACCTGGGTCGGCCAGCAGGTCGGCTGGCGCATGGCCTTCGCCGGCACCGCAGTGCTCGGCCTGCTGGCCATGGCCGCGCTGTGGTACGCCCTGCCCAAGGGTGAGCGCGGCAGCGTGCCACAGGTGCGCAAGGAGCTGGCGGTGATCGCCCGGCCCAATGTACTGCTGGCGATGGCCACCACCGTGCTCGGTGCCGGGGCCATGTTCACCCTGTATACCTACGTGGCACCGGTACTGGCCGAGCTGACGGGGGCTTCGGACAGCTTCGTCACCCTTGGCCTGGTGCTGATCGGGGTCGGCTTCACCCTGGGCAACAGCCTCGGTGGGCGCCTGGCGGATTGGTCGCTGGACGGCGCCGCACGCATTTTCCTCGGCACCCTGGCGCTGATCATGCTGCTGATGCCGCTGGTGCTCGGCAGCCACATCGGCGCGGCCATCGCCCTGCTGGTGTGGGGCGTGTTCACCTTCGCCGTGGTGCCGCCGCTGCAGATGCGGGTGATGACCGCCGCCGCCGAGGCGCCGGGCCTGGCCTCGTCGATCAACGTCGGCGCGTTCAACCTGGGCAACGCCCTGGGGGCGGCCCTGGGGGGCGGCGTGATCAGCCTGAACCTGGGCTATGCGGCGGTGCCGATGGCCGGCGGCGTGCTGGCCGCAGCCGGCCTGCTGCTGGTGTGGCTGGGCGGGCGCGGCAAGGTGGCCGACAAGGCCCTGCCCAACGCGGCCTGAGGCACAACGCACTGAGGCTGCCCTGCAGCCTCAGAACCTCAACCCCACATTGACCATCCCCGCGGCTGCACCCAGTACCACGAACTCCGCCCCCACCGGCCCCCAATGGGCGCCAAACGATGGAATGATCACGGGCGCAACGCCAAAGTGGTTGAGCGGGATCTTGTCGTCGTATTCGCCCTTGTAACCCTCGATCAACCCGGCGCTCAACTTGGCGTAAACGGGATACTGCGGATTTTCCCAGACCTTGCCCAGGTAGCCGTAGTAGGAGCGCTGGTAGAACGAGTTCTTGAAGGTCGCCGCGCCCCACAGCAGCCCGTCGGTGTACACCCGCTCGATGCCGATCAGCTCCTGGTGGTTGTTGTGCTCGGGGTCATGGCTCCAGTGCCGGGTGTAGGCGCTGGTCTGCACGTACCAGTAATCCCCTTCTCGCTCAGTTTCCGCCGCCGATGCGGCAAGGCTCGCGATCAGCAAGCCGATCGCTGCGCTGGACGTCCTGTTCATGCTTCGCGCCTCGCGGGACAATTCCTTGACACTAGCCGGGGCGCCGAGAAACGCCAACGGACGATAGTCAGAAATGGACTACAGGGAAAGGCGAAAACGCGATGCTCATTCTGTGCGAGGCTCTTTTGCGCCGCCTTTCTCGAGGATTACCGCAATGCTGCTCTCTAATGTGATTTTGCCTCTCCAGCGCTATGATGCCCTCAATGTCTGTAACCTGTTACAGCATGCTCGGAGGTCCATCATAGTGGCTAAAAAAGCTGATACCCCTTCAGAAGCTCAAACCGATGCACTGGAGCAGCAAGTGCCTCGCTGGGCCAGTGATGCCACCTACTGCGCGCATGTGCGTGCCCTGCAGATACGCGAGCAAGGCGTACTGTGCACCGACGATGGCAATCTTGTACGCGTTTCCAGCGACGGAGAAAAAACCGTAGTGGCCAAGGCCAAGGCCCGCCGCAAGGTCAAGTTGGGCGAAGTCATCACTGTGCGCAAGGCCAAGGAGAGCTCGACGGGTGAAGGTGCCTAGGCTGAGGGTTTTTGCAGGTCCGAATGGTTCCGGCAAAAGTACTATCAAGGCCGAAATGCCACCTACCTTGACGCAGCTATTCGTGAACGCGGACGAATTGGAAAATGAAGCGAGGACCACTGGCTTCATCGACCTTTCGCCCTTTGAAATCAAAACCACCTTGCACGAACTGCTCAGGTTCCATATCGACCATTACCTGATCAAGCAAAAACACCTGGCCGAACAGTCCGTAAAGCTCAGAATGCTTGGCAACCGGATTGATTACCGAGCAGTCGAAGTCGACTCTTACCTTGCTTCGGTCGCATCGGACTTTATTCGCCACCAGCTGTTGGAAAAAGGTATCAGCTTCAGTTTTGAAACAGTCATGTCGCACCCGAGCAAGATCGCGTTCATGCAACAGGCGCAATCGCGAGGCTACCGCACCTATCTCTATTTCGTGTCCACAGAAAACCCCGACATCAACATCGATCGCGTCGAAATCCGAGTTCAGCAAGGCGGCCATCCAGTCAGGCCTGACCTGATACGCAAACGCTACACAAGAGCGTTGGCTTTGCTGCCGAATGCCATTGCATGCAGCGATCGCGCTTATGTTTTCGATAACTCGGGGGAACGTGCCATCTGGCTAGCGGAGATCACTGACGGTACCCAGCTCGAGTATCGTTGCGAAGAAATACCCGAGTGGTTCTTCGGCGCCTATATGGCTGAAGTGGGCGCCGAGTGACGCTCTGAGGGCATTGCAGCATTGTTCCGCCAGGCGCAATTTTGAAGTGCTCTACGCCCACCTTCACACTTCGACCCTCCCGGCACTACGCTCCTTGATATTCATCCTGCCAAGGAGCGTACCCATGTCCCGCCCCCCGCTGCCCCCCTTCACCCGCGAAAGCGCCATCGAAAAGGTCCGCCTGGCCGAAGACGGCTGGAACAGCCGCGATGCCGCCAAGGTGGCACTTGCCTACACCGCCGATACCGTGTGGCGCAACCGCGTGGAGTTTCCACGGGGCCGTGCGCAGGTGGAGGCTTTTTTGCAACGCAAGTGGAACCACGAACTGGAATACCGCCTGATCAAGGAGCTGTGGGCGTTCACCGGCAACCGCATTGCCGTGCGCTACGCCTATGAGTACCACGACGACAGCGGCCAGTGGTTCCGCGCCTATGGCAACGAGAACTGGGAGTTTGCCGACGATGGCCTGATGCAGCATCGCCATTCGAGCATCAACGAGCACCCGATCGCCGAGGCCGAGCGCAAGTTCCGCTGGCCCCTGGGCCGGCGCCCGGATGACCACCCCGGGCTCAGCGACCTGGGCCTCTGACCAACATCAGCCGACAGGCAGCGTGACCTTGACCTCGAGCCCGCCCACCGGGCGGTTGGCCAGGGTCATGCTGCCGCCCTGTTCGAGCACGATGGCGCGTGCCGCCGGCAGGCCCAGGCCCACGCCACCGGTGTCCTTGTTGCGCGAGCCTTCGATGCGAAAATACGGTTCGAACACCCGCGCCTGCAGGTGCTCGGCGATGCCCGGGCCGCGGTCGAGCACACGAATGACGATCTGCTCGGCCTCCACCGTGAGCTGCACTGCAGGCTCGCGGCCGTACTTGGCCGCGTTGTCGAGCAGGTTCACCACCACCCGCTTGATGCCGATCGGCCGCCCGACATAGACGCAGCGCTGCGGCCCGCTGTAGCCCACATCCACCCCCGCATCCTTGAAATCGTCGATGGCCGTGAGCAGCAGCCCGCCCAGGTCGAACGCCGTCACCGGCTCCAGCCGCGCATCATCGCGAAAGAACTGCAGCGCAGCGTCGACCATCGCCTGCATCTCGTCCACGTCCTTGAACATCTTCGCCTGCAGTTCGGCGTCTTCGATGAATTCGCCGCGCAAGCGCATGCGCGTGAGCGGCGCGCGCAGGTCGTGGGAGATCGCCGCCAGCATTTGCGTGCGGTCGTCGATGAAATGCTTGAGCTGGGCCTGGGTGGCGTTGAACGCAAGGATGGCCTGGCGCAGGTCGTGGGGGCCGACCACCGGGATCGGCGGGGCGTTGAAGTCCTTGCCGAAGCGCCGTGCGCCTTGGGCGAAGCGCTCCAGCGGGTCGGCCAGGTAACGCGCGGCGAACCAGGCCACCGCCAGGCTGGAGATCAGCATCAGGGTCAGGATGATCAGGTTGCGCGGCAGCTCATCCAGCCCCCAGCTGCGGTCGAGCACGTGAAACTGTATCCACGAAGCGTCCGCAAGCTGGATCAGCAGGGCATAACCGCGTGGCGTGGCCTGGGCGGGGAAGTCCGCAGGGCCGAACACCTCGATCTGCACCTGCTGGCGGTTCAACAGCGCGCGCAGCATGGTCGCGCCTTTGTGAAAGTCCTTTTCGACCCGCACGGGCAAGCCAGATTCCTCACGCTGGCGCAGCCACTGCACGCTGTACGACGCATCGCCTGCGGCGCGGGCGATGGTCGAACGCTGCGCTACCGGCGCTGCATCGACCATGCGCGTCACGGTGGCGATCTTTTCGATCAGCCCGCTTTCGAGCAACGGCGGCTGCGCCCACACGCTCAGCAGCAGGCTGAACAAGCCCTTGAGCAACAGCAGGCTGAGCATCGCCGCCAAGGTGGTCAGGGCGATCCAGCGGGCGATGGTGATGCGTGGCCGCGGCAAGGCCTTGCGCGCCCAGGCCAGCCAGCTCATCGCTTGTTCACGTTGGCAGTGAACAGGTAGCCGGCATTGCGCAAGGTGCGGATCAACGGCTCGCTGCCGCCATCGGTTTCAAGCTTGCGGCGCAGCCGGCTCACCTGCACATCGATGCTGCGGTCATACGCCTCGTGCGCCTCTCCCCGGGCCAGGTCCAGCAGCTGCTGGCGGCTGAGCACCCGCCGAGGGTGCTCGGCGAACACCAGCAACAGCTCGAACTCACCGTTGGACAAGGGGATCATCACGTTTTCCGGCGAACGCAGCTCGCGCCGCAGCACATCCAGCTGCCAGCCGGAAAACTCAAGCACAGTACGTGGGTTGCCCACAGGCCCGGACGCCGTTTCGCCCGCCCGGCGCAGCACGGCGCGTACCCTGGCCAGCAGCTCGCGGGCGGCGAAGGGTTTGGTCAGGTAGTCGTCCGCGCCCAGTTCCAGGCCCACCACCCGATCGCTCAACTCGCCCATGGCGGTCAGCATGATCACCGCCACCTGGTATTCGGCGCGCAGGCGCTGGCACAGCACCAGGCCACTGTCGCCGGGCAGCATCACATCGAGAATGACCAGGTCCGGCACGCGCCGCTCCAGCGCCTGCCAAAGCCCGTCGCCATCGGCGGCCACATCGACGTCATAGCCGTGTTGGCGGAGGAATTTCTGTAACAGATCGAGCACTTCGACATCATCGTCGACAATCAGCAAATGACTCACGCCGGGCACCGCGAACAGAGGTAAATAAGGCGTACTGTAAAGCCAACTTCAGGCATCCGTCATATATTTCAACAACGCAATAAAGTGTCCACGCGGAGATATTTCGGACATTCGCGGGCAATCAATCACCTGCAGCATTGGCAGCAGTTCTTGCCTGGAATGAGCCTTATGCCTCTGTCATTTTCTGCTTGGTTTTCAGCCCGCAACTCGGTACTTGCCTTGACCCTCCTGGCGGCCGGAGGCTACCTGCAGCGGCCACCGTCCAATGGCTACGGGCAAACCGCCTACCAGACCAGCGACCCGGCCGAACCGGCCAACCGCGCCATCTTCGCCTTCAACCGCAGCGTCGACGCCCAGGCACTGGCGCCAGCCACCCATGGCTGCAAGCACGTGCCGGACTTCACGCCCCCCTGCATGCACAACTTTACCGCCAGCCTGAATGGCCACCGCATTATCTGGAGCTGAACCGCGATGAATGACGTACTACAGCCTCCAGTGCTGCTGTTCCGCCGCCTTGAGAGTGGCGCAGAGCAAGCGCTTTTGCATGAACTGGAGGCGCGGGTGTCGGATGATGGTCGCGATCTGATCGTCAGCCGCTACCGCGAGCGCTATGGCAACGGCGATGCACTGCAACGTCACGAAGTGCACCGCCGCGTGCCGATCGCCGCGCTGCTCAAGTGGATGGGCAGGAAAGGCTTGCCGCTCTAGCCGGTGCCGATACCGCTACGATCTGCAAGGCAGGTGCGGCCCTATCGCCGGCAAGCCGGCTCCCACAAGCACAGCGCAGCACTTGTGGGAGCCGGCTTGCCGGCGATAGGGCGACACCGCACCCCGATGTCCGAAACGCGCTAGTGGGTGCCTGTTCGACGTGAGACAGACAAAAGCAGCGCTGGCTATCCTCCAGCCGCAATGCCTTGCCATCACTCGAAAAAGAGCCTCGCCCATGACGACTCCAGCCGCCACCTTGGCCTCGCCCTCCACAGCCACCGACCAGCCCCAAGGCTTTCTGGTCAGCATCGTCGGTGCCGCCGCCTTCGCCCACCTGCTCAACGACCTGATCCAGGCCGTGCTGCCTTCGATCTACCCGATGCTCAAGAGCGACTTCTCGCTGAGCTTCGCCCAGATCGGCTGGATCGCGCTGGTCTACCAGGTTACCGCCTCGCTGCTGCAGCCCTGGGTGGGCATGTACACCGACAAGCACCCCCAACCCTACCTGCTGCCCGCCGGCATGCTGGTCACCCTGGTCGGTATCGCCCTGCTCGCCTTCGCCGACAGCTACAGCATGCTGCTGGTGGCCGCGGCGGTGGTCGGCGTCGGCTCGGCCACCTTCCACCCCGAGGCCTCGCGGGTGGCGCGGATGGCCTCCGGCGGGCGCTTCGGCACCGCGCAATCGACCTTCCAGGTGGGCGGCAACACCGGTTCTGCGATCGGCCCGTTGCTGACCGCCGCCATCATCATCCCCCACGGCCAGTCGGCCATCGCCTGGTTCATGCTCGCCGCCGCATTGGCGGTGTGCGTGCTGCTGCGGGTCACCGGCTGGACCGTGCGCCACGGCCAGACCCGGCTCAAGACCTTCGCCGGCCAGCAGGCCCCGGGGCTGTCCAAGGGCGCCATGTGGCGCGCAGTCGGAGTGATCGCGGTGCTGATGTTCGCCAAGTTCGTCTACATCGCCTCGTTCACCAACTACTTCACCTTCTACCTGATCGAGCACTTCGGCCTGAGCGTGCAGCAAAGCCAGCTGTACCTGTTCGTGTTCCTCGCCGCCGTGGCGCTGGGCACCTTTGCCGGCGGGCCGGTGGGCGACCGCATCGGGCGCAAGGCGGTGATCTGGGTGTCGTTCCTGGGCGTGGCGCCCTTCGCCCTCGCCCTGCCCCACGCCAACCTGGCCTGGACGGCGGTGCTGGCGGTGCTCATCGGCCTGGTCATGTCCTCGGCGTTCGCAGCGCTGGTGGTGTATGCCCAGGAGGCGGTGCCGGGCCGGGTCGGCATGGTCTCGGGGGTGATGTTCGGCCTGATGTTCGGCATCAGCGGCATCGGCGCCGCCGGGCTCGGCGAGCTGGCCGACCGCCACGGCATCGAGTGGGTGTACCAGGCGATCGCCTTCCTGCCGCTGCTCGGGCTGGCCACGGCACTGTTGCCGGCGACCCGCTCCAAGGCGCGGCCGGCCACCTGCTGCTAAGATGCCGGCGCAGTATTGCGGCGCTACGGGAGCACCATGGTCAAGCCCTTGAAAGACATGCTGGTGGAGGTGGATGAGTGGTCCTGGGAGGTGGGCAGCCGCGCCACCGACTACCCACCGGACTGGTACATCGCGCCGCACTCGCATGCCAAGCACCAGCTGATCTACGCCATCAAGGGCCTGATGATCGTCGAGTCCCAGGCCGAACGCTGGACCGTGCCACCGAGCCGCGGCATCTGGATGCCCTGCGGCCAGGTGCACGCCATCCGCTGCGTTGGCGATGTGAAGATGCGCAGCGTGTTCGTGCGCCCCGACGCGGCCGCGCAATTGCCGCGCCAGAGCAAGGCCATCAGCATCTCGGCGTTGCTCAGCGAACTGATCAAGGCCTCGGTGGACTTCACCGGGCCTTTCGTCGAAGACTCGCGCGAGGCGCGCATCATGCGCCTGATCCTCGATGAAATCAGCGTGCTGCCGACCCTGCCGCTGAAGCTGCTGCAGCCCAGCGACCCGCGCCTGCAAGCGATCTGCACGGCGCTGCAGCACCGGCCGCACGACCCCTCCACGGTGGCCGACTGGGGCCTGCACCTGGGCATCGACGAAAAGACCATCCAGCGCCTGTTCCGCAAGGAAACCGGCATGACCTTCGGCCAGTGGCGCCAGCAGGCGCGGCTGATGCAGGCACTGGAACGCATCGCCCTGGGCGAGCGCATCATCGATGTGGCCGGCACCCTGGGCTATGACAGCCCCAGCGCGTTCGCCAGCATGTTCAAGCGCCAGTTCGGCATCACCCCGAGCCAATTCTTCAAGTAATTGCAGCCATTTGCAGACAGATCACGCACGCCCCGGACACATCGCGCAGGCTTTGCCATGGGGCCTCGCTTAGTAACATTAAGTTTCATCTAGCCTGGCGAGAGTAGCCACACCCACTCCCCTCTCGAGGCCAATTCCGTGTCGCAACGTCTGCTCTTTTCCCTGCCCCTGCTCACCCTCGCCGTCTCCGCCGCCCACGCCGCAGATACCCTCAACACCCCGCGCCTGGCCGGCATGGACAACTTCCGCGATGTGGCCGGCACCACCACCGCCTACCACACAAGCCACGACGGCGTGATGCGCGGCGGGGTGTTCTACCGCTCCAACGCCCTGACCCCGACTGCCGGCGACCTGGCTGTGCTCAACGGCCTGGGCATCAGCGATGTGTTCGACCTGCGCACCCCCAGCGAAATCGCCGCCACGCCCGATACCCTGCCGGCCGGTGCCCGCTACACCAACATCGATATCATCGGCAGCACCACCTCGGGTGCGAACATCACCGACATGGCGTTCACCAGCGCCGCCCAGGCGCGGGCCATGATGGAGGAAACCAACCGCGCCTTCGTCAGCGACGCCGGCATGCGCGGGGAATTCACCAAACTGTTCAACGAATTGGCCAACGCCGACGGCGCGGCGGTGTTCCACTGCACCGCCGGCAAGGACCGCACCGGCTGGACGGCGGCGGTGCTGCAGAGCATCGCCGGGGTCGATGACGCCACGATCATGCAAAACTACCTGGCCACCAACGACTACACCGCCGCCCGCATGGCCGCGACCCTGGCGCACATGCCGCCGAGCATGGCCGCCATCTACGCGCCGTTGATCGGTGTCGACGCCAGCTACCTGCAGGCGGGCCTGGACCAGGTGACCGCCGAGTACGGCAGCATGGACAACTACCTGAAGCAGGGCCTGGGCCTGAGCCAGGAAACCATCTACGTACTGCGCGGCAAGATGGTGCGCTACAACACCCTGCCCGGCGAGGCCGGCCTGCAGGGCAACGCCGCTGCCGGTGCGCGCCTGCTCGGCCAGTTGCAGGACAGCGCACTGTCCGGCACCTACAGCGCCTACAACTACTACCTGCAATCGGCCATCGACGCTGGCACCCTGGGCGGCGTCGAGGCCACCGTCGGCGGCCAGGTGCACGCCGATGCCGCCAGCTTCCTGCTGCGCCAGGCGAGCATGATCGACCGCGCAGCGGCGCCGTTTGCCGATGGCAGCGACCTCAAGGCCGGCCAGTCGCGCCTGTGGAGCACCGCACTGGCCGGCTACCTGGGCACCGACGGCTCGGCCCACGCCGCCAGCAGCAACGAGCACAGCCAAGGCCTGATGATCGGCATGACCCAGCGCTTCTCCGAACAGTTCAGCGCCCATGCCGGCGTCGGCTACAGCCAGGGCAACGTCGGCGGTGCCGGTGGCGAGGCCGACACCGACCTGACCTTCCTGCGCCTGGGTGCGCGCTTCGCCCCGGGCAGCCTGGAGCAAGGCCTGTTCATCGACGCCAACGCCAGCGTCGGCTACCTCGACTACAGCAGCAAGCGCGAGCTCGGCGGCGGCCTGGGCACGGCCAAGGGCGACAGCCACGGCACCCTGGCCGGTGGCAGCCTGGCGCTGGGCTATCGCATGAATACCAGCGCCCTGGTGCTGGAGCCGAGCCTGGGCGTGCGGGTCAGCCGCGTCGACCTTTCCGGGTTCACCGAAAAAGGCAGCGAGTTGGCGCTGCAGGTGGACGACCTGAAAGAAACCCGGCGCAGTGCCTTCACCAACCTCAAGGCATCCTTCGCCGCGATTCCCATGGGTAGCTGGCAACTGGTGCCGGGCATCGAAGTGGGCTACGACCACGCCCTGGGCGACCACCAAGTCGACAGCGATGGCCATCTGCTGGGGCTGGATATCGAACAACGCGCCGCCTTCGACAACCGCGACCAGTTCAACGCCGGCGTGAACCTGATGGCCAACCTCGGCGCGCTGAGCGTCGGCGCCGAAGTGGCGGCATTGAGCGGTGGCGACAGCCATGGCGTGAGCGGCAGCCTCAAGGCCAGCTACGCCTTCTGATCTTGCACGCCCCTGTAGGAGCGGATTTATCCGCGATAGCGCCGGTAGATTCACCGACGCCATCGCGGATAAATCCGCTCCTACAAGTGCCCGCGTCTGACCTGCGCCGGGCTCACCCCGAAGGCCTGCTGGAAATACTGGGTGAACCGCCCGGCATTGCTGAAGCCATGCTGCAAGGCCACCTCCGCCACCGACCCACCCGCCTCGCTTGCCAGCACCTTGCGCGCCTGTTCAAGGCGCACCTGGCGCTGAAAGCCGACGATCGAGGTACCGGCAAAACGCCGAAACCCTTCCTGCAGCGCGCGCAAGCTGACATTGGCCAACGCCGCCAGCTCAGTGCCACTGACAGGGCTGGCAGGATGCTCGCGGATATACCCCATCGCCAGCTTCACATGGCGCGGCGCAAGCGATGGCGTGGGCCTGCGCAGCGCCTCGCTGTAGTTGTGCGGCCAGGCTTCGAGCAGCGCATCCACCAGCATGTCCTGCAAGCGCTGGGGCATCAGCAAACCGCTGTTGAGCAGCTGATCGAACGCGTTGCCGGTGGCCATTTCGAGCAACGCGCGGATGCCCTGGAACGCCGGCAACCTGAGGTCCACCACCGGGGTAAAACGCACCGGCTCTGCCAACGGTCGCTCCAGCAACGCCACCAGCCGCTCCACGAACAACCCGCGGCGCAGCGACATGCCGCACTGGGCATGGCCCTCGGCAAAGCGCATGGAGCGCAGCTCCTGCTTGTCGACGGCCAGCCCCACCTGGGCACCACCAATCGACTCGCCGCGGTGATCGAAAACGATCTTGCCGGCCGTGGGCAGCACGAAGGTGATTTCATCCTGCGGGGTGGGCAGCACGAAGGTGAAGTCGCCCTGGTACTGCATGCGCCGCACGCTCATGCCTTCATAACGGCCGTAGACACCGCTGATGACGATGTCGTGCGCCAGGCGTGGTAGGTCGCTGTAGAGGTTGCCGTGCAGCTGGGTGAACAGCGCGGCGAAGTCGTCGCTGCGCATGTTGGCGGAGCGGAGCATGAATGACTTGCGGGTTGTGCCTGGGTACACCGTTTGGCTTTCCTTTATCGCCGCGAGACGGGACCAGCAAGCTAGCAGGCGGGCATGACAGCGCCGTGACGATCAGGCCGGCACGGCGCTGCCGCGATCACGCACCAGGCCCGTGATCGGGGCGCACAAGGTTCAGTGCAGGCCCGCTTCGGCGGCCACTTCAGGCTGCCCCTGCCCTATCGCCTGCGCCAGATGATTGGCCGCGATGTAGCCAAAGGTCATGGCCGGCCCAATGGTCGAACCCGGGCCGGGATAGGTCTTGCCCATCAGCGCCGCACTGGTATTGCCGATCGCGTACAACCCTTCGACCCGCGAACCGTCCGGGCGCAGCACCCGCGCTTGCGCATCGGTGCGCAAGCCGCCTTTGGTACCCAGCTCGCCCGCATCGACGCGCAGCGCGTAGTACGGAGCCCGCTCCAACGGGCCGAGGCAGGGGTTGGGCCGGCAGTGGCTGTCGCCGTAGTAGCGGTCGAACAGGCTGTCCCCTTTGCCAAAGTCGGTGTCCACGCCCTTGGCGGCCTGCTGGTTGAGGCGCTGCACGCTCTGCGCCAGCCCCTGGGCATCTACGCCGATCTTGGCGGCCAGCGCGGCCAGGCTGTCGGCGCGGTAGATCACCTTGTCCAGCCAGCCATCAGGGATCTTGCTGTCCGGCTGCACCGTGCCTGGCAGCAGCACGCCGCACGGGTAGCGCTTGCGGTACTCGGCATCGAAGATCAACCAGGCAGGCACGTTGGCGCCGTTGCGCGCCTGGTCGGCGTACATGGCATAGATGATGTCCGGGTAAGGCGCCGCCTCGTTGACGAAGCGCTGGCCTTGGCCATTGACCATGATGCAGCGCGGGAACGCCCGCTCGACGAACAGCGCCCGCTGCTTTTCCTCGCCGGGAACGTGCACGGTCGGCGCGCCCCAGGTGTGGCTCATCAGCGCCACATCGGCACCCAGCTCAAGGCCTGCGCGGATGCCGTCGCCGCTGTTGATTGGCGGCGCTGCCGTCCATTGGGCGCTGGTGGGGCCGGGCAAATACTGCTCGCGCATGAGCTGGTCGGCCTCGAAGCCGCCGCAGCCGAGGATCACACCGGCAGTGGCCTGCACGTTCACCGCCCGGCCCTGGCGTTCGAGCACCACCCCGGTGACCTTGCCGCCCTGGCTGCACAAGCTGCGCATCGGTGTTTGCAGCCACAGCTCGATGCCCCTGGCCTGCATCGCTGCGCGCAAGCTCGCGACCAGGGCGTTGCCCAGCGTCAGGCGGCGGTCGCGCGGGGTGCGCCGGCGCCAGCGCAGGTCAGCGAGGTAACGCAGGCCCAGGCGCGCCGTCAGCCACAGCCAGCCGGGCTCCTTGGTGACGATGGTGTGCGCCTCTACCTGGGTCATGGCGATGCGCCCGGCGATCAGGGTGGCTGGCGACGAGGCGCGCAGGCGCTGGAATTCATCGCCCAGGCGGGCCGCATCGAAGACGGCCGGCTCCATGGTGCGGTAGCCCGGCTTGCCGCCTTCGCGCTCGGGGTAATAGTCGGGGTAACGCGCAACGGCGTGAAAGTGCGTCTGGGCCCGGGCGGCCAGGTAGCCGACCATCCTCGGGCCGTGTTCCAGGTAGGCGTCGATGCGGGCGGGGTCGTAGTCCTCGCCAACCGTGGCGCGCAGGTAAGCCCGCGCCTGCTCGGGTGAATCGCTGCCGCCCAGGCCTTCGATCTGCGCGTTGCAGGGCACCCAGATGCCGCCGCCGGAGATCGCCGTGGTGCCGCCGTACTCGGCGGCCTTTTCCACCATCAGCACCGACAGGCCGTGGTCATGGGCGCGCAGCGCCGCGGTCATGGCGCCGGCGCCGGAGCCGACCACGACCACGTCGTAGGCGGCATCCCAGCGCACGGAATGGGTGTTGTCATTGTTCATTGATGCCCTTCTCCATGAGCGGCCACCGGCCGCGATTGCGACGATTGCAGGCCGGCCCGGCGGCTGCGGTTGCTCAAGGCAACAAGCGCATGGCCCCGAGCGCCGGCATGTAGCACGACTGATAGCCAGGCTGGCAGTAGAAGGCCATGCGCTGGGGCAAGGGTTTGACCATCGCCGACACATAGGCCGCGACGAAGGCAGAAACGATCAGGGTCAGGCAAACTTTTCTTGTTTTCATGGCCATGCCTTTAAACGCAACGAGGGTGAGCTGCCAGCCTAGAACCGCCGCCGCCCGCCGGCTTCGTCCAAACGGACGAGGCCGGCGGGCCTCAACCCAGTGCTCGGCGCAGGTCCGCAGCGGCGCCCTGCAAGGCCTGCGCGGCGGCGTCGACAAAAGGCGCCAGGCTGATGAAGCCGTGCACCATGCCGTCGCAGCGCTGCAGGCGCACGCTCACCCCGGCCGCCTGCAGGCGTTCGGCAAAGGCCTCGCCTTCGTCGCGCAGCGGGTCGTATTCGGCGCTGAGCAAGGTGGTGGCCGGCAGGCCCTGGAGGTTGTCGTCGCGCAGCGGCGAAGCCAGGGGGTCTTCAGCGTGTTGCGGATGCGCCAGGTACTGCCCCCAGAACCAGCCCATCATGGCCCGCGACAACAGGTAACCCTCGGCGAACTGGGCGTAGGACGCGCTGGCGCACGCGGCATCGGTCACCGGATAGAACAGGCACTGGTGGCGGATCGCCGGCCCTCCCTGCTCACGGGCCAGGCGACAGACGGCGATGGCCAGGTTGCCACCGGCGCTGTCGCCGGCCACCGCCAGGCGGCCGGCGTCCACACCCAACCCTTGGGCATGCTCCACCAGCCACCGGGTCGCGGCGTAGCAGTCGTGCGGCGCTGCCGGGAAGCGCGCCTGCGGTGCCAGGCGATAGGCCACCGACACCACCACCGCACCCGTCTGCAGCGCCAGCGTCCGGCACAGGTTGTCGTGGGTGTCGAGGTTGCCGATCACGAAACCGCCGCCATGGAAGAACACCAGCAAGGGCAGGCCGTCGCGCGCCAGCGGGCGGTACAGGCGCGCGGCGAGCATGCCCTGGGCGCCGCCCACTTCGATATCGCGCACTTCGGCCATGCCCGCACCTGGCAAGGGCGGCATCAGGTTGTCGGCATACAGGCGGTACTGGCAGGCATCGAGGGTGGCGTAATCGGGCTCGCCCTGGGCGCTGAAACCCTGCAGTACGGCGGCAATCTGGTTATCGAGCGGCATGGTTGTCCCCTTCGAGTTCGGGCATGGCGAAAGTCGGGTTGGTTTCGTCGAGCACGCTGCGCAGGCGCCGCTCCAGGGCTGGTTTGAACGCCTTGTGCGGCAGGATCCAGAAGCGCTTTTCATCCACGGCCTGGAACACCAGCGCGGCCAGCTCGCGCGGGTTCATGCCGGCGCGAATGCTGCTGTCGAGCGCGGCGCTGAACGACGCTGCCGGGCCGGCCTCGACCGGGTCGGAGTCCATGATGGCGCTGGCCACCGCGCCCGGGCAGAGCACCGACACCGAAACCTGCGCACCCCGCTGGGCCAGCTCGTAATGCAGGGTTTCGCTCAGCGCCACCACGGCCTGCTTGGTCACGGTGTACGGCGCCATCAACGGGCTGCACACCAGCCCCGCCAGCGACGCGGTATTGACCACGTGGGCCGGGCGCCCCTGCTCGAGCAGCAAGGGCATGAAACAGCGGATGCCGTTGATCACCCCACGCAGGTTGATGTCGAGGATGCGCTGCCACTGCCCGGCGTCGATTTCCCAGCTGTAGCCGGTCTGCATCACGCCGGCGTTGTTGAACAGCAGGTCGACGCCGGCAAAGCGCGCCAGGGCCGCCTCGCGCAGCTGCGCCATCTGCTCGGCGTCGCCCACGTTGGTCACCCGCGCCAGCACCTCGGCGCCCTGCCCCTGCAACTGCGCGGCCAGCGCCATCAGGCGCGGCGCATCGACATCCGCCAGCACCAGGCGCAGGCCCAGCTGCGCCGCATGCTCGGCCAGCCCGCGGCCAATGCCGCTGGCCGCACCGGTGATCACTGCTACCCGTCCCGCCATCACGTTCTCCTGCCACTGGCTGATGGCTGCCAGTAAATCGGCCCTGCTGTCGGCGGCCATCGTCCGTTCAGACGATGACCGCCCCGCCACGCGCGGCAGAATCGCTTGGGTGCACCGTACCGTCGGCCGCGCCGCCTGTGCGGCCCTGAGAAGAACCGGAGAACAACAACATGAGCACACTGCACCGCATCGAAGCCAAGCTGCTGGAGGACCGCTACGCGCGCGGCTGGCACTGCCTGGGCCTGGCCGCCGACTACCGCGACGGCAAGGCCCACCGCCTGGACGTGTTCGGCACACGCCTGGTGGCCTTCCAGGGCGAGGACGGCCAACTGAACATTCTCGACGGCTACTGCCCGCACATGGGCGCCGACCTGAGCACCGGCTGCGTCGAAGGCAACGCCATCCGCTGCCCGTTCCACGGCTGGCGCTGGAACGCCGACGGCGTGTGCGACGACATCCCCTACGCCAAGCGCATCCCGCCGCGGGCCAAGGTCAAGCGCTGGCCGATCATGGAGCAGAACCACCTGCTGTTCGTGTGGAACGACCCCGAAGGCAACGCGCCGATCGCCGAACAGGCCATCCCGCGCATCGATGCCTGCCACGACGCGCAATGGGCATCGTGGGAAATCGCCGAGCTGAAAATCGACACCAACTGCCGCGAGCTGATCGACAACATCGCCGACATGGCCCACTTCGACACCGTGCACGGCGCGCCGATCGATGCCTTCAGCAACGTCTTCGAAGGCCACACCGCCACCCAGATCATGCGTGCACGCAGTGCACGGCTTTCCGGTGACAGCGTGCTGAGCACCGTCGCCACCTACTACGGCCCGGCCTACCAGATCACCGAAATGACCGGCGCCATGGGCGACCAGCCGATCCATTCGGTGCTACTCAACTGCCACGTGCCGATCGATCTGAACAGCTTCACCCTGCGCTATGGCGTGCTGGTGAAGAAGATCCCGGGGCTGAGCGAAGAAGACAACCAGGCCATCGCCAAGGCCTATGTCGCCCAGGCCCAGGCAGCCTTCTACGAGGATGTGGCGATCTGGCACAGCAAGACCCGCGTCGACAACCCGCTGCTGTGCGACGGCGACGGCCCGGTGTACCAGCTGCGCCGCTGGTACGAGCAGTTCTACACCGATATTGCGCTGATTGGCGACGAAACCCGTACCCGCAAGCACTTTGCTGTGTGTGGCGCCGAGCGCGCCTGACAGCTGCCCCCTGGCACCCGGTCAGCGCTACGAAACGACCGCTGATCGGGCCTGTAACAGGACATTGCGCGTAAACAAGGACACCGTTTATGCTCGCCGACGCCAGTGCTAATAATAATAAACGGTACGCCTTCATGCAGAGTCTCACCCTGGAAGACTTCAGCGAGCTGGTCGGTCAGCTCTATCAGGGCCCCATGGAAAACATCCCCTGGGTCACCTTCCTCAACCAGCTCAATCGGCTCCTCGACAGCAAGTACGTCACCTTCATCCTGCGCCCACCCAGCAGCCAGGTGGATGGCCTGATGGTCAGCACCAACGGCACCTCCAGCGAAGCCACCAACTCCTACAACAAGCACTTCTACGCCCTCGACCCGTTCATCGGGCTGCCCAACAGCGAGGTCGTGGCCCTGAGCGACTACCTGCCGGAGGCCGAGCTGCGGCAATCGGAATTCTTTCGCAACTTCCTCGAGCCGGTGGATGTGTTCCACATTCTTGGCGTGGACATCAACACCAGCGACGGCGCCCAGTGCCGCCTGCGCATCAGCCGCGGGCGCGACGACCCACCCTTCGTCAGCGCCGAAAAAACCCTGCTGGCGCGCTTCATCCCGCACCTTGAGCAATCGATCAAGGTGCACATGCAGCTCAACCGCATCGAGATCGAACGCAACCTGTATGCCGGCGCGGTCGACCAGATGGCCGTGGGCACCATCATCCTCGACGAAACCGGCAAGGTGCTGCAGACCAACCAGGTGGCCGAACGGCTGCTGCAGGAGAAGGACGGCATCAAGCAGGTCAACGATGGCCTGCAGGTCGGCAGCGCCCGCGACACCCAGGAGTTTCGCCGCCTGGTGCGCCAGGCCATGCTCTCGCAGAAGGGCAACCAGGCCACGGTGGTCGAGGCCATGCGCGTCACCCGCCCGTCCGGCCGTGCCGACCTTGGCATCATCGTGCGCTCGGTGCCGCTGGCGGCCTGGAGCGAGGGCAAGCAATGCCCCGCCGTGGTGATCTTCATCAGCGACCCGGAGCAGCAGAGCTCCGCCCCCCAGGAAATCGTCCGCGCCCTGTTCGACTTCACCCCGGCGGAAACCCAGCTGGCCATGCTCCTGGCCAACGGCCTGACCCTCGACGAAGCCTCCGAGGAACTGGGCATCAGCCGCAACACCTCGCGCGCGCACCTGCGCTCGACCTTCTCCAAGACCGGCGTCACCCGCCAGACCATGCTGGTGCGGCTGATCTTGCGCAGCGTCGCCACCCTCGGCTGAGCCCAGGCTGCCATCGTCCGCCCGGACGATGGCAGCCCCCCCTGGCCGCGCCATAGTAGGCCTGTCGCTTACCGTCGCCAGAGGCCCGCCCCATGCGCCAGAGCCCTACCATCCTCAAGACCGAGCTGCTGGCCAAGAGCAGCCATTTCCAGATCGAAGCGCTGCACCTGCAGTTCAGCAATGGCCAGCGCCGCATCTACGAGCGCCTCAACGGCACCGGTTACCGCTCGGTGCTGCTGGTGGCAATGCCAGACCCCCAGCATGTGCTGATGGTCCGCGAGTACGCGGTGGGGGTGGAAGGCACCCTGCTCGGCCTGCCCAAGGGCGGCGCCGAGGCTGGCGAAAGCTACCTGCAGGCGGCGCAGCGCGAGCTTGGCGAAGAGGTGGGGTTGCGCAGTGCGCGGCTGACCGAACTGGGCGACCTGACCTTGGCGCCTGGCCACCTGGGCCATCGCTGCCGGGTGGTGCTGGCCGAACAGCTCAGCCCGTGCACCCGGCTGGCCGGCGATGAGCCCGAGCCTCTGGAATGCCTGACCCTGCCGATGGCGCAGATCCCCGCCCTGGTCGCCAGCGGCGAGCTGCACGAAGCGCGGGCGATCGCGGCAATCTTCATGGCCATGGGGGTGCTGGCGCAGCGTAGCTGACGCCAGCGAACGCCCGCCTCAGGTTGGCAGCACCCCGCGCGCACGCGACAGGGTCAGGGCCAGGTCCTCGATCATGTCTTCCTGCCCACCCACCGTGCCGCGGCGCCCCAACTCCACCAGCAGCTCACGGGCCGGCACGCCGTACTTGAGCTGGGCACGCTTGGCAAACAGCAGGAACGAGCTGTACACCCCGGCGTAGCCCAGGGTCAGGGCATCGCGGTCCAGGCGGATCGGCTGGTCCATCATCGGCACCACGCGGTCCTCGGCCACATCCATGATCCGGTACAGGTCCACGCCGCTGTGCACGCCCATGCGCTCGAGCACGGCGACGAACACCTCCAGCGGCGTGTTGCCGGCCCCGGCGCCCAGCCCTGCGACCGAACCGTCGATGCGCGCCGCGCCCGCCTCGATCGCCGCCAATGAGTTGGCAATGGCCATGCCCAGGTTGTGATGGCCATGAAAGCCCACCTCAACCCCCGGCTCCAGGCCCGCGCGCAGCACAGCGATCTTCTCGCTCACTTCATCGGGCAGCATGTAGCCTGCCGAATCGGTGCAGTAGATGCAGTTGGCGCCATAGCTCTGCATCAGGCGCGCCTGTTCCAGCAGCTTATCGGCGCTGACCATGTGCGCCATCATCAAGAAGCCCACGGTGTCCAGGCCCATCTTCGCCGCCATGCCGATGTGCTGGCCGGACACGTCGGCCTCGGTGCAGTGGGTGGCCACGCGGATGGTCGAAACGCCGTGCTCATGGGCCATCTTCAGGTGGTCGAGGGTGCCGATGCCCGGCAGCAGCAGGGCCGAAACCTTGGCCTGCTTGAGCCGTGGAATCACCGCGCTGAAGTATTCCTCGTCGCTGTGCGCCGGCAAGCCGTAGTTCAACGAGGCGCCGCCCAGGCCATCGCCGTGGGTGATCTCGATCAGCGGCACGCCGGCCGCGTCCAGCCCGGTGGCCACCTCGACCATCTGTTTGATGCTGATCTGGTGACGCTTGGCATGCATGCCGTCACGCAGGCTCATGTCGTGCAGCAGCACGTTCTTGCCTTGCAGGTTCATGGTCACTCTCCTCAACGGGCGGGCAATTGCAGGGCGCCCTTGTGGGCTTCTTCGGCGAACATCTCGGCGGTGCGCAGGCCGGCGGCGGTCATGATGTCGAGGTTGCCGGCCGACTTGGGCAGGAAGTCGCCCAGGCCCTCCACCTCGATGAAAATCGACACCTGGTTGCCGTCGAACACCGGGCCGTTGACCAGCTTGTAGCCGGGCACGTAGCGCTGCACTTCGCTGACCATGCTCAGCACCGAGGCGCGGATGGCGTCCTGGTCCGGGGTGTCGTCGGTCAGGCAGTGGATGGTGTCGCGCATCATCAGCGGCGGCTCGGCCGGGTTGATGACGATGATGGCCTTGCCGCGCCGCGCGCGGCCGATGCTTTCCACCGCCCCTGCGGTGGTGCGGGTGAACTCGTCGATGTTCTGCCGCGTG
Organism: Pseudomonas sp. NPDC087029; assembly: GCF_044745345.1. Classification (NCBI taxonomy): domain Bacteria; kingdom Pseudomonadati; phylum Pseudomonadota; class Gammaproteobacteria; order Pseudomonadales; family Pseudomonadaceae; genus Pseudomonas; species Pseudomonas sp. NPDC087029. The sequence continues at coordinate 49,469 of NZ_JBIVAB010000013.1, read as the reverse complement.
CCCGGCCCCACCGAGCGCGAGGACACCGTGGCGACGATCTCGCCATAGGCCACCGACTGGATGCGCGACACCGCCGCGACCATGGGGATGGTCGCCTGGCCGCCGCAGGTGACCATGTTGACGTTCATCGCAAGCTGCGCGGCATGCGCCTTGAGGTTGACCGGCGGCACGCAGAACGGGCCGATGGCCGCCGGGGTGAGGTCGATCATGACCACGCCCAGCGCATTGAGCTTTTCGCTGTTGCGGGCATGGGCGTAGGCCGAGGTGGCATCGAAGGCGATGCGGATATCGTCGTCCAGCACGTGCGGCAGCAGGCCGTCGAGGCCTGCGGCGGTGGTCTTCACGCCCATCTCGCGGGCGCGCTTGAGGCCTTCGGACTCAGGGTCGACGCCGACCATCCACACCGGTTCGATCCATTCGGAGCGCAGCATTTTCATCAGCAGGTCGGTGCCGATGTTTCCCGGGCCGATAATGGCCGCTTTCAGTTTCTGGCTCATGGCCTTGCTCCTTGGTCAGGCACGGAAGGACACCTGGGCGCTGCCCAGGCCGTCGATGGTCAGGAAAAACTGGTCGCCGGCCTGCACCGGCTCCAGCGGCACCAGCGAACCGGAGAGAATCACCTCGCCGGCCTTGAAGGGGATGCCGAAGGCGCCGAGGGTGTTGGCCAGCCAGGCGACCGCGGTCAGCGGGTTGCCCTGCACGGCCGAGCCCAGGCCCTCGCTCAGGGGCTGGCCGTTCTTCGACACGCGCATGTGCAGGTTGGGCAGGTCGAGGGTGCGTGGGTCGATGCGCTGGTTGCCGAGCACGAACACGCCGCAGGAGGCGTTGTCGGCCACCGTGTCCTGGATGCGGATGCGCCAGCCGTGAATGCGCGAATCGACGATCTCGAAACAGGCGCTCACGTAGTCGGTCGCCGCCAGTACATCGGCCTCAGTCACACCGGGGCCGGCCAGGTCGTGCTTGAGCACGAAGGCGATCTCGCCTTCGGCGCGTGGCTGGATCAGGCGCTGTTCGGCCAGGGAAATGTCGGCACCGTCGTCGAAGGCCATGCTGCGGGTGATGAAGCCGAAGTCCGGCTGGTGCACGTCGAGCATGCGCTGCACGGCGGCCGAGGTGACGCCGATCTTCTTGCCGATCACCCGGTCGCCGGCGGCCACCCGGCGCTGCATGCTGTGCAGGGAGATGTGGTAGGCATCCTCGAGGGTCATGTCTGGCCAGCGTTCGGTCAACGGCGCCAGGGTCTGGCCCTCGGTCAGGGCCTGGTAGAGCTCGTCGCCGTAGTGCTGGCGAAGCTGCGCGGTCATGGCCGGCCCTCCGCGAGAAACGCCAGGCACTCGCGGTTGAACAGCTCGCGGTGCTCTACCATCACCCAGTGGCCGCACTCGCTCAGCAGCACGAAGCGGATGCGCTGGCAGGCCTGCATCAGCGTCTGCGCGCCGGAGGCCGGGCAGAACTTGTCGTCCATGCCCCAGAAGCCGAGGATCGGGCAGGCCAGCTGCGCCACCTGCTCGGCCATGTTCGGCACGTCCATGGTCGAGAGCACGCAAGGGGGCTGCTCGGCGACCACCGCCACGCGCTCGGCCACGGTTTCGTCGTCGATCAGCGCCGGGTCGAACAGTTGCAGGCTGAGCAGGCGCTTCATGCCGCTGGCATCGCGCAGCTCACCGCTGGCGAACGCGGCGGCCATGCGCTGGATGCCTTCCATCTGCAGGTAGTACTGGGCCTTGTCCATCAGCCCGCCGGGGGCCATCAGCACCAGGCGGGTGACCCGCTCGGGGTGGCGCAAGGCGATGGCGATGGCGATGGCGCCGCCCAGGGAGTTGCCCACCAGGGTGCAGCGCTGGAGGTCCAGGGCGTCGAGCAGGCCCAGCAGGGCGTCGACGAAAAAGTCCAGGGTGTAGTCGCTCAGCGGCTTGTCGGACGCCCCGTAACCAGGCAGGTCGGGCACGATGACGCGGTGGCCGGCGGCGGCGAAGGCCGGGTAGTTGTGCTTGAAATTGCTGTGCCCGCTGGCGCCGGGGCCGCTGCCGTGGATGAAGACGACCGGCTCGCCTATGCCTGTGTCGTGGTAGTGCAGCTGCAGGCCGCTGGCTAGCGTGACCTTGTGCCCTTGCGCTGGTGCGCCCATGGGGAAACCTCCCGGCTCATTGTTGTGCCGGAATTATTCAGAGGGGGCTGCGGCGCAACATCGTCCGAGAGGACTACGCGGGGGCAATAGTCCCTTTGGACGTAGGCCCGAGCCGCAGCGGCGCCTAGGATCGGGGCATTTCCCTGACGACAAGGCTTCCCCATGCACGACCCCTTGAGTTTTCACGACAAAGTCGTCCTGGTCACCGGCGGTGGCAAGGGCGTGGGCAGAGGCATCAGCCGGCGATTCCTGGAGTGCGGCGCCCACGTGGTGATCTGCGGCCGCCAGGCCCCGGAGCGGCTGCCGGCGCGCGCTGGCCGCGAGGCGCTGTTTTTGCCCTGCGACGTGCGCGATGTGGAGCAGCTGGAGCGCTTGATGAGCGGCATCCTGGAACGCTTCGGCCGCCTCGATGTGCTGGTGAACAATGCCGGGGGCGCGCCTTATGCCGATGCGGCCAGTGCCTCGCCGCGCTTCTCCGAGTCGATCATCCGCCTCAACCTGCTGGCCCCGCTCAACCTCTGCCAGCTGGCCAACCGGGTGATGCAGGCACAGCCCGAGGGCGGCAGCATCATCAACATCTGCAGCGTCAGCGCCACCCGCCCTTCCCCCGGCACCGCCGCCTATGGCGCCGCCAAGGCCGGGCTGCTCAACCTCACCCGCTCGCTGGCCGTGGAATGGGCACCGAAGGTGCGGGTCAATGCGGTGACTGCCGGGCTGATCCTCACCGAACAGGCCGGCCTGCACTACGGCGACGACCAGGCCGTGGCCCAGGTGGCGGCGACCATCCCCCTGGGCCGCCTGGCCGAGCCTGACGACATCGGCGACACTTGCCTCTACCTCGCCTCGCCCCTGGCCCGCTACGTCAGCGGCGCCGACCTGGCCGTGCACGGCGGCGGTGAACGCCCGGCATTTCTCGATGCGGCGGATGCCCACTGAACCTGGAGATTGCACATGAACCGCATCGCTCGCCACACCGTGGCCCTGAACCTGACCCGCGACCAGGCCTGGAGCAAGCTGCGCGACCTCAGCCTGGCCCCGCACTATGTGCCGGGGTTGACCGGCAGCCAGTTCCACCCCGGCGCCCGCGAGGGCATGGGCGCCAGCCGCCGGGTCATGCGCAAGGGTGGGCAGTGGCTGGATGAGAGCGTGGTGCAGTGGGAGGACGGCGCAGGGTTCGTGCTGGTGTTGCACAAGGGCAATGCCGGCGCGCCGTTTCCGTTTCGCCAGGCCAGTTTCAGGTATTGGCTGGAGGGCTCGGGGGCTAGCTGCAGAATCAGCACCAGCCTGCATTACCGACTGCGCGGCGGGCGCCTGGCCGAATGGCTGCTGGGCCGGGCGTTCGACAAGGTGGTGCGGGAGATTGGTGAAAACCTCAAGGCCTATTACGAGAGTGGGCGCACGCAGAACAAGGACCTGCAGGGTTGACGGCAGTGCGATATGAAATCGCTTTTGCCTGGGCTGGCCCTATCGCTGGCAAGCCAGCTCCCACAAGTACCCCGCTGCCCTCGAGAACAGTGGTGTATCTGTGGAAGCTGACTTGCCAGCGATAGGGTCCTTTACACCCCGCTGCCCTCAAGAATAGTGACGTACCTGTGGGAGCCGGCTTGCCGGCGATAGGGCCCTCAAATCCCCCCAAGCAGCGAGCTCATTGCGCCCCGACGTTAACCTCACTCCAATACGCCTTCATGCTGCGGATCAACCCCCGCTCATCAAACGCCATCACATCGATCACATCCAGCGCACGCCCACCAAACACCACGCGAAACGGCACCGCGCCCTGCCCATCGCAGGTCGCCCGCACCGGCCCAGTCAGCGCCGCCGACACCTGCATGGCCCCAAGCCCCTGGCGGTAGAACGCGGCAATGGCCGCGATCCCCTGCAGCGGCGCCGTGCCAACCGGGTCCTCAACCGTGGCATCTTCGGCATACAGCGCCAGGATGCCGTCGATATCCCCGGCATCCACCAGCGCCACGTAGCGCTGCATCAGCACCTGAACCTGCTGCGCCGTCGGCACGCCCATCTCAGGCCACCTCGAACAGCGCGGCAGCACCCATGCCGCCACCAATGCACATGCTCACCACCACATAGCGCACGCCGCGGCGCTTGCCCTCGATCAGCGCATGCCCGACCATCCGCGACCCGGACATGCCAAACGGGTGGCCAATGGCGATGGCGCCGCCGTTCACATTGAGCCGGTCGTCATCGATGCCCAAGGTGTCCCGGCAATACAGCACCTGGCAGGCGAACGCCTCGTTCAGCTCCCACAGGCCGATGTCCTGAACCTTCAAGCCATGGCGCTTGAGCAGCTTGGGAATGGCATACACCGGCCCGATGCCCATCTCGTCCGCCTTGCACCCCGCCACTGCCAGGCCGCGATAGATGCCCAGCGGCTGCAACCCGCGCTGCTCGGCCAGGCGTGCATTCATCAGCACCGCCGCCGAGGCGCCGTCCGACAACTGCGAGGCGTTGCCCGCGGTGATGAAGCGCCCGGCGCCGGTCCACTGCCCACCGCCCCACACCGGCTCCAGTGCAGCCAGGCTGGCGGCGCTGGTGTCGGGGCGGTTGCACTCGTCCTGGCGCAAGGTCACCGGCTCGTGCCGGCTCTCGCCGCTGGCCTTGTCCAGCAGCAGCTTGTGGGTGAGCAGCGGCGCCAGCTCCTGGTCGAACAGCCCGGCCTGTTGCGCCTGGGCGGTGCGCAGCTGGCTTTGCAGGCTGTAGGCATCCTGCTCCTCGCGGCTGATGCCGTAGCGCTGGGCGACGATCTCGGCAGTCTCGATCATCGGAATGTAGGCGCTAGGGTCGCGCTCCAGCACCAGGCCAGACTGCAGGCGGTAGAGGTTCTTGTGCTTGTTCTGCACCAGCGAGATCGACTCCAGGCCACCGGCCACGGCAATGTCGAGCTCGTTGCAGACGATGCCCTTGGCGGCGATGGCAATGCTCATCAACCCCGAGGCGCACTGGCGCTCCACCGCCATGCCGGCGACCTGCGCCGGCAGCCCGGCCGCCGTGGCGCACAGGCGCCCCAGGTTATAGGCCTGGGTGCCTTGCTGGGCGGCGGCGCCGATGATCACATCCTCCACTTCCTCCGGCGCGATGCCGGCGCGGCGTACCGCCTCGGCCACCACATGGCCGCCCAGGGTCGGCGCCTCGGTGTCGTTGAAGGCACCGCGAAAGGCTTTGCCAATGGGCGTGCGCGCCGTGGCAACGATCACTGCTTCGTTCATGCTCGATTCCTCAGTTCGGGTAGTAGCGGCTGATGGTGTCGACCACACAGCCGGGCCGGTCCTGGCCTTCGATTTCGACGCTGACGCGGATCAACGCCTGCACGCCCTCGCCCACCGCCTCGGTGGACAGCAAGGTGGCGCTGCCGCGCACCCGCGCGCCCACGCGCACCACCGACGGGAAGCGCACCCGCTCGCAGCCGTAGTTCACGCCCATGGCAATGCCACGCACCTCGACGATCTGCGGCAGAAACAGGTTGACCAGCGCCAGGCTCAGGTAGCCATGGGCGATGCAGGCGCCGAACGGCCCCTGGGCGGCGCGCTCGGCATCCACGTGAATCCACTGGTGGTCGCCACTCGCCTCGGCGAACAGGTCGATGCGCGCCTGGTCCACCAGCAGCCACTCGCTCTTGCCCAGCTCCTGCCCCTGCGCCTCGTGCAGCGCAGCAGGCGTTTGGAAAATACGCGGCATGCTCAAGCCCTCTGGCTGGAGACCGACAGCACTTCGCCGGTCATGTACGAGCTGTAGTCGCTGGCCAGGAACATCATCACGTTGGCCACTTCCCACACCTGGGCAGCACGGCCAAAGGCCTCGCCTGCGGCCAGCTGGTCGAGCACCGCCTGGGGCGCGGAGCGTGCGAGAAAGTCATGCATGGCGATGCTTGGGCTCACCGCATTGATGCGGATGCCATGTTCGGCCGCTTCCAGCGCCGAGCAGCGGGTCAGCGCCATCACCCCGGCCTTGGCCGCGGCGTAGTGGGCCTGCTGTTTCTGCGCCCGCCAGCCCAGCACCGAGGCGTTGTTGACAATCACCCCGGCGCGGCGCGCCATCATGTGCGGCAGCATGGCCCGGGTCATGCGCATGGTGCCGGTGAGGGTCACGTCGAGCACCCGCTGCCACTCTTCGTCCGGCATTTCCACCAGGGCCCGAGAGCCGCCCAGGCCTGCGTTGTTGATCAGCACATCGACACCGCCCAGCTCACGCTCGGCGGCGCTGACCAGGTCGCGCACCTGCGCTTCGTCGGTGACGTTGCACACGTGCCCGTGCACCGCCTGCAGCGCGGTGGCTTCGCGGATGCGCGCCACGGCCTCGTGCAGCCGGCCTTCGTGGATATCGCTGATCATCAGCGCCCGGCAGCCCTCCTCGGCGGCGCGCAGCGCAGCCGAATAGCCGATGCCGGAACCGGCGGCCGCGGTGATCAGCACCGACTTGCCGCGCAGCAGGCCATGGCCCGCAACATAGTTGGGAACAGTCATGCAGGAAACTCCTTCGATCAGGTGCGCACGCGCGGCTCCCGGGGCATGCCCAGGGCGCGTTCGGCGATGATGTTGCGCTGGATCTCGTTGCTGCCGCCGTAGAGGGTGTCGGCGCGGCTGAACAGGTACAGCGACTGCAGGCGGCTGAGCTGGTAGGGCGCAGCGTCGAGCAGCTCGGCCTCGGGCCCGAGCACGTCCATGGCGAGCTTGCCCAGGCTTGCGTGCCAGCTCGACCAGTTCAGCTTGTAGATGGTCGCCTCGCGGCGCAGTGAGCCGTCCTGCGGCCCGGAGAGCATGCGCAGCGAGTTGTAGCGCAGGATGCGCAGGCCGCACCAGGCCTCGGCCAGGCGCAGGCGCAACTGCGGGTCGCGGTCGGCGCCATTGGCTCGGGCGATGGCGATGATCTCGTCCAGCTCGTTGTGAAACTGCATCTGCTGGCCCAGGGTGGACACCCCGCGCTCGAAGCCAAGCAATGCCATGGCGATCTTCCAGCCTTCGCCAGGCTGGCCGACGATGTTCGCAGCCTCGGTGCGGGCACCGTCGAAGAACACTTCGTTGAATTCCGAGGTGCCGGTCATCTGCTCGATGGGGCGCACGCTGATGCCCGGCTGGTCCATCGGCACCAGCAGGAACGACAGGCCATGATGGCCGACGCTGCCAGGCTCGGTGCGGGCCAGCACGAAGCACCAGTCGGACTCGTGGGCCAGCGAGGTCCAGACCTTCTGGCCGTTGATCAGCCAGTCGCCATTGGCATCCTGGGCGGCGCGGGTCTTCACCGCCGCAAGGTCGGAGCCGGCGCCCGGCTCCGAATAGCCCTGGCACCAGAACGTGGTGCCGGCGACGATACCTGGCAGGAAGCGGCGCTTCTGATCTTCGCTGCCGAAAGCGGCAATGGTCGGGCCGGCCAGGCCCTCGCCGATGTGGCCCATGCGCCCTGGCCCGCCGGCGCGGGCATATTCCTCGTGGAAGATCACCTGCTGGCTGATCGACAGCCCGCGCCCGCCATGCTCCGGGGCCCAGCCCACGCACGTCCAGCCGCCCTCGGCGAGCTTGCGCTCCCAGGCTTTGCGCTCGGGCGCGAACATGTGCTCGTCACCCGGGCCGCCGCGAAAACGCAGCGCCTCGAACGCACCGCACAGGTGTTCGGCCAGCCAGCCGGCGACCTCCTGGCGAAAGTGTTCGTCCTGCTCACTGAAACCGATCTTCATGCTTGCTCCCTGATCACCAGGTTGGCGATCTGCTGCAGATGCCAGGCGGGCGCACCGAGGTAGCTTTCACTGGCCCGGGCACGCTTGAAATACAGATGGGGGTCGTACTCCCAGGTAAAGCCGACCCCGCCGTGCAGCTGGATCGACTCGGCGGCGCAGTGGAAATACGCCTGGGAACACTGGGCCTTGGCCAATGACGCGGCCAGCGGCAACTCGCTCGCGACCTTCGGGTCGCCGGCCGGGTCCAGCGCTTCCTGGGCGACGCAGGCCGCGTAGTAGCTGGCCGAACGGGCGCACTCGACTTGCAGCATCATGTCGGCGGCGCGGTGCTTGAGGGCCTGGAAGCTGGCCAGCGGGCGGCCGAACTGCTGGCGTTCCTGCAGGTAGGCAACGCTCAGGTCCAGCGCCTGCTGGGCACCGCCGACCTGTTCGGCGGCAAGGCCAATGCAGGCCAGGCGCAGCACCTGCTGCAACAGCGCCCAGGAGGCATCGAGCACGGCCTCGGGCCCAACGTACACGCGGTCCAGGCGAATGCGCCCGAGGCGCCGGGTCTGGTCCAGGGTCGGTTGCCACTGGCGCGCAAGGCCCACCTGCCCCGCTTCGACCAGGAACAAGTTGACGCCCTGCGCCGTCCAGGCCGCGACCACCAGCAGGTCGGCACTGTGGCCGTCGATGACCTGGGCGTATTCACCGTCGAGCACATAGCCCTCGCCTTCGGCCTTGGCCGCCACGCTGATGCCGTCCTGCGACCAGCCCCCGCCGCTGCCCCAGGCCAGGGTGGCGCGCACCCGGCCTTCGGCGATGGCCGGCAGCCAGCGCTGTTTCTGCGCGTCGCTGCCGGCCAGCAACAGCGCCGGCGTGGCCAGGCAGGCGGTGGCGAAGAACGGCGAACAGAGCAGGCGTCGGCCCATCTGTTCGAGCAAAATCGCCAGCTCGACATAGCCCAGGCCCAGGCCGCCATAGGCTTCGGGGATGTGGATGGCAGGCCAGTACATCTCGCTGCACAGGCGCTGCCAAAGGTTGGTGTCGTAGCCGGCTTGGCTGGCCATGGCCGCGCGCACGGCGGCGCAGTCGCAGACATCGGCGAGCAAACCCTCGGCCGATTCACGGATCATTTCCTGCTCGTCGGTGAATGCAAAGTCCATCGCGGCGTCTTCTACTCGTCTGGCGGGTGTTGAGCGAAGTGTGGGCGGCTGCGGGCCGGGTGGAATCGGCCAATCGGACTAGGGGCGGCCTTGGCCCAGGCCCGGGCACAAGAAAAAAAACCGCATCACCCTGGCAAGTGATGCGGCCCGCGGAGCAAGCGCAAAACCTGGCGTCAGGTGCCGTAGACCTTCTGCGCCGGCACCGCCTGTTGCAGCAGTTGCGCCACGGCAGCGCCCACCTCGGCCACCGCCCAGCGCCCGTGGTTATCCAGCTGCGGCCCACGGCGCCAGCCGTCGGCGATCGACAGGCGCCCGCCCTCGACCTCGAACAACTGCCCGCTGACCCCCGCCGACGCCGCCGAACCCAGCCACACCACCACCGGCGCAACGTTCTCCGGCGCAAAAAAATCGAACCCCTGCTCCGGCCGCTTCATCACCTCGGCGAACACCTGCTCGGTCATGCCGGTGCGCGCCGCCGGGGCCAGGGCATTGACTGTGATGCCATAGCGCGCAAGTTCCGCCGCCTGCACCAGGGTCAGCGCGGCGATCCCGCCCTTCGCCGCGCTGTAGTTGGATTGCCCGATCGAGCCCTGCAACCCGGCGCCGGAGCTGGTATTGATGAGCCGCGCATCCACCTGCACGCCCTGCTTGGCCTGCTCGCGCCAGTAGCGCACGGCGTGGCTGGCCAGGCAGAAGTGCCCCTTCAGGTGCACCGCCACCACCGCATCCCAGTCGGCCTCGGTGAGGCTGGCGAACATGCGGTCACGGCAGATGCCGGCGTTGTTCACCACCACATCGAGCCCGCCAAAGGCGCCCAGCGCCGCCTGCAGGATCAGCCCGGCATCGGCGTAGTCGGTGATGTCATTGCTGTTGGCCACGGCCTGCCCGCCGTGCTCGCGGATCTGCGCCGCCACCGCTTCGGCCGCTTCGCGGTTGATGTCGTTGACCACCACGTTCGCGCCTTCTGCGGCGAAGGCCAGGGCATAGGCCCGGCCCAGCCCGCCGCCGGCACCGGTGATGATCACGGTGCGGTTTTCGCAACTTGCCATAGTGTTCTCCTACAAGCGTTCGATGATGGTCACGTTGGCCTGGCCGCCGCCTTCGCACATGGTCTGCAGGCCATAGCGGCCGCCGCTGCGCTCCAGTTCGTGCAACAGGCTGCACATCAGCCGGGTGCCCGTGGCGCCCAGCGGATGGCCCAGGGCGATGGCGCCGCCGTTGACGTTGGTCTGGGCATGGGGGTAGCCGGTTTCCTGCAGCCAGGCCATGGCCACCGAGGCGAAGGCTTCGTTGATTTCCACCCGGTCGATGTCCTCCAGGCGCATGCCGGCGCGCTTGAGCGCGTACTCGGTGGCCGCGATTGGCGCGGTGAGCATCCACACCGGGTCGTCGGCGCGCACGCTCATGTGGTGGATGCGTGCCCGCGGCGTGAGGTTGTAGCGTTTGAGCGCCGCCTGCGAAACGATCAACAGCGCACTGGCCGCATCGCAGGTCTGGCTCGACACCGCCGCGGTGACCCGGTCGCAACCGAACAGGTAGTCGAGCTCGGCCATCTTCTGCAGGCTGGTATGGCGCGGCGTCTCGTCATGCTCGACGCCTGCCAGCGGCACGATCTCGCGGCGAAAATACCCCTGCTCGATGGCCCGCAACGCCCGCCGATGGGACTCCATCGCATAGGCCTCCAGGGCCTGGCGGCTGAGCTGCCAGCGTTCGGCAATCATCTGCGCCGCGCGAAACTGGGTCGGCGGCGTGGCGCCGTAACGGCGCACCCAGCCCTCGGAGCCGCTGAACGGGTCGCTGAAGCCCAGTGGCTCGGCGGCGGTCATGGCCGAGGAAATCGGGATCTGCGTCATGGTCTGCACACCGCCTGCCACCACCACGTCCTGGGTGCCGCTCATCACCGCCTGGGCGGCAAAATGCAGCGCCTGCTGCGACGAGCCGCACTGGCGGTCGATGGTGGTGCCCGGCACGGCTTGGCTGAGCCCGGCGGCCAGCCAGGCGGTGCGCGCGATGTCGCCGGCCAGCGGGCCGATGGTGTCGACGCAGCCGAAGATCACATCGTCGTAGTCGTCGTCGGGAATGGCATTGCGTTCGACCAGGGCCCGCAGCACATGGCCGCCCAGGTCGGCAGCGTGGATCTGCGCCAGGCCACCCTTGCGCCGCCCGGTGGGCGTGCGCAGGGCGTCGACGATATAGGCTTCAGGCATGCTCTACCTCTGCATCGGCAATCAGAAAGTGGCGCCGGCGCCAATCGCCAGCCCCTGTTCGAACAGTGCGGTGCGTACCCGCGCCTTGTGCAGCGCCGGGTCGCCCCAGGCCTTGTCCAGGGCCCAGGCGCGTTTCATGAAGATCTGCAGGTCGACTTCCCAGGTGTAGCCCATGGCGCCATGGGCCTGGATCGCGTTGCGCGCCGCCAGCAAGGCCGCCTCCGAGGTGGCCAGGCAGGCATGCGACACGGCCAGCGCCTGCGCCGCCTCGCCATGGGCCACGGCATGGGCGGCGCGGTACAGCGGGCCCTTGGCGAACTCGATGCGCACCGCGACGTTGGCCATCAGGTGCTTGACCGCCTGGAACGAGCCGATCGGCTTGCCGAACTGCTTGCGTTCGAAGCTGTAGTCCACGGCCAGGTCGACCATGCGCTTGGCCAGCCCCAGGCGCTGCGCGGCGCAGCCCAGCGCGCCCCGCTCGAAGGCTCGTGCCAGCAGCTGCGCGGCCTCATCGCCACGGGCCACGCAGGTGGCGGCGGTTGGCGTCCAGCTCACCTGGTACAGGTGGCGGCTGGGGTCCAGCGAGGCGTTGCGCACCAGCTCGACGCCCGCACGCGGCACGGCATGCAGTTCGCCGGCATGGCTGAGCAACAGCAGGTCGGCGACATGGGCGTCACTGACCAGCGGGTTGCCCGGCTCGCACACCGCCAGCCGCGCTTGCCCTGCGGCCACCCGGGCCAGCCAGTCCTGCTTGAGCGCCTCGTGTGCCTGGCCCAGCTCGGCCAGCAGCGGCACCGCCACCAGCATGGTTTCCACCAGCGGTTCGGGCAGCCCGGCATAGCCGCATTCCTGGGCCAGCAGCACGCAGTCCAGCGCCCCCAAGCCCAGGCCACCGTAAGGCTCGGGCACGGTCAGGGCGGTGAGGCCCAGCTCGACCAACTGCCCCCACAGCCGGTCGCAACGGCCGCTGTCGGTCTGCCACAGCTCGCGAATGCGCTCGGGGGTGACCTCGTTGATGAAGAAACTGCGCACGCTGTCCTGGAACAGCAGCTGGTCGCTGTTGAAACTGAAGTCCATGGTCTGCTCCTCAGGCGCGCGGCATGCCGAGCATGCGCTCGGCAATGATGTTGCGCTGGATCTCGTTGGTGCCGGCATAGATCGGCCCGGCCTGGGCGAACAGGAAGCCCTCAAGCCAGGCGCCGACATCGCCCGCCGCCGGGGCCTCGGGCAGCAGCTCGCCGCGCAGGCCGAGGATGCTCATGGCGGTGTCGTGCAGGCGCAGGTCCAGCTCCGACCAGAAGATCTTGTTGGTCGAGGACTCCGGCCCGATCCGCCCGCCCTTCACCAGCTGCGAGGCGGTCATGTAGGTGAGCTGGGTGTAGGCCTCGGCATCCAGCCAGCAGCGCATCACCGCCTCGCCGATGGCCGGGTCGCGGTCGGCGCTCTGGCGGTTGGCCTGGTACAGCTGCACCAGGCGCCGCGCGGTTTCCTGAAAGCGTGCCGGCGAGCGCAGCATCAGCCCGCGCTCGAAGCCTGCGGTGGACATCGCCACATGCCAGCCCATGCCCTCGCCACCGAGCACGTTGTGCGCCGGCACGCGCACGTCGTCGAAGAAGATTTCGGCGAACCCCGGCAGGCCGTTGAGCTGCGCGATCGGCCGCACGGTGATGCCGGGGCTGTTCAGCGGCACGAGGATGAAGGTCAGGCCGTGGTGGCGCTGGGAAGCCGGGTCGGTGCGGAAGATGCAGAACACCCAGTCGGCCCAGACCGCGCGGGTCGACCAGGTCTTCTGGCCGTTGAGCACGTAGTGGTCGCCGTCGCGCACGGCCTTGGCGCGGATCGCCGCCATGTCGGAGCCGGCGCCCGGCTCCGACCAGCCCTGGGCCCAGATGTCCTGGCCGGTGGCCATGCGCGGCAGAAAGCGCGCCTTCTGCTCCTCGCTGCCGTATTCCATCAGGGTGGGGCCGAGCAGGAAGATGCCGTTCTGGTTGACCCGCGCCGGGGCACCGGCACGGTAGTACTCCTCCTCGAAGATCAGCCACTCGATCAGGTCGCAGCCACGCCCACCCAGGCGGGTGGGCCAGGTGACCATGCCCCAGCGCCCCTGGTTGAGGGTCGCTTCCCAGGCGCGGTGCGCGGCAAAACCCTGCTCGGTATCGAACGAGGGCAGCGGCTCGGCAGGCACGTTGGCTGCGAGCCAGGCCCGCACTTCGCCGCGAAAGGCCTGCTGGGCCTTGGTGTAGGTCAGGTCCATGGTCCGCCCTCAGCCGTTGAATTGGGCGCTGCGCTTCTCGACGAACGAGTCGCGCGCTTCCTGGGAGTCCTGGGCCCGGTACGCTTCCAGGGTGAAGCCCTGTTCGCGGCGGTACTTGTCTTCGAGGTTGCCGTCCTCGATGCCGTTGAGCGCCTCTTTGGCCAGGCGGATCATCGCCGCGCTCTTGCCGGCGATGGACGCGGCGATCTGCAGCGCCGCCTCGCGCAGCTGCTCACGCGGCACCACGCGCTCCACGGCGCCCAGGCGGTAGGCCTCGGCGGCGTCGATCATGGCGCCGGTGAAGTACATGTGGCGCACCTTCTGCACCGGGAACAAACGCTGCAGGTGCGCGCCGCCACCCATGGCGCCACGGTCCACCTCGGGCACGCCGAAGCGGGCGCAGTCGGCGGCCACCAGGATGTCGGCGGCGCCGCAGATGCCGATGCCGCCGCCCAGCACGAAGCCGTGCACGGCGACGATCACCGGCAGCGGGTTGCGGTGGATGGCCTTGAAGGTGTCGTAGTTGCCCTTGTTGACCGCCACGATCAAGTTGGCGTCGGCGGCCAGCTCCTTGATGTCGACCCCGGCGCAGAAGCCGCGGCCCTCGGCGCGGATGACGATCACCCGGACCTTGTCGTTGCGGCCCAGCTCCTCCAGGGTGCGGGCGATGTCGGCCCAGCCCTGGCTGTTGAAGGCATTGACCGGCGGGTGATCGAACACCAGCTCGGCGATGCCCTGGTCGATGTTGACGCTGAATGCTTGCATCGGGATTCCCCCTCAGGAAAGTCGGCGGTACAGCGCGTCCAGGTGGCGCTCGGCGTCCTGGACGATCTGCTCTATCAATTCGGCGCAGCGGGGCAGGCTGTCGATGCCGGCGGCCACTTGCCCGGCGGGCAGCACGCCCTCGGCAGGCAGGCCTTCGACCATGGCCTTCTGGATCACCATCGGTGCGTTGGCGGCCATCAGGCTCTGGGTGGCGCTCAAGCCGGCGCCCTGGCGCATCTTCAGCGCGCTGCCCAGCAGCTGGCCCAGGCCCAGGCCAGTGTGGCGGCGGTAGGCCAGGCCGCTGCGCAGCGCCAGCAGCCAGCGGCGCAGGCTGCCGCCGGACTCCAGCGCATCCAGCAGCTCGTTGCGGATCATGCGTTGCGGCATGCCATCGATGGCCCGGCTGACGATCACCTGGGCCGGGTCACGCACCGCCAGGTAACGCGCCAGCGTGGCCGCTGGCACCGGGCTTTCGGCACTCATCAGAAAGCGCGTGCCCATGGCGATGCCCTCGGCGCCCTGGGCCAGGGCTGCCACCAGACCACGGCCATCCTTGAAGCCGCCCGCGGCCACCACCGGCACCTGCACCGCATCGAGCACCTGGCCCAGCAGCATTGCGGTCGGCACGGCGCCGGTGTGGCCACCGCCCTCGCCGCCCTGCACGGTGACCACGTCGGCGCCCATCTCCACGGCTTTTTGCGCGTGCTTGAGGGCGCCGACGGTGGGCATGCAGACCACGCCAGCGTCCTTGAGGCGGGCGACCATCTGCTTGCCCGGCGAGCGGCTGTAGCTGACGGCGCGCACCTGGTGGCGCAGCACCAGTTCGACGATGTCGGCGGCGTTGGCCTGGTACATGTGGAAGTTGACGCCGAACGGCTGGTCGGTGAGGCGCCGGGTCTCGACGATCGCCGCCTCCATCTGCCGCGGCTCGATGGTTGCCCCGGCGAGAAAGCCAAAGCCCCCGGCGTTGCAGGTGGCGGCCACCAGGCGCGGGTCGGCGACCCAGCCCATGGCCGTCTGGACGATCGGGTAGCGGCAACCGAGCAAGGCGGTCAGGCGCGTCTGCAGTGACACCGCCATCTCACGCCCTCCCCGTTTCACGCTGGGCGCTGGCCATGGAGCGGGCGTCGTGGCCGCCCAGGCGGTCGCCGCAGGTCAATTCGTTGTGGGCATGGGCGAAGTGGTGCAGGCCGAACACCATGTCCATGGTGGCGCGCTTGCCCATCAGGTCCTCGGCGTTGTTGACCGCCTGCTTGGCCAGCTGCAGGCCCAGGCGCGGCATCTGTGCCAGCTGCTCGGCCATGGCCAGGGTTTGCTGCTCCAGCTGCTCGCGCGGCACCACCCGGTTGAGCATGCCCATCTGGTAGGCGCGGGCCGCCGGCATGGGGTTGCCCAGCAGCAGGAATTCCTTGGCGATGCGCGGGTTCAGTTCGTGCACGTGGGCGAAGTATTCCACCCCCGGGATGCCCATGCGCACCACCGGGTCGCGGAACCAGGCGTCGTCGCTGGCCACGATCAGGTCGCAGACCCAGGCCAGCATCAGGCCGCCGGCAATGCACGCGCCCTGGACCATGGCGATGGTCGGCTTGGGCATGTCGCGCCAGCGCCGGCACATGCCCAGGTACACCTCCTGTTCGCGGGCGTAGAGAAACTCGCCGCCGGGCTTGTTGACGTGGTCGTACCACAGGCTGACGCGGTCGAAGCTCTGGTCCACGTCGCGCCCCGGGGTGCCGATGTCGTGGCCGGCCGAGAAGTGCTTGCCCGCGCCACGCAGCACGATGGCCTTCACCGCATCATCGGCGCAGGCGCGGGCGAAGGCCGCATCCAGGGCATAGGTCATGCGTGAGTTCTGCGCGTTGTGGAACTCGGGCCGGTTCATGGTCACCAGGGCCACCGCACCCCGCACTTCGTACAGCACCACCTCATCGGCGTGTGTGTTGTGTTGCTCGCTCATTGCTGCTACTCCGGTTCGAGGTGTTGGCCGTCGGCGGCTCAGCGCTGGCCGGGCGGGTTGCCCTTGAGCTGGCTGGCGCGCAGGCCATGGGGGTCCAGCCGCTGGATCAGTTGCAGCTGCGCCGCGCTGGGCGCCGTGGTGAGCGGCACCTGCTCGGGTACATGCAGGGCAAAGCCTGTGTTGTCGCGCACCTCGTCCAGGCTGACCCCCGGGTGCAGCGAGCGCACCCGCACCTGGTGCCGGGGCCCGAGGAAGTCCAGCACGCACAGGTCGGTGACGATCAGGCGGATGTCGATGTCTTCCAGTGCCCAGCCACGGGCCAGGCGCGCCGGGTTGTAGCCCACCGACGAGACCATGTCGCACTCGCCTTCGACGAACACCCGGCGGTTGTGGCTGGGCACGTAGAACGAGTTGGCATGGCTGATGGAGTTGCCCGGCAGGCCGCGCACGCCGAGCATCTGCGACTTGGGCTTGCGGTAGTCGCCGATGCACGAGAGGTTGGCCTGGCCGAAGCGGTCGACCTGGATCGGCCCGATCATGGCGTGGCGCTTGCCGCTCCAGACGTTGTCGAAAATCCGCGAGAAGCCCATCCAGCTGTCGCGTCTGGGTTCATGGCCGTTGCGTGGCCCGACCGGCACCGGCTCGGCGACCAGGTAGGCTTCCGAGTCGGTCATCATCAGCTGGGGGTTGCTGTCGAGCATGCTCAGCGACGCGGCCAGGCGCGGGATCACGCCGATGCCGGTGGCCAGCACCTCGCCGTCGTCGCGCCACGCCTGGGCGGCGGCGCAGATCATCAGTTCGGCGAGGCTGTAGGTGTTAGCGGTGGTCATGGCGTTCCTCGCTTAGAAAACCGGCAGGGGCAGTTGGCGGATGGCCGCAAGGCCGCCGCAACGTTCCAGGTACTGGGCGTGGGAGCAGCCCACGTAGCGCTCGACATAGGCCTGCCACGCCTGCTCGCTTTGCGCCGAGGCGGCGTAATCCTTGAAGTGCGGCACGTCGAAGCCATACAGCGGCGCGCAGGACGAGGGGTGCGCGCCGCCCGGCACATGGGCGAGCGCGGTGGTGAGGTTGCGCTCCCAGAACACCTGCCGTGCACGCGAGGGCTCGGCATGGAACCAGTCGCTGGGCACCAGTTCGTCGCAGGTGACATAGGTGCGCGCCGCGGCCCGTACGAACAGGTCGTCCATGTAGTGGTCGGGGCCGGCGATCTGGCAGACGCCACGGGCATCGGCGCGGTCCACGTGCACCAGCGCGGCGTCGAGCTTGAGCGCCGGCATGGCCACCCAGTCACGGCCGTCGGCATAAGGCGAGGCCACCAGCTTGATGCCCGGGTTGCAGCGCAGCACGTCGGTGCCCAGGCCCACGGCCGTGGGGATGAACGGCACGTTCATCGCCGCCGCGCGCAGGCCCAGCAACAGCATGCCTTCGTCGATTTCCATCACCTCGATGGCGCCGTCCTGGCGCGCCTTGCGAAAGTGCGGCTCCAGGGGGATGAAATCCAGCGAGACGAAGGCGAACACCAGCTTCTTCACCTTGCCGGCGGCGCACAGCATGCCGACATCGGCGCCGCCGTAGGCGACGATGGTCAGGTCCTTGAGGCCAGAGCGCAGGATCTCGCGCACCAGCGCCATCGGCTTGCGCCGCGGGCCCCAGCCACCGATGCCGAGGG
The DNA here is from genome assembly GCF_044745345.1 of Pseudomonas sp. NPDC087029. Classification (NCBI taxonomy): domain Bacteria; kingdom Pseudomonadati; phylum Pseudomonadota; class Gammaproteobacteria; order Pseudomonadales; family Pseudomonadaceae; genus Pseudomonas; species Pseudomonas sp. NPDC087029. Next base: position 31,661 of record NZ_JBIVAB010000013.1, on the reverse strand, counting down.
TCATGCCGTCGTGCAGCTGGGCGACCATCTGGGCGGTGGTCATCTGTTTGTCCATCGGTACTGTCCTCATTGGCGGCCGACGCTGAAGTCATGGCCCCACTGGCTGACCACGGTGCTCTCGAACGGCGTGTGGCGGCTCCAGTCGACCACCAGCCCGTCGCAGCCGTATTCCAGGTCGAAACCCGAAGGCGTGCGCATGTAGAAGGAGATCATCTGGTCGTTGGTGTGCTGGCCGAGGGTGGCAGTCAGCTTCACGCCGTGGGCGTGCAGGCGGTCCAGGGCGCGGCCGACTTCGTCGAGGCCATCGACCTCGACCATCAGGTGCACGCAGCCGCTGGCCACCGGGCATTCGAAGATCGCCAGGGAGTGGTGGCGGCCGTTGTTGCAGTGCATGAAGTGGATGCGTTTTTCCGGCTCGGCCGGGTCGGCGGTGAAGCGCACTTTCATCAGGTCCGAGAGGCCAAGACCCATCAGCTGCTCGTAGAAATCGCGGCAGCGTTCGAAGGTTGGCGCCGGCAGCACCACGTGGCCCATGCCCAGCGCGTCGCTGACGAAACCACGCACGCCGACCGGCGAGACGAAGCGGGCAAAGTCCTGCTTCGGCCCCCAGTACAGCTCGTGGCGGTTGCCGTCCGGGTCGGCGAACAGCGCCAGCGCCTGGACCCGGCGCTGGGCGCACTGGCCGGCATCGCCCTGCTCCACGCTCACGCCGCCGGCGCGCAGCTCGGCCACGGCCTGGTCGAAGGCGGCCTGGCTGGCCACCTCCCAGCCGCAGGCGCCGAAGCCATCCTGGGTGCTGTGCTGCACCAGGATGCGGTAAGGGCGCTCGTCCATCTTCAGCAACAGGCGCTCGCCGGACGCGTCCTCGACCACCATCATGCCCAGCACCTGGCTGGCGTAGTGGCGCCATTGCTGCAGGTCGCGCGATTGCACGGTGACATACCCCAGGCCACGGATATCCATGTGCCGTCTCCTCGTCTGGTTACTGCTGTTTACGGAAGTGCGGGATGACTTTCTCGCCGATGTTGCGCAGGGTCTCCAGCTGCGCCCACTGCGGCACGGTGCCCATCTGGCAGATGAACAGGATCTCGTCGGCGCCGGCATCGATCAGCCGCTGCACATAGCCGATGCAGTCCTCGACGGTGCCGTAGGCGTGGTTGGGGTTCATCATCGCCATGGTCGGGTCGGAGAAATCGACGCGCACTTCCTCGGAGGCGAAGCGCGACTTGATCACCGCCTGGCCGTTGCCATCGACATAGGTGTCGTCCTTCCACTTTTCCGGGTCCGGGCGCTCGCCGCCGCCGTACCAGTAGCCCAGCGACTCCATGAAGTAGCGCTGGCCACGGATACCGATGTGGCGGGCCTGCTCGTTGTCGTCCAGGACGATCGCCGGGCACAGCGCGGCGATGTGGCGGTTGGGGCGAAAGCCCACCTGCTTGCGCTCGTCACGGTTGTCGAAAGCCTCGTGGTACACCGCAACCTTCTTGGCGATTTCCTCCGGGCCGCCGAAGCCCAGCACCAGCGCGCCCATGCCGCGCCCACCGGCGTTCTTCAGCGAGTCGGTGTTGGTGCAGGCCAGGTACATCGGTGGGTGCGGGTCCTGGTAGGGCTTGGGGTGGATCGGCCGCTTGGGGATCTTGACGAAGTCGCCGTGGTGCTCGATTTCGTCCTGCACGAACATTTTCGGGATCAGGTACATGGCCTCGTCGATCTGCGGCTGCAGGGTCGCCAGGTCGTAGCCGAAGGTGCCGGCCTCCTGCTGGGTGCCGCCCTTGCCCACGCCAAAATGCACGCGGCCCTTGGACAGCAGGTCGAGGGTGGCGATGCGCTCGGCCACCTTCACCGGGTGGTTCATCGCCGGCGGCAGGCAGACCACGCCATGGCCGATGCCGATGCGCTCGGTCTTGCCGGCGACGAAGGCCAGCATGGTTTCGGGGGCGGACATGTGCGAGTAGTTGGTCAGCGCGGTGTGCTCCACGCACCAGAAGGTGTCGAAGCCCAGCTGGTCGGCCAGCACCGCCTGCTCGACGGTGTCATCGAAGATCTTGCGGTCACCCTCGCGGCTGGCATCGATGGTCTGGGCTTCGTATATCAGCGAGAATTTCATGTGCCTTTCCTTGTTGTTCTGCAGACGTGGCCGGGAGCCCGGCCTTGATCACATCCTCGGGCATTGCCCGGGCGCTCGAATCCCACAAATGGACTAGCCGAAACCGGTGAGCGCCCGGCGCGTTCAGAGGAAGAAGTCGGTGCTGTCCTGGCCCATGCTCACCGCGCCCAGGTTCCAGGCGTACTTGGCCGGGCTGTTGGCCACGTGGGCGCGGCCGGTGTGGATGTCGCGGAAGGCGCGGTTGATCGGGTGGTCGTGGAAGATGGTCGATGCGCCGCTGTTGAACATCAGCTCGGCCACCGCCTTGGCGCAGCGCTCGACCACCAGCGCCGAGTCGTAGCGCATCCTGACCCGCAGCTGCATGGCCAGCGCGGTGCCGGCACGGGCGCTTTCGAGCATCAGCTCGAAGTTGCGCAGCAGCACCGTGCGGCACTCGTCGACGCAGACCATGGCGTTGGCCAGCGCGCTCTGCGCGGCCGGGTCCTGGAGCACCTTGCGGCCATCGTTGACGGCCACCCGCGCGCGGTTATGGGCGATGAAGTGGTCCACCGCACCCTGCAAGGCACCGATCGCCGAGGTCGACACCGCGCGCACGAAGATCTGGCCGAACGGCAGGCGATACAGCGCCGCGGTGTTCACCTGGTTGCCCGGGCTCTGCTGCATGAAGCCGTCGGCGGCCCGGTGGGTGCGGTATTCGGGCACGAAGGCGTTGTCGACCTGCACGTCGTGGGAGCCGGTGGCTTCCAGGCCCATGACGTTCCAGTTGTCGAGCACCTGGTAGTCGCTGCTGGGCACCAGGAAGGTGCGATAGTCCGGCGCACCGCCCGGCGTCTGCGGCGGTACCAGCGCGCCGAGGAAGGCCCACTGGCAGTGCTTGCTGCCAGAGGAAAACCCCCAGCGGCCGCTCAGGCGAAAACCGCCCTCGACCCGCTCGACCTTGCCCACCGGCATGTAGGACGAAGAAATCAGCACGCTGCTGCTGTGCCCCCACACATCCTGCGCCGCGCGGTCGTCGAACAGCGCCAGCTGCCAGTTGTGGATGGCCACCACGCCCAGCACCCAGGCCGACGACATGCAGCCTTCGGCAAGGATCATCTGCACTTCGAAGAAGTCTTTGGGTTCCAGCTCCAGGCCCTGCCAACGGGCTGGCTGGAGAATGCGAAAGAAGCCTGCCTCGTGAAAGTCGGCGATGGTTTCCTCTGGCAGGCGGCCAGCCTGGGCGGCCTGGGCGGCGCGCTCGCGCAGCACCGGCACCAGTTCGCGGGCGCGCTGCAGCAGGGTTTCACGCGTGAGGTGGTTGTTCATCTTGTTGTTCTCCTCTAATCGCCCCGTTCGCCGGAGCGCATGCGAGAGAGGCGCTGGAGCCTCCACCGCCGGCATTGCAACAAGGCATACAGGGTTCGGCATCCCTCAAACGGACCATGCGCGCGGCGCATCGACTAGTCCCCTCGGACGATGTTGGGCATTGCCGCGGTTGCAAGAATTCATCGCACTGAACCCGCCAACACCGAGGCCGTGCGATGAACGACAACTCACTCAAAGCCGACATGCTCCAGGCCATGCGCCGCCTGGCCAAGTCCGTCACCATCATCAGCACCAGCGACGGCAGCCAGCGCTTTGCCATGGCGGCGACCGCGGTCGATTCGCTGAGCACCGAACCGCCGTCGCTGCTGATCTGCGTCAACCAGAGCGCCTCCCCCCACGCGGCACTGGCCGCAGGCGCAGGCTTTTGCGTGAACATCCTGGGCCTGGAGCAGCAGCACCTGGCCCACCTGTGCAGCGGCAGCATCAAGGGCGAGGCGCGCTTCGGCCAGGGCCAGTGGCTGACCAGCGACGAAGGCATCCCCTACCTGGCCGACGCCCAGTCGTCGATCCTCTGCCGCCAGGACGGCCAGTTCGCCTACGGCACCCACACCATCTTCATCGGCCGCATCCTGCGCATTCACACCACCCCGACCATCACCCCGCTGGTGTACCTGGACGGCCACTACACCACCACCGCGCAACCTGTGCCGCTCGCGGCCAGTGCCGGCTGAGGCGGCCATGACAGCGCCGGCGGTGATGGCACCGCTGCGGGTCGCGCACGCCGAGCAGCTGCAATGGCAGCAGCACGCCGACCTGGTGGTGGTCGGCTTCGGTGGCGCAGGCGCCAGCGCGGCCATCGAGGCGGCCAGCCGCGGCCTCTCGGTGCTGGCCCTGGAGCGCTTTGCCGGGGGCGGCGCCACCGCGCTCAGTGGCGGCGTGGTGTACGCCGGCGGCGGTACGCCGCAACAGCGCCAGGCCGGCTACCAGGACAGCCCCGAGGCCATGTGCGCCTACCTGCGCCAGGAGGTTGGCGACGCCGTCAGCGAACAGACGCTGCGCCGCTTCTGCGAGGCCAGCGCCGAACACTTGAACTGGCTGGAGCGCCAGGGCGTGGTGTTCGAGGGCAGCATGGCGCCGCACAAGACCTCCTACCCCAGCGACCGCTACTCCCTCTATTACTCCGGCAACGAAGCCGTGCCGGCCTATGCCGCCCTCGCCGCTCCCGCGCCACGCGGGCACCGCGCCAAAGGTTCGGGCCTGTCCGGCGCCAGCCTGTTCGCGGCGCTGGCCGACAGCGCCCGGCGCCAGGGCGTGGCGGTGCGCACCCAGTGCCAGGTGCGCCGGCTGGTGATCGACCAGCACGCCCAGGTGGTGGGTGTGGAGGCCTGGCAGCTGCCCCCGGGTAGCCGCGCAGCCCGCCAACATGCCCGGCTGTCGCGATGGGCGGCGGCGGTGCACATGTACGCGCCGGGCATTTCTGCGCGCTTGCGGGCACGCCTGCAACGCATCGAGCAGGCATCCGCTCAACCGCTATTGATACGCGCGCGCCACGGCGTGCTGCTGAGCAGCGGCGGCTTCGTGTTCAACCGCACGCTCATGCAGCAGTACGCACCCCGCTACCTGCAAGGCTTGCCGCTGGGCAGCAGCGCTTGCGACGGCAGCGGCATCGAATTGGGCCGCAGTGCCGGGGGCAGCCTTGGGCAGATGCACATGGTCAGCGCCTGGCGCTTCATCAACCCGCCGCTGGCCTGGGCCCGTGGGCTGATCGTCGATGGCCGTGGCGAGCGCTACTGCAATGAAGAGGTGTACGGCGCCACCCTCGGCCACGAAATGGTCGAGAAGCACGACGGCCGCGCCCTGCTGATCCTTGACCGCCCGCTGCGCAACCAGGCCCTGCGCCAGGTGGGGCCGGGCAAGGTGTGGGCGTTCCAGCGCCTGCCGGTGCTGCTCAACCTGCTGTTCAACTGCCGGCGCGGCAACACCCTCGAACAACTTGCCGAACGCTGCAAGCTGCCGGCCCAGGCCTTGCGCGACAGCGTGCAAGGCTATGGCCGCGCCGCCCGTGGCGAAATCGACGACCCGCTGGGCAAGTCGCCGGCGATGCGCCACGACCTCAGCCACGGCCCCTGGTACTGCCTGGACCTGTCCTATGACAGCCGCCTCTACCCCTGCCCGACCCTGACCCTCGGCGGCCTGCGGGTCTGCGAGCTGAGCGGCCAGGTGCTCGATGAACAGGGCCAGCCGATCACCGGCCTGTACGCCGCCGGCCGTTGTGCGGTGGGCGTGGCCTCCAACCTGTATGTCTCCGGCCTGTCCCTGGCCGATTGCGTGTTTTCTGGCAGGCGCGCGGCGGCCCATGTTGCCCAGCGCCATGCCAGCCACCCCAGCCCCCAAGGAGTACACCCATGCAACGTGTAGAAGGAAAAGTCTGCCTGGTCACCGGCGCCGCCAGCGGCATCGGCCGTGAAGATGCCCTGCTGCTGGCCAGCCAAGGTGCCCGCGTGGTGCTCACCGACCTCAACGACCAGGCCGGCCGCGAAGTGGCCGCGCAGATTGGCGAAAACGCCCTGTTCATCAAGCACGACATCGCCAGCGAAAGCGACTGGCAGCGCGTGATCGCCACCACCCTTGAGCACTTCGGCCGCCTCGATGTGCTGGTCAACAATGCCGCGATCCTGGCCATGGGCACCATCGAGGACACCAGCCTCGAGCTGTGGCAGAAGGTGCAGAAGATCAACGGCGACGGGTATTTCCTCGGCTGCAAGTACGCCATCGAGGCGATGAAGAAAACCGGCGGGGGCTCGATCATCAACATGTCGTCGGTGGCGGCCCTGGGCGCCATGCCGATGTTCTGCGCCTACTCGGCCTCCAAGGGCGCGGTGGCGGCCATGACCCGCTCCATCGCCCTGCACTGCAAGCAGCAGGGCTACCGCATCCGCTGCAACAGCGTGCACCCGGACGGGGTCAACACGCCCATGACCCAGGCCCTGGCCGGCGGCCAGGCGATCCCCCAGGCCGTGCTCGAGCAGGACCCGATGAACCGCATGTGCGCGCCACGCGATATCGCCAACGTGGTGCTGTTCCTGGCCAGCGACGAGTCGCGTTTCGTCAATGGCGCCGAGCTGCGGGTGGACAACGCGCAGCTGATCAGTGGCATCTGACATGGGCGCCCTGGCCGCTGCAGAACCAACCCCGAGCGCCAGCACCACGGCAGGCGAGCTGCGCCTGCAGGTGTGCGCGATCATCAGCGAGACCGCCGACGCCCGTTCGCTGGTGTTCGAGGTGCCCGAAGCGCTGCGGGCGCGCTTTGCCTACAAGCCTGGGCAGTTCCTCGGCTTTCGGGTGAACGTGGGGGGCCAGCGCCTTACCCGCTGCTACTCGATGTCCAGCTCGCCGTGGACCGATGCCAGGCCCCAGGTGACCATCAAGCGCGTCGAGGGCGGGCGGGTGTCGAACTGGATGAACCAGTGCGTGCAGGTGGGCGACTGGCTCGACGTGCTGCCTCCGGCCGGGCATTTCTGCCTCGACCCGCACCAGGCGGCCGACGCCAGCCGGCCATTGGTGCTGTTTGGCGGCGGCTCGGGGATCACCCCGGTGTTCTCCCTGCTCAAGGCCGTGCTGCACAGCGGCCAGCGCCCGGTGCTGCTGGTGTACGCCAACCGCGACGAAGGGTCGGTGATCTTTCGCGACGAACTGCGCCAGCTCGCCCGGGCGCACCCGGAGCAACTGCAGGTGGTGCACCTGCTGGATTCGCTGCAGGGCTACCTGCAGGCGGCCCAGGTGCGCCAGCTGGTGCGCCAGTGGCGCGGCGCGGACTACTTCATCTGCGGGCCGGGGCCGTTCATGGATACCGTGGAGGCCACCCTGCTGGCCCTGGGCGAGCCGCGCGAGTGCATCCATGTGGAGCGCTTCGTCTCGCCAGCCGACCCCAGCCCTGCTGCGGCCGTGGCCGAAGGCGCCGGGTGCGAGTTGCTGCTGGTGGAACTCGATGGCGCCACGCACCAGATCGTGCCCCGCCCGGGCGACACCTTGCTGCAAAGTTGCCGCGCGGCCGGGCTCGATGTGCCGTTCTCGTGCGAAGAAGGCTTCTGCGGGGCGTGCATGTGCACCGTGCCGGAGGGCCAGGTGCAACTGGCCCGCAACGATGTGCTCAGCAGCGCCGAGCTCGAGGCGGGCTGGACCCTGGCCTGCCAGGGGCATCCGCAGGGGGCTCGCGTGCGCGTGCAGTTCCCCGCCTGATGCATCTAGTCCTTGCGGACGATCCCGGCGGGCTCGGCAACCGGTAGACTCGCCAGCGGAAACGCTCCACAACAATAAGACAGAGGGTTTGGATATGGCTCGTTTGCAAAACAAGGTCGCCGTGGTCACCGGAGGTGCGTCGGGCATCGGCCTGGCCTGCGTGCGCCGCTTCTGCGCCGAGGGCGCGCAGGTGGTCGGGCTGGATGTCGGCCAGCCGCCGGCGGATTTCCCGGGCCTGTTCATGACCCTGGACGTGCGCAATGAAGAGCAGGTGCAGCAGGTGATGAGCGAAGTCATCCAGCGCTTTGGCCGCATCGACGTGCTGGTCAACGCCGCCGGCGTGGCCAGCCAGGGCAGCGTGACCCGCGCCAATACCGCCGACTGGCAGCGCGTGCTGGACATCAACCTGACCGGCAGCATGCTCACCAGCAAGCATGTGCTGGAGCAGATGCAGGCCCAGCGCAGCGGCTCGATCATCAACATCGGTTCGATCTTCGGCCTGCAAGGCTGCGACGGCAACGTGGCGTACAACGTGTCCAAGGGCGGGATCAACCAGCTCACGCGCAGCATGGCCATCGACTACGGCCACGCCAACATCCGCGTCAACGGCCTGTGCCCTGGCCTGATCGAGACGCCGATGACCAGCATGGTCCGCGAGCAGCAGGCCTTCCACGATTTCTTCGCCTCGCAGCACATGCTCAGCCGCTCGGGGCAACCGGAAGAAGTGGCCAGCGCCGCGCTGTTCCTGGCCTCGGACGATGCCTCGTTCGTCAGCGGGCAGATGATTGCCGTGGACGGTGGCTTCTCCGCCGGCCGCCGCTTCGGCCCGCCAAGCGCCTGACCCCTGCGGCCGGGCCTGCGGGCCCGGCCATCTCCCTGGATTATCGATCCTCTGCCTGAGGAGGCCGCATGCCGCCCGTGGAAAACGCTCAGACCTTCCCGCAACTGTTCGCCCTGGCCGCCGCTGCCTACGGCGAACGCCCGGCCATCGAAGAGGCCGGCCAGGCCATCAGTTACCAGCGCCTGGACCAGCTGCGCCGGCTTGCCGCACGCGCCCTGCTGGCATTGGAGGTGCCGGTGGCGGCGCGGGTGGCGGTGTGGGCGCCCAACCTGTGGGAATGGATCGTCGCCGCCGCTGCCCTGCACAGCGTCGGCGCCACCCTGGTGCCGCTCAATACCCGCATGAAAGGCGCGGAAGCTGCGCAGGTGCTGCGTGACAGCGACACCAGCGTGCTGTTCTGCATCAGCCATTTCCTCGACACCGACTACCCTGCCCTGCTGGCCGGCCAAGCGCTGCCTGCACTGCGCCAGGTGATCCACCTGCGCCCCCAGGGCGAGGTGGCCGACGGCCTGGGCTGGGAGGCGTTCCTCGCCCTGGCCGACCAGGTCGGCGAGGCTCGGCTGAGCGAACGCGAGCAGCTGGTGAACGGCGATACCCTGTCGGACCTGCTGTTCACCTCCGGCACCTCGGGCAAGCCCAAGGGCGTGATGAGTGGCCATGGCCAGAACCTGCGGGTGGTGCGCGACTGGAGCGAAATCGTCGGCCTGCAGGTGGGCGACCGCTACCTGATCGTCAACCCGTTCTTCCATTCCTTCGGCTACAAGGCGGGCTGGCTGGCGGCCTTGATGCGCGGCTGCACGCTGCTGCCCCAGCAGGTGTTCGACACCCGGGCGCTGCTCGAATGCATCGAGCAGCAGCGCATCAACGTGCTGCCCGGGCCACCCACGCTGTACCAGTCGCTGCTGGCCCACCCACAGCGCGCAGAATACGACCTGGGCAGCCTGCGCGTGGCCGTGACCGGCGCGGCGTCGATCCCGGTGGAGATGATCCGGCGCATGGCCAGCGAGCTGGGCTTTGCCACCATCGTCACCGCTTACGGCCTGACCGAGGCCTGCGGGTTCGTGACCATCTGCCGCAGCGGCGACAGCGCCGAGCGGGTGGCCACCACCTGCGGCCGCGCGATGCCGGATGTGCAGGTGCGCTGTGTCGACCCCCAGGGGCGGCCGGTGCCGGCCAACACCCCGGGCGAGGTGCTGGTGCGCGGCTACAACCTGATGCGCGGCTACCTGGATGACCCACAGGCCACCGATGAGGCGATCGACGACCAGGGGTGGCTGCACACCGGGGATGTGGGCGTGCTCGATGAAGAGGGTTACCTGCGCATCACCGACCGGCTGAAGGACATGTTCATCACCGGTGGCTTCAATGTGTACCCGGCGGAGATCGAACAAGCCCTGGTGCGCTACCCGGGGGTGGCCCAGGCGGCGGTGATCGGCATTGCCGATGAGCGCCTCGGCGAGGTGGCGATGGCGTTTCTGCTGCCGGTGCCGGGGCAGCGGATCGACGAAGCGGCGGTGCTGGCCTGGTGCCGGGAGCAGATGGCCAATTACAAGGTGCCGCGGCGGGTGCGGGTGCTCGATGAGATGCCGCTCAATGCCACGGGGAAAGTGGCCAAGCAGGTGTTGCGCAGTTGGCTGGCGGTGCCTGCTTGAGGGGCTGCTGTGCAGCCCATCGCCGGCAAGCCGGCTCCCACAGGTAACTCGCAGCGCTTGACCCTGTGGGAGCCGGCTTGCCGGCGATGGGCCGCACGGCGGCCCTGCTTCTAGATCACCCGGGCCGGATGCTGGCGGCGTGGCTCACCCAGCAGCGCCCGGTGCGAAGGCGGTTGACGCCCGCCGGCCTCGGTAATGCCATAACGCGGTGCGAGCTCGGCACTGATCAGCGTCTGCCCGCTGTAGGCGGCCAACTGCGGGTCGTTGAGCAGGGCATGGATCAAGCGGCCATTGAACCCCGGCGTCTCGGCATTTTCCAGAAACTGCCGATACTGCTCGCCATGCTGCTCCCCGGCAATGCGCGTGCGTTCGGTCAATTGCGGCCCCAGCCACAGCGATACCGCCGCCACCCCGCGCCCTTCGAAATCGATGGCCATGTCCGCCGCCAGCTTGTCGCAGCCGGCCTTCTGCGCGCCATAGGCCGGGCCGTGCATGTAGCAACCGGCGCCGAACGACGAGGTGAAGCACACCAGCGCCTGGCGACTGCGCAACAACAGCGGGGCCGCGTGGTAGCTGGCGACATAGGCCGAGCGCAGGCCGACATCGAGAATGCGCACCAGCGACAGCGGCTTCTCCCAGAAGGGGCCGGGTTCGATTAGCAGGTCGTGAACATGGGCAACGTTGTTCACCAGCAGGTCCAGCCGCCCACTTTCGCGCTCGATGCGTTCGAACAGAGCGCGCACCTGCTCGTCGTCGCCATGGTCGCACGCCACCGCGATGCCCCGCCCACCGGCGGCCTCGATGGCGGCGGCCACGCCCTGCAGGTCACCCGCCAGGGCATGGCCGTAGAGGGTCGAACCACCCTGCCCCGGCCCCCGGCCGGTGACATACACGGTCATGCCCTGCTCACCCAGCGCCAAGGCAATACCGCGCCCGACGCCTCGGCTGGCGCCGGTTACCAATGCCACCTGTCGCGTGTCTTGTTGCATGCTTATCTCCCGGTCAGGGCCAGGGTGAACTCACCCTGGCATTGCTGGCTATTGAGGTGGATCTGGTTGGCGGCCAGGTAGCCGTGGGTCATGGCGGCGCCGAGGCTGGCATCCGCGCCGGTGGCATAAAGGCCGGTGAGGCTGGGGCGCATCGCTTGCTGGCAATGCCTCGAGGCGATGACCAGCCCATGGCGCGCCTTGATGTTCAGCCATTGCCCGTCGCGCAGCACGCGGGCACCTGCGACGCGATGGTCGGCCCGCAGCAGTTGCTCGAACGGGCAGTTCAGCCACAGCGGCACGCGCCGGTCGAGCAGCGAGCAACGCAAGGCGCCGGCCAGGGCGCTGCCCTGGGTAAGAAAACGGTCACGGCGCGACAGCTTGCGCCCTTCGAGGTCACGCCAGTAGCGCCACAGCACTTTCATCGCCAGGTGCGCCCAGCCCCTGCCGCGCCCCTGCAGCACCCGCGCTTCGTCCAGGGTCATGGCCATGCGCCCGATCATCAAGGTGTCGGGCGACGGCGCGCGCAGGCGCAGCAATTCCTCGCCCAGGGCGGCGCCGGCGAATGGCTGGGGCTCGAGCGAGCTGAAGCGTACCCGGGTGTCACGCTCGAGGTACTCGAGCATCGCCCGCCCCTGGCCGGGAACACAGACAAGGCCGGCAGTGGCCGCCGAGCGCCCTCCGTAGCGCTCGCGCTTTTCGATCAGCAAGGTGTCGAGGCCCAGGTCATGGGCCCGCAGCGCTGCGGTCATGCCGCCAGCCCCCGCCCCGATCACCAGCACATCGCAGCATTCGTCCCACCTGATCATCGGCGTAGCTCCCTGGCACACGGCACCCCGGCGCGGGGCCATCGGCCAGGGATTGTCCGGCGCCGGGCATTGCCTGCCATCGTCCGTTGGGACTACTGGGGCAACCCAGCGAACGCGTAGTCCACTTGGACGATGTTGCTGCCAGAGGCCCAACCCATAGTCGTGCCTGCACCACCTACCCAAAACGTCGGACGGGCAGGCATGCCCGCGCACGAGGACGACAATGATAAGAACAACAATCGCCCCCCCGCCTCTGAACACCTATGTGAGCTTGTCCTTGCTGCTGCTGGCGGGGAGCCTCAGCCAGCCTGCCAGCGCCATGACCTTCCAGCCCAGTGATGACTTGAGCGTCGACTGGGATACCACGCTGAGCTACAGCCTTGCCTGGCGTACCGAGAAACGCGACCACAAGCTGGTGGCCAACGCCGACGCCAACGACGGCGACAACGCCTTCGACCGGGGCAGCCTGATTACCGACCGGGTGGGCTTTCTCACCGAGGCCAACCTGCGCTGGCAGGACAACTACGGCGTGTTCATGCGCGCCTCGGGCTTCTACGACCGGGCCTACGATCAAAGCAACGACAACGACACCGGCACCTCCAACTGCTTTGCCAGCGGCGTGTGCAGCAAGCCCGACCGCTTCCCCAAGGACACCGTCGACCAGCACCGCGACGACCTGCGCATGCTCGACGCCTACGCGTACGGCACCTGGGACATGGCCGGGCACAACCTCAACCTGCGCGTGGGCGACCAGGTGGTGAGCTGGGGCGAGAGCCTGTTCTACCCGGGCGTATCGGGCGCGCAGAGCCCGGTGGACGCCACCAAGGCCACCACCCCGGGCGTTGAGGTGAAGGAAGTGCTGCTGCCGGTCGGCCAGGTGTTCGGCCAGTTCAGCCTCACCGACGACCTGGATGTGGAGGCCTACTACCAGTACAAGTGGGAAAAGACCCAAATGTTCGGGGTCGGCAGCTACTTCTCCACCACCGACTACATCGACCGTGGCGGCTACAGCGACGCCACCGGCTTCGTCAGGCGCCTGAAGGACGACGAGCCCAGCGACAGCGGCCAGTACGGCGTGGCCTTGCGCTACAGCGCCGCCTCGCTGAACAACACCGAGTTCGGCCTGTACTACGTGCGCTACCACGACAAGACCCCGACCCTGGACTTCCAGAGCGACCTGGGTTTCTACCGCGCCCGCTACTTCGACAACATCGACCTGTATGGCGCAAGCTTCGCCACCGTGCTGGGCGACACCAGCCTGGCCGGCGAAGTCAGCTACCGCGACGGCCAGCCGGTGATGGTCGACAACGGCTTCTCCAGCGCCGTGCGCGCCGAAACCCTGCAGGCACAGGTCTCGGCCATCCACGTGTTCGGCCCCAATGCCTTCTCCGACAACACCACCCTGACCGGCGAGCTGGTCTACAACACCGTGCTGCACAACGACAAGTCCGACCCGCTGACCCTGGCCCCCGGCCTGACCCTGGGCGGCACCGACAGCCTGGTGGGCGACCGCGATGCCTGGGGCTACACGGTGCAGCTCAACCTTGACTACAACGACGTGTTCAGCGGCTGGGACATGTCGGTGCCGATCAACTTCAGCACCGCCGCCCAGCACGACAGCGCCCTCACCGGCTCGATCAACTACGGCCAGGGCGACGATCGCGCCAGCATCGGCACGACCTGGCGCTACCTCGGCAACTTCACCGTCGAGGCGCTGTACAGCGCCTACCTGGGCAATGCCAACAATTCGCCCTGGGCCGACCGCGACAACGTCGCACTCAACTTCAAATACCGGTTCTGAAGCCCTGATTGAGGATCAACGACATGCATGACTTCAAGCACGCCTGGCTACGCGCCACACTCACCGCCACCCTGCTGAGCAGCGCCGTGGCCCTGCAGGCCAGCGCCAACGGCAGCGATGCCGGGCAACTGGGCAAGGAACTGACGCCAATAGGTGCCGAGCGCGCCGGCAACGCCGATGGCAGCATCCCGGCCTGGAGCGGCAAGTGGCGCGGCGTGCCACCCCAGGTGAAGTTCGCCGGCCCCGGCAGCCCCTACCCGGACCCGTATGCCGACGAAAAGCCGTTGTTCGTCATCACCGCGCAGAACATGGACCAGTACGCCGAAAACCTCTCCGAAGGCCAGAAGGCGCTGTTCAAGCGCTACCCCGCCACCTTCAGGATGCCGGTCTACCCCAGCCACCGGGATTTTCGCGCCGACCAGGACACCGAGCAGGCGATCTTGCGCAATGCGCAGCACGCCAAGCTCAGCGCCGACGGCAATGACGCCCTGGAAGCGTTCGGCGCCTCGCCGTTCCCGATCCCGAAGAACGGCAACGAGCTGATCCTCAACCACAACATGCAGGCACGCGCGATCACCGAGGAGGCCAACTACAACCAGGTAGTCGTCTATGCCGACAACAACCGCGTGCTGGAGAAGGTCAACTACAAGATCTACTCGCTGTGGTCCGACCCCAAGCAGAATGCCCAGAGCACCAATGGCGTGTTCACCAACTTCCTGCTCACCACCCTGGAGCCGGTGCGCAAGAAAGGCGAGATCATCGTCGGCCACGAGTTCACCGACGCTGCCGCGCAGCCGCGCCAGGCCTGGCAGTACACCCCCGGCCAGCGCCGCGTGCGCCGCGCGCCGACCGTGGGCTACGACTCGCCCACCGGCGCCGGGGGTTTTCGCGTGTACGACGAAGACCGCTTGTTCAACGGGGCAACCGACCGCTATGACTGGACCATCGTCGGCAAAAAGGAAATCTACATCCCCTACAACAACTACAAGATCGATGAGCCGGACATCAAGCAGTCGGACATCATCAACGCCGCCGGCCACGTCAACCCAGACCTGATGCGCTACGAAAAACACCGCACCTGGATCCTGCAGGCCACGCTCAAGCCCAGCGCCCGCCACATCTACGCCAAGCGCACCTTCTACATCGACGAAGACAGCTGGGCAGCGACCCTGGCCGACAACTACGACGGCCGCGGCCAGCTGTGGCGCACCAACATGCAGACCTCGATCTATGCCTATGACATCCAGCGCTTCCACGCGCGCCTGGCCATCTACCATGACCTGATCGCCGGGGCCTACATGGTCGACCGGCTGCTCGACCAGCAGAAGCCGGCGCTGCTCAATGCCAGCAACTTCGGGCCTGAAGAGTTTACGCCGGGGAACTTGCGCAAATTGGGTACTCGCTGAGTGCGACGCCCCGCCCGTTGCTGGGCGGGGCGACCCTTGCCTTAGCGCGATGCCTGACTGAGCTCGGCACAGGGCTGCAGAACAGGCAACAGACGAATATCGACTCGCCGGTTCGCAGCCCTGCCAGCGGTCGTCTCGTTGCTGGTCAACGGCTGATTCGCCGCCGCGCCGCGCACGGCGAAGCAGCTGTCCGGAATATCCCCCATGTGCTGCAGCCAATCGCGCACTGCCAGTGCCCGAGCACGGGACAGCTCCAGGTTCGTACTGACTTCACCGCTGGCATCGGCATGCCCGGAGATGACCACCAACCAGCCAGGTCGCGACTTGATTTCGACCAGTGCGCTCATCAACAGCTTGGTCGATTCGGCCTTTATCTCGCTGCTCCCTGGCGCAAACAGGCTCAGGCTAGCGAGTTGAACGGGCGCAGCCACGGGCTGCTTGCGGGCCTGCTCAGCAAGCCAGTACTGCCACCCTCCCACACCTGCCAGCGCAACCGCCAACGCCGCCGCCAAGAGCCACGGCAGGACGCTGCGTTTCCTGGCTTGAGGCTCGAAAACGATCGAGTAGGTAGTGTGCAACGGTGCCAACACAGCAGCAGGTGCTACCAGGGAGGTTGCAGGGCTGCTCACCCACTGCGGCGCAGGCAAGACCTGCGTGCGCTGCTCGGCCAGGCGATTCATGAACAAATCAACCAGGCTACGCAGGCTCTGCAGCGTGGCTACGGTGACCTGGGCCACGTGGGCGAGCCGCGACTCCAGCTGCGCCAGCTCGACGGCCAGGTGATTGAGTGCCGGCACCCTGTCCGGGCCCCAATCAAGCACCCGCAACAAGGGCTGCAGCTGGGCAAACAAGGCGGCTAGCAGATCCACCCGCACTGACGCCTGAGCGGGCCACAGGCGGGGCCATTGCTCGATCAGGCTTGCCAGCAGCGCCAGCCCCTCGCCCATCCCCAGCAGGCCCGCGCGATGGCTGCGGGCCAAGACAAAGGCCACCGCTGTCTGCAACTCCGCGCCATGCTGCTCGAATAGATCGAGGCAGGCCCTTTCGATCTTCGCCCAATCCACATCCGGGCGAGCCGGATGATTGAGTTTCGCCAACTCCTGTTGCAGGGCCTTGAACTGATCCAGGCCGCGCGGATCCCCTCCCAGGCGAATACGCACTTCAAACAAAGACGACATCAGTTTGCCTCCAGTCCCTTCACTCACTGCAGGTAGCCCTGCTGCTTCAGATGGCGCACCGTCACTTTGCCCTCTGGCGCAAGGGTCGTTGCGAACGTCATGCTCGCGCCGCTGTGGAGGGTCATGTTCAGGGTGTATTCGAGATGGCCAGGCAGGGTCTGCGCCAGCATGTCGATGGCAACTGCAGCCAAGCGCGGTTCGTACTTGAGCAAGGTGCCGGTCATGGTGCTCATCAGTGCCTGGGCGGAAGCAGGCAACCCTTGCAAAATGGTACCCATGTCGGGCAGGCCGTAGTCAGGCAGGTGAGCAAGGGCCCCGGCGCGGCTGTTGAGGATGCGCTGCAGGTTGTCCAGCACGGACAACGTCAGCTGGTCTTCTTCGGCAACCTGGTGAAGATCCAGTTCGCCAGCGAAGTTCTGCAGCAACAGCTCGTAAAGTGAAGGCGTCAGTTCAGGCATGCCTGCTACTCCTTCAGCCGTGGGCGCAACGTCAATCGGTTGTCTGCAAGCTCGATCACCCGCGCCTGGTCCGGGTCCAGGTCATCGCGGTCGAGCTGCAGGCGCCAGGCATCTGATTCGGTGCCTGGTGCGCGCAGCAGCGCCACCACCGCAACCATGCGGGTGTCTTTTTCCAGCGGGACGCTCAACAGCGCAGCACCCTCGGGTTTGACGACCAAGGTTCGCTCGCTGAGCAGGT
Source organism: Pseudomonas sp. NPDC087029 (assembly GCF_044745345.1). Taxonomy (NCBI): domain Bacteria; kingdom Pseudomonadati; phylum Pseudomonadota; class Gammaproteobacteria; order Pseudomonadales; family Pseudomonadaceae; genus Pseudomonas; species Pseudomonas sp. NPDC087029. The sequence continues at coordinate 14,641 of NZ_JBIVAB010000013.1, read as the reverse complement.
CATCACCCAGCAATCGATGTGCATTGCTCAGCCAGTCGTCGTAGGTAAGGCGCTCCAGGGTCTTGCCGTCGCGCAACTGGTACACCCGGACCATGGTCGCAACCGACAGGCCGCTCATGTCGGCGGCGTCGGTGTTTATCACCGCGCGGCCGACGACATCCAGGTGAAGGGTATTCACCTGCTTGTAAAAGATCGCCGTGGTGACGGCGGCGCTGCTATCGGCCACCTTCTGCGTCAACCCGCAGCCACTTAGCGCCGCGAGCAGCGCCGCGACCTTGAAAAGATCAAAAACGGTACGCGACATGCTGTACCTCCCTGTTGCAAGGATTCAAATGCAGGCCTTGGTAATGGCCCAAATGAAGGGTCATGAGGTCGGATCCCCTGGACGCCTGAAGCGCTTCGGTCAGCCCCATGACTGCCGTCATTCCCAGAATGGCTTTTGCCTTGCCCAATACCGGGACTGGAAGCATGCGCATCGGCAGCGACAACTGCAGTTTCGCCAGGCAGCGCCAACCCAGGTACACCTGCAGCAGCACCAGCAGATCCTGGTGCAGCTGGCCGCCCGGCAGCCAACCCAGCGCTTCATCCGGGTCCTGGGTGCACAGGGCCAGCTGCAGCTGGCTGGTGGCATCGAGGCTGAATGCGCCCAGCGGGGTGCCTTGCCCCAGCGTTACCGGGCTGCTTGGCGACAAGCTCGCGGGCTGATCGAGCAGCACTTTTCTCGGCCAGTGCGCCGTGACATTCGCCTGTGTACGCGGAGCCAGCAGCTTGACCAGCGCGACGATGCCTTCTGCATTGCGCGTTGGCAGGCGCATCACGCTGAGCAAGGCGAGAAAGCGCGACATGGGCGTTGCTATGCGCTCGGCAGACCCAGGTATGCCGAGCCCGATCAAGCCCAGCAGGCACTGGGACGTTGCATCGCTGCCACCGGCCTCGAACGCCGCCGGGTACGAATACTTGCGCCAGATCCGGTAGAACTGGGTGAAGAGGCGGTGATTGAAGATATCCAGGAACGCCTCGACCGCCTCATGCCCTTCGCGGCGCTGGACCAGGTCATCCAGGTAGGCCGTGGGCAGCGGTGAATCGACCCCGTACAGGCCAAGCAGGCGAGTTCGCACCGTGGCCGGTTTGTCCGGGTGGGCTTCATCATGCTCGATTGCCCGCAGTTCACTGGCAGGAAACCCCATGCCCGGGTCTGGGCGAAAGCGGATGACGTCAGCCTCGGGGTGCGCCGTGCTGCCCAGCGGTGGCTGCCCGGGCACGGCCTGCTCCAGCAGCTGGCAGACCCGATACAGATTGGCCTCGGTCAAGTGCCCTTGTAACGCTTGCAGCAAGCCGGTGGCGTTCAGCCGGGCATACGCTGACTGTGGTGCTCGTTCCATCGCAGTGACTTTCCAGTAGGTTGAATGATCAGCGTCAGCTGCGTGCACAGGTGGATGTCGGCATACAACGCGAAGAAGCGGTTGAGCATTTCGCCGAACAGGCTGATATCGCCCTCGCCCGCGAAACCCTTGGCATCCACCGTGACTTCGATGTCCACGCCGCGCAGCAGGAAGCCTTTGTCGAAACGCTGGATGAGGTGATGCTTGACCTCGACGATCGCCTCCAGGCGGCGCCGGTTCATATCGCTGTGGGTCCAGTCATAAAGCGCCAAGGTCCCGCGCAGAACCTCGGCACTGGCAAGCATGGGCAGGAAGTTGGAGCCCAGGTGGCTCAGCACTCGCCAGTGAAAGCGATCACGGTTTGGCGGGTAGCACGGCAAGGTCGGCGCACACAGGTTGCGCACCCGCAAGCCGGCCTGGGCGGACTGTGCAACGGTATCGAGCAGCGTGCTCTGCAGTGCCTTGCGCGGCAGCTGGCCATTGGTGCCGGTCAGGCGCAACGACAGGCTCGCCGGCTCGCTCAGGGCCTGCTGGTCAAAGCCCTCTCCGCCCAGTATCAGCCAGGTGTCATGCAGGCCATTGGCACCACGCCGCAGGCGGGTATGGAAGTAGTGCTCCGGCGCCTGGTCACGCAGCATTCCGCCCTTGTGGCGAAAGCTGGTGAACGGCACGTAGTCGTACCGCGTGGCGTTTTTCGTACCGGTGACGCGGTCGACCGAATAGATTTCGGTATGGCCATCCTGCAGACGCATGGGGCGCAGCAGGTAGTCGCTGTGCAGGGGGTCGACCGTCAGTGGGTCGGCCTCCAGCGGGAACAGGTTGATGACCGGCACTGCGTGCAGGCGAATGTGTTCGGCGTTCGGTGTGAACGCATGGGGCCAGGCCCCCGTGAACACCACCTCGAGCTCGAACCAGGGCGTGCCGGCAGCGAGCTTCAGCTGCTGCAAGCCCTGCAGCGTCACGAACATGAACTTCTCACGGAAGGTGAAGTACTCCAGCAGCAGCTGGTAACCGCTGAAGGCACTGTCCCCTTTGGGCCAGAGGCGGTCCTCCTGGGCAAAGCCCTTGGGCGAGAAATGGCCACCGAGTGGCCGACGCCCCTGCTGGCCGGGCACGCGCACGTACAGCTGCGCAACGTTGAGCGTCAATGCCTGGTGCAACGCGCTGGTCAAGGCCGCATCGCCATGCAAATAGAGAGGCAAATCGGCAAGCTCGACCTGAGCCCAATCAGCCAGCACACCGCACGTAAAGCGAAGGCGCAACAGGGCTCGCCCATCGAGCTCATGATCAAGACCAGCGGTGCCCAAGCTCAGTGGCTGCAACTTGACGGCCTGGGTGGTGGCGTACTGGCAGCGGGTTCGATCCGGCCCTATGGGTTGCGAAAGGACCTGAAACCCCGGCGCAACCCCTTCACTGCCTTTCATCTGGTCGATCTCGGGCAGCAGTTCGATGATCGACAACGAGGGGATGGTGCGCAGGTAATGGGGCCACAGAAGGCTTACCAGCCCTTCGGTCAGCTCGGGAAGGTCGTCATCGAGCTTCTCGCGAAGGCGCCCCATCAAAAATGCAAACCCCTCGAAAAGGCGTTCTACATAGGGGTCGTCGGCACCCGGCTTGTCCAGGTTCAACTGGGCTGCACGGTCAGGGAAGGCTTGCGCAAACTCCTTGCCGGCTTCGCGCAGGTAGCGCATCTCGGCATCGAAGTAACGCAGCGTCGGATTATCCGTATTCAAGAAAACGTTCCTGTTCGAAGGCGCTAGCTGCAAAGCACTGCGGCGCGCACGGGGTCGATTGCAACGAGCGCAGCCAGCTGCGCCTCCATCTGCCCAGCCAGGCTGGGCTTGTCGGCATCGTTGCGCTGGGCTTTGAGACGCAGCAATTTGAGTAGCCGCGCCTTGACTTCGAAATACAGCTGCGGCTCCCATTGCGAGAGGCCATGGCGTTGGCCACTGGCATCGAGCTCGCTGAGCAGGTGCAAGGCCAACTCAGTTTTGCCGTGCTGCTCGGCCACGCGCGCCATTACCAGGCGCAGCAGCCAGCGCTGGCGCCCGGTTGCCAGGTCGGTGCGCGCAGCCAGCCATGCCAGGGCTCGCTCGATGCCATCGCTGTCCGCCTGCGCCAACGCTTCGCTTTCCAGGCTCAGTACATCGTCTTCGCCCGCCCCGCCCACTGGCGCAGCGGCGGGCAGCCATTGGTGGGCAGCATTGCCGCTGACGTGCTGGTTGATCCAGTCACGGGTCGCTTCATCCGCGAAGGGGGTGCCATCGCTCCAGCGCAACAGCTCAATACCCGCCAGCCGCTCGAGGAACATGCCCAGGTCACGTTTGACGATGCCCGCCCAACTGCTGTCGTGGGCCGCCGACTGGCTCAACGCCTGGTACAGGTACCAATGCAGGTCCAGCCAGAAGTGGTTCACCCCTTCCGTGAACATCTGCTCGACCTGATCGAGCAGCGCGCTCCACGCCTGCTGCAAGTACAGGCGCTGGAGCTGGGCACGGTACTCGCCGCGCGGCGCCGACAGGCGCGTAATACCCTCGGCATCATGGGGCGGTACCTGGTGCAGCGTGTCCCAGCGCAGGCTTCTGAGCAGCCGATGGGCCGCGAGCCAGCCTTCGGGTTGCTCGCGCAGGTAACGCGCCAGGTTGCGGCCGCTGTCCAGCACATCACGACCGGACTTGATGGCCACCGGCGCCTGCTGGGGGGCCGCCTGTGCGGCGCTGGTCTGAGGAACGATCGCATCAACCCCACCCGACTGCGCCAGGCGACTGGACAGGGCACTGATCAAGGGTGACAAGTTGGGCCGATGCGCTTCAGGCCATGCATCGAGGCCACTGCGCAGCCAGGCGAGTGCGGCCACCGTTCTTTGCGCCTGCGCCTTCACCACTTGCGGATAACGCGACAGGCTGTCCAGCACCTTGCTGCTGGCCAGCCAGTCCATGGCCAGCTTGCGGCTGTTGGCGCGGGCAGGCAGCACCTGCGTGCCGTAGCGCTCGACCAACGCCGCCAGAAGGCTCAGGCCGTCTGCCAGCCCCGCCTCCCCGCCCTTGTGCAGGCGCGCCCAGAGGTAATAGGTAGCGACGCGCAGGTCTTTGCAGGTGTGCTTGAGCAGCTGCTCTGCCAGCGCGATCACTAGCTCGACATCCGCACCGGAAAGCTTGTTGACCTCCTCGCGCATGCGCTGGAAGTCGTCTTCGTGAGCCGGGTCATCGCCCGCAGGAGCGTCCGCACGGATGGGCTGCAGCCACGCGTCCCAGCATTGCCCCTGTTGTCGCGCCAGGAGCAAGGGGTCTTCTGTCGGCAAGCAACTGCCAATCAACTTGTTCAACATCATCGGGCTTCTCCTCGCAGTGCGACGCGCTGCACGTTTGCGTCGTCCACCAAAAAGATGTCCCGCGGCAGCGTGAAGCCCCGCAGCTCAAGCAACGCGATGGGCCCACCGGCCAATTCGGTGCGCAGGTGCCAGGTCAGGCCGAGGCCATCTGGCGCCTTGAGCACCACACGCATCTGGCTGCCGCCGTCGTCGAGGTGGGTCACCTGGGCCTGCTCGAGCAGGCGTATCAGGCCCCAGGTGCCCTGCAGGTCGGCGAACAGGCGCTCGCCTGTGTGCACGCTGGTCCAGGTCAGGCTGACGCCGGGATAGTCGCTCTGCCCCGGCCAGCGAAAGCGCTGCCAGCGCTCGCGCTGGTTGAAGTAGTGGTGCTTCTCGCCATTGAGGATGAAGGTGGTCTGCACCACATCGCGCACCGGCTTGCCGCGCAGCTCGAAGCTCAGGCCCATGCCGCCGTCGGTGTAGAGCACATCCGCCAGCTGGCTGAGCTGGTTGATCGCCGCCAGGAACTGCGGGTTGAAGCGCAGGCCCTGGCTGTAACGCGGGTCGGCTACCCAGCGGCTGCCTTCCTTGCGCAGCAGCCCCGACAACTGCTCGCGCAGGAACTGCTCGATGCGCCCTGAGTCGGCGCGGATCATCTGCCCCAACATGGGCAGCGACGCATCGCTGGAGGTGACGGCAAAGGGGTAGCGGCCGGCGAATGCGCCGTTCCACTCATCGACCACGGCGCGTTGCCAGTTGCGGTTCAAGCCGGCGGCCGAGGGCTGCAGCACGCGCTGCCAGGCCTGGTCCAAAGGTTGCACGAACAGGGCCTGCGCAGCGCCGCCCCATTCGGCGCCCAGGCTTGCGGCGATCAGGCTGCCGTAGGCCTGGGTTTCGGTCAGGTCGACGCGCTTGCCCTGGAACACCGTTTGCGCCAGGGCTTGGGTCATGGCCTGCGGGTCTGGCGCCTGGGTGACCTGCTGCAGCTTCAGGCGGGTGCTGGTCACGCGGGTGAGAAAGGCCTGCAGGCTCAGGCTGTCATCGCGAAGCTGCCCTTCCGGTTTTTTGCCCAACAGCGTAAGTAGCGGCCCGAAGGTGCTGTCCAGCGGGCCGCTCTGGCCCTGGGGCAATTGTTCGATGAGCGCCGGCTTGTCCTGGCCGATCAGGTTTTGTGCGGACTGGATCAAGGAATCGGCCAGGGCCTGGCCACGCATGCCCGCCTGGCCCTGATACGCCAGGGTGTTCATCAAGGCGATCAGCGGCGACTGTCGGGCATCGCTCATCAGCGTCAGCTGAGCGATCACTTCGTCCAGGCTGCCTCGCTGCTGCCAGCGCAGGCTGTTGAGAAAGGCCAGCCAGGCGCTGCCGTAGTCCTGGAAGTAGCGCGCGGTCAGGCGCTCGCGGAGCTGGTCGGGGCTGAGCTCTGCGGCGAGGGTTTGCGGGTTGTCGCTGAGCACCCAGTCGATTTGTTCGCGGCACGCGCTGGCGGCCTCGTCGATGGCCTGGCGCACGTGGCCTTCCCAGGCTTGGCGGGTGAACACGCCAGGGACGCTGGCCGCGGTGTCGAACAAGGCGCTGGCATCGGTGTCGCCGACCAGCTGCTGCAGGCCCTGCGCCGGGTAATGGTTGGCCGCCGCATCGAGTGCGCGCTGGTAGAGGCTGGTGTCGGCGTTGCGCTGGCCGAGTTGGCCGAGCAGCACCTGGCGAACCTGGGCGATGAGCCTGGCGTCGGCCTGGATGGCCCAGTCGGGGTTGGCGGGCAGTTGCTCGGCGAAGAAGGTCCACAGCGTGGGCTCGGCAGCGCCGAGGGTGCGGACCAGGAAGGCTGCGTCGGCCTTCTCTGGGCGAGCCAGCATGAGGTAGGCCTTGAGCTGGTCGTAGGTTTCTCGGGCCCGCTTACTGCGCTCAGGACTGTTCGGGGGAAGTTTGACCAGGGCATTGAGTTGGGCTTTCAGCACAGACGCAGCCGGATCGCGCAAGAGTCGGTTATTGGCGCCCACATAGTGCGGCCACAGGGCATCGCGTAAAGCCTTGCTGCGATCCAGGCCGAAGCGCTGGTACCAGGGGGCACCGTGTTCGGTGCGGTAGTCCAAGCGCGATAACTCGCGGACCAATTCGTCCAAGGCAACGCGTGAATCGTGCGCTTCAGCCGGTTGCTGCAGCGTCGCCAATGCCGCCTCTACCCGGCCGACTTCGGCGCGGTTGCTGGCAAAGGAGAGCAGCAGGCCTGCGCCCCACATTGCAGTGAAGCTCAGGGCCGCAACGTAACCTATTCGGCTAGCACTCCAGCCCAGGCGCTGCGGATTGGCCGAGCGGTCACCCAACACGCCATGCCAGGCCGGAGCCGGCAGCCAGTGATGGGCTGTGCTCGACGTGTCCCTAGGCGCCAGCGGCAAGCTGAACCACAACCCACGCAACGAAACGCCACGTCCCCCCTCTGCCACAGACATTGCGGCTCGCCAACGCGCACCGCCGTCGGCCTGAAGGTCGCGCGATAAGCGCAGCAGGAAATCATGGGCGAGGTCGTTCTGAAGCTGCGCCAAACCCTGTTCACGCAGCGGTTGCCGCAATCTTTGCAGTAGCGCATCCAGCTGCGTTGCCGTAAACCGCGCCGGCAGGCTGCAGCCCACCGGTTGTACCTCGCGTGCGGATTGCGGCCAGGCACTTTCGCAGACCTGCCACAGATGCAGCGGCAATTGCCAACGCACGTGCTTGGCGAGATTTTGCAAGCGGCGGGCGCCGCTGCTCATCGCCGTGACATCGCGGCTCTGCTCCTTGCTCACTACCCAAATGACACTATCAAGCCCATGCCCTTTGGCGAGTAACTCTATATCCGGTTCTACCTGCATGCCGCCGCCGTGCAACAGCACCGCATTTGGCGTTTCGAGCCACTGCTGCTCAGCTAAACCTGGGGCAATGGCGTCAATCTGCTCCGGCTCGCCGACCACGAGCAACAGGCGCACTTTGCGGCGCCAGAAGTAACCATAATGATCGCGCAGCGATTGTTTGACGGTGTTGGCCGTAGACTCGCTGCGAGCAGGGCTGGGGAACAGCCGCGACAGCGAATGGGTTACACGCGAGGAAAACTCCAATGATGCCAACTTCCTGATACCCAGCGCGCCAAGGCCATCGAGGAGCAACACAAGCAAACATAACCCGAGCACACCGGCAAATAGCCTCAGCTGGCTGTTCTCATCGGTTACAGAAACGATCGGGTTGTCGACCCAAATCAATATCCCGCCGATGACAACCATGCAAAGGAGCACAATCCAGATGCTAGTTTGCTTTCTCATGACTTGATTTCACTTCCAGTCTGTACAGCGGGTCGTATGACGCACCATTGCGGTGAAGCGTCCTGCAACATGACCAACTGTGGCTGAACATCCGCCGCCGCTTGCTCGCTGGCGACAATGATTGTGATGTTGCCCAAAGCGCTGGCTGGCCGGCCAAACGCGTCGTCCAGCCGCATACACTTATCGATGTCGAGCGAACGACCTGCACGTTCCATTGCGATACTCACAGCGCATAGGACATCGCCAGGTATCTGCGCCTGCCAGACAAAACAAGGCTCGTTGTCCCCTATGCGCCCCCAACGCAACACGTCCTGCAGTGACTTCGCCTCGTTGGTCATTGGCACAGGGCGATGGATCCATGCCTCTGGCGTAAGGTTTTGCATTTCGCAAAACTGCGATTGAGCGAGCAACAAGGCAGAGACCGATTCAGCCTGCTCCGAAACGGGCTCCTGGAACACATTGATCTCAAGCGACAGCAAGAGCGAACAGGCTTCGGGCTGATCCAGCCACTCATCCAGCCAGAGCACACCGTCGTCCTGTGTCGCGAACCGCACCTGGTCAATTGCCAAGTCTTCGGCTGCACAGGAGCGCCACACCGACAGGACCTCAGCATCGCTGAGTACTCCGTTGTGCTTGATCCGAAGGTTTAACGGTGCTGATCGCCCGTAGCGCTGCAACTCGCCATTGAGGCCGCACATCAATTGCTGCAGGAACAACTGCAAGCGCCTCTGATATGAATGCACCGCAGTGCCATCGCCTAAGGGCATCAGTTGACTCGCACGCAAGGTCGAATCCACATCCGACAGGTAGACAGGTTGCAAGCGTGTACTTGAACTGCGTAACGCCCGAGCCAGTTGATTGTTGCCTGCCGGGGTGCGGTAAGAGGTTGCCAACAAGGCGATGGCGCGCTGCCCGTGTGCTATCAGCAAGCGCTCATGTTCGGTGTGTTGCCGGTTCCAGCTCTGCGCGTATTCCCGCGCCTGTTCATAAGCCCTTGTGCGCAGAGCGAACAATAAAAGCCCGGCCACCGACGGCAGTACAAGCACACAACACCAGAACCACCCCGACATCCGCCAGCTATCACTTGGCCAGAACAGAACCCCAAGGCTTCCGCCCAGTAGGCAACACAATAAAATCACGAGTAGCCAGCGCCTTTTATCGGGAGCCGACGGCGGCACAAGCCTCTCAGGTAAGGTGTCGAGGTCAACCGGCACGTCAACGCCTCCCTGCCTGTGGCAAGCAAGTGATCAAGATGCAACTGCAATCACGACGATCGCCGAGCGAAGCCATCGGGCGGTTTCTGTGAATGAAACCTTGATCGCCCGAACAACGCATGTCGCCGATACGAATGACACCCTTCATACAGAGCTCCCCATAAACATTGCGCAGCAGTCATCAATCCGCAGATTCAGGCAGGAAGGACAGATCAACGTGATACTTTCCGGGGTTTTTCGGATCGACAAATACTTTGATCTTGTCGCTGCTGATGTAAGGCGTTGGATCGAACCAGACATTGTCACTTTCCAATCGATGCAACAAGCCGGTTGTCGGATTCAGCCATTGACAGACAATCAGGTAGGGATGTTGACCGTTGATTGAAAACGAGTGATTCACGGCAACTGACTGGTAATTTGCCTGTACCACCTGACCCTGCTGTCTCAGGTGTTTTATCTTGCGGATTTTGAGACGACCGACCAGGGCCATTGCAATGCCCGCCAATAAAAACGGACTGCCTATCAACATCATTGGAATTGCAATACGCCATCGGGAAAGAAACGATTTTACCCTGGCACCCTGAGGGTCAGCGGAGGGATAGGCCACCTCAATCTTTTTTCCTATCGGGTTATATTTTTCATTGAGGCTATCGCGCGAAGTAAACTCTACAGTTGCACCCTCCCTGTCGAGGAATTGCACAACAGGCTTGATCGCACCCGTTGTGGGCGATCGCCCATACGCTATTATCGTACCTTCCGTGGAAATGGCCTCAGCCAAAAAATCGCTGGACTTTTTATAGGAAAGCGCACCCATGGCTACCAGCCCGCTCCCTATCATGAGAAACGCCCATTTTATTACTGGTACATCTTTCATACGCCCCCAACGCGCCCGAGCAACCCAGCGCCAAAAGTCTTAGTGGAAATCTAAAGTTATCAAACAACGGGCACACACCATCGATCACGTAGCTCAGGGCTTGGTGAACCTTTAACGAAGAATCAGGCGTACCGACCCGTATCGCTTACGAACTCAATGACAACCCAAAATAACAGACATGAACCTGCCTTAGTTCACAGGAGTTGCGCTATTCACCACGCAACGTGCAGTCTTACCTACGACGGCTAACAGTTCTGTTCCAAGAATGAAGCCGCTGATATACCCATCCGGACTTCTGAAGCTACGCTGTACATTTACCCCGCCCCCCCAAAGCGGATTTGCATAGCTTATTCCTCGCAACACTTTGGCATAGTTGCCGTTAGATTCTGGGCCTTTGTAGACAGGCTTACTGGGGCCTTGAGGGTCCTGAATAGGCGAGTTTTTGTAATAGTCGGGGTCATACCAATCTTTAACCCACTCCAGGCCATTATCGGACATGCCATACAAGCCCAGCGGATTAGGGGCAAATCTATCGACCGGCAGCGGAGTGTGTATACCGGTTTTCCATCCCATCTCTTCAGCAAACGCTTTTCTGTCCCAAGAAGTAGAAATATTGATTCCTTTGGGGCCATCCCGCCATTCCGCAGTCACTTCATCATCAGTCACCTTATAGGTACCGTCGTCCGTGGCGACCATGAAGAAACGACCCCGACTGCGAGCTGCGTACTCCCACTGAGCTTCAGTAGGCAACGCAAATGGCAATTGGCTAACATCCGCCAACCAACTGCAGTATTTCTCTGCCTCATACCAATCAATGGGTGCTGGATTACTCGGCGGCACGCTGACGAACTCATACTGGTCATCTTCAGCAATGTATTTCAGCACCGAAGAATCATTCAACCTCGAATACAATGAGTATTCTCGATTAGTAATTTTGAATTTTGACATCGAATAACTACTGAGCCGAACCCGATGCAGTGGCTTACTGTCTTTATCAAGGTCATACGGTAGCCTTTCTGGCCCATACTGCGAACCGTAGTCGCCCATTAGATATTCCCCACCCTCAACAAAGATCATATTATCTTTGACCTCCCTAATGAAAGCATCCAGCTCCTCACTTGTAACGTCTCTGCCACCCTCTCTTTCCTGCCCAATTAGGAGATCGCATCCTGCCAATACACAAGCAGCAAACAAACCAAGCGCCACTCTCGAAAAACCCATATCCACCCCAAATTATGCCAGCTGATTTGAATCTTCATCACAGGGCAAAAACATACAGCGCTGTGGATAATGAGGATTAGCCATACTATTGATTTTGTAATACCACGTATCATTCATGGCAAGCGCATACCCCCAGGCAATCTCTATCTTTAACCTCTGTCGAATAGAGACCATTTCATACTTAGCATTATGAAGCTCGCCATCACGATTGAAACCTAACTGCAAAAAATTAAAGAGATGCTGCTCTTGCTCTTTTTCAACAGAGGCCTCATCAGCATTTTTAGCCAAGTTGCTACCATCCACCGTCAACCGGCACAACACCTTTCGCCATTCGGCACGGGTCTGGATACTCCTCAGCACCCAGATTACCGCCTCTTTACGAGTCGTAAATACATCAAGAAAAGCGCTACTTCGATTTTCAGGATCCATGTGATCCCATTTCCCATGCCGCGTAAGAAGATACAAAAGTATGCCCTTCGCCTCGGGCGTATATCGCAGTAATTCTTGTCTGCGAGAAACCGTATTAGATGCTAAAGCGTTCCTTTTCTGAGAAGACGCCAATCCATTTCGACCCTCAACAACAAATTCGTCAACGACACCCCGAAATTTTTTTGAAACCTCAATAGCTGAGCCTGAAAGGCGGCCGTAGGATTGATAAACTGTTAGCGCTGCGTCTGCCATTTGCATTACACAATACTGACTGTAGGCAGAAAAAGCGCCCTCCTCCACCACGTCAAAAAACCTATAATTCAAACGATACAACTGATAAATCAACCAAGCCCCAAATTCGATAATTGTGCTGACGCCCACCTCACAGATAACTGCACCTTTCGCCCCTACCCCCCAACACAAACTGGCGGCCACATGAAAGCAAAACCTGCCATTGATAAACGTGCAATAAAACTTACCCCCCAGGCCCGCCCCCGCCATCCCAGAAATGCTACTGGCAATGCTGCAAAAGTCAGTAAACTCGCCAGTGGACTTCAACAAACCGGCAGCCATATTGTCAGGATCAAAGGGTTCAGCCGGTTTCAACCATTGCAAACTCCCCTTGAGTCCGGCCTCCGCCCGCACACCCGCAAAGCCTTCAGCAGACAGGTTCAGCCCTTCCTCTTCCCTGGCCATCTGTTGGTAAAACACAGCCCCACGCGTGCGCCGCTCCTTGAAACGCGGCAGCCGCCCCCCCTTCTGTCCAGCCAGCACTTGATTGTCGCCTTTGACCATCACCTGCAACTGCCCTTCGAGCATTGCCGACGCGCCGATGAACCCCGTTAACCGCTGGGCTACCACCAGGCGGAAATGCCCCATGTCGAACAGTTGCTGTTTGCTGTCGGTGTACTTCAGGTTCCAGCCGAAACGGTCTGGCACGTACGCAGTAAGGGCGACCGTACCTGAGGCCAAGGTCAGGCTGGCTTTGCCCTCGCCCTTGATCGACGCCTGAGACTTGTGGGGATCGAATTCGGCGCTGGCGCCCATGTTGGCGACGAAGCGCATGAATTGCGCCCCTGCGCAAAAATCCACGTTGGCGATGGCATCCTTCTTCTCGCCCTGCAAGCTGTGATTCCAGCTTTCCGCCCAATCGAAGAGCACCTCATCAATGCCCAAACTTTTAAGGTCGAAATCCGGGTTGGCCCACTTCAGTACATCTTTGAGTTCAAGCTTCAGTTTCGGCCACTCAAGCGCACTCAGTTGCTTGGCGAGTTTTCCGGTATCGATCAAGGCCCTGCCATGCTTGTCCTTGCTGATGAAACTTTGTGCCCCTCCTTTGCCGTCACTGCTTTTGAGGGACACCGAATGCAGTTTGAGCCCTTGCTGGGTTTTGCTGAAGTAGCCTTTCTTGACGAATGCATAACGCGACGACTTACCGCCTTTTTTGCCCTTGCCGCCCCGCCCGGCAATGGGAATAAGTTCGACTACATCGTCATAGCTCATGCCCTCCATCGAAAACTCGCCCAGTTTTTCATGGAGGGCTTTGCGGTTTTCAGCCAGCGCCTGCTCGGCGGCTCTCACCGCTTTGTGGTGAGTTTCCTGCTGCAAGGGTGAGAGGCCGGTCGGGGCTGCACGACCATAGGCTTCCAGTGCGCTGGAATAGCGCTCTGCGGCCTGGTGAAAGGCATCCATGCTTACCAGCATGCCCCGCCAATGGTTTTCGAATGCGCCCGCTTCGCCGTCTGCGACGAACACCAGTTCCTCAGTTTCAGGACGGAAATAGCACTGCACGGACGAGTGATAAGCAATCGCCACGGCGCCTTTTTTGCTGAGCTGCGTTTGTGCCGCTGGCGTACTCGCTTGATCCATGTGTAAAAGCTCCATGCTCATTCAAAGAACAACTTGATGTTTTCCAGATCAAGGCCGTAATGGGACTGGGTATATCCATCTCCATCGGTTATGCCATCCGCGACAGTGCCGTCGGCAGCTTCGATTCGGTAGGGCACATGTGCCATCGGCTCGTCGCTTTGCTTATCTCTGATTTGGAAACGGCCCTGAGCCTGGAACTGATACACAGGGTCTTGCATCTGCATGGCTACAAGCGCCTCGTCGAGTGATGCCGAACCACCCCATTCGATGTGATCGTTAAGTATGCGTACTTCGCCGGGCGCGCCGATTTCGATGGAGCCGTCCTTCAGTTTCAGGTACGCGCCACGACTGACCAAGGTGATGCCCTGTTGTGCATTGAGCACCATCTCGCCATTGATGCTATTGAGGGTCATTGCCTTGTCGGCCTTTAGTGTCATGGCATCGCTTTGCGCCTGAATCTCAACAGGCCCACGCGCGGCGAGGAACTTGAGCCCCAACCGTTGGGCAAATAGACTGATGGCGTCTCCCGCTGCAACGCTCAAGCGCCTCAAGACGGTGAGGTCGGCACTATCCCCTGCCGTGGCAATGAGATTCGCACCTGCCGACAACTGCAGATTGCTAGGCGTTGTCAGCGCCATACCGGCCGGTGCAGAGGCGATCAAGCCAGCCTCGGCCAAATTGATGAGTGCTTTGTTCAAGGACTGCTGGGATTCCATATCAGCAGGTAAAGCCCCCGAAGCCGAAGCACTTTGCGCCAGCGCCGCTACGAGCTGGATCGCTTTGCGCAGCTCATTGGATGCTTCACGCATGTCGAGCATCTGGCCATGCGCTTTCGCTTGCCCATCCGCACTGATGAACAGCCCTTTACCGCCGCGAATCGCGCCCCAGGCATCGGTCCTCAGCTCAAACCCCTCACCACGCTTCTGCTTCTGCCCATCAACCACATGCCCCAGGTTGAGCTGGCTCTTGCCGCCATGCTCGGAACTCAGCTTGACGTGCTCCTGCCCCCGGGTGTCGTCCATGCGCAGCTTGTTGTTGGCCGGTGTGCG
>NZ_JBIVAB010000012.1:0-170827 GCF_044745345.1 Pseudomonas sp. NPDC087029 | reverse complement strand
CGTTACCGGGTCAATTTCCTGTTCGACCGCGACACCTGGAAAACCGGGGAAGAGAGCGCCTGGCTGCGCCTGGCCCGGCCCTATGCCGGCGACACCCACGGCCTGCACCTGCCGCTGATCCAGGGCACCGAAGTGGCGGTGGCGTTCGAGCAAGGCGACCCCGACCGGCCCTACATCGCCCACGCGCTGCACGACAGCCAGCACCCGGACCACGTGACCCTGCGCAATTACCAACGCAACGTGTTGCGCACACCGGCCAACAACAAGCTGCGCATGGACGACACCCGGGGGCAGGAGCACGTCAAGCTGAGTTCCGAGCATGGCGGCAAGAGCCAGCTCAATTTGGGGCATGTGGTTGATGGGCAGAAGCAGAAGCGGGGTGAAGGGTTTGAGCTGAGGAGCGATGCCTGGGGCGCGATTCGCGGCGGCAAGGGCGTGTTCATCAGCGCGGACGAGCAGACCAAGGCCCAAGGCAACGTGCTGCACATGAGTGATGCGACTCGACGCCTGCAACAGGCGGGCGAGCAATTGCAGCAACTCTCTGCCGACGCTGAGGCCAGCCAGGCAGAGCCCGCCGATGTACAGGCGCAGCTGACACTGCTGAACGACCAGCTCAATGAGCTCAAGGCTGCGGTGCTATTGCTTAGCGCACCGCAAGGCATTGCCGTGAGCAGCGGCAAGCACCTGCAGCTGGCCGCGCAAGACAACCTGATGCTTAACGCCGGCGGCCAAGCGGACCTGAGCGTAGTCAAGCGTCTGTTCGTCGGTGTCGGTAGGGGGCTGAGCCTGTTCGTGCGCAAGCTGGGAATCAAGCTGATCGCCAATCAGGGCCCGATAACCGTCCAGGCGCAGAACGACACCCTGGAGCTGTTGGCCCGCAATGGGCTGTCGATCACCAGCACCGAAGACGCAATCAGCATCACCGCCAAGAAGAAGATCACCCTCAATGCTGGAGGCAGTTACATCACCCTCGATGCCTGTTGCATCGAAGCGGGGACCGAGGGTGATTACAACGTCAAGTCGGCGCACTTCTATTACAGCGGCCCGGCGAGCATGAAGGCTGCGCATGCGGAGTATCCCAAGCGCCAGTCGCCACAGCGGATGACATTGAAGCTGCCACAAGTCCCCAACGCACCCTCGGCAACCTGGGCCGGCATGCCCTACACGCTGTTTGCAGATGGAGTCGTGCTGCAGCAGGGCGTGGTGGACGAAAGCGGTGCGCTGAAGGTGGACCACCAGGTAGTGACCCGCCAGTACAAGGTGCAATTCGCCAATAACGTCAGCCTGCGGATTCCCATACCGGACCAATACAGCAATGTGGAGCAAGGCCACTTGGCCAATCGTGGCCTGCGTCGTCACACCTCCATTGCTGACCCTATCGCCAATGCACGCAATGAGTACATCAAGCTGTTTGATCAGGAAGGCCAAGCATGAGTCAGAGCGTAACTGTCGTACCCCTCGCATTTCAGTACACCGATGAATGCACCTTCACGCCACCCTGGTTCGTCGAGGAAACGGACTACGACCCCGTACTCGCTCGTTACACCCCCTTGGTCAACGGTGAAGAAACCTTCCGTACCGTGCACCTGGCCATAGCCGCCGCGCAGAAGTCGATCGACATCATCTGCTGGGGCTTCCAACCTTCGATGTACCTGATCCGTGACGGCAGCGCCCCTTGCCTGGGCGAGCTGCTGCTGGCCAAGGCCCGCGAAGGGGTGCAGGTGCGCATCCTGGGCTGGGAGATGCCGTTCAACACGGCGGGCTTTGCGGGCGAGGCGAACCTGCCGGGCAAGGGGCTGTTGCGCCTCAAGGACCGCGCCATGCAGAGTTCGACCGAAACGCAGTACGCCTTTGACCGGGACTGGTTCAAGCTCTGCGAGGCCGCTGACCGCCAGGCGGCCAAACGTGTTGGCGGTGGCTTTCCGGTGTTCGTCAGCCGTGGCTTCAGCTGGCGTGAGCGTGCCGAAATTGCCTACCAGGTAAAGCGCCACGGGCTTGATCCGCACATCAGCACCAGCATGCGCCAAACCCTGAAACTGACGGCCACCCATCACCAGAAGAGTGTGCTGGTCGACTTTGAACTGCCCGACAGCGCTGTCGGCTTCGTCATGGGCCACAACTTTCTCGACGAGTATTGGGACACCGACAAGCACTCGGCGCTCAACCGCAGCGAGCACAGCAAACCCGCTCCGGACCGCGGCCCGCGTGGTGTGCGGCCACGTCAGGACATTTCGAGCCAGGTCAGTGGCCCGGTGCTTGAACATCTGCACGCCAACTTCGCCACGGCCTGGCACAAGGAAACGGGTGAAGACCTGCTAGTCAATCGGCAAGCGCATGCCGTGGCCCAGGCGTTGAACCTCAAATCGGGCAGCGGCCAGCGGTTGATGTGCCAATTGCTGCGAACTCAACCGCAGATGAGCATGAAGCGTGAGATCGAGGCGTTGTACCTGCAGGCCGTGAACAACGCCACCCAGTTCATCTACATCGAGAACCAGTACTTTCGCTGGCCGCCGTTGGCCGAGGCAATCAAGAAAGCCGCGCTGGACCAGACCGGCGGCGGGCGCGATCCCGGTGTGCACGGCGCCTTGCACTTGTTTGTGGTCACCAACGCCACCGACGACGGCATTGGTGCCGGGACGGTGAACACGCAGCGGATGATCGAAAGCCTGGGGCGGGCCGAGACCATCCCGCAGGTGACCAAACTGCGCCGGATCGAACAGGTCAGGAAGGCCGCGCCACCGCGGCCACGGCCTGACGGTCCGAATGACCAGGTGGGCCGGCGTGCCCAGGCGAAATGGCAGGCGGAACTCGATGAGCAGATCAAAGAGATAGAAGAAAGCACGGTGGCGCCGGAAGACATACCGGGGTTGAAAGTGCATCTGTGCTCGTTGGTGGCGCCAGATTCACCGGCAAAGCAGCCGTGGATGCCGGTGTATATCCATTCGAAGTTGATGATTGTGAACGATGTGTTCACCACGCATGGCTCGGCGAATATCAATACGCGGAGCATGCAGGTGGACAGTGAACTGAACATTGCGCACGAGTGGGCGAGTGAGACACAGAAGTTGAGGCGGCGGTTGTGGAAACTGCATACGAATGGGGAGGGGGTGCAGGATAATCCCAAGGAGGCGTTTGATGCGTGGAGGGAGTTGATTGATGAGAATAGGCGCTTTCAGATTAAGAAGGCAGTTCCGAAATGCTCGCTTGTAGAGTTCTTCTACGATAAACCAGTCCTCAAGGATTTGGATTGATGCGATCATTTTTGTTTCCATTTTTCATGTTGCTTACGGCTTGTAGTGTGAGCGAAATTTCAGTGCGTCATAAGGTTAAGCAAATGGACTCTCTTCATGGTGTTAAAGTGAGCGCAACTTCCAGGTGTTTGCACGAAACGTTTCCGCCTGTATCAAGTGATGCTGATATTCTATTTGGCTATGCGCGCTGGTTGCAGAGAAATAATCAGCTAAGACGAGACGTTGGTGTCAATGTTCAAGTTGAGCGACTTTATCGGATCAGTGCTGAGCATGATCATTATAAAGCGAACATCAATTTGCAAAATGGCGCGGTGCGAGGGCACTTTAAGCTGCGCGGCTGGGAGCACTTGAGATTCAGTGAGAAATTGATTGAGGCTAAAGTTGCTACGGGTTATTTGTTTGTTGCCTATTTTCTTGAGCAGGGTTCGGCCGGTCTGCAGCAAGACTCAGAAATGGCACTTCGATACTATCGAAGGGCTGCTGACGAAGGGAGTGCGCTAGCTCAATATTATGTTGCAGAAAAGCTTGAGTCGATTGACGCTTTGTCTCAGGTCGCAAACGAAATGTATCGCTGTGCTGCTGAACAGGGGCACGGCAAGGCTTCCGTTGCGTTAGGGATAATACTTAGAGAGGGGGGTAAGTACCGTGAAGCACTTGAAGTGCTTCAAATGGGAGTCGCGGGTGGTTATGAACATTCTGCGGGACGATTGGGGAATGCTTTTCGAGTCCAACCTGCACACAGTACGCGTTACTTTGGCCTGGACGAAGATATAGAGCGTGCCGACAGGTACAAAGCAATATGGAGCATCCTCGCAAACTATTCTTATGCCGATCCAAAAGTTCCTGAAATCAACGAAATCGTACCCCTCCCACCCGCAAAATTGCCACCGTGGGACGGGAAGCTGCAATGGCTGGAAGCACGCCTGGCAAACGTTCCACCAGAGAAACCTAGCGAAGCCCTTATTCAAAAATTGGCCAAGGAAAAACTGCTCGACCCGGCCACCGGCAAACCCCTGCCAGGCTCTCCCGCATTGAGCAAGGCCGACTTCCCAATCATGGTATGCGCCAGTGGCCAAGCCTGCCCAGAAAGTGGCTACTGGAAAGTGATGTACAGAGGGGGAGACCACATTCGGTATTTTAATGAGGGCGAAGTCATGCCGACTCATTTGATGGTCTGGACGCACCCTCGACCATGGCCGTTGCGAGATAAGCCCATGCAGCGGGAAATACACGTGGAGTGGGGGCTGCTTGGGTGAAAAGCAGCCCGGATGGACATCGCCCGTGGGTTGGCAAGTTCAAGCCGCCAGAGAAGCGAACCGGCGCTGTTCACCCCTGCGCAAACTGCCGCAGCTTCTCGCCATCGAGCCGATAGCGAATCCACTCATCCTGCGGCTCGGCCCCCAGCGACTGGTAGAAGCCAATCGCTGGCTCATTCCAGTCCAGCACGCTCCACTCCAGCCGCCCGCAGCCGTTTGCGACCGCTTCGCGGGCGATGTGCCGCAGCAATTCACGCCCAGCACCGCCGCCACGTTGCTCGGGCGTGATGTACAGGTCTTCCAGGTAGATGCCGTTGCGCCCCAGCCAGGTCGAGTAGCTGTAGAAGTACACGGCAAAGCCGATCGCCTGCCCGTCGCGCTCGCAGATCAGGCTGTGCACCGTGCTGCCGTCATCGAACAGGGTGCGCTCGATATCGGCGACGCTGGCGATCACTTCGTGGCGGGCGCGCTCGTACTCGGCCAGCTCGGTGATGAAGCCCAGAATCTGCGCGGCATCACTACGCACCGCAGGGCGGATGGTCAGGCTCATGCTTGGGTTCCTTGTGCTGCAGAGGTGGCGGTACAGTGATGTGTATCTGCGTAATTAACCATAACTGTACCGGTCGCAGGGCAGGGCGACTGCGCTAGTGTGACAGCACTCATAACGATACTGGAATGCCTGCCATGCTTGCCTCTGCCGACCTGCTCACGGCCTTCATGCTGTTTGCCTTCGTGTCCTCGATCACCCCGGGGCCCAACAACACCATGCTGCTGGCCTCGGGGGTGAACTTTGGCGTGCGCCGCTCGATCCCCCATGCCATGGGCATCAGCCTGGGTTTCATGGTCATGGTGCTGGCGGTCGGCCTGGGGCTGGGCGAGGTGTTCAAGGCGTGGCCGGTGCTGTACACCGTGCTGCGCTACGTGGGGGCGGCCTACCTGCTGTACCTGGCGTGGAAGATCGCCACCGCCGGGCCGCTGAGCGCCGAGTCGCCCAATGCGCGCAAGCCGATGGGCTTTTTCGGCGCGGCGGCGTTCCAGTGGGTCAACCCCAAGGCCTGGGTCATGGCGGTGGGGGCCATCACCACTTACACGCCGGCCCAGGGCTATGTGATGAACGTGATCGTCATCGCCGCGCTGTTCGCCCTGGTCAACCTGCCCAGTGTGGGCATCTGGGTGATGTTCGGCAGCGCATTGCGCAAGCTGCTGCAGAACCCGCGTTGGCTGATGCTGTTCAATGTCCTGATGGCCTTGCTGCTGGTGATTTCGCTTTATCCGCTGCTGTTTGTAGAATCGGCACCCTGATAGACCGCCGAGTACAGTAAACCGATGCAATTGATTCCCTGGTCCCACGACTGCTCCGAAGGCTTCACCCTGCGCGGCTGGCGCTCGGAGCCCAGTGGCAAGCCGTTGCTGCACTTCGTGCACGGCAACGGCTTCTGCTGCCTGGCCTACCTGCCGCTGCTGATGGACCTGGCCGAGCATTTCGACCTGTGGCTGTGCGACGTGCAAGGCCACGGCGACAGTGACCACGGCGGCGAGTTTCGCGGCTGGAACCGCACGGCGGCGCTGGCGCTGGAAGCGTTCGAAGGTGGCCGCGGCGAGTACGGCGACGTGCCCCGCCATGCCTTGGGGCACAGCTTTGGTGGCGTGCTCACCGGGCTGATGCTGGCCAGTGCACCGGGCCTGTTCGCGCGTGCCGTGCTGCTCGACCCGGTGCTGTTCAGCCGGCGCATGATCGGCACCATGGGCATCGCTGCGCGCCTGGGCCTGCACCGCAGCCATGCCCTGGCGCGCAAGGCCGCCAGCCGGCGCACGCACTGGCCCGACCGCGAGGCGGCGCTGGCGTCGCTGCAGGGCCGGGGGATTTTCAAGGGCTGGAGCGATGCCGCGCTGCATGCCTATGTCGAGCACGCCCTGGGCGATTGTGGCGAAGGCGTGGTGCTCAAGTGCCGGCCCAGCCGCGAGGTGGATATCTTCAGCTCGTTCCCGGCGCGCATGTGGGCGCAACTGGCCGCCATCGAAGTGCCGACCTTGGTGCTGTATGGCGCGCGCACCTATCCCTTCGTGCCGCGTTCGGTGCAACGCCTGGCTCGCATCAACCCGCAGGTGAGCGCCCGTGAAGTGGCCGGTGGGCACTGTTTCATGCAGGAAGACCCGGCCACGGCGGCGCAACAGGTGGTGGATTTCCTGCAAAACGGCTCAACTGTTCCACTTGTGGGACGATGAGTGCCATTTCAGCTGTCTACTGACAGATTGTGCGCACTGGTAAGGTTAACCCAGCCAAGAGAGGAGACTTCTCATGAAAAAGATTCTGGGTATCCACCACAGCCCGCATGCCCATTGGGTAGGCGACGGCTTCCCGGTGCGCAGCCTGTTCACCTACGACAACCTGGCCAGCCAGATCAGCCCGTTCTTGCTGCTGGACTACGCCGGCCCCCACACCTTCACCCCGACCAGTGCCCGGCGCGGCGTTGGCCAGCACCCGCACCGGGGTTTCGAGACCGTGACCATCGTCTACCAGGGCGAGCTGGAGCACCGCGACTCCACCGGCGCCGGCGGCCTGATCGGCCCGGGTGACGTGCAGTGGATGACCGCCGCCAACGGCATCATCCATGAAGAGTTCCATGCCCCGTCCTTCGCCAAGAGCGGTGGCACCCTGGAAATGGTGCAGTTGTGGGTCAACCTGCCGGCTCGCGACAAGCGTGCGGCAGCGGGCTACCAGACGCTGCTCGATGCGGATATTCCGGTCATCTCGCTGCAGGACGACGCGGGCAGCCTGCGCGTCATCGCTGGCAGCTATGCCGGCCAGCCGGGGCCTGCGCGCACCTTCACCGCGATGGACGTCTGGGACATGCGCCTGCGCGCCGGTGCCCAGCTGCAATTGCCGGTCGCCGCGGGGCGCAATGCCGCACTGGTGGTGCTCAACGGCAAGCTGCGGGTCAATGGCGAGCGTGATGCCGGCCCGGCGAGCCTGGTGCTGCTGGACCGGGCGGGCGAGGGTGTGGCCCTGCAGGTGCTGGAAGACACCAGCGTGCTGCTGCTCAGCGGCGAGCCGATCGATGAGCCCATCGTCGGTTACGGCCCGTTCGTGATGAACAGCCAGGCGGAGATCGCCGAGTCGTTCGACGATTTCCATGCCGGGCGTTTCGGGCAAATGGCATGATCGGCCGATGAGCCCCTTGCACGCGGTACGACGCATCAGCCGCAGCCACCTGCAGCACACGCTGTGGCTGCGCTACCGTGCGCCGTACCACTGGCCGTCGACCCTGGCCTTTTTGGCCGCCCGCTGTATCCCTGGCATCGAAACCTTCAACGAAGGCGTGTACCGGCGCACCCTGGTGGTCGCCGGTCGCCACGCCGTATTGGAAGCCAGGCCCGCACGCGGGCACCATCTATTGGTTCGCTTGACCGGCGTACCCAACGCCGCACTCCCAGGGCTGATCGCCCGCATCCGTCGGGTATTCGACCTGGACACCAACCCCGCACACATCGCCCAAGCCTTGAACACCGACCCGTTGCTGGCCCGTTTGCTAGCCGCGCGCCCCGGCCTGCGCGTGCCGCAGGGGTGGGACGCTTGCGAGCAGGCCATGCGCACGGTGCTGGGCCAGCAGATCAGCGTGGCGGGGGCGATGACCTTGGCCGGCCGCCTGGTGGCACGCCATGGCCAGGCGCTGCAGGTGCAGGTGGATGGTTTGACCCACATATTCCCCACCCTCGAAACGATCGCCAGCGCCCAGCTGGAAAACCTTGGCATGCCGCGCTCGCGGGCGGCCACGCTCGCCACCCTCGCCCGTGCGCTGCAGGCGCAACCCGGCCTGTTGCGCCCGGGGCAGCCGCTTGAAACCGTGCTGGGCAACCTCTGCCGCCTCAAGGGCATCGGCCCCTGGAGTGCCCACTACCTGGCCCTGCGCCAGGTCGGTGCGCCGGATGCATTGCCGTTGGGGGATGTGGCTCTGGTCAAGGCATTACGCCTGCACGAAGGCCCCGACGCCCAGCTTGGCGAACGCGCCCTGGCCTGGCGCCCCTGGCGGGCCTATGCCGCGCAGCACCTGTGGGCTTCGCTGGCCGACTTCAGCCCGACTGCCGCCAGCGCACGTCGCTGATGCCGAAGCGCTCGGCCATCGGCCGGCTGACCTTGCGCACCTTTTCATGGCTGTAGCGGCCAATGCGGCCCAGGCCGGCATCGCAACTGGCCCAGTGCCAGGCCTCGGCGTTGTCCATCTGCTCGGCACGGATGACGAAGGACTTGGGCTTGCCATGCAGCTGATAGTCGATCACGTAGAGTTTGGCGTCGATCATCGGGGAGTCAGCGTCCTGTGTGGCTTGAGCAATGGAGCCTCAGCGCCGGCAAAAAGTTTGCCCGTGCCCGCCCAATGGCGGTTCAGCGACCGCTGGTCGCCCCGTGCCATCATTGGACCGA
This sequence comes from Pseudomonas sp. NPDC087029, assembly GCF_044745345.1. Taxonomy (NCBI): domain Bacteria; kingdom Pseudomonadati; phylum Pseudomonadota; class Gammaproteobacteria; order Pseudomonadales; family Pseudomonadaceae; genus Pseudomonas; species Pseudomonas sp. NPDC087029. Next base: position 161,900 of record NZ_JBIVAB010000012.1, on the reverse strand, counting down.
ACGGTCACCGCCTGTTGGGGTTCTTCCACTAAGGTGCTAGATGATCTCGCGCGCAACCATTGCCCAGGCGCATGGACGGCCGTTTGGGCATGCGCATTATCAATTGGCACCCTGCCTGCCAAAGGCGTACTCCAACAACAGGCCATCCAGTACAGAGAGGGTCGTACCATGTCGTTGATAGGCGTTTCGATGCTGGAAATGCGGCAAATGATCGAACAGGCCTGCCTGCCTGACCGCTGCGAAGTGAGCTGCACCGATGGCGTCAGCCTGACCATCCGGCTGGCCCAGGGGCAAAGCCTGGAGGAGGGCGTCGTCCTTACCGGGGTGTCGTTGCAAGGCCTCAACAGTTGCCGCGATGTGGTGAACCTTGTAGGGCAACTGCACGCCCTGCGGTCCACCCATCCTTCGCCGCTCAGGGCCATCGCCTGAGCGACGCCGTGCACCGGTCAGCCGAGGCTGGCCGGGCGCACGTATTCGGGCATCAGCCCGTTGCTCCAGAACAGGATCATCGACACCAGGATGGTCACCAGCAGCAACAGCCCCACCCCCCACACGCAGGTTGCGAACAGCATCGCCTGTTCCTTGCGCAGGCGTAAAAAGGTCTGCAGGCCGCCATACAGCAGCACGGTGGCATAGGCAGACGCGGCCGCCAGCACGATCAACGCCAGCCAGCGAATCGGCACCAGGCCGATCACCCCGGCGAAGAACCATGGCGTGGCGCAATAGGCGGCAAAACCGATGCACTGGTTCAGGCTCGGTTGCGTATCGAAGCCGCGTGACATCCAGCGGATCATCACCCCCATCAGCATCACCCCGACCACCGTGGTGGCATACAGCAGCGCCGCCAGTTGCGCCGCGCTGGCCATGCTCAGGCGCACGCGCTCCTCGGCAGCCAGGCTCCAGCCAAAAGTGGTGGTGCCGACGAACAGGCACAGCGCCGGGATCAGCGCCAGGGCCAGCAGGCGCGGCAGGTATTGCTGCGGGTGGTCTTCCTCGGCCCGGCGTATTTCCATCCAGGCATCTGAAGGGTGGGTGAAAAGCTTGAGCAACGGACTGTTCATGGCGTTCTCCACAAAGGCAGGGGCCTTTAGGTATGGAGGTACGCCATTTGCGCCAGGTTCAGCCCGGTTCGCCGCCGTTGATCGGCTTACTGCAGCTCCACCAGCAGGTTGAGGCCGCCATCGCCGCATTTGCCCTGGTCGCGAACCACCCCATGGTAGCTGCGGCCATCCCAGATGAACGCAACGCTATGGGCGCGCTCGACCTTGTCGGGCAGCGGCGGGCAAATGTGCAGGCGCAAGGCGGGGCGCCCTTGCAGGCTCAGGGCGGCAAGCTGGCATTGGCACTCCACGCTCTGGGCCACTGGGCCGAACAGGGTGTCGCGCACATAGTCGAGCTGCACGGGGGTGTTGGGCGCGCGGCCGGGCATTTTCATGGCTGCGGGGCGCTTCTGGCTAGGCGCTGAAAGAACATCGGCAAGGTCCTCGCAAGAGATACAGGTATCTCCTTTTTGAGGGCCGCGAGCAGCGGACGTTCAACTGGATTGACCGAGAATTTACCGCCCAGGCAAATGCCAATCCCTCTCATCCCCCGAATCGGGGAAAGCGGCTGGGGAATGCTCCCCAATTCGTTTTGCTTCCCTGCCTAACTCGCTGAATCAAATGCCTTTTTTATAATGGCATAGACCTTGCTGATCCTCTGCGCAGAGTTCCTGTGTCCTGGAGGTGCAGCATGTCGACCCTCTACCAACGCCCCGTCCTGACCACCCTCGTGCTGGCCGTGCTCGGCTGGCAGGCGACCTGCGAGGCGGCCGTGCAGTGCCAGCGCACCCTGGTGGCCAACGTGGTAGCCCTGGACCAGCCGCTGATGTTCAACCGCCTTGGCGCGCAAAACGCCAACGGCATGATGTTCGCCCTGCGTGAAGACGTGGTGGACGACAAGCAAGTACCGCTGAGCAAAGGCGGCGCCGCGGTGCCGGGTAAAGTCACCCTGCGCCCCGACAAGCGCCCGCGGCCGATCGTGCTGCGGGTTGCCGCCGGTGACTGCCTGACCGTCAACCTCACCAACCTGCTCGACTACCAGGCCAACCCCAACAAGCACGGGATGGAAGCCGAGGCGCCCGAGGGCGAAGAGGGCGCGCAAAACGACGTGCAAAACCCAGCAGGTGAAGGGCAGGTCGCCGACCAGCAAGTGGCCGAGCGCCTGGTGGGCTTCCAGGTCAATGGCCTGCAGGCGGTCAACAGCATCGCCGATATCTCCGCCAACACCGGGCGCAACGGCAACTTCCTGGTCAGCCCTGGCAGCACCCGCAGCTACACCCTCTATGCCGAGCGCGAAGGGGCGTTCGCCGCCACCAGCAAGGCCGCCACCTTTGGCGGCGAAGGCACCGCTGGCAACGTGTCAAACGGCCTGTTCGGGCAGGTGGTGGTGGTGCCCAAAGGTGGGCGCACCTACCGCAACACCTTGACCGAAGAGGAAATGCGCCTGGCCACCAGCGGCCGTACCGCCACCGGCCAGCCGGTGATCGACTACCAGGCGCGTTACCCGCAAGCCGAGCCCTGGATCAGCGAAGGCAAGGCCGGCAAGCCGATCATCGCCATGGTCGATGGCAACCAGATCCTCAACAGCGAAACCGATGCCATCGTCATGGGCCCCAACCCCGATGGCAGTTTCCCCAAGTCCACCTACCCGCTGGAAAACATCGGCAAGCGCAACCCGGCGCTGCCCAACCGCCTGGAAGCGTTCCGCGACTTTGCCGCGCAGTTCGCCGACGAAGTGGCCGGCACCCAGGCTTTCCCCGGTTACTGGGCGGACCCGGTGATGGGCCATGTGCTGGAGCCGGCCCGCGATTCGTTCATGATCAACTACGCCTCCGGTGGCATGGGCGCCGAGGTGGTGGCCAACCGGCTGGGGGTCGGGCCGATGCACGACTGTTTGTCGTGCGCCTATGAAGAGTTCTTCCTCAGCGCCCATACCGTGGGCGATATCGGCACCCTGGTGGATGTGCCGGCCAACGTTGGCCTGGAGCACATCCGCCCAGGCGAGGTGCCGCCGGCCAGCGCCACCGGGGTCAAGGCGAGCATGGCCTTGTACCCGGCGGAACCGGCCAACGTGCACCACAGCTACATTGGCGACTTCACCAAGTTTCGCAACACCCACAACGGCCACGAGCAGCACATCTTCCACCTGCACGGGCACCAGTGGTTGTTCAACCCCAATGACGACAACTCTGACTACATCGACGCCCAGGGCATCGGCGCGGGCGTTGGCTACACCTACGAAATCGCCAACGGCGGCTCGGGCAACCGCAACCGCGTGGCCGGCGACGCCATCTACCACTGCCACTTCTACCCGCACTTCGCCCAGGGCATGTGGGCCATGTGGCGGGTGCACGACGTGTTCGAGGAAGGCACCCGCCTGGAGGTCAGCGGGCAGGGCGCCAATGGCTTTCACAGCACCCCGTTCGCGCTGCGCAGCGGCAAGCCGGCCAACGGTGCCCGCGCGCTGCCCGACGGCGAGATCGTGGCCGGTACGCCGATTCCGGCGATCGTGCCGCTGCCAGGCAAGGCCATGGCGCCGATGCCCGGCAAAGTGGTGGTGGTGCCCAAGCTTGCGCCAACCCTGGTCGCCAGCCATGACGACGATGACCAGCAAGCAGAGGGTGACGACGACCCCGGCCATGAACCCGAAGGGCCCAAGGCCATCGGCTCACTGGCGTTGGTCGACCGCAGCGAGGCCAACCGCAACGCCGACGGCACCCTGAAGAACCCAGGCTACCCGTTCTGGATCGGCGGCATGGAAAGCAGCGTCGGCAACCGCCCGCCAACCCCGCCGCTGGACATGCTCGACCCGGCCCTGGCCCGGCAACTCAAAGACAGTGGCAAGGCGCTGTGGGCAAACCTTGACCCCAACCAGGTCGATGGCTGGGACGGCGGCCTCGGGCGCCACGCCCTGGACGGTGTGTCCGCCGGCGGCGAGGCCGTGGCCACCACCACCCAGCTGGATTTCTCCAAGGTGGTGCACAAGGCCAAGCCGATCTATCTGCCCGAAGAGGGCACCGATGTCGAGCAGGCCGCCATGCAGTTCCATGCCAAGGCCGAGCACCCCAGCTACGCGCTGATGCCCGGTGGCCAGCCGGTGGCCAAGGCGTTTCGCACCAACGGCGCGCTGCCCACCGCCGGGGCACCGTTCTACGAGCCGTGCATGGACGACCGCGGCAAGCGCCTGACCCAAACCTCGGGGGTGGGTGAATTCGTCAGCGGCGACACGCCAAATGGCATGAGTTTTCGCGGCGCTTCCACCTTCACCGCCGACCGCCCGCGCATCTACAAGGGCGCCAACATCCAGTTCGATGCGGTGTACAACAAGGTCGGCTACCACTTCCCGCAGGCGCGCATCATCGCCCTGTGGGAGGACGCCTGGCCGGTCATCACCAAGCAGCGCCCACCGGAGCCTCTGGTGATGCGCATGAACACCTTCGATTGCACCATGTACCAGCACACCAACCTGATCCCGTCGTTCTATGAAATGGACGACTACCAGGTGCGCACCCCAACCGACGTGATCGGCCAGCACATCCACCTGCCCAAGTGGGACTTGACCGCTGCCGACGGCTCGGCCAACGGCTGGAACTACGAAGACGGCATCCTCTCGCCCGGCAGCGTGGTCGAGCGCGTGCGCGCCATCCGCGCCTTCAACGCCTGCAGCGAAGGCGACAGCCGCGACGGCACCGCGGCCTGCCCGCAAGCCAAGCAGCACCCGTACTTCGGCCGCTTCGGCCGGGCCGACTGGCTCGGTGCGCGCACCGCCATGCAGCGCTGGTTCGCCGACCCGCTGATCAACGTGTACAACGTCGACCGTGGCCTGGGCACCATCTTCACCCACGACCACCTCGGCCCATCCACCCACCAGCAACTGGGCCTGTACGCCACCGTGCTGGCCGAGCCTGCCGGCTCCACCTGGTACCACGCCGAAACCGGCGAGCCGCTGTACAACCCGGCCATCCGCCAGGACGGCGGCCCGACCTCGTGGCAGGCGGTGATCGCCACGGGCGACCATGACGGCGACGGCAAGAACGACAGCTACCGCGAGTTCTTCCTGGAATACAGCGACTTCCAGCATGCCTATGAAGCCGGCGTGTACGTAGGCGCCGGCCCCGATGGCGTGCCCAACGCGCAGGCCTACCCGGCCACCGCCGACAGCTTCCGCTACGCCATCAACCCACCGGTGCGCGGCAAGGCGTCGAACCTGCTCGAGGCCATCGTCGAGGAGCGCGGCGGCCTCAACCCAGGCTGCCCGAGCCGGCCATGCCCGCAGGCGATCTCGGTCGATGACCCCGGCATGTTCGTCGTCAACTACCGCAACGAGCCGCTGGCCCTGCGCGTGTTCGACCCCAACAAGGTCGGCCCCGACGGCAAGCGCGGCATGCAGGCCGACGGCCTGGGCGGCGACCTCAGCTATGCCCTGCAGACCCGCACCGACCGCGCCATCCCGGCGATGAACCTGGCGCCCACGGCGATCACCTCGGCGGTCGGCCCCACCGGCGGCACCACGCTGTTCCCGCCGCACATCAACCAGGGCGGCAGCGAGCCGGGCGACCCGTTCACCCCGATGCTGCGCACCTACTCCGGCGACAACGTGCGCCTGCGCATGCACGCCGGCGGCCATGAAGAGGAGCACAACGTCACCCTGCATGGGGTCAAGTGGCTGCAAAACGGCACCGGCTTTGGCAACAGCTCCAACTCGGGCTGGAAGTCGTCGCAGATGATCGGCATCTCCGAGCAGCTGGGCTTCATGGCGCCGGTGTCGATGATCTCCAGTTCCGCGGCCACCAACGGCGACTACCTGTACTCGCTGGATGCGGCCCTGGAAGGCTACTGGAACGGCATCTGGGGCATCATGCGCAACTACACCGCGCAGCGCCCCGACCTCTACACGCTGCCCAACAACCCGCAGCCGGTGGCCATGCGCAACACCGTGAACTTCGACGGCATCTGCCCGAAAACCACGGCCAACCCCAACGGGGTCGGCACCCGCACCACGGTCAAGCGCAGCTACGAAGTGGTCGCGGCGCTGGCCAACGACATCCTCGAGAACCGCAACGGCGTCAGCATCACCGACCCGGCCGGCAACGGCCAGCATGTCGGCGGCCCGCTCAAGGCCAACGGCGGCACTTTGGTGTTCAACAACCGCCACACCCGTATCGCGCAGGTCAGCGGCGTCGACCCCGAGGACGGCGAAACCTTCACCCTCGGTGGCCACAGCGCGCCACTGCACGACCCGACCGCCGTGCTCTACGTGCGCAAGGCCGACCTCGACCCCAGCACCGGCAAGCTCAAGCCAGGGGTGCCGGTGGAGCCCTTGATCCTGCGCGCCAACGCCGGCGACTGCATCAGCATCACCCTGGAGAACCGCCTGCCGCTGCTGATGCCAGACCTGCCCAGCACCGCCGTGATGCACAACGTGGTCAAGCGTGACCGCTTCGACAGCCAAGGCGCCACCGCCTTTGCCAACAACCTGATGCGCCCCTCCAGCCACGTGGGCCTGCACGCGCAACTGCTGGCCTACGACATCACCAAGTCCGACGGCGCCAACGTCGGCCTCAACCCGGTGCAGACCGTACCGCCCCGGGCCGGCAACAGCGGCGCCTACCCAAGCAAGGTGTACCAGTACTACGCCGGGCACCTGGAGCGTGAAGGCAAGCCGGCCCTGCAACTGGGCCGCACGGTGGACAACATCAACACCACGGCCATCGAGTTCGGCGGCCTCAACCTGACCCCGTCGGACTTCATCAAGCAACCGCAAAAAGGCCTGGTGGGCGCCATGAGCATCCTGCCGCAGACCGCCACCTGGGCCGAAGACACCGCCAGCCGCGCCCAGGCCACGGTGAAGGTCGCAGGCCAGCCCGACTACCGCGACTTCGTCACCGTCTGGCAGCGGGCGCTGAACATGCGCTGGGCCGATGGCCGCCCGGTGGAGGGCATCAACACCGAAGGCAACGGCGCGGCAGCCGACCCGCAGGACAACGGCAACATGGCCGTCAACTACAAGACCGAGCCGCTGTGGCTGCGCTTTGGCATGGCCCCGGATTCGCCGTTCGGCCACGCCGATGGCCTGGGCTTTGCCGACATTCCCAATGCCCACATGGCCTACGCCAACGCCCTGGTCGGCGGCGACCCGCTGACCCCGGTGCTGTACGCCAAGCCGGGCCAGCCGGTGCGCAACCACATCGTCATGCCCAGTGGTGGCAGCCGCGGCATGACCTACCAGCTCGATGGCCACCTGTGGCCGCTGCACAACTTCCTGGCCGAGAAGAATGACCTCGACGGCTACCCCATGAACCTGCCAGGCATCGGCTCGGTGCGCTTTGGCAACAACCCGATGGCCATGTACATCGGCGCCCAGGAGAGCGTGCTGCCGGCAGCGCACTTCAGCTTCATGCTGCCAAGCGCCGGGGGCGTCAACGCCGTGCCGGGCGACTACCTGTTCCGCGACTATGCCGCCTACGGCAACCTCTCGGGGCTGTGGGGGATCTTGCGGGTGACCAATGACGCGCCGCCGGCAACGGCCCCGGCGCAGTAAGCAAGAGGGGGCGCACGTGCAATGAACATCAAGAAGATCCGCCCGGCGTATCTTGGGTTGGCATTGGCCAGCGGCCTGATCGGCCTGGGCGTGGCCTATGAAAAGCTCTGGTGCGACCCCCGCGAGCTGCTGCAGGACAATGCCGACCCGCAGGGGCTGCACCGGCTCAGCCGCGACGGCGTGACCGTGGAGTTCGAGGCGCGGCCGCTGGCCGGCGGCGAGCTGCGCGAGGGCACGTTCGCCAACATTCGCTTCAAGCTCAGCGACCAGAGCAGCGGCCAGCCGCTGTCGGGCATGGCGCCGGGGGCGTGGATCGACCCGGCGCAGTCGGCCCCGGTGGAGGCCAGCCGCGAGCAGAGCTGCAAGGCGCGCGTTGCGCTGTTTCTCAAAAGCAGCATCGGCGCACGGCCGCTGCTGGACCTGAACAGCTACTTCCTGCTGGTGCTGAACAAGGACGCCAGCCTCACCGTGATCGACCCGACCGTGTCGGTGGGCGGGGTGACCAGCACCCTGGCCCGCATCGACCTGCCTGGGCGGCCCATGGACTGGGTGGCCACCGGCGACGACAAGCAGGTGTTCGTGTCGGTCCCCGAACGCGGCAACGTCGTGGTGATCGACACCGAAACCTTCACCCGCGTGGCCAGCCTGGATGCCGGCGAGCAGCCGCTGCGCGTGGCCCTGCAGCCGGACCAGCGCCGGCTGTGGGTCGGCAACAACAGCCAGGACCCGGCCAAAGGCGGGGTGACGGTGATCGACGTGCCCAGCCGCAGCACCCTGAAAAGCTTCGCCACCGGCTCCGGGCACCACGAGATCGCCTTCAGCGCCGACTCGCGCTATGCCTTCGTCAGCAACCGCGACGGCGGCACCCTGAGCATCATCGACATTGCCCAAATGCGCCTGGCCAAGACCCTGGAGGTAGGCCCGCACCCGCTGGCCGTGGCCTATTCGGCGCTGTCCCAGGCGGTGTACGTCAGCGATGGCGAGGAGGGCACCGTGCGCGTATACGATGCCCGCAGCCACCAGCTGCGCCACACGGTCAAGGCCGAGCAGGGCCTGGGGCCGATGCGTTTTAGCAGCGACGGGCGCTTTGGCATCGTGCTCAATACCCTGGAAAACCAGGCGCTGGTGATCGACGCCAGCACCGACCAGTTGATCCACCGCATCCCGGTCGCCGCCGAGCCGTACCAGCTGACCTTCACCAAGGGCTATGCCTACGTGCGCGGCCTGGCCTCCTCGAAGGTCAGCATGATCAACCTGGGCAGCCTGGGCCAAGGCCGCCAGCCGATCGTCCAGGGCTTCGAGGCCGGCCCCGCGGCGCCGCGCCAGGCCGGTGACCTGCCGCTGGCCCAGGGCTTGTCGGTGTCGCGTGACGACAACTCGGTGTTCGTGGTCAACCCGGTGGACAACACCACCTACTTCTACGCCGAAGGCATGAACGCGCCGATGTCCGGCTACAACAACCGCGGCCACCAGGCCCGCGCGGCGCTGGTCATCGACCGCAGCCTGCGCGAGCTGGCGCCCGGGGTGTACGGCTCGACGGTGAAGATGCCGGCAGCCGGCACCTTCGATGTGGCCTTTCTGCTCAATCAGCCACAGATCATCCATTGCTTCAGCACCCAGGTGGCGGCGGCGCCCGACGCCAGCAGGCGCAAGGGCGCGCATGCCGAGTTCATCGGCCTGGACCAGCCGTTGGCGCAGAACCGTGCGTTCACCGCCACGGTGCGCATCGTCGGTGACGACGGCCGCCCGCGCCAGGGCCTGAACGACCTGACCCTGCGCTACTTCCTGGCGCCGTCGTCGATGCCGCGCAACCTGCCGCTCAGCGAAGTGGGCGAGGGCGTGTACCAGGTTTGGTTGACGCTGCCCGAGCCCGGCGCCTGGTACCTGCACGTGCAGTCGCCCTCGCTCGGGCGCACGTTCGCCGAAGAAAACTACACCAGCCTGCGGGTGTTGCCAGCCGCAGCCGCTACCGCTTCCCAGAACGACGTGAGGGCTGTGCGATGAACGCCAAGCATTCCTGCAAGCTGCTGCTCCTGAGCCTGGCCCTGGCCAGCCACTTCGCCCTGGCCCATGCCGGCCACGCGCATGATGGCGCAGGCGAGCCACCGCCGGCGGCCCGCCAGGAAAAGGCCAGCGTGCGCTTTGCCGATGTCTCGCTGCTCAACCAGGACGGCATGCCGGTGCGCCTGGAACACGACCTGGTCGGCGAGCACCTGGTGGTCATGGGCTTCATCTACACCAGCTGCACCACGGTGTGCCCGGTGGTGTCGTCGATCATGGGCAAGGTCCAGCAGCAGCTGGGCGGGCGGGTGGGAGAGCAGGTGCAGCTGGTGTCGATCAGCGTCGACCCGCAACGTGACGACGCCAAGCGCCTGCAGCAGTACGCCAAGGCCTTCCAGCACGGCCCCGGCTGGAGCTGGCTGACCGGCACGCCCTACGCCGTGAGCGAAACCCTCAAGGGCCTGGGCAGCTTCAGCGCCGACCTCAGCCAGCACCCGCCGCTGATCCTCGTCGGCGACGGGCGCAGCGGCCACTGGACGCGCTTCTACGGCTTCACCGACCCGGCGGTGCTGGTCGAAGAAATCAACCGCCTCAGCGCCCGCCGGGTGCATGCCAAGAGCACAGCCATCGCCGAACACCAACAAGAGGTGCAACCATGAGCAGCCACTCCTCGGCCCAGGCGGGCATGCGCAGCTTCGATTGGCTGGTGCTGGCCGGTTGCCTGTGGATCATGGCGTCGGTCGCCATGGCCCACGACGGCCACGCACCCAACCCGCAGCCGGCACCGCCTACGATGACCAGCGGCGGCGGCACCCGCGATGCGCAGGCCTGGTTCACCGACACCGTGCTCGAGGACCAGGACGGGCGCGCGCTGCGCTTCTACAGCGACGTGCTCAAGGGCAAGGTGGTGATGCTCAATGTGATCTTCACCCACTGCACCGACGCCTGCCCGCTGATTACCCGCAAATTGCGCGACGTGCGCGAGGCCATGGGGCCGGATCTGGCCCGCCAGGTGACCTTCGTCTCGATCAGCAGCGACCCGCTCAACGACACCCCGGCAGCGCTCAAGGCCTTTGCCGCCAAGCAGGGCGTGGACAATGCCAACTGGCTGTTCCTGACCGGTGAGAAGGCCAACGTCGATCTGGTGCTGGGGCGCATCGGCCAGTTCCTGCCAAGCCCTGAGCAGCATTCGACGCAGTTGATTGCCGGTGATGTGGCAGGCAAGCGCTGGAGCAAGATCCGCCCGGATGCGCCGCCCGTTGCCATTGCCCAGCGCCTGCAGCTGCTGGCCCAACCTTTGGCAGGGCGGTAACCCTCATGAAGGCCACCGGCCCCTTCGCGGGCAAAGTGCCTGTCTACAGGGTGATAACTTTGTGGGAGCGGGCTTGCCCCGCGAAGAGGCCGGCATGAACCCAGCAGCCATCAGAATCATCAACGCCATCGCCATGCTCATCGGCCTCTGCCTCTGCGGGCCCACCCCAGCCCTGGACCTCACCCCCCAGGAGCAAGCCGGCAAACGCCTCTACCGCGAGGGCGCATCGAGCAGCGACGCCCAACTCACCGCCCGCGTCGGCGCCAGCGCCATGAGCGTCCCCGCCAGCGTGCTGCCCTGCGCCAGCTGCCATGGCCGCGACGGGCGCGGCCGCACCGAAGGCGGCGTGCGCCCGCCGAGCCTCGACTGGCAGCGCCTGGCCCTGGGCCAAGGCGCCCGGCAAGCCAACGGCCGCAGCTACCCGGCCTATGCCGAGGCGAGCCTTGCGCGCGCCATCGAGCAGGGCATCGACCCGGCCGGCAACCGCCTGGACCCGGCCATGCCGCGCTTCGAGCTGACCCTGGCCGACCAGCGCAACCTCACCGCCTACCTCAAACGCCTGGGCGATGAGCGCGACCCGGGCGTGGAGGAGGGCGTGCTGCGCCTGGGCACCTTGCTCCCCGGCAGTGGCCCGCTGGCCGAGGCTGGCCAGGTGATCCACGCCGTGCTCGAAGATGGCGTGAGGCAACTCAACCAGCAGGGCGGCATCAACGGGCGGCGCCTGCAGCTCGTGGTGCTGGACCCCGGCCAAGCCCCGGCCACTGCCGAGCGTGCCCTGCAGCGCTTGCTGGACGAAGAGCAGGTCTTTGCCCTGGTGGCACCGCTGGCGCCGCAGCTCGATGAACGCCTGGCCGCCCTGCTCGAACAGGCAGGCGTGCCGCTGGTTGGCAGTACCCCGCGCAGCGGCGGCAGCGGGCAAATTTTCGACCCCTTGCCCAGCCTTGCCAGCCAGCTGCTCAGCGTGGCCAGCCACGCCCGCACCCACCTGGGCCTGCCCACCGATGGCGTGCGGGTGGTCTACGCCGGCGCAGACCAGGCCGCACTGGCCGAGCAGGTGCGCACGCGCCTGCAGCAACAAGGCTGGTCGCCCGCGCCGGTACACGCGTTCACCGGCCAGGCCGTGGCGGGCGAGGGCATCGTCTTCCTTGGCCGCGCCCAGGCCTTCGCCGAGCTTGCCACGGCGTTGCAGGCGGCAGGGCGCGATCCTTACCTGTTCGCGGCCTCCAGCCAGGTGGCCGGGGCCGTGGCCACGCTGCCGGCGCAATGGTCGCAGCGGGTGTTTCTGGCCTATCCCTTCGTGCCAAGCGACTGGACCGCCCAGGGCCTGGCGACACTGGCCGGCCTGCAGCAGCGCCAGGGCCTCGACCCGCGCCAGGCATCATTGCAGGTCAACACCCTGTGCGCCTTGCGCCTGCTCAGCGAGGCCCTCAAGCAGATCGGCCGCGACGCCAGCCGCGAGCGCCTGGTCGCGGCCCTGGAAGGCCTGCACGATGTCGACACCGGCCTGACTCCGGCGTTGGGCTTCGGCCCCGGCCGGCGCCAGGGCATGAGTGGCGCGCACGTGGTTGCAGTGAGCCTGCCCGGGCCACGCTTCACCGCCGTCGCCGCGTACCGGCCTGTAGCGGACACCCCTTGAGCGGAGGTCACCATGCGTACCTTGTTGCTGTGCCTGTTGCTGACCATCACCACCGCGGGCTGGGCCGATGTGCCGGCGGCGCGGGTCAATGGCGTGGACATCGGCGTGCTGCGCCTGGAGCGCTACTTCAGCGAATACCTGCAGGCCCAGGGCCGCGCGCTGAGCAGCATTCGCAACCCAACCCTGTACAAGCGCCTGCGCGACCAGGCCCTGGCCGAGCTGATCGACAAGGAGCTGCTGTGGCAGGAAGCCCAGCGCCGCGGCATCGTGGTCAGCCAGGCGCAGGTGGCGGCGCACATGGCTGAACTGCAGGCCGCCTTCGCCAGCCCGGCGCTCTTCGAGCAGCGGCTGGCGGACGCCGGTTTCGACCGGGCTGGCTACGCACGCTACCTGCACCACGAACTCGCCGCGCAGCAGGTGTATGCCCAGCTCAGCGCGGTCGAAGAACCCAGCCAGGGCGAGGTAGAGGCGTTCTACCAGGCCAATCGACAAATGCTGCAGCACGTGCAGAACCAAAGTGATAAGCCGCAAGTCATACCGGAACAGGGCCTGCTGTTGGCCAGGGACGCGCTCGTGGCGCAACGGCAGGCCCAACAGCGCCAAGCCGTGCGCCAACGTTTGCGGCAATCGGCTACAGTGGAAATCGCCGACTGAGTACCCCGATGACGTTGCCCCAATGCTGGGGAATAATGGCTTGGCAAAGTGCCATCAGGTTCCCCGGAAGTGGGGGACCGAGGGCTCTGCTGATTTGGCGGCACTGGGGCATACCAGCAAGATCAATGACTTACGGTGGTGCAACATGACTATTCACGCCTGGCACGAAGCCTGCTCAAGCCTGTACAAGGGCGTACTTCGCAGACCGGGGAACCGGGCAGTATTGGGGAGTCGACCTTGGTGAACACAGTTTTGGTAGTCGATGACGAACAGACCCTCGCGCAGAACCTGCAAGCGTACCTGCAGGCGCAAGGCCTGGATGTTCATGTTGCCCACGACGGTGCCAGTGGCATTGGCCTGGCCGAGCGCCTGGCACCGCAAGTGATCGTGCTGGATTACCGCTTGCCCGACATGGAGGGGTTTCAGGTCCTGGAGACCGTGCGCCAGAACAGGCAGTGCCATTTCGTGCTGATTACCGCCCACCCGACCGTCGAGGTCCGCGAGCGGGCCGCCGAACTGGGAGTGACCCACGTCCTGTTCAAGCCGTTCCCGTTGGCGGAACTGGCCCGCGCGATCCTCGACCTGGTGGGCATAGAGCGCCGGCGCAGGGCCACTGACGATTCAGCCCAAGGGTATGTCGAACGACGCCACAACAGGAACGAGTCGTTCCCCTTGCAGTTGTACGATGGCAGCTGGGTGCTGGCCGACCGCCGCCGTAATGGCGCCAAGCCCCCAGGACCTGACGACGACCAACTGCTCACCGGGGAATAGCGGCGCCCGCAGCCCTGCCTGAGCCAGCCTGCGACGCGCCCCCTGAGCGGAGTCGCAGGCCATGTCCCAGGTACCCGATCACAGCGCTTGGCCCCCCGCAGCCTTCCCCCGCGAGCTGCTCAACCAGGCCCGCCTGCAAGCCGGCGACGAGCGCCTGCTCGACTGCCTGCAACGCCTGGCCGCCGAAAACCCCGACTGCTTCCTGCGCCGCCTCGGCCTGACCCTGCATTACCCGGTGCTCGACAGCCAGGCCCTGCTGGCCAGCACCCCGCGCTTCGACAAGGTCAGCCTGGCCCAGTGCCTGAAGCGCGAATTCGTATTGCTCGAGCAAGAGGGTGAACTGATCGGCGTGTTCGCCGACCCCTTCGACCACGCCCGCCTGGCCTGGATCGACGACACCCTGCAAGGCGCGCCGCTGTACCTGGCCCACGCCGCCGACCTGGCCACTTTGCTCGCCCGCCACGAAGAGAGCTTTCACGCCGTCGATGCGCTGGACCCCGACGCCGAGGCCAGCCAGGAAGCCGGCCCCCTGCAACGGCTGTCGCTGACCAGCATCAGCGAAGACCAGAGCAAGGTGGTCAAGCTGGTCAACTCGACCCTCTACGACGCCCTCAAGCAGCACGCCAGCGACATCCACCTGGGCATGACCGGCCAGGGCCTGACCATCAAGTACCGCATCGACGGCGTGCTCAACGGCGCCGGCAAAGCCAGCGGCAGCGCCTTCGCCGACCAGGTGATCTCGCGCATCAAAGTGATGGCCGAGCTGGACATCGGCGAGAAGCGCGTGCCCCAGGACGGGCGTTTCAAGGTTGCCATCGGTGAGCGCCAGATCGACTTTCGCGTGTCGATCATGCCCAGCATCTTCGGTGAGGACGCCGTGCTGCGGGTGCTCGACAAACAGGACCTGTCCGACCGCGTCAGCGGCGTGCAGCTGCAGGCCCTGGGGTTTGCCGAGCAAACCCTGCGCGCCCTGCGCCGCCTGGCCGCCGAGCCCTACGGCATGATCCTGGTCACCGGCCCCACCGGCAGCGGCAAGACCACCACCCTGTACGCCATGATCAGCGAGATCAACCACGGCGTGGACAAGATCATCACCATCGAAGACCCGGTCGAATACCAGTTGCCGGGCGTGCTGCAGATCCCGGTCAACGAGAAGAAGGGCCTGACCTTCGCCCGCGGCCTGCGCTCGATCCTGCGCCACGACCCGGACAAGATCCTGGTGGGCGAAATCCGCGACCCGGACACCGCGCAGATCGCCGTGCAGTCGGCGCTTACCGGCCACCTGGTGTTCACCACCATCCACGCCAACAACGTGTTCGACGTGATCGGCCGCTTCAGCCAGATGCAGGTCGACCCCTACAGCTTCGTCTCCGCGCTCAACGCGGTGCTGGCCCAGCGCCTGATCCGCCTGGCCTGCCCGCACTGCTGCACGCCTTGCCAGGTGGATGACCAGACCCTGGCCGCCTCGGGCCTGGCCCGCGAAACGGTGGCCGGCTGGCGCTTCGTGCGCGCCCAGGGCTGCGGCCAGTGCCGGGGCAGCGGCTACCGCGGGCGCAGCGCCATCGCCGAACTGCTGCACCTGGACGACGACCTGCGGCAGATGATCGTCGAACGCCGGCCGCTGGCGCAGATCAAGGCGCTGGCCTGCCAGCGCGGCCTGCGCCTGCTGCGCGCCTCTGCCCTGGACCTGGTCCGCGAGGGCCGTACCACCCTTGAGGAGATCAACCGTGTCACATTTATCGCCTGATCGCTTTTGCGCCGTGCTCGGCGCCGAGGGTGTCGGCCTGGGCCGCTGGCATGCCAACCAACAGCAGTGGCTGGGCAGCCGCGCCTTCAGCGGCGACGCCGCGCAACCGGCCTGGCAGGCCGCCCTGCAGGCGCTGGCCGCGCTGCTGGCCGAACACGCCGTGCGCGGTGCGCGCTTGCAGGTGCTGCTGTCGGCCCGCTTCAGCCGCTTCTGCCTGGTACCCTGGAGCGATGCCATCGGCACCGCCAGCGAGCTGGAAGGCTACGCCAGGGCTTGCTTCGAGCACCTCTACGGGCAGCCGCTGGATGACTGGCGCATCGTCCTGTCGCCCGAGCCTGCCGGCGCTGCGCGCATTGCCACGGCGCTGCCCCAGGCACTGCTGCAAGGGCTGCAGGCGCTGGGCCTGGCAAGCCGCCTGCAGCTGCGCTCGGTGCAGCCCTACCTGATGGCCGCCTACAACCGCTGCGCGGCGCAGCTGGGGCAGGGCGACTTCCTCTTCGTGCTGGCCGAACCGCGCCGCAGCGTGCTGCTGCTGGCGGCCGGCGGCGCCTGGCAGCAGGTGCTGGCGCAAGGCTGCGCCGATAACGACCAGGCGCTGCAGGCGTTGATCGAGCGCACCTGCGAGCTGTACGGCGCGCACCTGCCGCGGGTGTACCTGCATGCCGCCGGGCGCGGCGAGGTGTCGCAACTGGCGGCGGTGCCGCTGTGCCAACCGGCCAGCCACAGCGACCCGCTGTGCGCCATGTGGCAGGCGGTGGCGTGATGCGCCGCCTCGAGCTGGAATTCCAGCCCCGGCGCAGCAGCCCGCTGGCCTGGTCGCTGCTGGCCCTGGGCGTGGCGGTGGTCGCCGTGCTGGTGCTGCTGCAACAGCAGCTGCAGGCCGAGCAGGTGGAGCTGGAGGCCCGGGTGCACGGCATGGAGCTGCAACTGGGCCGCCGCCCGGCCACCGCCGCGCCGCAGAACAGCGCCGCCAGCCGCGAGCAGGCCGAACGCCTGGCGCAGATGCGCAGCGTTTCGCAGCAGCTGCAGCGGCCCTGGCAGCAACTGTTCGCCATGCTCGAAGCGCAGCCGCAGGAAGATGTCGCGCTGCTTTCGCTGACCCCGGATGCGCGCAAGGGCCAGGTACGCATCAGCGCCGAGGCGCGCAACCTGGAGGCGATGCTGCATTACCACCAGCGCCTGGAACAGAGCGCCGAGCTCAGCGATGTGTCGCTGCTCAACCACGAGGTGGTGGCGGGCCAGGCCGAGCATCCGGTGCGTTTCAACCTCACCGCCACCTGGGAGATCGGCCATGGGCGCCCCTGACGCGTTTAACCGCCTGATCGTCGAAGAGCAGCTGCGTCGGCTCGGCCCGGTGGCCCTGGCGGCCGCCGCCGTGGCGCTGCTGGCACTGGGCGTGGCGCTGGCGGGCGTACTGCCGCAGTGGCAGGCGCTGCGCGAACTGAAGGCCAGCGCGGCGGATGCCGCTGTGCAGTTGGAAAGGGTCCGGCGTGGGGAAGTGAAGCTTGCCGTGAAACCCGAGCAGCAGGCGCTGGACAGCCTGCGCCAGCAGCTGCCGGGCCAGCCCGAGGCGAGCGAGTTGATCGAGCGCCTGTATCACCTGGCCAGCGCCGAGCGCATCAGCCTGGCCCGCGGTGAATATGCCCTGGGCATCGATCCCAAGACCCAGCTGGCGCGCTACCAGATCGTGCTGCCGGTGCGCGGCAGCTACCCGCAGATTCGTGGTTTTCTCAAGGGCCTGATCGGCCAGCTGCCGACCTTGGTGCTCGAAGACCTCGAGCTGCAGCGCAAACGCATTGGCGACAGCGAGCTCAATGGGCGCCTGCGCATGACCCTTTACCTGTCGAGGTCGTGATGAACACTCAGCGTGCGGTGCTGTGGGTGGGGTTTCTGGGGCTTGCCGGGGCGCTGGCCTGGGCGCCGGGGCACTGGTTTGGCGAACAGGGCGAGGTGGCGCCGATCGCCGGCAAGCCAACTGCCACAGGTTCCGTGGCGCCCTTGGCCACTGTGGGAGCCGGCTTGCCGGCGATGAGGCCAGCACAGCCCTCCCGCGACCTGTTCCCCCGCCAGCAATGGACCCCCGTGCAAACCCTGGCCAGCGTCAGCGAACAACCTGTGCTCGCAACCCCGGTGGCGGTCGCGGCCCCCACCGCCCCAGCCCTGCCGTTCCAGTTCGTCGGCCGCCTGGGCGAGCGCGACGACCTGCAGGTGTTCTTGCAGAACGGCGAAAAACTCTACGTCGTGCGCCAAGGCGACGTGATCGATGCCACCTACCGCCTGGACCGGGTTTCGGCCAACGAGCTGGACCTGGTCTACCTGCCGTTGCACCAGTCGCAGACACTGTCTGTGGGGAGCGCACCATGAAGCCATCGAAGTTGCTCAAGCCTGCTCCGTTCATGCTCCTGGCGCTGTGCGTGGCCATTGCCGGCTGCGGCTCGAGCGGGGTGCGCAAGGACAGCCAGGCACTGCTCAAGGAAGGCCAGTACGAGGCCGGCATCGCCCGCCTGGAAGAGGCCCTGCGCGACGACCCGCGCGACACCGAACTGAACATCGCCCTGGCCCACAGCCGCCAGGAAGCGGTCGAGGCGCTGATCACCCAGGCCGACAGCGACCGCGCCCGCCATGACTTCGCCGGCGCGCGCATCGGCTATGGCCGCGTGCTCACCTTCGAACCCAACAACCGCCGCGCCATGGAAGGCATCCGCCAGCTCGAGCTGATGCGCACCCTCGACGACCGCGTGGCCCTGGGCCAGGCGGCCCTGCGCCAGGGCGACCTGTTCGGTGCCGAGCGCTACATGCGCGAAGTGCTGCGCCTGGACCCGCAAAACCAGAAGGGCATCATGCTGCGCAGCGACATCGAGAACGTCCAGGCGCGCACCGCGCAGCCGTTCCCGCAACTGCGCAGCAAGCTGGAGCGCCCGGTCACCCTGGAGTTTCGCGACGCCGCGCTGAAGACCATCTTCGAGGTGCTGGCCCAGGTCGCCGGCATCAACTTCATCTTCGACAAGGACCTGCGCCCGGACATGAAGGCCACTATCTTCGTGCGCGACGTGCGCATCGAGGACGCCGTGGCGCTGCTGCTGGAGCAGAACCAGCTGCGCCAGAAGATCGTCAACGACAACACCCTGCTGGTGTATCCCGACTCGCCGCAGAAGACCAAGGACTACCAGGAACTGGTCATGCGCACCTTCTACCTGACCAGCATCGACGCCAATACCGCGCTGAACATGGTCAAGACCATGCTCAAGACCCGCGACGTGTTCGTCGACGAACGCCTCAACACCATGACCATGCGCGACACCCCCGACGCCGTGCGCATGGCCGAGAAGCTGCTGCAGTCCCAGGACCAGTCCAACCCCGAAGTGGTGCTGGAAGTGGAGGTGATGGAGGTGGCCCGCTCGCGCATCCTCGACCTCGGCCTGCAGTGGCCCAACACCTTCGGCGTGCTGACCGATGACGGCAACCCGGTCAGCGTGCTCGACCAGCTGCGAGGCATCAACTCCAGCCGCATCAGCATCGCGCCGGCGCCGCAAGCCAAGATCAATGCCTCGGACAAGGACATCAACACCCTGGCAAGCCCGGTGATCCGCGTGAGCAACCGCGAGCAGGCGCGCATCCACATCGGCCAGCGGGTGCCGATCATCAGCGCCACCTCGGTGCCTTCGACGCAAGGGCCGGTGATCACCGAGAGCGTCACCTACCTGGACGTGGGCCTGAAGCTCGAAGTGCAGCCCACCGTGCACCTGAACAACGAAGTGGCGATCAAGGTGGCGCTGGAAGTCAGCAACGCCACGCCGCTGGAGCCGACCCGCCAGGGCACCATCCCGGTGCAGGTCGACACCCGCAACGCCCAGACCAGCCTGCGCCTGCACGACGGCGAAACCCAGGTGCTGGCGGGCCTGGTGCGCAACGACAAGACCTCCAGCGGCAACAAGATCCCGGGCCTGGGCGATATCCCAGGGCTGGGCCGGCTGTTCGGCAGCAACCGCGACGACATGAGCAAGAGCGAGCTGGTGCTGGCGATCACCCCGCGCATCGTGCGCAACCTGCCGTACCAGAGCCCGTCGGACATGGAGTTCGCCACCGGCACCGAGTCGAGCATGCAGGTGCGCCAGCTGGCCCAGCCGGCGCCGGCCAATGCGCTGCCAGCCGATGCGCCCAGCGATGAATCGAGCGCCCCGGTGATCGACAGCCAGATGGCGGTGGTGCCGGCCACCCGGAGCCCACGGCCATGAACCGCCGCGCCCGGGGCTTCAGCCTGATCGAGGTGGTGCTGACCCTGGCCCTGCTCGGGCTGCTCGCCAGCATGGCCGCGCCGCTGACCGAGACCGTGGTGCGCCGGGGCAAGGAGCAGCAGCTGCGCGAGGCGCTGTACCAGATCCGCGATGCCATCGACGCCTACAAGCGTGCCTTCGATGCCGGCTATATCGACAAGCGCCTGGATGCCAGCGGCTACCCGCCGAACCTGCAGGTGCTGGTCGATGGCGTGCGCGATGTGCGCAGTGCCAAGGGCGCCAAGTTCTACTTCCTGCGGCGCATCCCCCACGACCCGCTGCTGGCGGCCAAGGGTGACGACGACGGCGGCTGGGGCCTGCGCACCTACGCGAGCAGCGCGGACAACCCGCGTGAAGGCGAGGATGTCTTCGATGTGTACTCCAAGGCCCGTGGCAAAGGCCTGAACAACATCCCCTACGGGCAATGGTGACGGCCATGAAACGCAGCCGCGGCTTCACCCTGATCGAACTGCTGGTGGTGATGGCGATCATCGCCACGCTGATGACCATCGCCATGCCGCGCTACTTCAACAGCCTGCAGAGCGCCCGCGAAGCCACCCTGCGCCAGAGCCTGGCGGTGCTGCGCGAGGCGCTCGACCACTACTACGGCGACACCGGCCACTACCCGGACTCGCTGGAGCAGCTGGTGGAGCAGCGCTACCTGCGCAACACCCCGATCGACCCGATCACCGAACGCAGCGACGCCTGGCGCCTGGTGCCACCGCCCGAAGGCGTGGCGGGCGGGGTGGCCGATATCAAGAGTGGTGCCACAGGGAGGGCGCGTGATGGCAGCCTCTTCGCTCAATGGTAAGGCCTGCGCCGGTTTCACCTACCTGGGTGTACTGCTGCTGATCGCGGCCAGCTCGATGGCCCTGGCCGCCAGCGGCGCGCTGTGGTCCAGCGTTGCCCAGCGCGAGCACGAGCGCCAGCTGCTGTGGGTGGGCGGCCAGTATGCCCAGGCCCTACGCAGCTACTACCGCGCCTCGCCAGGCCTGGCCCAATACCCCCAGGCGCTGGCCGAGCTGCTCGAAGACAACCGCTTCCCGCAGGCCCGGCGCCACTTGCGCAGGCTCTACCCGGACCCGATCACCGGCAGCGACGACTGGGGCCTGTTGCATTCGATCGACGGGCGTATCACCGGCGTGCACAGCCGCTCGGACGCCACCCCGTTCAAGCGCAGCGGCTTCGACAGCCAGTGGGCCGGGTTCGAAGGGCTGGAGCACTACAGCGACTGGCAGTTCGTGGCCGAACAGGCGTTCAACGAAAGCGCCGCCGGCGCGCAAACCCATGGCGGCCCGGGAGGCAAACCATGAAAGGGCTCAACCTGTTGTGCCTGGGCCTGCTGCTGGCCTGCGGCGTGGCGCAGGCCGATGCCGAGGACGAGATGAAAGGCTTCATCGTCGACAACACCATCTCGCACATCGGCCACGACTTTTACTACTACTTCGCCGACCGCCTGCGCGCCACCAGCCGCCTGGATTTCAACCTGGTGGTGCGCGAGCGCCCGGATGCGCGCTGGGGCAGCCTGGTCACGGTGGAGTTCGACCGTGACGTGCTGTACCGGCGCTTTCTGCCACCCAATGTCACCCAATTGAAAGAACAGGCCATCGCGGCCGCCGACCTGGTGCGCCAGGAGGTGATACAGCGCAAGCTGCAGCGCCTGCTGCAGGACACCACCGACCTGGAGAGGGACGAGCTATGAACCCGCGCACCCTGCACTGCATCGCGGCAGGCCTTGTGGCCTGCGCCTGCACCACCCAGGCCACCGAGCTTGTGTACACCCCGGTCAACCCGGCGTTCGGTGGCAACCCGCTCAATGGCACCTGGCTGCTGAACAACGCCCAGGCGCAGAACGACTACGACGACCCGGACCTCAAGGACCGCGCCTCGTCGCTGTCCGGCACCACGGCCCTGGAGCGCTTCAGCAACCAGCTGGAGTCGCGGATGCTGTCGCAGCTGCTGGACAACATCAGCAATGGGCGCACCGGCAGCATGGCCACCGATTCGTTCCTGATCGACGTGATCGACGACTCCGGGGCCTTGAGCATCAAGGTCACCGACCGCGCCACCGGCGAAATCTCGGTCATCGAGGTCAGCGGCCTGAACCCCTGAGAGGGAAGGGCTTCATGTTGGGGAGAGAACACCATGAAACGTCTGCTGAGCACGCTGCTGATCGTCACCGCCCTGGGCCTGCAAAGTGGCTGCAGCCTGCGCGAACCCATGTCGGCCGAACAGGACTCGGAAACCCCGACCCTGACCCCACGCGCCTCGACCTACTACGACCTGATCAACATGCCGCGCCCCAAGGGCCGGCTGATGGCGGTGGTGTATGGCTTTCGCGACCAGACCGGGCAATACAAGCCCACCCCGGCCAGCTCGTTTTCCACCAGCGTCACCCAAGGGGCGGCGAGCATGCTGATGGACGCCCTGAGTGCCAGCGGCTGGTTCGTGGTGCTGGAGCGCGAGGGCCTGCAGAACCTGCTGACCGAGCGCAAGATCATCCGCGCCTCGCAGAAAAAGCCTGACGTGGCAGAAAACATCCTGGCCGAGTTGCCACCGCTGCAGGCGGCCAACCTGATGCTCGAGGGCGGCATCATCGCCTACGACACCAACGTGCGCAGCGGCGGGGAAGGCGCGCGCTACCTGGGCATCGACATCGCCCGCGAGTACCGGGTCGACCAGGTGACGGTGAACCTGCGCGCGGTGGACGTGCGCACCGGGCAGGTGCTGGCCAACGTGATGACCAGCAAGACCATCTACTCGGTGGGGCGCAGCGCGGGGGTGTTCAAGTTCATCGAGTTCAAGAAGCTGCTGGAGGCCGAGGTGGGCTACACCACCAACGAACCGGCGCAGCTGTGCGTGCTGTCGGCGATCGAGGCCGCGGTGGGGCACCTGCTGGCGCAAGGGATCGAGCGGCGCTTGTGGCAGGTGGCCGGGGATGCGGGGGAGGGCAAGGCGGGGGTGGACAAGTACCTGAGCCAGTATCAGCAGCAGTGAGGGGAGGCGTGGAGGGGACGACGTTGGTTCGGGGGTGGGTTTTAGATCGGCTTGCCGGCGATTGGGCCCGTAGTTTCAGCACAGCCTCCTATCATTTCTGCCAGTAGCAGCAACCTGATGCGGATGAATTAATGGGCTGACATTCCACGGATGACAAAGGAAATCCGTCATGAGACACCTGGCCCGCCCGATCGCCGCACTCTTGATTGCCTTTTCGACCCCACCACTGCTGGCCGCAGACGCAACACGCATGCTCAACGAGCGGGCGAAGGCAGCAGTGGATCAACTCAACACCTGGTACAACAGCACCACCGATGATTGCGGTGGCCCGGACAAACCTGGCTACTTGTGCAGCGGCATCGCGCTGCGCACAACCACCAGCAGTGTCGGCTTCCTGCCTTGGGAGCCCAGCGACAGCCAGATAGAAAAGGGCAGCGTGGCGTTTTCCTGGGCGCGTCGTGACAGCAACTTCGGCAAGCCTTTCGGCAACCAGAATGGGCTGCTGCTGTACCCACCTCAGTACGCCCCGCCCGGCAGCCTTGCCCACCTGAGTATGCTGTGCACCTTTCCCATCAATGCCAACACCAACCAACGCCCGACTTTGCAGGGCTGTGGCCCGATCAGAGGCTTCGAGGAAACCACCGACACCTGCCAGGCCCTGGCTGTGAACACGGCGCAGCAGTGGTTGGACAAGTATCCGCAGGCCAGCAACTACCGGGTGTGCGGGTGGGATCTGCGGCACACGCCAGCGGCGTCGGCCGCGGCGTTCAACACTGCACTCAAGGTCCGCCAGGGCCTGCCCGATGCGCATTGGTCGATCAACAACGAAGTGTTGCTGTCGGTGTGGGAAAAGGGCCAAGGGGGTGCACTGCCGGTGCATTCGTTCTTCTACGTGCAAGGCGAGCGCGAAGCGCTGGCCAAGGCCCAGTACGACCAGATTCGCTACCAGCAGCTCTACGAGCAATTGATCCCGGTGGTGAGCGTGCAGTTTCCGGCAGACAAGGCGGGCAGCATGGCCTTCAGCTATGCCGAACAGGACCAGGCCGTGGGCCGGCCGACGCCTACGCCGCACATTGATTTCGAAGACGTGGCGCCTGGGCACTACGCGCGTTTGGTCGCCCACGGCGTCGAGTTTCAGCTCGATCGGCAGACCCGAGGCGTCAGCGACAAACCGCACGAAGGCAGCAAGGGCCTGATCAAGGGGCATCACCTGGAAGCGGACTCCTCGATCAAGCTGGTGCTCGAAGGCCCCGGGCGTCGGCTGGTCACCTTCGCGTGGGGTTGCAACAGCTATTGCGCCGTTCAGACGACAATCGCAGGTGAGTACGAAGACTTGTCGGAAGAGGGGCCGGGGGCCATGCACTACGGCACCAAGGAGCTGATCATCGACGGGCCGGAGGTGTTGACGTTGACGGTGGACACCGAGGAGGACGATGCCTTGTTGGTGTTCGACAACCTCATCGTGCAGAAACTGCCTGAGAAGTGAGGGTGAAATTACCCCGCCTTGCGCAAGGTCAGGTTGATGCGTCGTTCGCCCATGCGCGGGTGGGTTCCTGGCTTGACCGGCAGCACGCCATGAAAACGCAGCCGATCTTCGCCGCCCCAGACCAGCACATCGCCATGGCTCAACGGTATGCGCTGGGTGCGGTCCGAGCGCTCGAGCCCACCGAACAGGAACACCGCCGGCAGGCCCAGTGATATAGACACGATCGGCTGGCCGAAATCCGCTTCGTCGCGGTCCTGGTGCAGGCTCAGGCGGGTGCCGGGCAGGTAGTGGTTGACCAGGCAGGCATCGGGTACGAAACCGTCGAAGCCGGCGGCTGCGGCTGCGCGGGCAGCCAGGTCGAGCAGTATCGGCGGCAGGGCGGGCCAGGGTTGGCCGCTGACGGGGTCGGTGGGGCTGTAGCGATAGCCCTTGGCATCACTGACCCAGCCCAGCGCGCCGCAGTTGGTCAGCGCCACGGCCATGTTCAGGCCGCCTGGGGTCTGCATGTGGCGCCAAGGCGCGGCGCGCAGGACCGGGCGCAGGGCATCGAGTATGGGCTCGATCTCGGCCAGGGCGAAACCGGGCAGCAGCACGGTGTGGCTGGCCAGGCGTTGCGGCTGGGGGCCGAACAGGTCGAGGTCGGACTGGATCATGGTGGCGGCGCTGGCGTTGGGTCGGGCCATTGTAGCGCTGTTGGCCTGGCTGGCCTATCGCCGGCAAGCCGGCGCCCACAGGTACTGCGCAGGTATCGAAGACCCAGGCATGAAAAAGGAACCGCGACGCCAGGGAGAGGCGGCGCCGCGGTCCAAGGGGGAGCGTTCAGCGCTGGGTGGCAGTGGCCATGTTGGCGTTGCCCATCTGGCTGATGGTGGCGCTCTGGTTGGCACCGGCCTGGTCGACGAAGGCCTGGTTGCCGGTGCCGCCCTGGGTCACGTAGGCGACGTTGGCGCTGTCGGCCTGCTTGATGGTCGCGCTGTTGCCACTGCCGTAGAGCTGGTTGGTGTAGCTCTGGTTGGCATAGCCGGACTGGTCCAGGGTGATGGTGTTGCTGCTGCCGTTGGAGGCACCGAAGGCGTAGTTGTCGGTGCCGCGCTGGTCGGCGACGAGGATGTTGTCACTGCCGTTCTGCTCGAAATACAGCTCGTTGTTGCTGTCGGCCTGCTTGGTCTGCATCGAGTTGTTGCTGCCTTTCTGGTTCAGCGTGGCCTGTTGGTAGGCGCC
Organism: Pseudomonas sp. NPDC087029; assembly: GCF_044745345.1. Lineage (NCBI taxonomy): Bacteria > Pseudomonadati > Pseudomonadota > Gammaproteobacteria > Pseudomonadales > Pseudomonadaceae > Pseudomonas > Pseudomonas sp. NPDC087029. The sequence continues at coordinate 136,220 of NZ_JBIVAB010000012.1, read as the reverse complement.
GTTCTGGGTCAGGTTGACGCCGTTGCCGGTGCCTTTCTGGTTGATCACGGCGCTCTGGTTGTTGCCGAACTGGCCCCCGAGCTTCTCACCCTTCCAGTTGCTGGCCATCACCTTGTTGCCGGTACCCTGGGTGGTTACGGTCAGGTGCTGGTTGTCGCCGGTCTGGTAGGTGAAGTGCAGGTTGCCGGTGCCGCTCTGGGAAATGCTGGTGGTGGCGTTGTTGGTCTCGAACTGGTCCGACCAGCTGGCGTTGGACTTGCCTTGCTGATACAGGCTGGCGGCGTTGCCCTGGCCGAAGCTCTGGTCGATGTAGGCTTCGTTGAGCTGGCCGGCCTGGCTGACGCTGGCGTGGCTGCCTTGTTGGTTGTCCTGCCAGACTTCTGCCGAATGGCCGGTGCCTTGCTGGTCGATGATGAGCATGCCCCCGGTGCCGTCGCGCTGGTCCCCATAGGCCCAGTTTTCCTTGCCCTGCTGGTAGATCTCGATGTGGCCGTCGTTATGGGTCATGTGCTCGGCGGCGGCGTAGTTGTCCTGGCCGCCCTGGGTGATCTGGCTCTGGTTGTTGCTGCCGCCGAACAGCTGCTCGACGAAGGCTTCGTTGCGCTGGCCGTTCTGCTGGGTGTTGGCCTGGCTGCCGAGCTGGCTGTCCTGCCACAGGGTCGAGCGGTTCTCGCCGCCTTGCTGGATCTGCAGCGCCTGGTTGTTCTCGCCCAGCGACTGGCTGCTGAAGGCATCGTTGTAGCTGCCTGCGGCCTGCTGGTTGATGTGGCTGGCGTTCTCGAACAGTTGCTCGGCGTAGCCTGCGTTGAAGGCGCCGGTGGCGCTCTGGTCGATGTAGCTGGTGCTGTTTTCCTGCACCGCCAGGTGGTTGTGGCCCTTGCCGGCCTGGTCCTGAGTGGCGGCAGCGAAAGGCGCGACCGTCTGCTTGACCTCGGCGATGTTCTGGTTGCCGCTTTGCGTCTGGTTCGAGGTGCTGTCGTCGGCCATCACCTGGCCGGCCACGGCCAGGACGATAGCGGCACTTAAGGGAGCGAGCTTGAACATGGTGGTGCCTCCAGGTCTATCGGTATTGGGTGATCTGAACATGCTGGCCATTGCCAGCCTGGGTCACGGAACTGCTCAGGCCCGAGCCGGCCTGCACGATGCTGGCGCTGTTGTCGTTGCCGACCTGCTCGATGCTGGCGCTGTTGCCGGTGCCGCTCTGGCGGATCGACGCGCTGTTGCCATAGCCCTGTTGGCTGATGCTGGCCATCAGGTCAGTGCCTTCTTGCAGGATGTACGCCTCCTGCGCGCCCCCGGCCTGGACGATGCGGCCCAGCAGGGCCTGGCCGTTCTGGTCGAGGGCGGCGCGGTTGCTTGCGCCTTGCTGCTCGATCAGCGCCGCCTGGCCGGCGCCGGCCGGCAGCAGGCGGATGATCAGTGGCTCGCCCAGGTCGCTGCCAGGTGCAAGGTCGGCGTTGTCCATCAGGTCGTCGGCCTGGGCCTGGCCGGCCAGGGCCAGGCACAGCAGCAATGGGTACAGGCGGTTCATGGCGTTCTGCCTCCTTACTGCACGGTCACATCGACGGTGCGGTTGGTGCCCTGGCTGGTGGTGATGGTCGCCCGTGGGTTGGCCGTCGGCACCAGCGTGGTGCTGTTGCTGAGCGTCAGGCGCCAGCGGCCGGTGACCGGCACCGTGGTGGTACCCAGCACCTGGTTGCCGGTGGTGGTGGTGACACGCACGGTGATGGTGTTGCCGGTGGTCACCGAGGAGGTGCCGCTGATGTCCCAGTTGTAGCGGTCATTCGAGCGGGCCAGCACGGTGGCGGCGGTCACCGTGAAGGTTTCGGCGGCTGGGCGCGGCTGCACGTTGACGGTGACCGTTGTGCTGGCGGACAGCGCCCCCAGCGAATCACGCGCGCGGTAGGTGAAGGTGGTGGTGAACGCCGTGGTGACGTTGTTCGGTGGCGTGTAGGTGATGAGGGTGCCGTTGCTGGCCACGGTGCCGCGGCCGGCAGGCGGTTGGGTGAAGTTGGCCACCGCCAGCGGCAGGTTGCCTTCCGGGTCGGTGTCGTTGGCCAGCACGTCGATGGGCAGGGCCACGCCCAGGGTGGTCACGCTTTCCGGGTTGGCGGTCGGCGCCTGGTTGGGCGCGACGTTGATGGTCACGTTGGCCGGTTCCGACTTGAGGCCCTTGGCGTCCATGGCGCGATAGCTGAAGCTGGCCACCAGCGGTTGCGTGGCACCGGCCGGTGGGGTGTAGGTCACCGCGGTGCTGCCATTGAGCACCACGCCACCGAGGCCCGTGCCTGGCTGGGTCAGGTCGGTGATGCTCAGCGGTACGTTGCCGTCCGGGTCGCTGTCGTTGCTCAGCAGGTTCAGGGTCAGCGGCACGCCGACACTGGTGCTGCCAACATCGGCCTGGGCCAGCGGCGGCTTGTTGGCGCCCTCCACGGGGGCCGTGCCGACCACCACCACCGGCTCCACATCGCTGCCGCCATGGGAGGACTTGACCGTGACGCTGGCCGGCGGCTGGTTGAGGTCATTGACCGTCAAGCTCTGCAGGTTGCCGGACTTGGACAGGCGGCCATAGCCCTGGGCGAGCAGGTCGGGTTGCACCACTTCGTCGCTGGAGCTCGCTTCGATGACCAGCCGTTTGTTGGCCCATTCGTAGCGCGCGGTGCTGACCTTGACCACGTCGGTCAACTTGCTCGATACCGCGGTGGGCTGGGTGGTGGTGCCGTTGCTGGCGGTGACTACCACCACCGCCGGCAACGGGTCGGTGCTCAGCCGCTGGTTGAAGAACAGCCCGCTGTTGTCGCTGCTCAGGTTGAACTCGCACGGTGCGGGCGGGGAGCCGACCAGTGCCAGCCCATTGCGCAGGCACAGGGTGGCGCTGTTCGGCGCCTTGGCGAAGACTTCCACCCGGGTGCCTTGGCCATTGCGCGAGTAGGTGGCCCGCTCCAGGGACACTGGGGTGGGGGTGCGCGCGTCGAGCACCTTGCCGGAGAGCGTGAACAGGTTGGTTCGGATGGTGCCCGCAGGGCCCTTGATTTCCACGAAGTTGGTGCCGAACGGGCTGCCAAGCACCGCCTCCGTGCGGTTCGGGTCGCCGATGAAGGTATCGACCACGCCGGTGTCCGGGTTGAGCTCGGTGTACAGGGGGCCGACACGGCGCAGGAACGGCCCGATCGCGCCGCTGAGTGACCCGCTGAAGTTGCCCGGGGCGCCGATGCCGACATCGCGGGTGATGTTGATCGCCCGCCGCCCAGGGCTGGTGACTTCGACCCGCTCGACCCCGTAAGGGTGAGTGATGGTGTAGGTGCCGGCGGTGGGCACCGACACGCGGATGCGGATGCGGGCGAAGCTCTGCTGGTCGCCGTTCACCGGGTTCTCGGCGGCGAAGGCCGCTTCCACGCCGGCCACGTAGGCGTCCAGCTCGTAGCCGCTGTTGCCCACTGCCGGGATGGTGGCCTCGGCCAAAAACCAGAACATCTCTGGCGGCCAGTTGTCGGGGAATACCAACGGCAGGGCGTCATCGTAGATGCCCGGTTCCGGCAGCAGGGTGCACATGTAGGACGGCGCCCCCGGTGCCCCCGCCACCCGCGAGCTGGTGGCACGTGAGCGGCACAGCTCCAGCGCCAGGCCAGAGGCGTCCATGTACCACATCGGGTAGCCGCCGGTGGCGAAGGTGTAGGGCCCCGGAGCGACCTGAGTCAGCGCGGCCCAAGCCGAGCTGGTGACGGTAAGGGTAAAACCGGCGGCGAACAGCGCACGGCGCGGCCAAGTGTTCATGCTGCCTCCTTGAAGGCTGAGCCTTTGTCTGTTCATGGCACCAGCACCACGTCTTCGCTGTCGCTGCCGCCGGCGGCGCTGGTGACCTGCACCTTGGCCGGGGGCAGCGGGGACAACTTGGCGATCAACGTTCTCACCGCGCCGTCACCCTCCAGGGGCCCGATCGCGGTGCCGTTGCCGGTGCTGGCGGTGAGGGCGGGGGGGGACGTTTCGTCACTGCTGCTGGCCACCAAGGTCAGCTCGCCTTTGCTCAGGCTGTATTCGGCGCGGCTGATGGTGACAAGGTCAGTCAGCGCCAGGCTTGCCGTGGTGACCGTGCTGGTTGGGATCGCCACGCTGTTGTCGGCGCTGATCAGCAGGTTGCTGCCGGGCGCCGGGTTGAGCGTTGACTGGGCGTACCAGGTGCCGGTGCCGTTGGCTTCGTTCAGGGCCAGGCTGGGCGTCTGGCTGGTGAGGGTGGCGCTGGCCGGTGGCGGCGGTGCCAGCACGAACATGTCCTGCTGGGCGCGCAGGTCGCCGTTCTCCGCGTGGCGCGAATAGGTGCTGCGCTGGGGGATCAACGGCGTTGGCCGGGCCACCGTGGAGAGCTTGCCGGAAATGGCGAACAGCTCGGTGCGCAGGTCGATGCCGTTGGGGCCCTCGATACGCACGTAGTTGGTGTTGAACGGGCTGCCGGTTGCACGCTCATCCAGGTTCGGGTCGCCGATGAAGCGCTCGCTGCCCTCGGTGTAGGGCCCGTTGACGCTGCGCAGGAACGGCCCGACATCACCCTTGAGGGCACCGCTGAAATCGCCGGCACCGGCGATGCCGATGTCGCGGGTCATGTTGATCGCCCGGCGCCCGGCGGCGGCCACCTCGAACACTTCCACGCCGTAGGGGTGGGTGATGACATAGGTGCCGGCGGTGGGTACGTCGACGCGGATGCGCACCCGGGCGAAGCTTTGCTGGTCGCCTTGCTTGGGCTCTTCGGCGGCGAACGCCGCCTCGATGGCGGTGCCGTAGCTCAGGTCGATGCCACGGGCGGCATCGACGATGGCGGCGTCGGCGGTGAACCAGAAGGCTTCATCCGGGAAGTTCTTGGGGAAGGCGATGGGCTTGGTGTCGTCGAACACCCCGGGGGTGGGCAGCAGGGTGCACATGTAGGACGGCGCGCCCGGCGCACCGGCTACCCGTGAGCTCACGGCCTTGCTCAGGCACAGGTCGAGGGTGCGACCGTGGCTGTCCTGGTACCAGGCGGGGAAGTTGCCGTTGGCGAGGTTGGGGGCGCCGCTGTCGACTGCGTACAGCGCAGCCTGAGCGGGGAGCTGGAGCAGGCTGGCGAGGATCGCCACAGCCAGCGGGGTGGGGAGCGGTCGGTGCATGAGTCGATTCCTCCTGCAAACGGGCCCATGGACTTGGGGCGTCTGGGAGGGGAGCGGCAACAGCCGTGCCAGGTTGTTGAAATGGGCCGGCGCGGGCTCTGGGGCGGGGGTCTTGCGTTCGTGGCCGGGCAGTCAGGGGGGGAGGGGCATGGGGGCAGTCACCCAGCATTGGGGGAGGTTGGTGGGATGGCAGCGCTGACCCTGCGCGAGCCGGTACAACAGAAGTGTTACTGCGCGCAGTCTCGGCTTGAAACCCTTCCCTGGCACCGGTAGTCTTTGCCCGCTGCTGTCAATCCAGCAGCCGGGTTTGGTAGCCCGCGATCAATCAAGGCGCACAAGCGCCCGCTCTGCGATACAGTTGGCGCTTTTTTGTGCCCGACTGTTTCGTTTTATGGCGGCTGTGCGTAGGGCGCCTCCGTGCGCGCCGGTTTCCTTGATTCCCGGTCTACCAACCTCCGTACAGCCGTCACCACTTCGTTTGGTAGCGATTTGTGGCGGCTCCAGTGAATCAAGGAGCAACACAATGACAAAAGGCTTACCGGATCCTCCTGCCCGCGCCGTTACGGCATCCTCCAGTTTCTCGACCTGCGAATGCAGCCACCCGCCGCTGTTTGCCGTGCGCCCGGGCGTGGACTATGAAGACGCGCTGGTGCACCTGTCGACACTGCTCAAGGGGGCTTTTGCGACCAATCTCAAGGCCCTGGAGCTGGCCACGGGCACTTGTCGCGATCTGCTGCTGAGCAATGACCATGGGCTGGACTCGGCCAAGGCCGTGGTGGAAGCGTTGCTCGATGGGGTGGAAATGCAGCAGCAGGCCGAACGGGAAAGTGCGCCGAAGATGCGAGGTGTTTGAGGGGCGTTAGTGGCACGCGTGATTTCGAGCACCGCAACGGCGCTCGAAATCTGCCCGAACTGCACTTCCAATCCGCAATCATTGGCCCTTTGCCAACCATCGCGTTCTCCCTTTACGTAAACGTAACCTTATGCCACCTTCTACCGCAGCCTGATGACGGTCAGGAATTTCTCCCGCACACTGCGGAAAATTCCCAAGCCCGTCCCCCGCCACCTTGCGGGGCACAGCCGGAGTAGAAAATGGCGCGACAACTCATAACAAACGCCCAAGACCCGCTGCACGAATCCCGCCAGGCCCGCCTGAAGCTGGCCAGTGAAGGCGAGCTGCCGCTGGGCATGCTGCGCGACGAAATCGACGCCTCCTGGCGCCGCAGCCTGGGCCATGGCCTGGACTGCCTGCAAGGCGAGCAGGTGGGCCTGGGCCTGGAGCAGGGGCATGACCTGCGCATGCTCCTGGAGCGCAACCGCCTGCTGGTCGACGCCGTTACCCCCGAGTTGGACTACCTGGTCGCACGCCAAGGCAAGGCGGGGATCATCATCCTTGGCGACGCCCAAGCCAACGTGCTGGCCATCGAAGGCCAGACCCACGTGCTCAGCCGCGAGGGCCTGCGCGACCTGCACCCGGGCAGCTGCTGGAGCGAGTCGCTGCGCGGCACCAATGCCATCGGCACGGCGGTGGTCGAAGGCCGGCCGACGCTGATCAACTGCGGCGAACACTACCTGGACCGCCTCAGCCCGTTCTCCTGCACCTCCGTGCCGCTGCGCGACCCGCACGGCGAGGTGATCGGTGTGCTCGACATCACCCGCGAAGGGGTGATGGCGCAACCGCAGGACAGCCTGACCACGCTGATGCTGGCAGCCGGCAACATCGAAAGCCGGCTGTTCGGCCTGTGCCACCCGGAGCATCTGGTGCTGGCCTTCCACAGCCGCACGCAGTACCTCAACAGTGCCTGGCAGGGGCTGCTGGCGCTGAGCCTGGACGGTGAAGTGCTGGCCGCCAACGACAACGCCTGCCAGCTGCTGCAGGTGCCACGCCATGAGCTGCTGGGCCGGCGCAGCAGCGACCTGCTGGGCGAGCGTTCGCCCGCCTTCATCGCGCGCCTGTGGCAGGGCGGGGTGAGCAGCGTGCAGACGGCCAAGGGCGAGTTCTACTTCCGCGCCTTGCAGCTACCGCGCCATGCGCGGGTCAATGGCAGCGCGCCCGCCAGCAAGCCGGCGCCGGGCAAGCCGTCGCCCGCGCTCGAAGCGCTGGCCGGTGGCGACCCGCGCCTGGCGCGCAACCTGCGCATGGCCCGCCAGGGGCTGGGCAATGGCCTGCCGGTGCTGCTGCTGGGCGAGACCGGTACCGGCAAGGAAGTGGTCGCCCGCGCCTTGCATCAGGCCAGCCCGCGTGCCGACAAGCCTTTTGTGGCCGTCAACTGCGCGGCCATCCCCGAAGGGCTGATCGAGTCCGAACTGTTCGGCTACCGCGAAGGTGCCTTCACCGGCTCGCGCCGCGGCGGCATGGTCGGGCGCCTGATGCAGGCCCACGGCGGCACGCTGTTCCTCGATGAAATCGGCGACATGCCGCTGGCCCTGCAGGCGCGCCTGCTGCGCGTGCTGCAGGAGCGGCGGGTGGCGCCCTTGGGCGCGGGCGACGAGCAGGACATCGACGTGGCGCTGATCTGCGCCACCCACCGCGACCTGAAGCGCCTGGTGCAGGACCAGCATTTTCGTGAAGACCTCTACTACCGGGTCAACGGCGTGTCGCTGCGCCTGCCGGCACTGCGTGAGCGCGACGACCTGGCAGCGATCATCGAAGGTCTGCTGGACAAGGCCGGGGCCAAGGGCGTGAGCCTCGACCCGGCGCTGGCCGGTTTGCTCGAAGGCTTCGACTGGCCGGGCAACATCCGCCAGCTGGAAATGGTGGTGCGCACGGCGCTGGCCATGCGCGAGGACGGCGAGCAGTTGCTGACCCTGGACCACCTCACCGATTGCCTGCTCGACGAACTGGCCAGCGGCGGTGCGCCCTCCGGCAGCTTGAAGGACAGCGAACTGGAGCTGATTCGCAACGCCCTGGCGCGCCATCAGGGCAATGTCTCGGCGGCCGCCGAGGCGCTGGGCATCAGCCGGGCGACCTTGTACCGCAAACTCAAACAGTTGCGGGGCTGACATGGGCGGCTTGTTCTCAAGGCTTATGGAGTCCAGCGACCCTGTGCTGATGCGCCAGGCCCTGGCCTGGCTGTATGGTTTCGTGCGCCCGCAGCGGCGTGCCATCGGCGTGTTGCTGGGCCTGTCGCTGGGCGCCTCGCTGCTGGCCCTGGCGCAACCCTGGCTGGTCAAGACGCTGATCGACGAAGGCCTGCTGGCCAAGGATTACCAGACCCTCTGGCACATGGCGGCGATCATGATCGGCGCCGGGCTGCTCGGCACCGTGCTGGCCGGGGTCAACCGCTACCTGCACACGCGGTTGTCCGGGCGCATTCTGTTCGCCCTGCGTGACGACCTGTACCGCCACCTGCAACGGCTGTCGCCGACCTTCTATGGGCGCCGGCGCACTGGCGACATCCTGTCGCGGCTCGATGGCGACGTTGCCGAGATCCAGCGGTTCGCCGTGGATTCGCTGTTTTCGGCGGTGTCGGCGGTGATCGGCCTGGTGGGCGCGGTGGCGCTGATGCTGATGCTGTCGTGGCAGCTGTCGCTGCTGCTGGCGCTGCTGATTCCCCTCGAGGTGCTGTGGCTGCGCTGGATGCGGCGCAAGGTCGAGCGCGAAGTGCGCAGCCTGCGTGAGCGTTCGGCGGATGTGTCCTCGTTCCTGGTCGAGACGCTGCCGGCGATGAAGTTCATCCAGGCCGCCGGCCAGCAAGGCCGGGAAGCCGGGCGCCTGGACCAGCTGGGCCAGGGCTACATGCGCCAGCTGCTCAAGGTGCAGGTCACCGAATTCTTCACCCAGGCGATCCCCGGCACGCTGACCTCGTGGTGCCGCGCCTGCGCGTTCCTGGTGGGCGGCTGGTGGGTGATTCAGGGTACCTGGCAGCTGGGCGCGCTGATTGCGTTCTCCACCTACATGGGTATGGCCGTGGGCCCGGTACAGAGCCTGTTGGGGCTGTATGTGGCGGTGCAGCGCATGGCGGTGAGCCTGGGCCGGGTGATGGAGCTGAAACAGGAAGCCGTGGCCGTGCACGAGGCGGCGGTGCCGCGGCCGATGCCGCAAGGGCCGGGCGAGCTGCGCCTGGAGGCGCTGCGCTTTGCCCATGACGGGCGCCAGGGTGCGGTGCTGGACAACGTCGACGCCTGCCTGCCCGGGGGCCTCAAGGTCGCCATCAGCGGCGCCTCGGGCGTTGGCAAGTCGACCCTGATCGACCTGCTGCAGCGCTTCTACGACCCCGATGACGGGCGCATCCTGCTCGACGGCGTGGACCTGCGCGAGCTCGACCTGGCCGCCGTGCGCCAGCGCATCGCGGTGGTCAGCCAGGACATCGTGCTGTTTCGCGGCACCCTGGCGCAGAACCTCGCCTACGGCGCGCCCCAGGCCAGCCGCGAAGCGCTGGAACAGGTGGTGCGCCTGGCGCACCTGGAAGGCCTGGTGGCCAGCCTGCCGCTGGGCCTCGATGGCCTGCTCGGCGAGCGCGGCCAGCAGCTTTCCGGTGGCCAGAAGCAACGCATCGCCATCGCCCGCGCAGTGCTCCAGGCGCCGTCGATCCTGGTGCTGGACGAAGCCACCTCGGCGGTGGACGAAGCCACCGAGCGCGAGGTGATCGCCGCCATCGACGAACTGTTCGCCGGGCGCACGCGCATCCTCATCAGCCACCGCGCTTCGACCTTGGCCGATGCCGACCTGCACCTGAATCTGCAGGGCGGGCAACTGCGGGTATTGCCCCAGGAGGCCCTCAAGCATGGCCACTGAAGTACGCCTGGGGGTGGTCGACAGCGGCTGCACGCCGGCCCAGGCCGAGCGCCTGGGCGCCGCACGCCGCTTCTGGCTGGAAGACGGCGTGCTGCGTGAAGGCGAACTGCAACCCGACCGCCTGGGCCATGGCAGCGCTGTGCTGGCGCGCCTGCAGGGGGAGGCGGGCAGGGTGCCGGTGCTGCTGGCCCAGGTGTTCGGCGAACAGGGCAGCACCAGTGCCTTGCAGGTAGCCGCTGGCATGCTGTGGCTGGCCGAGCAGGGGGCGACCTTGATCAACCTGAGCCTCGGGCTGCAGCAGGACCGCCCGGCGCTGCGCCAGGCCTGCGCCGAAGTGCAGGCCGCAGGCGTGCTGCTGTGCGCATCCAGCCCTGCCCAGGGCGCGGCGGTCTACCCGGCCAGCTACCCGGGGGTGATACGCATCACCGGTGACGCCCGCTGCGCGCCGGGCCAGTGGTCGTGGCTGGGCAGCGCCCAGGCCGATTTCGGCGGGCACGTCGGTGAACGGCGCATGGCCGGTGCCAGCCTGGGCTGCGCGGCGGTGGCGGGGCGAATGGCTGCCCTGCTGCAGCAACAGCCCGGGCTGGGCCGCCAGCAGCTGCTCGCCTGGCTGCAGGCCCACGCCAGTTTCACCGGCCCCGAGCGGCGCAGGGCAGGCGATGCCTGAGCCGCGCATTCTGGTGCTGGGCGCAGGCCCCGCGGGCGCCGCTACCGCGCTTGGCCTGCGCCGCCTGGGCTACCCGGTCACCGTGGTCAGCGACTGGCGGCGCTTCGCCGCGCTCGAAGGGGTTTCCCAGCGGGTGCTGGAGGGCCTGCGCAACGCTGGCCTTGGCGGCGCCCTGGCAGAGGCGGCGATGCCGGCAACCCGCGAGGTGCGCTGGAATGGCCAGCACCTGCAACAGAACCAGGAGTTTCTGCTCGACCGCCAATGCTTCGACCGAGCCCTGCGCCTGGACCTCGAGCGGGCAGGGGTGCAGGTGGTCGAAGGGCGCGTGCGCGAAGTCACGCACAAGGGCGTGCATTGCGTCGGCCTGGACGACGGGCAGGTGCTGCACGCTGAATTTCTGGTCGAAGCACGAGGCCGCCAGGCGCCGCTGGCGGCCGACCGTTTGCGCGGGCCGGAAACGGTCAGCCTGCTGAACCTCTGGCAGGGTGAACCCGGGGCGCCGGCGTCGGCGGTGCAGAGCCTGGACGAGGGCTGGGCGTGGATGGCCCGGCGCGCCGATGGCCGTTGCTACTGGCAGATCACCCTGGATGCCGGCGGCTTGCCGGGCAAGGCCGCATTGCCCGAGTACTGCGCCGAGCGCCGCCGGGGTTCGGCGCTGGTGGCCGAACTGTTCGGTGCGCAGGCCTTCGCGCCTGCCCAGGTGCATGCGCGCAGCAGCACGGCGATCCTTGCGGGTGACTGCGTGGGGGACGACTGGATCCGCGTGGGGGATGCCGCCATGGCGGTTGACCCCTTGTCGGGGAATGGGATTTTCCAGTCGCTGTCGTCGGCCTTGCAGGCGCCTGTGGTGGTCAACACCTTGTTGCGCAGGCCTGAGCGGGCGGCGTTGGCCAAGCGCTTTCACCAGCAGCGGGTGGAGCAGTTGTTTTTGCGCTTTGCTCGCATCGGGCGGAATTTTTATGGGCAGGAACAGGCGCGTGCTGGGCTTTTGTTCTGGGCCAGGCGCCAGGGCTGGCCGGATGCGCAGCCGCTGCACCTGGCGGCGGATTGGGCGGCGGTGCGGGTAGAGACGCGGCCTGTGTTGCGTGATGGGTTTGTGGATGAGGCCGAAGTGGTGGTGACGGCGGATCAGCCGTTGGGGATCTGGCATCTGCAGGGGGTGGAGCTGGCGCCGGTGGTGCGTGGGCTGCGGGGTGGGCTGGGGGTTGAGCACGTGCTCAAGGGCTTGGCCTTGGCGCAGCAGGGGATGGTGCGGCGGTGGCTGGTGGAGCAGGGGTGCAGTTGATGTTCTGTTGGCTGTTCTGGCCCTATCGCCGGCAAGCCGGCTCCCACAGGGATAGCGCAGGGCTCACTGTGGGAGCCGGCTTGCCGGCGATAGGGCCGCTACAGACCCGCGATCAAAGCTTGATCAACACCGACTTAAGCTCGGTGTAGTGCTCGATCGCCGCCGCGCCCATCTCACGCCCCACCCCAGACATCTTGTAGCCGCCAAACGGCAATGCCGGGTCCAGCGCGCTGTGGCAGTTGACCCACACCGACCCCGACTTGATCCGCGGAATCATCCGGTGCACCGCCGCCAGGTCGTTGGACCAGATGCTCGCCCCCAGCCCATAGGGGTTGTCGTTGGCCATGCCGATTACCTCGTCGAGGTCATCGAACGGCATCGCCACCAGCACCGGGCCGAAGATTTCTTCCTGCACCAGGCGGTGGCGCTGGTCGACGTCGACGATCACCGTCGGCTTGACGAAATAGCCTGGGCCGAAGCCTTCGCCACCACAGGCAATGGTCGCGCCCAGCTCGCGGCCCAGCTCGATATAGCCGGTGACTCGGTCCTGCTGCTTGGCCGAGATCAGCGGCCCCATCTGCACCGCCGGGTCCAGGCCGCTGCCCAGTTTCATGCCATTGGCGATGCCGGCGATGTCGGCCACCACGTTGTCGAAATGCTTGCGGTGCACATACAGCCGCGAGCCGGCGCAACACACCTGGCCCTGGTTGAAGAAGATCGCCGTGGCGGCGCCGGCGGCGGCCTGCTGCAGGTCGGCGTCGGGCATGACGATGGTCGGTGACTTGCCGCCCAGCTCGAGGGTGACGCGGGTCATGTTGTCCATGGCCGCCTTGCCGATCAGCTTGCCCACCTCGGTGGAGCCGGTGAAGGTCAGCTTGTCCACGCCGGGGTGGCGGCTCAGCGCTGCGCCGGCATTCAGGCCAGTGCCGGTGATCACGTTGAGCACCCCGGCCGGGTAGCCGGCTTCGTCCACCAGCTCGGCGAGCTTGAGTGCGGTCAGCGGGGTTTCGTCGGCCGGCTTGAGGACCATGGTGCAGCCGGTGGCCAGGGCCGGGCCGAGCTTCCAGCAGGCCAGCAGCAGCGGGAAGTTCCAGGCGACGATGGCGCCCACCACGCCCACCGCTTCGCGGCGCACGAAGCCATGGAACTGGTCGTTGGGCATCAACGGCATCGACGCCTCGACGGTGCTACCTTCGATCTTGGTGGCCCAACCGGCCATGTAGCGCAAGAAATCGATCGCCAGCTGCACGTCCATGACCTTGGCCACGGCAGCGCTCTTGCCGTTGTTCAGGCATTCCAGCTCCGCCAGCTGCTGCGCGTCGCGCTCCATCAAGTCGGCCAGGCGCCACAGCAGGTTCTGCCGCTCGCGCGGGCGCATGCGGCTCCACGGCGAGTCGTCGAAGGCCTGGCGCGCGGCGCGCACGGCGCGGTCGACATCCTCGGCCTCGGCAGCCGGCACTTCGCCGAGGATGTCGCCGGTGGCCGGGTTGCGGAACGACAGGGTGCGGCCGCGGGTGGCGTCCTGCCACTCGGCGCCGATGCGCATCTTCAGCTTGCGATCGAGGAAGGCGCGGGTGGCGGGCAGGATGGGCAGTTCGGAAAGCATGGGGCGGTGCCTCTTGTCATTGGATGTGCCCGGGGCTGGCGCAATGGCCGTGCCAAGATCGTGCATCGGGCGCAAAGGCCTGTGCTGCCTTGGCTTTGCTCGTGTGCAAGGGCGCGATTGCGTGGTTGCGCTGTTGCACTTTGAGACGGTGTGAGACGGTGGATGAAACAGTGCCTGTGAGGCCCTATCGCCGGCAAGCCGGCTCCCACAGGTAGGTAGGAGCCGGCTTGCCGGCGATGGCCTGCGCAGCAGGCCCTGTCTCAACCTGATACACCCTGTCGCGAATTGGCACGGTCCTACTCGCCCATGGCGGCCACCCGGTAACCCCCAAAACCCCTCAAGAGCCTGAAATACAACGACTTCCCAGCATCTGGCACAGTTTCTGTATCACAACTGTCACATGCACACCTGCTGTACCCAAGCGTGCGAAAACCATAAGAACAACAACCGTGGAGGTCTGACCTTGAAGACGACTCGACTCCGGCGGCATGCGGGCAAACTGGCGCTTGTCGCCGCCGCACTGCTGGGCACCCAGGCCATGGCGGCCGAACAGGGCCCGAGCCTGTTGCAGAACAAGTGCATGGGGTGCCACATCCCCGAAGGCAACGACACCTACAGCCGCATCAGCCACCAGCGCAAGACACCCGAAGGCTGGCTGATGAGCATCGCCCGCATGCAGGTCATGCACGGCCTGCAGATCAGCGACGACGACCGCCGCACCCTGGTCAAGTACCTGGCCGACAAGCAGGGCCTGGCGCCGAGCGAAACCGATGGCGTGCGCTACGCCATGGAGCGCCGCCTCAACACCGTCGAGCATTTCGACAGCATGCTCAGCGAAACCTGCGGGCGTTGCCACTCCGGTGCCCGCGTTGCCCTGCAGCGCCGCCCGGCGCAGGAATGGGAGCACCTGGTCAACTTCCACCTCGGCCAGTGGCCGTCGCTGGAGTACCAGGCCCAGGCGCGCGATCGCGATTGGCTGGAAATTGCCCTGAAACAGGTGGTGCCGGAACTGGCCAAGCGCTTCCCGCTGCAAAGCCCGGCCTGGGAGCAATGGCAGCAAGCCAAGCCCAAGGCCGATAGCCTGCCGGGCCAGTGGGCCTTCAGCGGCCACATGCTGGCCAAGGGCGACGTGCGCGGCGTGATGACCGTCAGCCCCGACCAGGGCGATACCTTCAAGGTCGAGGTCAAGGGCAGCTACGCCGACGGCACGCCGTTCAACGGCAGCGGCTCGGCGATCCTCTACAACGGCTACGAGTGGCGCGGCAACGTCAAGGTCGGCGAGGCCAACCTGCGCCAGGTGTTCGCAGCGCTCGATGGCGAGATGAAAGGCCGCATGTTCGAGGCCGACCACGATGAGCGCGGCCTGGACTTCACCGCTGTGAAGGAAGGCAAGGCGCGCCTGCTGGCGGTGCAACCGGCGTTCATCAAGGCCGGTGGCGAAAGCGAAATCAGCCTGGTCGGCACCGGCCTTGACGGCAAGCCGGACCTGGGCGCGGGCGTGGAAGTGACCGAAGTGCTGGAGCAGACCCCGACCCTGGTGCGGGTCAAGGCGCGCGCCGCGGCCGATGCCAAGCCGGGCCAGCGTGAAATCGCCGTGGGCGCGCTCAAGGGCGTCAACCTGGCGGTGTACGACAAGGTCGAGGAAGTGAAGGTGGTGCCGGCGTTCTCCATCGCCCGCATCGGCGAAAACGGCGCTTCGGTGCCCAAGGTGCAGGGCCGCTTCGAGGCCGAGGCCTGGGGCAAGGATGCCAGCGGCCAGCCGCTGCGCATCGGCTACCTGCCGGCCACCTGGAAGGTCGAGCCGTTCAACGAGCGTGCGGCCGAGGACGAAGACGTCAAGTTCGCAGGCCAAATGCAGGCCGACGGCGTGTTCGTGCCAGGCGGCGCCGGCCCGAACCCGGCGCGCAAGATGATGACCAACAACGCCGGCAACCTGAAGGTGGTCGCGACCTTGGCTGACGGCGGCCAGACGGGCGAGGGGCACTTGATCGTCACCGTTCAGCGCTGGAACAGCCCGCCCTTGCCATAAGGGCTGGTTGCCAAGCTTGTTCAACGGATCGATTACGCGGAGGTCGCCATGGGCGCACTACTGAACCTGGTCGAGCGCAACCTGCACGAAGTGCAGGTCGACGCCGACCGCATGCTGTTCCATATCCCCAGCAGCTCGCTGTTCGCCACTGACGCGGTGACCGGCAGCATCATCGACACCCTGCGCCAGCAAGGCTGCAGCGCCGAGGAGCTGACCCAGCGCCTCGGCCAGCAGTTCGCCGGCCAGGACATCCAGGAAACCCTGCGTGAGCTGATCGCCCTGGAGCTGGTCAGCGACGGCTCGCCACTGACGCCGGAAATTGCCCTCAGGCAAGTCGAGCGCACCGCGCTCAACACCGTGGTGCTCAACGTCAACACCGGCTGCAACCTGAGCTGCACCTACTGCTACAAGGAAGACCTGGACAAACCCTCGGCCGGCAAGAAAATGAGCACCGCCACCGCCGAAGCCTCGGTGGAGATGCTGCTCAAGGAATCGCCCGACGAGCAGCGCTACAGCGTGGTGTTCTTCGGCGGCGAGCCGCTGTCCAACCGGCCGCTGATCGAGCACATGGTGGCCTACTGCGAGCGGCGTTTCGCCGAGGCGGGCAAGCAGGTGGAATTCATCATGACCACCAATGCCACGCTGCTCAGCGAAGAGATCGTCGACTGGCTCAACGCCCACCGCTTCGGCCTGTCGGTGAGCATCGACGGGCCCAAGACCGTGCACGATCGCAACCGCATCACCGTGGGCGGGCAGGGCACCTATGACGTGGTGCGGCGCAAGGCCGACATGCTGCTGTCGCGCTACACCAGCCGCCCGGTGGGCGCGCGGGTGACCCTGACCCGCGGCATCACCGATGTCGAGACCATCTGGAACCACCTGTTCAACGAGATGGGCTTTGCCGAAGTCGGCTTTGCCCCGGTGACGTCTGGCGATATGTCCGACTTCAACCTCAGCGGCGACGAGCTCATCGAGGTGTTCGCCAACATGAAGGCCCTGGGCCGGCGTTACCTGGAAGCGGCACTGGAGCACCGCAACATCGGGTTTTCCAACCTGCACCAGCTGATCACCGACATCCACGAGGGCCACAAGAAGGCCCTGCCGTGCGGCGCCGGGCTGAAGATGCTGGCGGTGGACCATGAAGGCGAGCTGAACCTGTGCCACCGCTTCACCGGCTCCAGCCTGCCGACCTTTGGCAACGTGCACCAGGGCGTCAAGCAGGCGCAGCTCAACGATTTTCTGTCCCAGCGCCTGGACCGCAGCAACACCGGCTGCGACAGCTGCCGCATCCGCAACCTGTGCTCCGGTGGCTGCTACCACGAGAGCTACGCGCGCTACGGCGACCCACAGCACCCGACCTACCACTATTGCGAGCTGATGCGCGACTGGGTCGACTTCGGCATCGAGGTCTACAGCCGCATCATGGCCGCCAACCCGGCCTTCATCGATCGCTACATCACCCCGCGAAAGGCCCACTGACATGAAGCACTTGAAGCCCCTGAACAACAAGGCGCGCATCCTGGAGCAGGCCGCCGCCGAAGACCGCGTCGAAGAAGTCATGGCCATGAGCGCCGTGGCCGGCTGCACCGCCACCACCGACCCGGGTTGGGAAGTGGACGCCTTTGGCGGCGTCAGCTCGCTGTGCCAGCCGATGGAAGCCGACCTGTACGGCTGCTCCGACCCTTGCTGGTGGCCGGCCCAGGTGCCGGACATGATGAGCACCTACCAGGACTGGAACGCCCAGGCCACCAACTCCCAGGAAGACTGGCGCAACCTCGGCACCGTGTTCCCGAAAGACAAGTGACCGGCCCGACAAGAAAAACAAGGGGAAACCGCATGAATGCTGGACGCTGCGCGCAACTCGCGCTCACCATCGCCGCCACGGCCTGTGCCTGGGCGGTGCAGGCCGACGACGCAGGCAAGGCCCTGAAGGCCGGCCAGGAATACCTGGTGACCACCAACTACCCGAACAACCTG
The DNA here is from genome assembly GCF_044745345.1 of Pseudomonas sp. NPDC087029. Classification (NCBI taxonomy): domain Bacteria; kingdom Pseudomonadati; phylum Pseudomonadota; class Gammaproteobacteria; order Pseudomonadales; family Pseudomonadaceae; genus Pseudomonas; species Pseudomonas sp. NPDC087029. The sequence goes on along the minus strand of NZ_JBIVAB010000012.1, from coordinate 118,783 downwards.
CACCTGGTCGATGTGGCCAGCGACACGCTCTACAAGAGCTGCCCGCTGCCCGGCAAGTTCGGCCCCGGCACCGCGATGATGGCGCCGGACAACCACACCGCCTACGTGCTCAACAACCATTACGCCGACATCTACGGCGTGGACCTGGACACCTGCAAGACCACCTTCCACGCCAACCTGTCGAGCGTGCCCGGTGAAGTCGGCAAGTCGATGTACTCGTTCGCCATCAGCCCCGATGGCAAGGAGATCTACGCCACGGTCAACCCGACCCAGCAGCTCAACGACCACTACGTGGTCAAGCCGCCGCGCCTGGAGGTGTTCAACAGCGCCGACGGCGTCGATGCCAAGCCCGTGCGCACCTTCCCGATGCCGCGCCAGGTGTACCTGATGCGCGCCGCCGACGATGGCAGCCTGTTCTTCGCCGGGCCCGACATGTACAAGATGGACGTGAAAACCGGCAAGTACGAAGTGGCCCTGCCGCTGCGCAACTGGCACCGCCAAGGCTACAGCGCCCCGGACGTGCTGTACTTCTGGCCGCACCAGAGCCCGCGCCACGAGTTCTCGATGCTCTACACCATCGCCAAGTTCAAGGACGAGAAACAGGACCCGAACACCGCCGAGCTGCTGTACGGCTACCTGAGCGTCGACCTCAAGACCGGCAAGACCCACACCCAGGAGTTCGCCGACCTGACCGAGCTGTACTTCACCGGCCTGCGCTCGCCCAAGGACCCCAACCAGATCTACGGCGTGCTCAACCGCCTGGCCAAGTACGACATCAAGCAGCGCAAGCTGATCAAGGCGGCTAACCTGGAGCACACCTACTACTGCGTGACCTTCGACAAGAAGGGCGACAAGTTGTACCTGGGCGGTACCTTCAACGACCTGGCGGTGTTCGACCCCGACACGCTGGAGAAGGTGAAGAACATCAAGCTGCCCGGTGGCGACATGTCCACCACCACGCCGCAGGTGTTCGTCCGCTAGTTCGGTGTTGCCTCTATCGCCGGCAAGCCGGCTCCCACAGGAGGGCTCACAGCGCCCGGTGTGGGAGCCGGCTTGCCGGCGATAGGGCCGGTTAATCCACTACAAGAACAACAAGGCGATCGCCCATGACCCAGCCCAGCTACACCCAGGGCAACCAGGACAAAGCCCTGCTCAGCCACTGCATCGGCGACGCCTTCGACGCCACCGTCGCCCGCTTCCCCGACCGCGAAGCCCTGGTGGTGCGCCACCAGGCGCTGCGCTACACCTGGCAGCAACTGGCCGAAGCCGTCGACCAGCATGCCCGCGCCCTGATCGCCCTGGGCGTGCAGCCGGGCGACCGCTTGGGCATCTGGGCGCCCAACTGCGCCGAGTGGTGCATCACCCAGTTCGCCAGCGCCAAGGTCGGCGCGATCCTGGTCAACATCAACCCGGCCTACCGCAGCAGCGAACTGGACTACGCCCTCGGCCAGTCGGGCTGTCGCTGGGTGATCTGCGCCGATGCCTTCAAGAGCTCCGACTACCACGCCATGCTCCTGAGCCTGGTCCCGGGCCTAGCGCAAGGGCAGCCCGGCGCGCTGATCTGTGCGCGCTTTCCCGAGCTGCGCGGGGTGGTCAGCCTGGCCGTGGCGCCGCCGCCTGGTTTTCTCGCCTGGCACGAGCTGCAGGCGCGCGCGGCGTCGGTCAGCCGCCAGGCCCTGGCCGAGCGCCAGGCGCAATTGCGCTGCGACGACCCGATCAACATCCAGTACACCTCCGGCACCACCGGCTTTCCCAAGGGCGCCACGCTCAGCCACAGCAACATCCTCAACAACGGCTACATGGTCGGCGAGAGCCTGGGCCTGACCGAGCACGATCGCCTGGTGGTACCGGTGCCGCTGTATCACTGCTTCGGCATGGTCATGGCCAACCTCGGCTGCATGACCCACGGCAGCACCCTGATCTACCCCAACGATGCCTTCGACCCGCTAGCCACCTTGCGCGCCGTGGCCGAAGAAAAGGCCACGGCGCTGTACGGCGTGCCGACCATGTTCATCGCCGAACTCGACCACCCGCAACGCGGCGAATTCGACCTGTCGAGCCTGCGCACCGGGATCATGGCCGGCGCCACCTGCCCGATCGAGGTGATGCGCCGGGTGATCGACGAGATGCACATGGCCGAGGTGCAGATCGCCTACGGCATGACCGAAACCAGCCCGGTGTCGCTGCAGACCGGCGCCAATGACGACCTCGAGCGCCGCGTGACCAGCGTGGGCCGCACCCAGCCGCGGCTGGAAAGCAAGGTGGTCGATGGCGACGGCCACTGCGTGCCGCGCGGCGAGATTGGCGAGCTGTGCACCCGCGGCTACAGCGTGATGCTGGGCTACTGGAACAACCCCAACGCCACGGCCGAGAGCATCGATGGCGAAGGCTGGATGCACACCGGCGACCTGGCGGTGATGGACGAGCAGGGCTATGTGCGCATTGTCGGGCGCAGCAAGGACATGATCATCCGCGGTGGCGAGAACATCTATCCGCGTGAGCTGGAGGAGTTTTTCTTCACCCACCCGGCGGTGGCCGACGTGCAGGTGATCGGCGTGCCGTGCAGCAAGTATGGCGAGGAGATCGTGGCGTGGGTGCGTTTGCATCCTGGGCAGGTGGCCAGCGAGGACGAGCTGCGCGAGTGGGCGAGGGCGCGGATTGCGCATTTCAAGGTGCCCAGGTACTTCCGCTTTGTCGACGAGTTCCCGATGACGGTGACCGGCAAGGTGCAGAAGTTCAGGATGCGCGAGATCAGCGTCGAGGAATTATCAGTGGGTTGATGGGCTGTACCTGATGGCCCTATCGCCGGCAAGCCGGCTCCCACAAAAGGGCTCACATCGCCCTGTGTGGGCGCCCTCCTGTGGGAGCCGGCTTGCCGGCGATAGGGCCAGTACAGCCACCCCACCACTCAGCCCTGCAGCAAATCCGGGCTGTTGAAATTGCTCAACCGAGCATCCCCCTCGGCACATTCCAGCCCCTGTACCGCCTCCAGCAGCAGCGCCTTCTGCAAGCTTCGCTCACCCGCCGCCCAGGCCTGCTCCAGCGCCGGCAACAGCCTGCGCGGCAGCACGCTGAACATCGGCTGCCAATACCCACCCTGGCGCACCATGGCCGCACAATCATGGGCCACCGCCAGGCGCAGCAAGCCCTCGATCAACGCCCGGTCAATCAACGGCGCATCGCAGGCCAGCACCACCACCCACGCATGCCGCGCCGCCGCCAAGCCTGCGATCACCCCCGCCAATGGGCCAGGAAAGTCCGCTTCGGCATCGCCCACCAACTGATCGGCAAAGGGCCGATAGAGCGCCTGGTTACGGTTGCAGGAGATCACCACATCGTCGCTGAGCGGCCGCACCACCCGCTGCACATGCGCCACCAGCGGCTCGCCGCGCCATGCCAGCAGCCCTTTGTCACGGCCGCCCATGCGCTGGCCACGGCCACCGGCGAGGATGAGGATGGAGCAGGGGGGGAGTGCGTCAGTCATGAAAAAGGGTCCCGGGCGTCAATGCCCGGAACCCTCTCATTCAACGCAAGGCTTGTCCAGTCAGGCTTGGCGGGTTTCTGCCTGCTCGGCAGAGGCCGCTTTACGCCCGGCCAAGCGCATCACCACCACGAAGAACACCGGCACGAACACGATCGCCAGGGTGGCGCTGAGCATGCCGCCGATCACCCCGGTGCCGATCGCCTGCTGGCTGGCCGAGCTTGCGCCGGTGGCGATGGCCAGCGGCACCACGCCGAGGATGAACGCCAGCGAGGTCATCACGATCGGCCGCAAGCGCAGGCGGGCGGCCTGCACGGCCGCATCGACGGCGTCCACGCCCTGGTCCACCAGGCCCTTGGCGAACTCGATGATGAGGATGGCGTTCTTCGCCGACAGGCCGATCAGGGTGATCAGCCCGACCTTGAAGAACACATCGTTGGGCATGCCGCGCAAGGTCACGGCCAGCACCGCGCCAAGCACGCCCAGCGGCACCACCAGCAGCACGGCGGTGGGGATCGACCAGCTTTCGTACAGCGCCGCCAGGCACAGGAACACCACCAGCAGCGACAAGGCCATCAACAGCGGGGCCTGGCTGCCGGAGAGGCGCTCCTGCAGCGACAGGCCGGTCCATTCCAGGCCGGCGCCGGCCGGCAACTGGGCGACCAGGCGCTCCACCTCGGCCATGGCCTCGCCAGAGCTGTAGCCGGCGGCCGGCTCGCCGGAAATCGACACCGCCGGGTAGCCGTTGTAGCGGGTCAGCTGCACCGGGCCGCTGACCCACTTGGCCTGGACGAACGCGCCCAGCGGCACCATCTTGCCGCTGCTGTTGCGCACATGGATCTTCAGCAGGTCTTCGACCTGGCTGCGCTGGTCGCCTTCGGCCTGCACCACCACCCGCTGCATGCGGCCCTGGTTGGGGAAGTCGTTGACGTAGTTGGAGCCCACGGCGGTGTCCAGCACCGCGCCGATGTCGGCGAACGAGATGCCCAGCGCGTTGGCCTGGCGACGGTCGATTTCCAGCTGCACCTGCGGGCTTTCGGCCAGCGAGGCTTCGCGCACGTTGACCAGCACCTTGCTCTTGCGCGCACCCTCCAGCAACTCGTCACGCGCCGCCATCAGCTCGGCATGGCCCATGCCGCCACGGTCTTGCAGGCGGAACTCGAAGCCGGTGGACTCGCCCAGGCCGTCGATCGGCGGCGGCAGCACCGAGAACGCCACGGCATCGCGAATTTGCGAAAACGCAGCGCTGGCCCGGTCGGCAATCGACTGGGCGCTGTCGTCGGCGCCGCGTTCGGACCAGTCCTTCAAGGTGGTGAAGGTCAGCGCCGCGTTCTGCCCGCTGCCGGAGAAGCTGAAGCCGAGGATCACCGTGGTGTTGCCCACGCCCGCTTCCGCGGCGTTGTGCGCCTCGATCTGCGCGGCCACCTGCTCGGTGCGCATGCGGCTGGCACCCGGCGGCAGCTGGATGTCGGTGATGGTATAGCCCTGGTCCTCGGTGGGCAGGAAGGCCGTGGGCAACTGGCTGAAGCCGTAGCCCAGCACCGCCAGCAGCACGCCGTACACCAGCAGGTAGCGCCCGCTGCGCTTGAGCGCCTGGACCACCCAGCGCTCGTAGCCCTTGCTCATCGACTCGAAGCGCCGGTTGAACCAGCCGAAGAAGCCTTTGCGCTCATGGTGCTCGCCCTTGGCCAGGGGCTTGAGCAAGGTGGCGCACAGGGCAGGGGTCAGGCTCAGGGCGAGGAACGCCGAGAACAGGATCGACACCGCCATCGACAGCGAGAACTGCTGGTAGATGACGCCCACCGAGCCCTTCATGAAGGCCATCGGCAGGAACACCGCCACCAGCACCAGGGTGATGCCGACGATGGCACCGCTGATCTGGCCCATGGCCTTGCGGGTCGCCTCCTTGGGCGGCAGGCCTTCCTCGGCCATGATCCGCTCGACGTTCTCCACCACCACGATGGCATCGTCCACCAGGATACCGATGGCCAGCACCATGCCGAACAAGGTCAGCACGTTGACCGAGAAGCCCAGCGCCAGCATCACCGCGAAGGTGCCCATCAGCGCCACCGGCACCACCAGGGTCGGGATCAGCGTGTAGCGCAGGTTCTGCAGGAACAGGAACATCACCGCGAACACCAGCAGCATGGCCTCGAACAGGGTGTTGATGACCTGCTGGATCGACACCTTGACGAACGGCGAGGTGTCGTAGGGGATGTCGTACTTCACCCCTTCGGGGAAGTAGCGCGACAGCTCCTGCATCTTCGCCCGCACCAGGGTGGCGGTTTCCATGGCGTTGGCGCCCGGCGCCAGCTGCACGCTGAAGGCGCTGGCCGGCTTGCCGTTCAGGCGGGTGCCGTACTGGTATTCCTGGGCGCCGATTTCCACCCGGGCGACATCGCCGATGGTCACCGTGGAGCCGTCCTGGTTGGCCCGCAGCACGATCGCGGCGAACTCCTCGGGGGTGCTCAGCTGGCCCTTGACCACCACGTTGGCGGTGATTTCCTGGGTGCCGCGGGCGGGCAGGTCGCCAATGCTGCCCGGGGCCACCTGGGCGTTCTGCGCGGCGATGGCGTCGGCCACATCGTTGGGGGTGAGGTTGAAGCCGATCAGCTTGGCCGGGTCGATCCAGATCCGCATGGCGCGTTCGGAGCCATACAGCTGGGCCTTGCCGACACCCTTGAGGCGGCGGATTTCGTTCATCACGTTGCGCGCCAGGATGTCCGACAGCGCGGTTTCATCCAGGCTGCCGTCCACCGAGGTGAGGGTGCCCAGCAGCAAAAAGCCGGTGGAGACCTTTTCCACTTGCAGGCCCTGCTGGGTGACCGGGCGCGGCAGGCGCGACTCGACCACCTTGAGGCGGTTCTGCACGTCCACCTGGGCCAGGTCCGGGTGGGTGCCCGGCTCGAAGGTGGCGGTGATGGTGGCGCTGCCCAGGCTGCTCTGCGACTCGAAGTACAAGAGGTTGTCGGCGCCGTTGAGCTCCTGCTCGATCAGGCTGACCACGCTCTCGTCCATGGTCGCCGCCGAGGCGCCTGGGTACACGGCGTAGATTTCCACCTGCGGCGGCGCCACGTTGGGGTACTGGGCCACCGGCAATTGCGGGATGGCCAGGGCACCGGCCAGCAGGATGAACAATGCGACCACCCAGGCGAACACCGGGCGGTCGATGAAGAATTGCGGCATGGGTCAGGCCCTCACTGGCCGTTGTGCTGGGCGATGGGCTGGGCGCCGTCGACCTGTACCTGGTCGCCGGCCTTGACGTGCTGCAGGCCTTCGACCACCACGCGCTCGCCGGCGGCCAGGCCGTCGCTGACCAGCCAGCGGTCGCCCTGGGCGCTGCCCAGCTGCACCTGGCGTTCGCTGACGCGCGCCTGGGCGTCGACCACCAGCACCTTGGGCACGCCTGCGCTGTCACGCAGGATGGCCCGCTGCGGCACGCTCAGGCCCTTGGGCTGCAGCGCCTGGTCCAGGCGCACGCGCACGTAGCTGCCGGGCAGCAGGTCGAGGTCGGGGTTGGGGAACTCGCTGCGCAGGGTGATCTGGTTGGTGCTCGGGTCGACGCTGATGTCGGAGAACAGCAGCTTGCCGGGCAGCGGGTAGGCGCTGCCGTCGTCCTGGATCAGCGTGGCGCGCGCCTCGCTGGCGCCCACCTGCTGCAGTTCACCGGCCCGCAGGGCGCGGCGCAGGGCATTGAGCTCGCGGGTCGACTGGGTGACATCGGCGTGGATCGGGTCCAGTTGCTGGATGGTCGCCAGTGGCGTGGTCTCGTTCTGGCCGACCAGCGCACCTTCGGTCACCAGTGCGCGGCCGATGCGCCCGGAGATGGGCGCGGTGACCGTGGCATAGCCCAGGTTCAGGCGTGCCCGCTCCAGGGCAGCCTTGGACTCGGCGACCACGGCATCGGCCTGCAGGAAGGCGGCGCGGGCGTTGTCGTATTCCTGGCGGCTGACCGCCTTGTCGTCGACCAGTTCGCGGTAGCGCTGCTCTTGCAGGCGGGCCTGGTACAGGTTGGCCTCGGCCTTGGCCAGGGTGGCGCGGGCGCTGTCGTGATCGGCCTTGAACGGGGCCGGGTCGATGAGGAACAGCACGTCGCCCTGCTTGACGTCGCTGCCCTCGCGATAGACGCGCTTGAGCACCACGCCCGCGACCCGAGCGCGGACCTCGGCGGTGCGCGGGGCGAGGATGCGCCCGCTCAGCTCGGTGCTGATGGCCAGGGGCTCGAGCTGCAGGGTTTCTACCCGCACCTGGGGCTTGGGGGCGTCTTCGGGCTGTTCGGCGCTGTCGTTGCAACCGGCCAGGGAAACGGCCAGCAGCGCCACGAGCGCCACGGGGCGCAGGTGCGGGGGGAGGATGATAGGCATACGGATCTTCCGATGATGAGCCGGTGTATGCTACGGCAGCCGTTCCCTGGGTGCCTGTTAACAGCTGTAGGGCGTGTGTGAAAAAGTGTGAAGAATGAGCCTGCCCAGTTGTAGGATTCTATATTCTCCTTGGCCATCTGAGCGGTCCTCCCCTAATTTTTCTCAAGCGCCTATGCCCAATATTCTCCTGGTCGAAGACGACAGTGCCCTGTCCGAGCTGATCGCCAGCTACTTGCAACGCAACGATTTCCATGTACGGGTTATTGCCCGTGGCGACCATGTGCTCGACAGTTTCCACCGCGACAAGCCGGACCTGGTGATCCTCGACCTGATGCTGCCCGGCATCGACGGCCTGCAGGTGTGCCGCCTGCTGCGCCAGGCTTCGCAAAGCCTGCCGATCCTGATGCTGACCGCCCGCGACGACAGCCACGACCAGGTGCTGGGCCTGGAAATGGGCGCCGACGACTACGTCACCAAACCCTGCGAGCCACGGGTACTGCTGGCCCGCGTGCGCACCTTGCTGCGCCGCAGCAGCGTCAACGAACCGCGCCTGGACAACGAGCAGATCCTGGTCGGCGGCCTGCGCATCGACTTGGCCGAGCGCCTGGTCAGCTGGCGCGGCGAGGAGGTGGAGCTGTCCAGCGGCGAATACAACCTGCTGGTGGTGCTGGCGCGCAACGCCGGCGAAGTGCTCAGCCGCGACCGCATCCTCCAGCAATTGCGCGGCATCGAGTTCAACGGCACCGACCGTTCGGTGGACGTGGCCATTTCCAAGCTGCGCCGCAAGTTCGATGACAGCGCAGGCGAGGCGCGCAAGATCAAGACCGTGTGGGGCAAGGGCTACTTGTTCAGCCGCGTCGAGTGGGAGTGCTGAGGGCACATGCTGAAGATCCTGGTGCGCCTGTACCTGGTGATCATCGTCGCCTATGCCGGCGCGCTGCTGCTGATCCCCGATGCCATCGTCGGCCTGTTCCACGAGCGCTTCATGGCCTACAACCTGGACCAGGCCAAGGGCGTGCAGTCGCTGATCGTCCGCCAGTTCCGCCAGGCCCCGCAGGCGCAATGGCCGGCCGTGGAAAAGGAACTGGCGCAGGCGTTCGCGCCGCTGCAGGTCAGCCTGCTGCGCAACGACCAGGCCGATTTGAGCGCTGCCGAGCAGGCGCGCCTGGAGCACGGCCTGTTCGTGGTGCGCATCGGCGACTGGGGTTACTACCAGACGGTGCTGGCGCCGCTGGACAAGAACTGGCTGGTCAGCCTGCACGCACCGCCCGACCCGCTGGACATCAACCTGCTGTCCTGGGGTGTGACCGTGCTGATCGGCGCCGCCATGCTCGGCTGCCTGCTGCTTTGGGTATGGCCGCACTGGCGCGACCTGGAGCGCCTGAAGGAAACCGCCCGGCGCCTGGGCCAAGGGCAGATGGCCGAGCGCACGCACATTTCGCCGCATTCGAACATCGGTGAACTGGCCGGGGTGTTCGACACCATGGCCAGCGACCTGGAGCGCCACGTCAACCAGCAGCGCGAGCTGCTCAACGCGGTGTCCCACGAATTGCGCACGCCGCTCACCCGCCTGGATTTCGGCCTGGTGCTGTTGTTCGACGAAGTGCCGCCGAGCAGCCGCAAGCGCCTGCTGGAGCTGGTGGGGCATGTGCGCGAGCTGGACGAGCTGGTGCTCGAGCTGCTGTCCTACAGCCGCCTGTACAACGCCGACCAGGCCCGCGAGCGGGTCGAGGTGTCGTTGCTGGAACTGGTCGACAGCGTGCTTGGCAGTTTTGCCGAAGAGCTCGATGCCCGTGGCATTCGCTGGGAGGTGCAGGCCGAAGGCAAGCTGCCACGCTTCGTGCTCGACCCGCGGCTGACGGCGCGGGCGGTGCAGAACCTGGTGCGCAATGCCATGCGCTACTGCGATGAGAGCCTGCTGCTGCGCCTGCGCCTGGAAGAGGACGGCGCCTGCCTGCTGACGGTGGAAGATGACGGCATCGGCATTCCGGTGGAGGAGCGCGAGCGGATTTTCCAGCCGTTCTACCGCCTGGACCGCAGCCGCGACCGCAATACCGGTGGTTTTGGCCTGGGGCTGGCGATCAGCCGGCGGGCGATCGAGGGGCAGGGCGGCACCTTGACCGTGGCGCAGTCGGCGCTGGGTGGGGCGCAGTTCAGGATTCGTTTGCCTGCAGGCGGCTAGGTTGGCAGGCCCGGCCCTATCGCCGGCAAGCCGGCTCCCACAGGCATGTGCTGGCTAACTGTTTTCTGCAAGCCTGGCAGTCCACAGGACGAAGCGATCCTTGCCACTGTGCTTGGCCTCGTACAACGCCTGGTCGGCCTTGACCAGCGCCATGGTCAGGGTGTCCTCGCTGTCTACCCGCGCCAGCCCGATGCTGATGGTCACCGGGTGTTCACCCACATCCTCGCGTACCCGCCTGCACAGCGCCGCCACCTGCCGCTCGGCGCCTGCCTGGTCGAGCTCCTTGAAAAAGATCACGAACTCCTCGCCGCCAAGCCTGGCGAATTCATAGCCGCCCATGCTCGCCTTGATGTGCACCGCCACGCGCTTGAGCACCTCATCGCCGATGTCATGGCCAAAGCGGTCATTCACCTTCTTGAAGTTGTCGATGTCGACCATCGCCAGGTACTGCCCGGTAGGCGCGGCCTTCAGCTGGCGCTCGGCCTTGGCCATGAACGAGCGGCGGTTGGGGATGTCGGTCAGCACGTCGATGTAGGCCTGGTCCAGCAGCACCTTGGACATGTAGAAATTGTGCAGCTTGGCCTGGCGGATGCGCAGGTAGCTGTAGACCACCAGGCCGCTGAGGAACAGCGCATAGCTGATGAGCATGGCCGCTTCCAGGTCGGTCAGGCGGATGTTGGTGCTGAAGAAGGGGTTGAGCACGGCCCAGGTGATGGCCATGGCGCAGAAGAACGACCAGCGCCGCACCGGCAATACCGACACGCTGTAGAGCACGGTGGAGGTGCCCAGCACCAGCCAGACCGGGCGCAGTGCGATGGGGATGCCTTCGATGACCAGGCGCATGCCCAGGGTGATGACGGCGATGAACAGCAGGTTGAGCACGTCGAAGTGGTGGGACTTGCGGGTGAAGCCCAGCACCACCGTGAGGCTGCACATCAGCCCTACGAACAGGCCCGAGCGCCAGGTGAAGCCCTGGTGGCCCAGGTAGCTGACGATCAGGTCGAAGATCAGCCAGACGGCGATGCTGACGCAGAAGATCAGCTGGCAGAAACGCCGGGAGTTCTCGAATTCGTATTGGCGAAACTCCGAGCGCAACGCGGCGGGGGCGACTTGTTGGCGAACGTAGTCTTCGATGGTCCTGAGCATCGGGGTTTCCTTGTGCGGACTGCTTTTGCCTGGGCCGGCCCTATCGCCGGCAAGCCGGCTCCCACAGGGTAGGGGCCAGTTTGCCGGTGGCAGGGCCAGTACAGGCACTCAATTGAACGACAGGATACCCCGAGCCCAAGGCCGATAGCGCAATGCAAACACCGCTTCGGCATGGCACCCACCGCTCAGCCTGGGCTCACCCGGCTCGGCGCGAAACGCCTGCCCTGGTGCACTCACCTGGCGAAACGCTTCCCGCACCACGCCCACCCGGCACGGCAAGGCCTGCTCATAGCCCTGGCGCACCAGCGGCGGCAGCCGCCCGGTGCCGATGCCGTCCTGCCACCATACGGTCAAGCCCAGCCCGGCCAGTTCATCCAGCCACGCGGCGTTGACCCGCGGCGCCAGGTGGCCGGCGCTGAAGGCGCTGATATGCAGGGGCTTGTCCAGCTGCCGGTTGAAGGCCTGCAACTGCTTGAACAACGCCTCGCGGCGGCTGGCGTCACGAAAGTGCAGGTCATCCAGCTCCAGCGGCAGGTACCAGCCCGCCACCGGCAACTGCCAGTCCTTGCGCACCTGCTGGTACTGGCTCAGCGAGCGGCCCAGCTGTGCCTTCCAGTAGCTGCCCAGGCCATCGGCGTCCAGGGTTTCGATGCGCTGGTAGTAGGCCGGGTCCATGTACAACCCCAGCACCAACTGCAAGCCCTGGGCCTGGGCTTCGCGCAGGCTGTTCGCCAGCCAGCCCTGGGCACCGCCGAAATCGCTGTCGCCATAGGCGCTCCATTGCACGATCAGGGTCTTGCCGCCCTGGGCCACGGTGGCGCGCCACAGTTGCTGCCACTGGGCGGCGCTGACCCCGGCATCGCGGTTCAGCGGCTGGTAGAACAGGCGCTGGTCGGCCATGGCCGGCAGGCACAGGGCAAGTAGGCAAACGGCGAGCAAGGTACGCATCAGAAGGTCATCTCCGCGCCAACCAGCACGCCATTGGCGCGCTCGTAGAGGTTGCCACCCAGCGACTGCTGGTATTCGGCGCGCACTTTCAGCGAGCCGCGGTAGGCGTTGTAGCGGTCGTCGTCGAACCACCATTGCCAGCGCACGCCGACACCGGCGCGGGCATCCTGGCGCCAGTCGTTGCTCGGGTCTTGGCTTGAGAACTCGAAGAAGCCGTAGGGCATGAGGGTTTGCGGCGAATTGCCGGGCAGTTTCCAGGCATGGCCCTGCTGGTAGCGCGACAGCCAGGCGTGATCGCCGGCGCGGGTCCACCAGGCGGCATCGAGGTAGAGGAAGCGCTCGTTCCAGTCGTCCTCGTCGACCCGCCAGTCGTTGCGCCAGTCGCCCTGGTCGAGGAACGAGGCGGTGGCCCGCAGCAGCAGGTCGTTGCTCGACTCGGCATGGTGGCGCAGGTCGCCCCAGTTGCCGCCGACCTTGGCCGGGCTGAGCAGCTCGCCCAGGCTCAGGTTGTTGTTGTGCTCCTCATCGATCTGGCGCTGGTGGTAGAGCTCGGCATACAGGTTGAGGTTGGCCTGGCCCAGTGGCTTGTAGCGAAGGCCCACCCCGGTGCCCATGCTCTGGGCGTAGTCGGTGCGGCTCTGGCCGCCGAACAGCACGCGGCCATACACCGACAGGGTGCTGCCGTTGCGGCTGGGCTCCTCGCCCAGGGCGTGGTCCCACATGGCCAGCTGCACGTTCTGCGACTGGGCGCGGCGCGAGCTGCCGCTGCGCTGGCCGTTGTCGAGGAACTTGTCGTTGGTCGAGGTGCCGGCGGGCGACCAGGTGCTGGCCAGGGTGATGGTGTCACGCCGCGACAGCGCTTCATGGGCGCGCCGCTGGCGGTACTCGCGGGCTTTCAGGCTGCCGTATTCGTCGTCGCCGTCGACCAGGTTCTGCTCCACATCGAGGATGCGCCGCAGCTCGCGGCGGGCGGCGGCGCTGTCTTCGGCTTCGTCGTAGCGCAGCGCCAGGGTTTCACCCAGGCGGTAGTCCTCGGGGAAATCGCCAGTGGCCTGTTGCAGGAAGGGGATCGACTGGCGGCGCTGGGCCTTGTCCGTCGAGCCGGCCAGGCGCATCCCGTAGTCGGCGCGGTAGCGTGGCTGGTCGGGAGCCAGGCGCACCGCTTCGGCGAGCCAGGCCGTGCTCTGCGCGCTGTCGCCGGCCAATTGCGCGGTGCTGGCGGCGGCATAGTAGTGGTCGGCCCGCGGGTTGCTCGCCAGCGCCTGGCGCTGGAAGCCCAGGGCTGCCTGCAGGTCGCCCTGGCGCTGGGCGATGGCGGCGCCCAGCGCCCAGTCATCGGCGCTGCGGTGGGCGGCGGCATCCCAGTAGCGGCGGGCGCTGTCGGCATCGCCGAGGTTCAGTGCGCCGCTGGCGGCGGTCAGCCGGGCGTTGTCGGTCCAGGCGCTGTCCGGCAGGCTGCGCCAGATCGGCGCGGCCGCCTGGGAATCGCCGGCGGCTTCCAGTGCATAGGCCAGTGGCAGGCGGCTGCCGGTACCGTCCAGGCGCTCGGCGGCCTGGTAGTAGACCACCGCTTCACCGGGCTGGTCGGGCATGGCGCAACGGCCCAGGGCGCGCAACTGGCCCGCTTCGCTCGGGGTCGCCGGGATGGCCTGGCGCACGGCCGCGCACTGGCCGTTTTCGGCCAGCCGGGCGAGCAGTTGGGCGCGGGTATTGGCATCGACCCTGGGCACCAGGTTGAGCATGCGGCGGCTGTCCAGCGGGCCGTCGTTGCGGGCGTAGAGATTGCCCAGGCGCTGCAGCAGCGATGGCGTCAGCCGGCCTTGGCGGCGGTCGTAGGCCTGCTCGAGCAAGGCCCTGGCGCGCTCGCTCTGGCCCTGTTGCAGGAGCAGGAAGCTGGCTTGCTCCAGCGCCGCCAGGTCACCGCTCTGGCGGTAACGCCGCTCCCACTCGGCCGCCGTGCGCGGTTGCGGCGGTTGCACCGGGTCGCCATACAGGCGCTGCTTGAGCACGGCATAGGCGCGGGCATCGGCCGTGGCGGGGCAGGCCTTGAACTGCTCGCGGGCCAGCTCCGGGTCGTGCCGCGACAGCCAGTCCACGGTTTCCAGGCAAGGGCGCTGCAGCTCGTTGCTCAGGCGCCGCACCAGCACCGCGTCGTCGCCTTCGCGGGCCAGCTCCCAGAGTTGCTGGCGCAGCTCTGGCCGTTGCAGCTGGTCGCTCGGCAGGGCCTGCAGCGAGCGCTGCGCCAGCTGGTTGTGGCCCACGGCGATGGCGCGGTTGGCCATGGCCAGGCGCGCCTGATTGGCGGCTTCGGCAGAGGGCGCGCTGGCGAGCAGCTTGTTCAGCCCTTTTTCGTCGACCTGCTGCACATAGGCATTGGCCAGGCGCTGCCAGTCCTGCGGCGGCAGCTGGCCCTGGTCGGCCAAGGGCGCGAGCTGTTCGATGGTTTCCTTCCAGTTGCGCAACTGTTCGGCGAAGTTGGCCCGGGCCAGGCGCAGCACCTGGCCATCGTTGCGCGGTGGCAATTGGTTGAGCCAGTCCAGGGCCTTGGCGGCGCCGCCGAACTTGGCCAGGCTCAGGCTGTAGGCTTGCCACAGGCGCACGCGCTGGTTGCCGTCGGCGGCGGCCAGCCAGCTTTCCACCTGGCCCGCCGGCGGCGGGTCCTGCTCGATCCAGGTCAGGCGCAGCTCCAGCAGGGCGTCGGCATGTTCGGCGCCGTCGCCCATCTGCTCGGCCATGGCCTCGGCTTCCTTGTAGCGGCGCTGATGGGCCAGGGCCTCGACCAGCAGGGCGCGGGCCTCGTCGTTGTTCGGCACGCGGCCGAGCACGTGGCGGGTCAGGCGCTCCACTTCGGCCCAGTTGTCCTTTTTCGCTTCGCGGTAGCTGCGCTCCATGAACGGGTAGCTGGTGAAGCGCTGGAAATCGGTCATCGGCGCGGCCACGGCGGGGAGCGCGGCGCAGCACAGTAAAAGGCTGGTAAAGGTCAGGGTAAAGCGCGGCTTCATGCCACCTCCCGGATCAGGTCATAGGCGGCCTGCTGTTCGCTGGCCTGTTCGGCGAGGGCTTGTTCGAGCACCTGCTCGGTGATGATGCCGCGGGCGATCAGGTGTTCGCCGAGGCTCTCCTGCTCGGGGTCGAAGTCGATCAGCGCCTGGTTGAACAGGGTCACCGGAACCATGCCGCGCACCTGCAGCAGGGCGCCGAGCATGACCTGGTGGCTGCTGACCTGTTCGAGCAGTTCGGCGTTGTCCTGGTGCTGTTCGAGCACCTTGAGCATGTGCCGGGTTTCTTCCTTCTGCCAGGGGCTGGGGTAGTGGTAGCGCAGGCCCAGGGTGACCCGGCCCTGGGGCGCCAGGCGGTAGCTGACCGGGCGCTTGAGCTGGCGGCTGATCACCCCCAGCGAAACCTGGCTGACCGGGCTTTCGCTGGCCAGCACCAGGGTGTCGCCGTCCTCGGCCACCGGCAGTACGCCGTAATGGGTGGCCAGGCGCCGCGGCAGCGCGGCGATCAGCCGCGGGTCGAGCTTGAACGGGTTGAGCGGGGCCCAGGGCAGGTCGAGCTGCTCGGCCAACGCCTGCACCAGTTGCTCGCTGCTCAGCCAGCCGCGCAGCAGCAGCTCGCGGCCCAGGCGCCGGCGTACCGGGCTGTTGATGGCCTGGTCGAGCTGCTGTTCGCTGATGTACCCCTTGGCCACCAGGCGCTGGCCCAGTGGTGTGCGCGCAGGCGCAGCGATGGCGGGGAACTCGTGGGTGGTCTTGTCCCAGGCCACCCGGCGCGAGTCGCCCATCTCCATCACCTGGCGCAAGGCGCGCAGGTTGGCGAAGAAGTTGACGAAGTTGCTCCACATCATCCGCGGCGCCGACAGCAAGCCCTCGCCGATGCCGTAGTAGCGGGTGACGAACCAGCCGCGCTGGAACAGGCGGTTGATCAGCATCAGGCCGTTGAGCCAGAGCAGGGTGGTGAGCAGCTGGCTGTCGCTGAGGATCGACATGAACCGCCACGACTGCGGCGCGATCACGGTCACCAGCCACATGGCCAGCAGCACCAGCAGCAACAGGTTGACCAAAAAACTCAGCAGGTAGGCGAACAGGCCGCGGCGGTCACGCCAGAGGAAGTAGTTGAGCGCGCCGGTGCGGCTCCAGCCCAGGTTGCTGGTGCCCTGGAACACGATGCCGACGATCCACCGGGATTTTTGCCGGATGGCGTGCTGCCAGTCGCGCGGGAAGTGCTCGCGCACGCAGATCACCTGGGAGAACTCGCGGCTCATGCCCAGGCGCCACTCTTGCTTGAGGGTCAGCGCCGGGTCGGTGATGGAATAGCGGGCGAAGATGCACTTCATGCCCTTTTGCTTCAGGCGAAAGCCGATGTCGTAGTCTTCGGTGAGGCTCTGCACGTCGAAGGCGATGCCGTCGCCTTCTTCGAGCAGCGCGCTGATGGCGCGGCGGCTGAAGCAGGTGCCGACCCCGGCGCTGGGCACCTGGCCGGTGAGCGCCTCGCGCACGATCACGTCCTTGCCATGGTTCTCGGCGAACTCGTCCACATAGTGCCCGGCGGTGAAGCCTTTCCATTCCGGCGCATAGGGGTACACCGGGATCTGGATCATGTCCTTGGCCGGCAGCAGGTAGTTGAACAGGCGCAGTTCCATGGGCGAGATGACGTCTTCGGCGTCATGCAGGATGAAGCCTGCGAACTCGATGCGGGCATCGTCCTGGAAGCGCAGGATGGCGTCGATGATGTTGTTCAGGCAGTCGGCCTTGCTGGTCGGCCCGGGGCGGGCGCAGACCACTTTGTGCACGTTGGGGTAGTGCAGGCACACGGCGTCGACGTCGGCCTGGGTCTGTGGGTCGTTGGGGTAGGTGCCGACGAAGATCTGGTAGTTCTCGTAGTCGATGGTCGAGGCTGCCAGGCGCGCCATTTCGCCGACCACGCCAACCTCGTTCCAGGCGGGCACCATGATCGCCAAGGGCTTTTCGGGCACTTCGAACAGGCGTTTCTCGTCGGCCTTGTCGTACTTGTCGTAGATGCGGAATCGGCGGATCAGCTTGCGGCCCCAATAGCACAGGTCGATGAACAGGTCATCGAGGCCGAGCAGGAACATCAGCGTGGCGAGGATGATCGCGAGGATTTTGAGGCCGAACAGTACGTAGGTGAGAAAGTCGATGAAAGCCAGGCTCATGCGTCGTCCTGTTGGTTGGCAGTTTCCTCGAACCAGCGGCTCAGGCGCTCGGCGATGATTTCGCTGGCATGGCCGTCACCGAAGGGGGTGAACACGCGTGCCATGCGCTGGTAGGCGGCCTGGTCGTCGAGCAGTTGGCTGGTTTCCTTGACGATGCGTTCGGTCTGGGTGCCGACCAGCTTGACCGTGCCGCCCTCCAGCACCGAGGGCCGTTCGGTGACCTTGCGCAGCACCAGCACCGGCTTGCCCAGGGCCGGGGCTTCTTCCTGCACGCCGCCGGAGTCGGTGAGGATGATGTGCGCGCGGTTCATCAGCCAGACGAAGTGCTGGTAGTCCTGGGGCGGCACCAGGTAGATGTTGTCGCGCCCGGACAGCAGGCCATACACGGCCTTTTGCACATGCGGGTTGAGGTGCACGGGGTAGACGAACTGCACATCGGGGTGACGCAGGGCCAGCTCGGCCAGGGCCAGGCAGATGCGCTCGAAGCCGGCGCCGAAATTCTCCCGGCGGTGGCCGGTGATCAGCACCATGCGCTGGTCGTCGCGCAGGGCATGCAGCGGTGACTCGGCGGCGGGGTGCCAGGTGCTTTGGGTGAGGAATTCGCGCATCCACAGCAGGGCGTCGATCACGGTGTTGCCGGTGACTTCGATGTGCTCCGGCGGCACGCCTTCGCGCAGCAGGTTGTCGCGGCTCTTGGTGGTGGGGGCGAAGTGCAGGTCGGCGATCACCCCGGTCAGGCGCCGGTTGGCTTCCTCGGGCCAGGGTTGCTGCAGGTTGCCGGTGCGCAGGCCCGCTTCCACGTGGCCGACCGGGATGTGCCGGTGGAAGGCGGCGAGGGCGGCGATGAAGCTGGTGGTGGTGTCACCGTGCACCAGCACGATGTCGGGCTGCACCTGTTCGTAGGCCTTGTCGATCTTGTCCAGCAGGTCGCGGGCCAGGCCGTTGAGGGTCTGGTTCTGGGTCATCACCTTGAGGTCCTGGTCGACGCTCAGGCCGAAGGCGGTGAGCACCTGGCCGAGCATCTCGCGGTGCTGGCCGGTGGAGCAGATGTGCAGGTCGATGTCTGGCCATTCACGCAGCACCCTGGCCAGCGGGGCCATCTTGATCGCCTCTGGGCGGGTGCCGAATACCATCATGACGGTGTTAGCCATTGTCTTGTTTCCTCGTTCGATTCCCCGGACGAAGCTGTAGGATTTGTGCCGCTAGCAATGGATAGATACAAGCAGTCAAGCGCGGGGTTGTCCAATGCACGGCCGTTCGCGGTCAGCGCCTGGGCTGAGCGAATCGGGGTGGGGGTTGGTTGCAGGGCGGGGCTGCCGGGTGCCGGAGAATGGGTGTCGCTGAAACGTTTAGTCTAAATATTTTTAATTGAACGTTCAGTCAAAAATGTATTTCAGGCTTTTTCTTACAAGCAGCTTCTTGTAATTTGGCAGGTCATTTCCAAACGGAGCTGCACATGCAAGGCAAGGCACGCAAGATCGTCCAGGCCATTCTCTACGAGGCGATTGCCGTGGCCTGCGTGGCGCCGGCGCTGGAGCTGGCGTTCGATGCGGGCATGGCCCAGTCGACCCTGTTGTCGATCCTCATGTCGGGCATCGCGATGAGCTGGAACATGGCCTTCAACTGGGCGTTCGAACGCTGGGAGGCACGCCAGCCCAAGCGCGAGCGCACGCTGCTGCGCCGCTTGCTGCATGCCCTGGGCTTCGAGGGCGGGCTGGTGCTGCTGTTGCTGCCGCTGGTGGCGTACTGGCTGGACGTGAGCCTGTGGGCGGCGCTGCTCACTAACCTTGCGCTGTTCGTGTTCTTCTTCGTCTACGCCTTCGTGTTCCAGTGGGGCTTCGACAAGGTGTTCGACGTGCCGCTTTCGGCCCAGCAAGCCAAGTGTTGACTTGCCGCCAGCTTGCAGGATAAGTTCCCACCCCATGAACACTTTCCCGCACGTGAACGCGATTATTATTACCGCCATTATCAGTTTGGCGGGCTAGCGCGTACGTGCACCGAACCCGCCCTGGAGGCGGGTTTCTTCTCTCTGACTCCTGGGCAACGCAAATAAAGCCAAGGAGTTGCACCCGATGACCAGCCTCAACGTCAGCCCCCGCACACCGCTCACCCCGCAGCAGCTGCTGTCGGAGCAGGTGCGCCGCATTCTCTCGGCGCCGGTGTACGACCTGGCCATCGAAACCCCGCTGCAGCTGGCGCCGGCACTGTCGGCCAGCCTGGGCAACCAGGTGCTGCTCAAGCGCGAAGACCTGCAACCGACCTTCTCGTTCAAGATCCGCGGTGCCTACACCCGCCTGGCGCGGCTGAGCACCGCCCAGCGCGAGCGCGGGGTCATCACCGCCTCCGCTGGCAACCACGCCCAGGGCGTGGCCATGGCGGCGGCGCGGCTGGGCATCAGGGCGACCATCGTCATGCCCACCACCACCCCTTCGCTGAAGGTCGAGGGCGTGCGTTCACGCGGTGGCCAGGTGGTGCTGCACGGTGAAAGCTTCCCCCATGCCCTGGCCCACGCGCTGACCTTGGCCGACAGCGAAGGGGCGACCTTCGTGCCGCCGTTCGATGACCCCGACGTGATCGCCGGGCAGGGCACCGTGGGCATGGAAATCCTGCGCCAGCAGCCGGGGGCGCTGGACGCGATCTTCGTGCCGGTGGGTGGCGGCGGGCTGGTGGCCGGCATCGCCGCCTACGTCAAGTACCTGCGCCCGCAGGTCAAGGTGATCGGCGTCGAGCCGCAAGATTCCAATTGCCTGCAGGCCGCGCTGGCGGCCGGTGAGCGGGTGATCCTGGCGCAGGTCGGCACCTTTGCCGATGGCGTGGCGGTGGCCCAGGTCGGTGCCCATTGCTTCGAGCTGTGCCGGCATTTCGTCGATGAAGTGATCACGGTCAGCAGCGACGAGCTGTGCGCGGCGATCAAGGACATCTACGACGACACCCGCTCGATCACCGAGCCCTCCGGCGCCCTGGCGGTGGCCGGGATCAAGAAGTACGTGGCCCGCGAAGGCGTGCAGGGGCAGACCCTGGTGGCCATCGACTCCGGCGCCAACGTCAACTTCGACCGCCTGCGCCATGTGGCCGAGCGTGCCGAGCTGGGCGAGCAGCGTGAAGCGATCATCGCCGTGACCATCCCCGAGCAGCCCGGCAGCTTCCGCGCGTTCTGCCAGGCGCTGGGGCGCCGGCAGATCACCGAGTTCAACTACCGCTATTACCCCGGCAAGGAGGCGCGCCTGTTCGTCGGCGTGCAGACCCACCCGCAGCACGACCCGCGCGAGCAACTGCTGGCGAGCCTGGGCGAGCAGGGCTACAGGGTGCTCGACCTGACCGACAACGAACTGGCCAAGTTGCACGTGCGCCATACCGTGGGTGGGCATGCGGCGCCGGGCGCGCAGGAGCGGGTGCTGCGCTTCGAGTTCCCGGAGCGGCCGGGGGCGTTGCTGGGCTTTCTCGAGCGGCTGGGCAAGCGCTGGAACATCAGCCTGTTCCATTACCGCAACCATGGCGCGGCGCAGGCCCAGGTGTTTGCGGCGCTGGAGGTGCCGGTGGAGGAACAGGTGGGGTTGCCGATGGCGCTGGAGGAGATGGGGTATCGGTATTGGGATGAGACCGAGAACCCGGCTTATCGGTTGTTTCTGGGGTAGTGCGGTGGTGTCGGTACTGGCCCCATCGCCGGCAAGCCGGCTCCCACATGTACAGCGCTGTGCCTGTGGGAGCCGGCTTGCCGGCGATGGGGCCAGCGCGGCCGCTAGCGCTCGCGCATGAAGAACCCGGCCACATACTTGCGGAAGGTCTCCAGGCTCTTGAAGTCGGCATAGCGCTTGAAGTTCTCGGCATCCGGCTCCGGCCCCAGCGGCTGCTCCAGCAGCGACACCGACAACACCCGGTCCTGGTCCGAGGTCAGCACCAGCTCATCCATCACCTGCCCGCCAATCACCGGCCGGCGCATCTGCACCTTCACACCCTTGCCGGCCATCCAGTCGATCAACGACACCAACGCCTTGAGCGGCTCACGTTCCTCGTCGCGATACACCGGGAACAGGTGAGCCCGCGACAGCACCGGCACGCTGGCCACATGGATCAGCTCGTAGAAATGGCTGCCGGCGGTGGCCGGCGAATACAGGGCCAGGGCCAGCAGCGGGCCGGATGCGCGGCTGCCGCCCCAGTACAGGTGGTGCCCCTGGAAGTCGAAGCCATCCTCGCTGCGGTTGTTGAACAGCTTGCGCCCGCGCACCTGGTCGACGCAGTCCAGCAGCAGCCCGTGGCGGCGGTGGTTGCCGAACACCGTGGCCTCGCGCAGGCGGGCTTTGAGCATCATCATGTGCTTCATGTCCAGCCGGGTTTCCAGGTAGTTGCTGGCGGGCACCCGTTCGAGCAGCGGATATCGGCTGGCGACGCTGCGCAGTTCGGCGAACTGGGCAGTCAGGTCCTTTTTCAGGTGCGTGGCGTACAGGTTCAGGCCGCTGGTCTCGATCCAGGTCAGCAACAGCGACAGCAAACGCTGCTGGTCGCGCCGCTCGCTGCCCTCGCCACTGCCTTCGAGGCCATCGCTGGCCCTGGGGAAGTCAGCGATCAGGCGCAGCGGCGTATCCGGCGCCAGCCAGGCGGCCGGGGCGCTGGGTTGGGCCTCGCGCTCGGCGGCCTCGCGTTCGTCCTTGGTGAAGGGGCAGCCGGGGGCGTGCTCGGCGGTGCCGGGGTTGTTCTTGAGAAACAGCGTGCCGGTGTTGCCATTGAGGGTGACATTGAGCACCGGCAACGCATCCTTGCGGCAATCGCAGGCCAGCCACTGGTTGGCGCTGCGCACTTTCATCAGCAGCTGGTTGGCCTGCAACAGGCGGGGGCCGACGAGGTTGCCGCCGGCGAAATCCGCCAGCAGTTCCTCTTCGGCCGGTGTCAGGCTGCGCACCTGCGCGGCGGTCTTGTCGATGATTCGCATGAAGCAGCTCCCAGCTACGAGCCCCAAGCTTCAGGCAAAGTCGCGCCGCTTTCAACGTGTGGTTCAGCTGCCAGCGAACATTTTCGCGGCGCGGGCGCGGATTTCCTCGGGGCTGAGGTCTTCCTTGTGGGTGGAGACGAACCACAGGTTGCCGAACGGGTCTTTCAGGGTGCCGCTGCGGTCGCCATAGAACTGGTCCTTCACTTCATGCATCTGGGTGGCGCCGGCGGCCAGGGCCTGGGCATACACCTTGTCGCAGTCCTCGACGTACAGGTGCAGGCCAACGGCGGCGCCATTGAGTTTCTGGCTGGCGGTGAGGCCGCCTTCCATCTGGTCGCACGGGTCGGCGAGCATCATCGACGAATCGCCGATCTTCAGCTCGGCATGGCCGACGCGGCCGTCCGGGCCTTCGAGGCGGAACATCTCCACGGCGCCGAAGGCCTTCTTGTAGAACTCGATGGCCTTGGCGGCGTCCTTGATGGCCAGGTAGGGGGTGATGCTGTGCTGCCCTTCGGGAATGGGTTTGACTGCCATGTTCGGTACTCCTCTGACGGGGTTGCGAAGGGGGCACGTGGCGCGCCCCTGTTGCATAGAGTCGTTTGCAGCCCTGGAAGATCGACAATCCTGCTAGACCGATTGTCTATAAACAGCCGCGCCTCAGAAGATGTAGTCGGTGGTCAGGAAGCTCGATTGGCGGTTGCGGATGATCTCGCTGATCAACTCCTTGTTGGCCTCCTGGAAGCGGGTGGCCACCAGGGTGCGGATCGAGAACACGCGCAAGGCGTCATGCACCGACAGGGTGCCTTCGGCGCTGTTCTTGCGGCCGTTGAACGGGTAGGTGTCGGGGCCGCGCTGGCACTGGGCGTTGAGGTTGATGCGCCCGACCTGGTTGGCAAAGATGTCGACCAGGCTGCCGATGGTCGCCGGGTCGTTGCCGAACAGGCTCAGTTGCTGGCCGTAGTCGGAGTCGAGCACGTAGTCGATCACCGTCTGCAGGTCGCGGTAGGGCACCACCGGCACCACCGGGCCGAACTGCTCCTCGTGGTACACGCGCATGTCGCGGTTCACCGGGTACAGCAGCGCCGGGTAGAAGAACGAGCCGCGGCTTTGCCCGCCGCCTTCATTGAGCACCCGCGCGCCCTTGGCGGTGGCATCGGCCACCAGGCCTGCGAGGTAGTCGACCTTGCCCGGTTCCGGCAGCGGCGTCAGGGCCACGCCCGGCGCCCAGGGCATGCCCGGCTTGAGCGCGGCGAGCTTGCGCTGGAACTTGTCGAGGAACGGCTCGACCACATCCTCGTGCACGAACAGGATCTTCAGCGCCGTGCAGCGCTGGCCATTGAACGACAGGGCGCCGGTGACGGCCTCGTCCACGGCGTTGTCCAGGTCCACCTGGGGCAGCACGATGCCGGGGTTCTTGGCATCCAGCCCCAGGGCCGCGCGCAGCCGGTGCGGGCGCGGGTGCAGCTTCTTCAAATCACTGGCCGCCTTGTGCGTGCCGATGAAGGCGAACACGTCGACCTTGCCGCTGGCCATCAAGGCGCTGACCGTTTCCCGGCCGCGGCCGTAGATCACGTTGATCACCCCCGGCGGGAAGCTGTCGCGAAAGGCTTCGAGCAGCGGGCGGATCAGCAGCACGCCGAACTTGGCCGGCTTGAACACCACGGTGTTGCCCATGATCAGCGCCGGGATCAGCGTGGTGAAGGTTTCGTTCAGCGGGTAGTTGTAGGGGCCCATGCACAGCGCCACGCCCAGGGGCGCGCGGCGGATCTGGCCGAGGGTGCCTTGTTCGAGCTCGAAGCGGCTGGAGCGGCGGTCGAGGTCCTTGAGGGCGTTGATGGTGTCATTGATGTAGTCGCAGGTGCGGTCGAATTCCTTTTCCGAGTCCTTGAGGTTCTTGCCGATCTCCCACATCAGCAGCTTGACCACCGCCGTGCGTTGCTCGCGCATGCGCGCCAGAAACTGCTCCACATGCTGGATGCGCTCGGCCACGCGCATGTTCGGCCAGCTGCCGCGGCCCTTGTCGTAGGCCTGCACGGCGGCGTCCAGGGCCGTCAGCGCGGTGTCGGCATCGAGCAGCGGGGCGCTGCCGAGGATGACCTGGCGTTCGCCATCGGCGTGCTTGAGCCACACCGGGCTGCGCACCGTGGCCAGCGGGCCGTCCCAACGGCGCAGCTCACCGTTGACCAAATAGTCGCGTTGCTCCAGGGGCTCGCCCAGGTGCCAGGCCTCGGGGATGTCGTCTGGGCTGGGAAACAGCGAATCGAGCAGGGAGTCCATGGGTGCCGCACCTCGCATGTCTAGGCAGGTGAATCGCTTCAGCTTCGAGCATGCACCTGGCCAAAGAAAAATACCAGTCTGGCTCAATATTGCCGGGCGTGCGCCGATACAGGAGCAATCGACCGCGTTCGCAGGCCTATGATCCCGTCCAACTCCCCGCTTTCAGAAGAGCAGAAACCGCCTGTCGGTCGCCTGCGCCAAACCCTCTGCCGCTGGTTGCCGGCTGGCCTCACCGTGGCCGGCGTCGGCCTGTCGGTGCTGCTTGGGCAGGTGGATGTGCAGCGTCAGCCGGCCGGCACCGAGGCCTACGTGCTGACCTCGCCACTGTTCTGGTACGCCCTGGCCTGCACCGGCGTGACGTGCCTGTTTCTCTGCCAGACCCACCGCAAGCAGCGCCAGTTGCAGCAGCGCAACCGCGAGCTGCGCCGCTCCCAGTCGCAGCTCGAACGCCTGGCCCATTACGACACCATCACCGGCCTGCCCAACCGCGTGCTGTTCCAGCAGCAGCTGACCGAAGCGATCGGCAAGGGCGATGGCCTGGCCGTGCTGATGCTCGACATCGACGGCTTCAAGCAGGTCAACGACAGCCTCGGCCACCCCATGGGCGACCTGCTGCTGCAGCAGGCCACTGCGCGCTTTCTGCAGGAACTGGACAGCGCCGACCGCCTGTGCCGCCTGGGCGGCGATGAATTCGTGTTCATGCTGCGCGGCACCCAGGGGCAGATCAGCCACCAGCTGGCGCACTTGCTGCGCTGCCTGCAGCGGCCGTTCGACCTCAACGGCAACGCCGCGCTGGTCACGGGCAGCATTGGCCTGGCCTGGTGCCCGCAGCATGGGGCCGATGTCGGCAGCCTGTTGCGCCATGCCGACACCGCCATGTATGTGGCCAAGGAAAGCGGGCGCAACACCTGGCGCCCTTACCACGGCGACATGACCGCACGCCTGCAGCAGCGCCTGGACCTGGAGCGCAACTTGCGCCGGGCCTTGCAGGCCAACGAGTTCGAGCTGTGGTACCAGCCCAAGGTCGACCTGTTCAGCGGTTGCCTGGAGGGCGTCGAGGCGCTGCTGCGCTGGCGCGACCCGGCCCACGGCCTGGTGCCGCCCGCCGAGTTCATCCCGCTGGCCGAACGCACCGGGCTGATCATCCCGCTGGGCGAGCGGGTGCTGGAACTGGCCTGTGCGCAGATGGCCGCCTGGCGCGACCAGGACCGGGTGCCCGGGCCGATGGCGATCAACGTGGCGGCGCTGCAGATCGAGCGCAGCGACTACGTCACCAGCCTGGCCCAGGCCCTGGAGCGGCATGGCCTGCCGCCGAGCCTGCTGGAAGTGGAAATCACCGAAAGCCTGTTGATGGAAAGCCAGCAGCAGGCCTGCGCGGTGCTGGCCCAGTTGCAGGCCATGGGCGTGACCACCGCGGTGGACGACTTCGGCACCGGCTATTCGTCACTGGCCTACCTGCGCGCATTGCCGATCGACCACTTGAAGATCGACCGCGCCTTCATCAAGGACCTGCCGGACGATGACGATGCCGTGGCGGTGGCCCGGGCGATCATCGACCTGGGCCATGCGCTGGGCTTTCGCATCACCGCCGAAGGCATCGAGACCCAGGCGCAGTACGACTTCCTGCGCAACGCCGGCTGTGACCAGGGCCAGGGTTACCTGCTGGCGCGGCCGATGCCGGCGGCCGACCTGGCGCGCTGGCTGGCGGCGCGCCGCGAGCAGGGCCGCCAGGCCGGCGCCTGAGGGGCGCTACAGCTCCAGCAGCGAGGTGGCCGGCGCGGCCAGTGCGCGCTCACGAAAACGCGGGTCGGTGTCCATGCGCTCCAGGCGGCGCCACAGCGCTTGCAGGCCGGTGTCGTGATCGCCGATGTCTTCGATCAGCAGGCGCAGGTCGCGCCGGTACTGCAGCGGCACCCGTGCCCAGAGCTGCAGGCGCCGGGCGCTGGCATCTGCCAGCAGCTCCTGGTAATCGGTGACGGCCACCAGCAGGTCGACGCCGTGCTGCTGGTAGTAGTCTTCGATCTGCTCGCGGATCGGCAAGCCCAGTGCGGCGCTTTCCAGGCTCACGGCATCGGCAGTGGCGGGGGGCAGGATGAAACCGCTGGGCAGGCGCTGGAACTGGTTGTCGGACAGGTCGATGAACAGCGCTGATCGCAAGTGCTCCAGCCCCTGGGGCAAGCGCGTGAGGCTGCAGTTGACCATGAACAGCGAGGTGACGCTGGGCGTGTGTGACATGTCTGGCGCATTGAGCAGCGGGTTGTCGGAAAGGTCGAGGATGCGCAGCGCGGTCCACTGCTCCAGGGTGGCCTGGGCCTGGTTGTCCCAGGTGATGCGGTTGTGTTCGATGTCGAGCCATTCCAGTGTGGACGGTTGCGCCAGCTGCGGCAGGCGATCGAAACGGCACCGCTTGAGCATCAGCCGGCGCACCTGCGCCATGCGTTGCAGCCATTGCCCGGGTACTTCGCTGAGCAGGCTGTTGCCGCTGAGGTCCAGCTCCATGATGTGATTGAAGCCGTCGGGCAGGGCGAGGGCGGCCAGGTCCTGGTTTTCCAGCTCCAGGTTGGCCAGGTTGAGCCAGTGGATACGTTCGTCGACGCCCAGCCAGCGCACGGCATTGCGCCGCCAGGCGTCGAGGATGCGCACGCTGGCGCGTTGGCGCCGCGCCGTGCTCGCGGCCCAGCGGGCCAGGCTGTCGCGCAGTTGCTGCAGCGCCGCCTCGCGCACCTGCAACTCGTGTTCGGCAACCACCAGCGCGCGGCGCCAGTCGGCTTGCAACTGCTGGATCTGCGCTGGGCTGATGGCCGGGTAGAGCCTGCGCAGGCGCCCCTCCACGGAGCCGCTGGCCAGAGGCGATAGGGGTGGCAACGGAGAAAGCGGGCCGCCGCCGCGCAGGCCGCCACGACGGGCAGGGCGCTTGGCCGCCAGGCCCCACAGGCGTTGCGGCCAGTGGGCGCGCTCGGCGAGGGCCAGTTGCTGGGTGCGCAGGCGCAACGCATCAGCGCTGCCCCAGGCCAGCTGCAGGCTCTGTGGCGCGCCCGCGTACAGCGGCTGATACGGCTCGGGGTAGAGCGGCCCGCTGGTCGGGCGTTCGCCGACATGGCGTTCGTAGCCAGAGTCGGACCTGAGCAACAGCAGCTGCTGGGCGGCGTTTTCGTCACCCAGGCTCGCCAACACGTCGCCGCTCGGGCTGGCGGCGCGGATCTGCACATGCAGCTCGGTGGGCCAGCTTGCAACGCGCTCGATGCAGGCCAGCAGCAGGCGTTCGCTGTCGGGGTTGGCCAGGCGCGGCTCATGCAGCCCCTGCAGTGCGCGCACCAAGGGCAGGTCGCGGCTGACTTGTTCGCTTTCCAGTCGTAGCCAGGCAGGCAAGTGGCCCTGCGCCGTCCAGCCGGCCATCTCGTCGGCAGACAGGCGTGACAGCAGGCGCCTGGCCAGCGCGGTGTCGAGGCCGGCGTAGGCCTCTGTGAGTTGACGTTCGGCATCGGTCGCCACGCCGGCGTTGAGGCTGGCCAGGGCCAGGCGCTCTACGGTGTCGGCGAGCAGCACCGGAGTGGCCTCGCCCGCCAGGTGCACGGCCTGCAGGCCTGCGCGGTCGACGCCACTGATGGCCATGGCCAGTTGCAGCCGGGCGTCATCCAGGGCGTCGGTCGGCAAACCCAGGCGCCGCACGCACTGGGCATCGGACCAGGCCTGGGGCACTTCGTGCTCGGTGCGCCAGGCGCCTTCACCGTTATGTTCCAGGCGCGGGCGATAGGCTTCGGGGTCGTTGGGGTGGTGGATTCGCCAACCATGTTCGGCGGCGTCCTGGCTCACTTCGTACGTGGCGCCCTCCAGCGCAATGTACAGCCTGCCGTCATGGGCAACCTGGCCGAGCGCGTTGGGCGTGCTGGAGTGTGCAAGTGCTACCTCACTGGCATAGCCTGCCAGGTCCGGGCGCCACAGCCGGCGGCTGCCATCGGGCATCTGCACCGGCTCGAGGCTTTCCAGCAGCGGGCTGCCGAGCAGCTTCGGCACCACCTTGCCAGCCCCATGCAGGGCGCCGATCAAGGCCAGGTTCAGGCCCACGGCCTCTAGGTGCTGCAAGGCCAGGTGGCGGTCGCCGACGTGCCAGGCCTGGTAGCCCTCGTACACGTCGCCGAGCAGCTGGCAGGCCATCACGCCTGTCATCAGGGTGCCGACACCGGGGACGAAGAAGCCCGCCAGCATCAGTGCGTCCATGCCCAGGCTCTGCCACTGGGCGATACGCCGTTGCCGGGCTTTGGCATCGACGGCGGCCGTGGGTACCGCAAGGTCAGCCGCTTCTGCTTGCAGGCGGGCCACGTGGTCATCGTGGATAAAGGCAAATACCGGGGCGGCGATCAGCTCAGTCGTCAGGTGAAGGTCGGCAGTGGATTCGAGGTTTTGTTGCAGGCGATCGACAAAGCGGTGCTGCAGCGCCGCCGGCACGTAGCGCAAAAAGGCGCGTCGATACGCAGGTTGCAGCAGTTGCGCGAGCAGGTGCTGATGCACACCCGCTAGCCCTTCGCACTGCAGCAGGGCTCGCTCGTCGCCGGGCAGGTACAACAGCAGGCCCCTGGCGCCGGCGTCGATGATCAGTGCTTCATGCAGGCCAATTGCGAACAGCGAGGGTTGCCAGCAGCGCACGGCGGCGTCGCCCAGCAGCGCCTCGATGACATCGCGGGCGGGGCCGTCAATGCCATGGCGCAACAAGGCCAGGTCGGCGGCCAGGCGCAGGCGGTCGCGCTGCAGGGCCAGGCTGTCGCGGCGCACGGCCGGGCGGCCGAAGCAGGCCTGCAGGTGTTTCTGGTACTGCTTGCCGATATCCAGGTCACGGCAGCTGCGGGCGAAATCGTCAGGGGCGAGCGTCAAGGGCTTGAGGCTTGGCGTTTCCGATTCCAGTTCGATATCCACCCACGTCTCGCTGTCGCCCAAGGTGGTGCGGCCCACGGTACGCACCTGTTCGAAGCGGGCGTCGCCGGCCAGCGTCAATGCACTGTCGGTGCTGAACGTGGCCGCGGCATCGAAGTTGTGCAAGGCCGCTTCCAGCAGGCTGGTCTGCGTGTGGCGGGTGACATAGGTGCCAAAGGTGAACAGGTGATGAATTTCCACCAGCTCGGTGCTGCGCAGCGGGACCGCCAGTTGGTGCTCGGCCTGCAGTCGCTGCGCGAGCCGCGTTTCGGCGAACGGCGCAATGTTCTCAATGCCCTTGAGCGAGCGCGCCAGTGCCTGTTGCGAATCATCCAGCCGAGCCTGGCTGGCCAGTACTGCGGCGCGCAGGTCGGGCGCCGCATTGGCGAACCAGGCGGCCTCGCTATCGACCAGGCCTTGGGCAGGCAGCAGGCTTTCGCGCAGTGCCTGCCAGTGTTGCGGCGCCGCATGCCGTGCCCAGGCAGGCAGTTGCGCTTCAATCAATTGTTGATGGGGGTTTTCACTTGCGGGCAAGTTCATGGTGGCGCTCCTGTTGAAAGAGCAGCCAGCAGGCCCGCACCTGCACAACCCCCGGAAGTAGATAATTAGCCATTGCCGTTATAAATGATGGTGCTAGGCAGCAGGGGCAAATTTGACGTCATAAAATAAGGCCAAGTGCTAGCAAAATGCCGCTTGCCAAGGCGCGAGCTTGCATCTTAAATTGTTACTGAATGTTAGGGTGATAACGGATAAATGTTATTGATTTATCAGTAAGTTATGCGGCTGTGTTAATGAAACTTCATCGTCTTTTGCGATAACGCCAGTTGAAATATACAAAGGGACGTCAAAAAAGAATGAAAGCGCACCTGGTGGCAGTAGCCCGCAAACTCATTTCGCCCTCCCTGCGTTACGAGATCAGGACCGTTTCAAGCATGTTACGGGACATCCTCGGTCGGGCCTGTTTCTGGCGGTGGGAGATCGCCAGGTTCAGGCTGCAGCAGGCCAGCCCCTACGAAATCCTCTACATCGGCAGGAAGCAGCAGCGCGAAATGGCCAAGCTGCTGATCGGCGGCAAGGCGCCGCGCGATGCCGGCGATGTGCAGGGCGCGGCCACCCCCGCCGCGCAGAACCACGTGGTGGTGGTTAGCGAGGTGCCCACCGCCGGCGCATTGTCGGTGCCCCATTACCTGAGCGCAGTGGTACCGCTGGGGCGCTCGCTCGATGACATCACCGGCCGCTACGACAGCGAGCTGCGCCGCAGCATCCGCAAGAACCGGCCGCTGTACCAGATGCGCCAGACCTTCGACGACAACGAAATCGCCATGGCCGACCGCGACCTGCTGCGCCCATACGCCACGGCGCGCCAGGGCATCCATGCCGCGCAGTTCGCCACCGAGGAAGTGTTCCGCCTGGCCAAGGGCGTGGGCCGGCTCGACCTGATCACCCTCAACGACGAAGTGGTGGCCTGCCACCTGGGCTGCGAAATCACCCGCGGCGGCAAGCGCTATTGGAGCACCCTGCGCTTCGGCTACTGCGAGGCGGTGTTCTCCGACGCCAAGCGCCTGCGCGAGGTCAACTCGATCACCACCTTCATGGCCCTGGAATGGGCCCTGGAGCACGGTTACGACTACTACGACATCGGCCTGTGCCTGGCCCGGCCCGACGATGGGCTGCTCAAGTGGAAGCGCCGGCGTGGCGGCGATGTCGATTCGCTGGGCAACCACGCCTACATGTTCGTGCGCCTGCCCAGAATGGGCACCGCGCAGTTTCTCTGGGACACGCCGCTGTTCGCCATGGAGGGCAACAAGTTGACGCTGCACCTGGGCCTGCCCGAAGGCGCCAGCGATGAAGAAGTGGCCAGCCGTTATCACGAAATGGTCTTTGGCGGGCTGCACAAGATCTACCTCTATGGCGACAAGAGTGCAGGGGAGTCGTTCCTGGAAACCTTGCGCGCGCGTTACGCCACCTTCCATTCACCGCCCCAGATGGAGCGGGTGCCGTCCAGTTGAGCACCCCGTCTGGCCGGTAACAGACCCCTCGCGTCAGCCCCTTGCCCCGTTACCGTGGAGGCCGCCTCATGCAAAGCGATATCTCGAAACTCAGTGATTACCCGGTTGCCAGCGGCCATGCCTGGACGTTGGCGGCTTACCGGCACATGGCGCGAAAACGGCTGGCGCGCAAAGCGGATATCGAGCTCAAGAGCCTGGCGGTCAGAACCTGGGATATCGCCCCCGGCGAAACCACGCTGTCGCCGCCGGCCTTCTACCTGCCCAACCAGCTGGAGCGGGTAACCGGCTGGGAGGCCAAGCGCTTTTTCCCCTACGTGCACCCGGGGCGCACCATGGAGGGCGGCATCCGCGCCGAGCAGGGGCCGACCCGCGCCTACCTGCTCAAGGACGTGTGGCTGATCGATGGCGCGCTGTACAAGGGCAATGCCAGCCACTGGCTGTCGCTCAAGCCCAGTACCTTCCCGCGCATTGCCGTGGAGCATGAGATCGAACGGGGCGCGGCCTATTGCACGCAAAACGGCAACACCTGGTTCGGCACCTGGCTGATGGAGGACTGCCCCACCTACGCCCTGGCCTGCAACGAGGGCGTGCCGGTGACCACCGCACCCTCGGCGCGCTACCCGCTGTTCACCCAGGGGCCGGCCTACGAGCAGTGGCTGGGCATGCAGCCGCTGCGCCTGCGCAGTGCCTTCTTCCACGAGCTGGTGCTGTTCGACGATGTCAGCAACAACCGCAGCCGGCACCAGCGCTACAAGGCCATGGGCGACAAACTGCTGGCGCATGTGGATAGCACGCCGCACCCGGGCGTGTTCATCCTGCGTGGCAGCGATGGCGACCTGCGGCTGTTGCGCAATGAGCTGGAAATCGCCGAGCACCTGCGCACGCAGCGCGGCTTTCGGGTGATCAACCCGATGCAGCTGGATGTGCCTTCGATCGTGGCCGCCTGCGCGGGCGCCAGGACGGTGGTCGGGGTGGAGGGCAGCCAGCTGGTACATGGCATCAATGTGCTGCAAGCCGGTTGTAACTTCCTGGCGCTGCAACCGCCAAACCGCTTCGTCAGTTATTACAAGTACCTGACCGATCGCGATCACCAGCACTTCGGTTTTGTGGTCGGCGTGCCCGAGGGCGAAGGCTTTACCCTTGATATCGATGAAGTGGAACGCACGCTTGATCTTTTTCCGTCATAAAACGGTTGCTAAGCAGAATGATTCGCACCTGTTCTCGCCGTTGAAACACTTGGGCGCCGCCAGAAAAGCGAGTCGGTGGCGTTCGCCCGGCGTTGTAACGCGGCCAATGAGTGTCACAATATCGCGCAATTTCAATAACTTGTTAATTGCCCCAGGCGGGCAGTTGGGGGTGCATTTTCTGCATGGCGGTAAATTGACGAGTACCGGGTCGGTCGATTGATTTTTATTATGGTGTCGGATCATTGACGTAATGTCATTGTGCCCATAAGCTCCAATCACCAGCAGTAAAAACTCTATTCAAACCAACAATAACTGTCCTCTTTTCAGGAGGGGAACATGCGCTCGACTCTGTTCATCAAATCGATTTTCCTGTTGGTGTTATTGAGCGGTGCGGCACGAGCGGCTGATTCTTATATGAACCAGACCAATATTGTTCCTTTGGCAACGGCGGGTTGGCTTTTTGCGTTTGCAGTCATTGGCTTCGTGGCGGTAGCCAATAGAAAGAAGATTTGAAGCGTTGCCCGTGTTAGTTGTTTGAAGTTTACCTTTCTTTATCGCGACGCCAGCAACTTGACGCACAAAAACGGACATTTGCGCTTTATCGCTGGCGGTTGCTTGTCAATTTTCCAGCCATTGCTATATTCCACTGGCCAGACCCTTGGGCAGTGGTGGCAGGGGCAGGCAAGGCGGCATCGCGGTAAAGGGCCTGCAGGATTGCGAGGCCGGCGCAGCGGGTTTGCAGCTGCGTGTGGAGCGAGAGGCTTGCTGTTGTTCTCATTCAGTGCTCTTAACCTGGGCCGATTGGCCGGAGGGATCCCTCATGGCGCGTTTGCTGATTTCCCTGTTCTGCGTACTGTGCGCCTGGGCCGGCGCCAGCGTTGCCGATGACAGCACGTCCACCTACCTGTTGAGCCCCGGCGACAAAGTGTTGATCTCCGTGTGGCAGGAAGACACCCTGCGCCAGGAAACCGTCGTACTCCCCGATGGCAGCATTACCTTCCCCCTGGCCGGCCGCATCGATGTGGCGGGCCTGGATGTGACCGCAGTGGCCAAGAAGGTCACCGCCGGCCTCAAGCCTTTTCTTGCCGACCCGAACGTCAGCGTGGTGGTCACCGGCACCGCCGGCAACCTGGTGTACGTCCAGGGCAAAGTGATCAAGCCAGGCCCGGTGCCAATGGCAGGCCCTACGGCCGTACTGCAAGCCTTGAGCATGTCGGGTGGAATGGACAAATTCGCCGACGAAAGCGCCATCAAGGTGATCCGCGGCAGTGGCCCTGCACAAAAGGTATTGCCGGTGCGCTACAAGGATCTGGTTTCTGGGCGTGACATGTCCACCAACTTCCAACTTCAGGCTGGCGATACGCTGGTCGTACCTTGAATCTTCTAATAATTAAGAATTACTAGTGCCTATTTTTCGACCAAAGCGTATGGCGGCGGCAATCATGATGATGCCGTTCGCGGGGGTGGTTAGTGCCGCCAATTGGCAGTCTTCAGTTGTGGTACCCACGACTGTCGAGTACGACAGTAACCCATTGCTCCTGACGTCCAAGGAGAAAGGTGTGACGCGTACCATCATTGCACCCGACTACAACCTGATCGGTCAGTTCGACCGCGACCAACTGCGTCTGGGCCTGGGCATGAACCTGTTGCGCTCGTCCGACCGTTCGGTGGTCGACGACCGTGAAGACCCCAACCTGAGCCTGGGCTGGCAGCGCGAGACCGAGACCGGCGGTTTCGGCCTCTTGGCGCAGTACACCGAGAGCTCGACACTGTCTGGCACGGTGCTCGACACCGGCGTGGTCACCACCGACGGCACGCAGAAGATGTCCTCGCTGACCGCCAACTGGAGCAGCGCGGTGACCGAGCGCAGCACCCTGGCCAACGAGCTTCGCTACAACCATGCGCGGTATGACATCACCACGCTGACCGGCTACGACGAGTACTCCAACTACCTGACCTGGACCTACGCCTGGAGCGAGCGCACCGACCTGATCACCGGGTTCGAGGCGCGGCGCTACGAGCCCCAGGACACCACCACCGCCATCGCCACCAACAGCTACGTGCCGAGCATCGGCATCAAGCACCAGTTCTCCGAACGCCTGGAAGGCGCCATGCATGTGGGCGTCAACGAAACCAGCGGCTCCGGTGGCGGGCGCCGTGGCGAAGGCGGCATGTCGCTGTTCTACCGCGGCTCGCGCGCCGAGGCCAGTTTCAGCGCCGAGCGCAGCACCGTGGCCAGTGCCGAGGGCGGTTTCGCCGAGCTGGACATGGTGCGCGGCGGCTGGAGCTACCTGGTCAGCGAAAGAAACCGGGTGGGCCTGGAAGCGTCCTGGCAGGACGCCAAAGGGCAGACGCCAAACACCTTGCAGACCTACAGCGCCTGGGCCAGCCACGAATTCTCGCGGGCCTGGGACATGCGTTTTTCGTTGATGTACAAGGAGCGTCAGCAAGATGGCTTGCCAGATGCTGAAGCGACCATCGTGGGACTGACGCTGACGTACCGATATCCCGACATCTGACTCTTCGCACGGGTGGCCACACATGAAGACCGAGTACGAGCTGTCGATCAAAGATTACATCGCCATCATCAAGGACCGCGCCTTGCTGCTGGGGGTGAGCATCGTCGTCGTACTGGCAGCGACCGTGGGCGTCGCCCTCAGTGTGCCACCCATCTACCAGGCCACCGGCACCATCCTGGTCGAATCGCAGCAGATATCGCCCGACCTGGTCTCGGCCGGCAACACCACCTTTGCCGATGAGCGCATCGAGGTCATTCGCCAGCGCGTGATGACCCGGGAAAACCTGCTGCGCATCATCGACAAGTACGGCCTGTTCGCCGACAAGGGACGGCAGTTCAGCGAAACCGACAAGATCGAGCAGATGCGCAACGACATCGTGGTGGCCACGCTCAGCACCTTCATCAAGGGGCGAGGCGAGGCGACCGTGGCGTTCACCGTGTCGTACGAGGACAAGCGCCCGGAAGTCGCCAAGGAAGTGGCGGACGAACTGGTGAACCTGTTCCTCAACGAAAACATCAAGCAGCGCACCGAACGCGCCACCGAAACCACCGAATTCCTCTCCCAGGAAGCCAACAAGCTGGGCGCCGAACTGGCCGACCTGGAAAACCAGCTGGCCGACTTCAAGCAGGCCCATGCCAATGCCTTGCCGGAAAACCAGCAAC
Source organism: Pseudomonas sp. NPDC087029 (assembly GCF_044745345.1). NCBI lineage: Bacteria > Pseudomonadati > Pseudomonadota > Gammaproteobacteria > Pseudomonadales > Pseudomonadaceae > Pseudomonas > Pseudomonas sp. NPDC087029. The sequence continues at coordinate 83,000 of NZ_JBIVAB010000012.1, read as the reverse complement.
TGCGCATGAGCATGCTGTCGCGCTCGGAGCTGGAATTCCGCGAGGTCGACCGTGACTACAAGTCGGCCCAGGAAGAGCTGCGCTACCTGGAGCTGGAGCTGTCGGCTGCCAATGCCGGGGTGCCTACCCAGGCTGCCAATGGCCGCTCGACGGCCGCCGACCAACCGCAAGACCTGGCAAGCCTGAAGGCCGAGTATGCCCGCCTGCTGACCCGCTACACCCCGGCGCACCCGGACGTGCAGGCGATCAAGCGCAAGATCGATGTGCTCCAGGCCTCCGGTGAAAAGGGCGCGGCGGCAGCGGCGACGATGAACCTGGACGCCGCCCGGGTGCGCACCAAGATGGCGGCGGCGCAGTCGCGCATCGCCTCGCTGGCCGAGCAGAAGCGCCAGCTCACCAGCAAGATGGAAGGCTACGAGGCGGATATCCTCGAAGCCCCGCAAGTGGAGCGCGGCCTGATCACGCTGATGCGCGACCACGACAACGCCCGCAAGAAGTACGAAGAAATCCGCAACAAGGAAATGGGCGCGAAGATCACCGAAAGCCTGGAGCAGGAAAACAAAGCCGAGCGCTTCGTGCTGCTCGAGCCGCCGCTGATGCCGGAAAAACCGGTCAAACCCAACCGCAAGAAAATCGTCGCCCTGGGCCTGGTGCTGGCACCGGCCGTGGGCGGTGGGCTGGTGATGTTGCTGGAGATGCTCAACCAGCGGGTGCGTGGCGTGGGTGCGCTGGAAAGCGTGCTGGGCAAGCGCGTGCTGGTGGCGGTGCCCTATATCGCGACCCAGGCCGACAAGGCCCGGCGGCGAAAATGGCTGATGCTGCTGATCGTCGCCGGCGTGGTGTTGCTGGCTATGCTGATGGTAGTCGTCCATGTGTTCTACATGCCGTTGGACGTCCTGCTGTTTAAAGCTATGGCTCGGTTTGAATAGGGAATGCAGCGATGGACAGAATTACGCCGGCTATTGGAAAGAACCTGCACCAGATCTCACCCACCCCCGTGGAAACCCCAAAGGCCCCGCTGTTGGCGGAAAAGCCCGAACCCCTGGGCGATTTCGACTACGTGCAGACCAAGGTGGTACCGCTGCGCGCGGAACACCTGGAACGTAACCGCATCATCTCGTACAACAAGAACTCGAACATGAGCGGCGCCATCGACCTGTTGCGCACGCAAGTGCTCAAGGCGATGGACGAGAACGGCTGGCGCACCCTGGCGATCACCTCGCCCACCCCGGAGGCCGGCAAGACCGTGCTGGCGGTGAACCTGGCCATGAGCATCGCCCACCACACCACCAAGACCGCCTTGCTGGTGGACTTCGACCTGCGTCGGCCACGGGTGGGCAGCAGCCTGGGCCTGCCGATGGACAAGGCGCTCAACGAGGTGCTCAGTGGCAAGGCGTGGCTGGAAGAGGCGCTGGTCAACCCGACGCTGCCGCGCTTCGTGGTACTGCCGACCCGCGAGCCGATCCCGATGTCCACCGAGATGCTGTCCTCGCCCAAGGTCGACAACCTGATCGGCGAACTGCGCGACCGCTACGATTCGCGCATCTGCATCTTCGACCTGCCGCCGCTGCTCAGCTCGGACGATGCGATCACCGTGCTGCCCAAGTTCGATTGCGTGCTGCTGGTGGTGGCCAACGGGATGAACAGCAAGAAGGACATCGAGGACTGCCTGTACCACCTGGCCAACGCGAACCTGGTGGGGGCGGTGTTGAACAAGGCCGATGAGCAGCCGCGCACGTACTACTGAGTTTCGCGGTGTTTTTGAGATCGAGCGCCGCCCGCGCGGCGCATCGCGGATAAATCCGCTCCTACATTTGTTGCAACGTGCCACGGTCTGTCAGGCCATGGTTGTCCACCTTGGCGCCCGCCGAGAAAACGCATTGGCCTGTAGGAGCGGATTTATCCGCGATGCGCCGCGCGGGCGGCGCTCGATCTCGAAATCACTACAAGGAACCTGGGCACCAAGGGAACTTGCGCTCCCAACTCCAGGCATGGCCGACAATTTCATCCAGCCTCGCAAACTGTGGCTGCCAACCCAGCACGCTTTTCGCTCGCTGTGCATCGGCCACCAGCGCTGCCGGGTCACCTTCGCGACGCGATGCTTCAATCACCCGGATTGGCCGCCCCGTGATAGCTCGTGCAGCTTCGATCACTTCCTGCACCGAAAAGCCCAGCCCGTTGCCCAGGTTGAATGACGCGCTTTCGCCGCCCTTGAGCAGGTACGCCACCGCCAGCGCATGGGCCGACGCCAGGTCGGCGACGTGCACGTAGTCGCGGATGCAGGTGCCATCCGGCGTGTCGTAGTCACGGCCGAACACGGTAACGGCCTCGCGCCGCCCGGAGGCCGCCTGCAGGATCAGCGGGATCAGGTGGGTTTCCGGCTCATGGCACTCACCCAGCGCCCCCTCGGGGTCGGCGCCTGCTGCGTTGAAGTAGCGCAAGCTCACCGACTTCAACCCATAGGCGCGGTCGAAGTCCTGGAGAATCTGCTCGACCATCCATTTGCTGCGCCCATAGGGGTTGATCGGCGCCTTGGGGTGCTGCTCGTCGATGGGGACATAGTGCGGGTCGCCATACACGGCGGCGCTGGAGGAGAAGATCAGGTGCCTGATGTCGGCCCGTACCATCGCCTCCAGCAGGGTCAGCGTGGCCGCCACGTTGTTCTGGTAGTACTTGCCAGGGTCGCTGACCGACTCGCCCACCTGGATGAAGGAGGCGAAGTGGAACACCGCATCGAAGTGATAGTCGCCGAACAGCCGGTCGAGGGCGCCTGCGTCGGCGATGTCCAGCTCGACCCACTCGATGTCGGGCGCCGTGGCCACGGTGTCTGCAACCACCACCTCATGGCCATCGCGCAACAGGTGCTTGACCATGTGCGAACCGATATAACCTGCACCGCCGACAACCAAGTACTTCATCCAATCCTCCTGGAACAGACGCAGCGTCGAATGCCTGGAATACAGGTCTGAACTGACTCTAGATGGCTATTTCAGGAACAGCCAGTTGGCCATCTGCTGGCCGTCGAAGGTGATCCGGTAGCGCCCATCCTGGTAGGTCGAGGCCATCGCCTGCTCGCTGCCATCGGCCTTGCGCGCGTACAGCTTCAGGCCCTGGGGTGCCTGGATGGTCAAGCTGCCTTCGAGCGGCTCGACATGGAACGGCGTCATGTCGTCGGGCCGTGGCACGGCGCGGCTGCCGAGCGAAATCAACAGGCTGCGCGACTGCTTCAGCGGCTTGGCGTCCAGGCTTTGCACCACCACGCTGGCGTAGGCGGTCTTGAGATCGACCGCGATGTCGCCCAGGCGCAGCGCCTGGCCGCCCAGCCAGCCGGTGGCGGCCTGGGTCAGCGGCGTGTCGATGGTGTACAGGCCTTGCTGCCAGTTGCGCCTGAGCTCGCCGGTGTCGCTGGTCGACTCGCTGGCGTTGGCATCGAGCAGCGACTGGTCCGGGTCTTTCAACACCTGTGCATCGCTGGGCACGACGCCCGGCTGCAGCCAGGGCAGTTCAGGCGTTTGCGGCAGGGCGATCTGCAGCCGGCCTTTTTCCATGGCGGTGCGCAGCAGCACCGAATTGGCCGGGGTGATGGCCCGGTTGAACAGGGTTTCGGCGCTGGGTGCGAACACGTAGCGGGTGCTGGCCTGGCGCACGTCCTCGCGGCGGTAGAGCAAGGCGGCGGCGGGGAGGGTGGCGATCATCGCCGGGTCGTTGTAGGCGTTCCAGTTGTCGGCCCGGCGCCAGCCTTCAAGAAACGCCTGCTGGCTGTAGGCGTACTGCATGATCGCGTCCCAACCCTGGTGGCTGGCGGTGCCGGCCACATACAGCGGCAGCGAATGGCGGTCGGGCAGGGGGAAGGGTTCGGCGTTCCACTCGGTGACGGTCATCGGCAGGCCCAGCACCTGGGCGGCGCCGAGCCAGTTGATCATGCCGTCGCTGGTCAGCGGGTTCTTCTGCAACTGGCCAATGCCGCCGTAGGCGTGGGCATCGATCACATTGCCGGCGGTGAGCGCCGGCAGCGCGGCCAGGCCGTTGCCACCCCAGGTGCTGGTGGTGACGATCGGCACCTTCACCCCCAGGGTGCGCAGGTGGTCGATCATGTCGACATTGAAGCGGTGCTCCAGCTCGTTGAGAAACAGCTTGCCAGGCCCCGGCTCCCAGGCGCGCCAGGTCTTGTCGGCGGGCAGGTTGGCGCGGGCGGCGAAGGCCTTGGCCTGGTCCATGAACAGGCGGTTGTGCTTGGGCACGCCCTTGTCCGGCAGCAGGGCGTTGCCAAAGTGCTGGGTCACGTCGTTTTCGTTGGTGATCAGCACGGCCGCCACGGCCGGGTCGTCCTTGTAGGCAAGGCCGGTGAAGCTGTTGACGTGGCCCAGGTACTGCTCGGCGAAGCGCTTCATGGCCTGTTGCAGGGTCACGTTGACGTAGGCGTAGCCCTTGATGCCGGCGTACTGCTCGCCCTTGGCCAGTTCGTCGAAGGCATAGATGTTGTCATTGACGGTGACGATGCGCTCCACGTGCAGGTCGAGCCACACATAGATGCCTTCATCCTTCAGGCACTTGATCCACCAATCGAGCTTCTTCAGCGAGGCGGGGCTCAACTGCTGGGTGTCGCGCAGTGTTTTGACCTCGCCGAAGACGTTCGGGCTGACCCAGGGCGAGTCATGGTGGTGCAGCCGCACCAGGTTGAAGCCCAGCGCAGACAGGCGCTTTGCCTGTTGCTTGATCTCATCGTCCGGCGTGTTGAACAGCGCATAGGCCGACAGGTTGGTACCCCAGAAGCGCGCCGGGGTGTTGTCGGCGAACTGCAGCTGCTCGCCGGCGGCCTTGACGAAGCCGCGCTTGCCGGCGGGTTTTTCTGCGGCGTTGAGGAACGACAGGTCGACCGGCGAGGTGCGCCAGCCGAGCTGGTCGTCTGGCCAGCGCGTGGGGTCGGCCAGGCCGAAGCGTTCGGTGGGGGTGGGGGCGAGCTCGATATCGCCGGTGAGGTTGAGCGTGGCCTTGATCTGCTGGCGGCCAGGTTCGATCGGGTCGGTGTAGAAAAACGCGCGGATTTCGGAGGTATCGCCGCGCTCGAAATACACCTTGGCCAGCGCCGGCTCGAAGCGCAGTTCGATGCGCCGCGTCGCACTGCCCCATGACCAGCCACGATTGCCCGGCAACAGCTGCGGCTCGCCCATCTGCTGGCTGAACAGCGCCGGGTCGAAGCGAAACACCATGCCGCCGCCCATCACGCCGCGCTTGAGGCTGTGGGCATCGAGGTCGAAGGCCCAGCTCAGGGTCTGCGGCTGTGGCTGGGTAATTGCTGCCGCCAGCTCGAAATCCAGCTGCGGGTTCTTGCCGTTGAGCGTGTAGCGGTAGGGCGCGTTGACCTTGAACGCGGTACCGAAGCCGGTCCAGCTCCAGTCGCCGCCCCAGAAATCGAAGCGCGCCTGCATCGCCGGGCCGCCGCCGCGGCTCACGCTGGGCAGGCCGTTCTGTTCGTCGACGCTGACGGTCCACTCGGATGAAGACCAGGCCAAGGCTGGCACTGCCAGCAGCGCGACGAGCCACGATGCCCTGAGCCCAGGGCGCAGACCAATCCTTGTCATGAAAGTACCTGGTTCGTCGGCTGGGAGGTTTCCAGCGCGTTGGTTTCACTGCTTCTGAGCCTGCGCACCATCTGCACGTAGGCCACGCCCAAACCGCCTACCGACCAGTACACCACCGGGATCACGGTGATGCTGCTGACGGTGAAGATGATCACCAGGATCCCCAGCAGGGTTGCCAGCAATGAGCGGCCCAATCGTCGGTGTTCGTCTTCCTTGTCGGGGAATGCCCGCAGCGCCTTGTAGATCGCCAGCAGCACGCTGGCGAAGAACGCCACGAACAGCGCCAGCCCGACCAGGCCGAAGCGCAGCGCCATGCTGATGTAGCTGTTGACGATGTCGATGATGCCCTCGCCCTGGATCATCGACTGCATTTCCGGGGTGTTGCGAAAATCGAAAGAGCCGAACAGCGGGTTGCGCTGGATGGTGATCCAGGAGTTGTCGAGCAGGCGCTGGCGGTAGGTAATGTTCTCTTTTTCCAGGTTGCCGACGAATGGCAGCAGGTCGAGCACCTTCTCGCCACCGGGCAGCAGGGTCAGCATCGGCAACGCCAGCAGGCCGGCGCAGGCCAGCAGGGTCAGGCGCTTGACCGCGCCTTTGCCGGTGGCGATGAACACCCCGATGATCACCCCGGCGCCAATCCACGGCCCGCGCGACAACGGCACCACCAGCCCTGCAGCCAGCAGCAGGGCGCCCATGTAGCGTTGCAGGCGGTTTTGCACGTAGCTCTGCACGAACAGGTACATGCCGATGGCCACGCTGATCACATAGGCCAGGGCAATCGCCTGGCCGGTGGTGGCGCTGGCGCGCAGCGAGCCGCCGCGGCTGAGGTAGCTGGACATGCTCCACTGCACGCCCATGGCGCTGATCAGGCCGTTGTACAGCAGCCAGTGGCGGGCGAACTCGGCCACCGCGATGATCGCCAGGAGAAAGGCGGCGATGACGAAGGCGAGCAGGGCGTCCTTGAAGTCCTGCACGGTCTTCAGCCCACGGCTGGCGACGTAGTAGGGCAGGAACACATCGATATACAGCGACACCGCCTGTCGCAAGGTATCGGTGATGGTGGTTTCGCGCAGGTACAGCAAGGTCATCAGCACCAGGCTTGCGGCCAGCAGCTTGTCCGGCAGGGTGCGGCCGAAGCGCACCGTGTCGGCCTGGCGGCCCAGGGCCAGGGCCGTGGGCAGCAGCACGCAGACGGTGAGGATGCGGATGTGGTTGAGCTCGATCAGATAGTTGATCACCCCGAACCCCGGGATATCCACCGAGGCCGGTGGAATGGCGAACACCAGCATGAAGAACAGCGCCATGGCGTTGTGTTCGCGGCGCCTGGCCACCAGCAGGGTGATCACCGCCGCCGCGGTGTACACCCAGAAGCTGAACGAGAAGAACGCCAGCAGGGTGATCAGCAGCCACAGGTTGCGCCGGCGCTTGTAGTCGCGGTCGGGAATCAGGTCGTTGGCGGGCCTGCGGGCCAGGAAGAACACCACGCTGGCGACGAACAGAATGACGATCAGCGCACGAAATTGTTCGGGCATGGGCTACAGGCACCTATCAGTCGGTGGACGACGGCTAGCGTCATGGCTAATTGAAACTATAGTGACTTCTAGCCATTCAGTCAGAGATTGAAGTCATGCCGTCGATTGAAGCGTCAGCAGCTGGGAGCCTGCGTAAGCGTGCGCTGGGCGCCGGGGCATGGAACCTGGTGTCGCTGGTGGCCTCGCAGGTCATGCGCCTGGGCGGCAACCTGATCATGGCACGCCTGCTGTTACCGGAAATGTTCGGGGTGATGGTCATCGCCACCACGGTTTCGGTACTGCTGCACCTTCTGTCGGATGTTGGCTTGCGCCAGAACATCATCCAGAGCCCGCGCGGCGACGACCCGCTGTTTCTCAATACCGCCTGGACCGTGCAGATTCTGCGCGGCCTGCTGCTGTTCGGCCTGACCCTGCTGCTGGCCGTGGCCGCCTGGGCCGCGCAAATGGCCAACCTGTGGCCGCCGGCTTCTACCTACGCGGCGCCGGAGCTGCCCCTGGTGCTGGCGGTGACTGGCCTGCAGGCGATCATCTGGGGCTTCCAGTCGACCAAGATGGATGTTGCCGTGCGCACCTTCCAGCAAAAGCGCGTGGTGCTGATCGACCTGGCCTCGCAGACCATCGGCCTGGTGGTGATGCTGGTGATCGGCTGGTTCACCCGCTCGATCTGGTCGCTGGTGGCGGCCGGCGTGGTGGCTGCCCTGGCCGGCACGGTGCTGGGCCATACCGCGATGCACGGGCCGGCCAACCGCCTGCAGTGGGACCGCACCGCGCTGGCCGAGCTGGTCAGCTTCGGGCGCTGGATCCTGCTGTCGTCGATCGTCGGCGTGCTGGCGATGTACGGTGACCGCATCTGGTTCGGCGCCAGCATGACCGTGGCGGAACTGGGTGTGTACTCGATTGCCGTGCTGATCCTCGGCTCGATCCAGACCGGCCTGATGAAGCTGTTCGGCGCGGTCGCCCTGCCGGCGTTCAGCGAGGCCACCCGCGATGGCGACAAGGCGCGCCTGCGCGCCCTGTACGACCGATTCAAGCTGCTGGTCGATCTGGTCATGCTGTTCGTCTGCGGCCTGTTCCTGACCGGCAGCCCGCTGCTGATCGGCTGGATGTACGACGCACGATATGCCGACGCCGGGCCGATGCTGGCGATCCTGTCGCTGTCGTTCTTCACCCTGCGCTACACCTTGACCCACCAGATCTGGATCGCCCTGGGCCACACCAAGTACCAGGCCATGGACAACATCATCCGCCTGGTTTCGCTGTGGCTGCTGTTGCCGCTGCTGCTGGCCATCGGCGGGCCGCGCCTGGCGATCTGGGGGGTGGCGCTGCACGCTTTGCCGACGCTGGTGCTGATCGTCTACGTCAACCGCAAGCTGGACATTCTCAACATCAAACGTGAACTCATCGTGCTGCCAATGGTGCTGGTCGGGGCACTCTGTGGCGAGCTGGCGGTACGCATCTTCAACTGGTTCTGACCGATACGACAACAGCGGTGCCCGAGCGATGGGCAGGGTAGCGCATCGCGGATAAGTGACTAGGATTCTTAAAAAAATGGCACGGGTGGTCTGGGGATCATGGGGAAGCTTAAGTACTGCACTGCGCTGCTCGATCGTAGGGGCTTTCTACGCAATTGCGTGTTGCTGGGGGTGGGGGGCGCAGTCCTGGGCGTTGCGCCCGGCCTGGCGCGCGCTGCTGCAGGCAAACCCGCCGAGCCGAACGGGTTCGTCGTTATCAACGGTTGGGTGTTGCCGTCCCAGTACTTGCGGAACGACTGAACATGATCAACGACTACCAGACGCAGAAGACCCTGCGTGATCATTATGACGTGTGCATCATCGGCGCCGGCCCTGCCGGCATCACCCTGGCCCTGCGCCTGGCGCAGGCCGGCTGGCGGGTGGTGCTGCTCGAGGGCGGCGGCCACGAGTACGCGCCCCGTTCGCAGGAGTTGTACAAATGCACCTCCTCGGGGCTGGAGCTGTACGCCGAGGAAACCCGCCTGCGCTTTCTTGGCGGCACCTCCAACCACTGGGCAGGGCGTTGCCGGCCGTTCACCGCGTCCGACTTTGCCGTGCAGCCACCGGGCGACCTGCCGGGCTGGCCGATCCCCTATGCGGAAATCGAGCGCTACCTGCCCGCCGCCATGGACATCGTCGACCTGCCCCAGGGCAAGGCCTTCCAGCCACTCAATGTGGCGCTGAAGGGTGACGACTTCGACGCCGACCGCTTTTTGCTCAGCCCGCCCACACGCTTTGCGCAGAAGTACGCGGCCGCGCTCAACGACACCCCTGGGCTGGACGTGTTCATCAACTGCAACTGCGTCGACCTGGAATTCGACAAGGCCAGCGGCCGCCTGGCCTCGATACAGGTGTCGGACTACGAGCGCAATCGCCAGCGCCTGGTGGCGAAGAAGTTCATCCTCGCCACCGGCGCCATCGAGAACGCCCGCCAACTGCTCAACAGCCAGTCGCTGCAGGCCGCCGGCGTGGTGAGCCCCGACGGCCTGGCGGGGCGCTGCTTCATGGAGCACCTGAACATCGACATGGGCACTTTCATCCTCAGCAACGGGCAGGACGGCAGCCAGCACCAGTACTACACCACCGATGCCTTCGTCGCCGAGTACCACGCTGGCAAGGGCAATGTCACCACCGCCGTGCTGGAAGAGGTCAGGACCTACGGCAGGACCGCCGAGGTCAAGCACTTCCTGGAGAACCTGGCCTGTGACATGGGCGTGGCCAGCAAGATCGCCTTCATCGCCAACTTCAGCTGCCCCGGCGACGGGGTCATCAGCACCATGATCGAGCAGTTCCCCAATGTGCAGAGCCACCTCTCGCTGCTGGATGAAAAGGACGCCCTGGGGATGGGCAAGGTCAACGTCAACTGGGCGCTGAGCGAGCATGACCGGCACACCATCAAGTGCATCGGCAGCGAGCTGGCCAAGCAGTTCGCCGACACCGGCCTTGGCTTCGTCAAGTTGAACGATTTCGTCTACGACACCAGCCTTGCCCTGAAGCTGCAGCCGCATGCCCACCACATGGGCACCACGCGCATGGCGGCGTCGCCCGAGTTCGGCGTGGTCGACAGCGACTGCAAGGTGTTCGGCACCCACAACCTCTATGTGGCCGGCAGCAGCATCTTCGCCACCAGCGGCGCCTCCAACCCGACCATGCCGCTGCTGCAGTTCGCCGTGCGCCTGGCCGAGCACCTGGACGACAAACTGAAAACCAGCAACAAGGCGGTTTGAGCCGCAAAGGAGTGTGCCAAGGCGACAAGCAACGGTTACAGCGCGGTTGACAAGGGTTGAGTGCGATGCGGTCAGCACCAAGAAGAACGAGACCGGTTCGCCTCAGAGGCAGTCCAGGAAGGGTTTACTAACGAGGCAGACAGCATGTTCGGATGGCTACGGAGCGCCGTGAAACATTACGCCAACTCAACCGGGCGGGGAGGCTCGCTGTACAGGAAACTGTGCAATCCCACACCGTTGCAATGGGGAACCTACCTGGCGCGGTGGGGCAAGTTCCACTCGATCGGCAACAACGTGCACATCAACTGCGGCTGTTGCGTCACCGACCCGACCCTGGTGCGCATCGGCAGCAACGTGGGCCTGTCGGACTGCACCCTGATCGGGCATGACGGCGTGGTGGCACTGATCGAGGTGTGCTACGGCAAGCAGCTCGATTCGGTGGGCTACATTGATATACGAGACAACTGTTTCGTCGGCCACGGCGCCATCATCATGCCGCGCGTGACCATCGGGCCCGACTCGGTGGTTGCCGCCGGTGCCGTGGTCACCAAGGACGTGCCACCGGGCATGGTGGTGGGCGGCAACCCGGCCAAGGTCATCTGCACCACTGCAGCGTTGATCGAACGGGTGGAGGAGCGGTGCAATTCGTATCCCTGGATAGACCTCGTCAAGCAGCGCAAGGGCGCCTTCGACCCCGCGCTGGAACCGACCTTGGCGGCAGTGAGGCGGCAGTACTTCTTTGGGGACGGCAACAATGGATAGCAAGCCCGTCGATGTGATGGTGGTCAACTTCAACACGGCCTCCTTGCTGCAGCCGATGTTCGACGCGCTGCGCGAGGCGGGCAGCGAGCGCCTGGCCAGTTACCTGGTGGTGGACAACGCCTCGGCCGACGATTCGTTGGCGCGCATGGCCCAGGTCTGCCCCGAGGCGCTGCTGCTGAGCAACCAGAAGAACGTCGGTTTCGGCCGCGCCAACAACCAGCTGCTGGCCCACCTGCAGGGCAAGTACGCGCTGCTGCTCAATACCGATGCCTTCGTTGCCAGCGACTCGCTGGAAAAGACCATCGCCTACATGGACGAGCACCCCGATTGCGGCGTGCTGGGCGTGCGCCTGGAAGGCCGCGAGGGTGACCTGCAGCCGTGCTGCCGCTATTTCCCCACCCCCTTGAACGTGTTCGTTTCGCGCACAGGCCTGGGGCGCTTGTTCCCTGGGCTGAAGATGGTCGACGAGATGAGCTGGGACCATGGCTCGGTGCGCGAATGCGACTGGCTGCCGGGGTGCTTCTACCTGGTGCGCCGCGAGGTGCTGGACAAGGTGGGGCTGTTCGACCCGCGCTATTTCCTCTACTACGAGGAAGTCGACCACTGCAAGCGGGTCAAGGAGGCCGGCTGGAAGGTGGTGTTCTACCCGCATACCACGGTGGTGCACATCGGCGGCGAAAGCTCCAAGTCGGTGGCTGAGCTGGAGGCCGCCAGCCGGCAGATCTCGGCCTACCAGATCGAAAGCGAGCTTTTGTACTTTCGCAAGCATCACGGCGCGGCAGGGCTTGCCCTGCACATGTGCCTGGTCAGCCTGGGCGATTTGCTGCTGGCCCTCAAGGCGCTGCTCAAAGGGCGCGGCTGGCCGGCCATCCGGGCCTGCTGGCTGCACACCCGCGCCACCTGGTCGTTGCTGTTCAAGACTCGCTACGCCACACAGCCAACACGCTAGGAGGGGGCCATGTTCGACAACATCCGCGCGGACTTGCGGGCATACAAGGGCGACTGGGGCGCCCAGGGCTTCTGGGTGATGCTGGTGTACCGCTTCGGCCGCTGGCGCTACGGGGTGCGCCCGGCACTGCTGCGCAAGCTGCTGTCGTTCATCTACAAGGTGTTGTTCAAGTTCGTGCAGATCATCACCGGGGTGGAGTTGCCGTGCGAGGTAGAGGTGGGCCGCAACTTCGTCATCGACCATTTCGGCGGCATCGTCATCAGCGGCTACGCGCGCTTTGGCGACGACTGCAGGATCCGCAACGGCGTGGTGGTGGGGCTGAAGAATGTCAGCGAGCCGACTGCGCCTGTGATCGGCAACAACGTCGATATCGGCGCCGGGGCCAAGCTGCTGGGCAATATCCGCATCGGCGACAACGTGGTGATCGGCTCCAATGCGGTGGTGCTGATCGATGTGCCGGACAACTCGCTGGCGGTGGGGGTGCCGGCCACGGTCAAGGCGCGCAAGCACGAGGCAGTGCAGTACACATGAGCCGGCCCCAGGGGCGGCGGTGATCGGCAAGTGGCGTTCAGGGGTGGCGAGAGGCGCATGGAGACAGGCATCGGAGTGGTGGTGATTGGTCGCAACGAGGGGATGCGCCTGGAGCGCTGCCTGGCCTCGCTGGCCAGCGGCGCGGACCAGGTCGTGTATGTCGACTCCGGTTCCACCGATGGCTCGGTGCAGCGGGCACGCAGCCATGGGGTAGAAGTGCTGGCGCTGGACCTGAGCATCCCGTTCACGGCTGCCCGGGCGCGTAACGAAGGCTTTGCCTGCCTGCTGCAGTTGCGCCCGGAGCTGCGCTACGTGCAGTTCGTCGACGGCGACTGCGAGGTGGTGGCGGGCTGGCTGGGCAGCGCCCAGGCGTTTCTCGACACCCACCCCGACGTGGCGGTGGTGTGCGGGCGGCGGCGCGAGCGCTTTCCCGAGCGCTCGGTGTACAACCTGCTGTGCGACCTGGAATGGGACACCCCGGTCGGCGACGCCAAGGCCTGTGGTGGCGATGCGCTGATGCGCGTCGATGCCTTCAGGGCGGTGTCCGGCTACCGCCCGGAGCTGATTGCCGGGGAAGAACCGGAGCTGTGCGTGCGCTTGCGCGCCCGTGGCTGGAAAATCTGGCGCCTGGACGCCGAAATGACCTTGCACGATGCCGCCATGACCCGTTTCAGCCAATGGTGGCGGCGCTGCGTGCGCGGCGGCTATGCCTTCGCCGAGGGCACCTACCTGCATGGCTACCCACCCGAGCGCCACTGGCGGCGTGAGTCGCTGCGCGCCTGGCTGTGGGGGCTGGGCATCCCGCTGGTGACGCTGCTGCTCTGGGCGCTGCTGGGGGGCTGGGGCTTGCTGTTGTTGGCGATCTACCCGCTGCAGGCCCTGCGCCTGACCCGCCGCGGCGGCCGCACGCTGCGCGAGAACGGCTTGCAGGCGGTGTTCCTGGTGCTCGCCAAGTTCCCTGAAATGGTCGGGCAGGTGAAGTTCCTGCTCGACAGGTTGACCGCCAGCAAATCGGCTTTGATCGAGTACAAGTGAGATGACCATGAACCTCGTTTCACTCGCCAGGACCCTGCCAGCGGTGCACCCCGGCCTGTCGCCGCGGGCACTGAAGAACCGCCTCGCACTGACCCTGCTGATGGTCCGCCAATGGCCCCAGCTCGGCACCTTCGTGCAGCGCATGAACACGGCGCTGGGTGCCGAAGGCTGGGCGGCGCTGGGTGACGACAGCATCGGCATCCTGCAATGGCCCTACATCAGCAAGGGCTGGGATGCACCGCAGCGGCTGGCGGTGGTGGCCTCGCACTACGAGCTGGTGGCCAAGCAGTTTCCCTCCTTGTTGCTGCTCGGGCGTGACGCGCAGCGAACCCTTGCCGACCTGTCGAGCTACTCCCCGGGCTGCACCCTGGTGCTGGACCGGCCGATCTGGTTCAAGCGCGAAGGCGAGCTGGTGCTCAACCTGTTCCAGGGCGACTTGCGCGCGGCATCGCTGGCTTTCAGCCTGTGCCAGGCCGATGGCCAGCTGTGCCTGTTGATCGGCGCGGTGCAGGGCATCCACAAGGGCATCGACAGCGAGACGTCGCTGAACATCTACCGCGACCTGACCAAGGATTTCGAAGGCCTGCGCCCACGCAGCCTGCTGATCGAAGCCATCAAGTGCCTCGCCCGGCTGCTGGGCGCCACGCAGATCCACGCCGTCAGCGATGCCTACCGGCATCACCGGCACCCTTATTTCGGCGCCGACACCGGCCGCGAACTGGCCGCCAACTACGACGCCATCTGGCAGGAGCATGGCGGCGAGCCCCTGGCGCGCGAAGGCTTCTTCAGCCTGCCCGTGGCTGCGGCCGAGCGCTCGGCAGAAGACATCGCGCCGAAGAAACGCGCCATGTACCGGCGCCGCTATGCGCTGCTGGACGACCTGTTCGGCCAGCTCGAAGCCGCGGTGCCCGACCACGAAGTGGCGCAGCAGCTCAACCTGCATCGCCAACGCCTGGGCAGCGCCCTGGCGGCGCAGCAGGCCAGCGTTGGCAGTACGCCACCTGGCATGCATGCCCGCCTGGCAGGCCTGCTGCGGCAGATCACCACCGAGCCGCGGGCCGACCAGCGCTTCATTGCCTACCTGCGCAAGGCCGGTTTGTACCCGACGTTGAAAAAGGCCGTGCGCGAACTGCTCAGGCAGGGGCCGTCGCTGCTGTGGAAGCCCGCCGACAGCAAGCGCAAGAGCCTGCCGCTGGGCGACCCCAGCGTGCCGGCCAGCGAACTCTTCCCGCGTGAGCTGCTGCTGGTCTGCGAAGGCGAACTGGCCCAGCCGCCCAGCGGCCGCCCGGCGTGGCTGCAGCAGGCACTGCAAAGCCTTGGCTACCGCTGCCAGGTGCTCGACTGGCGCGACGCCGCAGCCTGCAACAATGCCCTGCAGACCGCCTCGGTGGTGATCTTCCATCGCCTGCCGGCCACGGCCGAGATGCTGCAGCTGGTGGACGAGGCCAGGCGGCTGAAGGTGAGCACGCTCTGGGATGTCGATGCGCTGATCTTCGACCCCCAAGCCTATCGGCAGCACAACGACTTGAGCGTCTTCAACGAGGAAACGGTCAACCAGCTGCTGGCGGCGGTCAGCCTGTTCCAGCAGGCGCTGCTGGCCTGCGACCACGCCATCGCGGCAACGCCGGCACTGGCCAAGGCCATGCTGGACCTGGGCGCGGGGCACGTCACGCTGGTGGAGTGGGACAACAGCGCCCACGCCCTCAACAGCGAACAGCTCGGCCACCTGTTCCCCCAGTTGCCGCGCGACCGCAACCGGCGGGTACTGTCGGCCAACATCTTCTTCGCCCCGCGCAGCTTCGGCGGCGCCACGGTGGTGGCCGAACAGATGGCGCGCCTGATGGTGGCGACCACCACCTTCCAGCAGTTCATCTTCACCTCGCTGCCCGAAACCGATGCCGAGCCCTACAGCCTGTACCGCTACGAGGCGCATGGCGCCGCGGTGATCGGCATGGGCCTGCCCGACGAGCGCAGCGCCCGCGAAGACTTCGAAAACCCCGACACCTTGCCCATGTTCGACACCGTGCTCGAACGGGTGGCCCCGGACCTGGTGCACATGCACTCGATCCAGGGGCTGGGCGCGCTCTTGGCCGACAGCTGCCGGCGCGCGGGCCTGCCGTTCGTGGTGACCCTGCACGATTGCTGGTGGATCTGCGGGCGCCAGTTCATGATCGACAAGCACGGCAAGTACTGCGGGCAAACCACCATCCGCGCCGAGGTCTGCGCCCGCTGCGTGGACGACCCAGCGCTGAACGTGTATCGCCAGCAGTTCCTGGCCAGCACGCTGAACCAGGCCGACCTGCTGCTGGCGCCCAGCCACTTTGCCCGCAACCTGTACATCGCCAACGGCTTCGATGCGGCGAAGATCCGCGTCAACCGCAACGGCATCCTGCCGCCGGCCGCCGACTACCAGCGCCACCCGGGCAAGGCCATCCGCTTCGGCTTCGTCGGCGGCAACGCGACCATCAAGGGGATCGACGTGATCACCCGCGCCTTCGCCGCCCTGCAGCGTTCGGACTACGAGCTCAAGGTGGTCGACAACCTCCTGCACCTGGGCTTTCGCTCGTTGAACCGGCACAGCATCAAGATCCCGGGCACGGTCAGCATCGTGCCGGGCTACACCCAGGCCAACATGGACGAGTTCTTCGCCGGTATCGATGTGCTGCTGTTCCCCACCCAGTCGAAGGAAACCTTTGGCCTGGCCGTGCGCGAGGCGCTGGTGCGCGACGTGTGGGTGATCAGCACCCATGCCGGCGGCACCGTGGAAGACATCGTCGACGGGGTGAACGGCACGCTGATCCCGCTCAGCGCGGACGAAAAGTACCTGCGCCAGGCGCTGACCGAGATCCTCGAGCAGCCCGAGCGCTATCGCCAGCACCGCAACGCCTTCAAGCAAGGCATCACCTTGTGCAGCGACCAGGCCCTGGAGCTGCAGGCCATGTACGACGATGTGCTCAAGGCGAGCACCCCGGCTGCCGGGTTGTGCCCGCAGCAGTGAGCGCCCTGGTCATCACTCACGCAGGTAGAGATCTGGATTTCTATGCGCATTGCCTATTTCATCAATCAGTACCCGAAAGTCAGCCATAGCTTCATCCGCCGCGAGATCCTGGCGCTGGAGCGCCAGGGCGTGGTGATCCAGCGCATTGCCCTGCGCGGCTGGGACGGCGAGTTGCAGGACGCCGAGGACCTGGCCGAGCGCAACAAGACCCAGTACGTGCTGCAGGCAGGCCTCAAGGGCTTGCTCAAGCCGCTGTGGCAGGTGCTGCGCGCCGAACCTCGGCGCTTTGCCGCAGCCTTGCGGCTGAGCCTGCGCCTGGGCCTGCGGGGGGACCGGCCGCTGCCGTATCACCTGGTCTACCTGGCCGAGGCGTGCTGCGTGGTGCAGTGGCTGCAGGCCTTTGGCGCCGAGCATGTGCACGCGCACTTTGGCACCAACTCCGCCGAAGTGGTGATGCTGGCCAATGCCCTGGGCGGGCCACCCTACAGCTTCACCGTGCACGGGCCGGAAGAGTTCGACAAACCGCAGTTTCTGCACATGGGCGAGAAGGTCAGGCGCTCGGCCTTCGTCGCCGCGGTCAGCTCCTATGGGCGCAGCCAGTTGTATCGCTGGGTGGCGCATGAGCACTGGGCCAAGGTCAAGGTGGTGCATTGTGGCCTGGAGCCTGCTTTTCACCAGGTGGCGCCGGTGCCAGCGCCGGCGGCACCGCGCCTGGTATGCGTGGGCCGGCTGTGCGAACAGAAGGGCCAGCTGTTGCTGCTGCAGGCAGCGCAGCAATTGGCCGGGCAGGGCATCGACTTCGAACTGGTGCTGGCCGGCGACGGCGAAATGCGTGCGCAGATCGAAACCTTGATCGCCCGCTACGGGCTACAGGCCCAGGTGCGTATCACCGGCTGGATCAGCAGCGCCCAGGTGCGCGATGAAATCCTCGCTGCCCGCGCCCTGGTGCTGCCGAGCTTCGCCGAAGGCTTGCCGGTGGTGATCATGGAGGCCATGGCCTTGCGCCGGCCGGTGTTGACCACCTTTGTCGCCGGCATCCCCGAGCTGGTGCGCCCGGGCGAGAACGGCTGGCTGTTCCCGGCGGGCGCTGTGGACGAGCTGGCCGGCGCCATGGCCGATTGCCTGGCGCAACCGGCCGAGGTGTTGCAGCGCATGGGCGAGGCGGCGCGCCAGCGGGTGCTGGAGCGCCATGACATCGATCGCGAAGCGGCCAAGCTGGCCCATCACTTCAAGGCATTGGCATGATCACGCTTATCAGCTGGCTGTTGGGCGCGGTGGCGCTGTTGATCCTGTTGCCGGTGACGGTGCTGTTCGCCCAGGTGCTGCTGGCCTGCCTGCCGCCACGGGCGCAGGCGCAGGCCTCGGCGGCTGGGCCACGGCCTCGGGTGGCGGTGCTGGTGCCTGCGCACAACGAGGCATCGGGCATCGTGGCGACGGTGCAGGGCATCCACCGCCAGTTGCTGGAGGGTGACCGCCTGCTGGTGGTGGCCGACAACTGCGACGACCAGACTGCCGCCCTGGCCCGCGGTGCCGGCGCCGAGGTGGTCGAGCGCCAGCATGGGCAACTGCGCGGCAAAGGCTACGCCCTGGATTGCGGCGTGCGCCACCTGGCCGCAGCGCCGCCGGACGTGGTGGTGGTCATCGATGCCGACTGCCAGGTGAGCCCAGGCTCGATCGAGCACTTGGCGCAGCGCTGCATCGCAGCCGCAGGCCCGGTCCAGGGCCTGGACCTGATGTGCGCACCGCCGGGGGCCGGGTTGAAGATCCTCATTGCCGAGTTCGCCTGGCGCGTGAAGAACCTGGTGCGCCCGCTGGGCTGGGCGCGTGCGGGCTTGCCTTGCCAGTTGATGGGCACGGGTATGGCCATTGGCTGGCAGGACATCGCCGCTGCCAACCTGGCCACCGGGCACCTGGTCGAAGACCTGAAGCTGGGCCTGGACTTCTGCCGGGCCGGCAAACCGCCGCTGTTCTGCCCGCAGGCGCGCGTCACCAGCCTGTTCCCGACCAGCCAGGAAGGCCTCAGCGGCCAGCGCACCCGCTGGGAGCACGGGCACCTGGGCGTGCTGCTGGCCGATGGGCCGAAACTGGTTGCCAGCGCCCTGGCCAAGGGCAACTGGCCGTTGCTGGCCATGAGCCTGGACCTGATGGTGCCGCCGCTGGCGCTGCTGACCTTGGCCCTGGTGGGCCTGTTCGTGGTGTCCTGGCTGATGTTCCTGCTGTTTGGCGTACTGCTGCCGGCGGTGCTGGCGACGCTCGCCTTGCTGATGCTGGGCAGCGCGGTATTGCTGGCCTGGAGCCGTTTCTCGCGCGAGGTGATTCCGTTTTCGGTGCTGATCTACGCACCGCTCTACGCCTTGAAGAAGATCCCGCTGTACCTGGGCTTTCTGATCAAGCGCCAGGTCGAGTGGGTGCGTTCGAAACGGGATGACGGCTGATGAGCACTTCGAATTGGCAAGGCCGCTGGCAAGCGCTGACCGAGCGCATGCAGCGCGTGGCCGACCGGGCGGACCAACAGCGTGTGCTGCACGCCCTGGCCACGCCCGAGCGGGCGACGGTGCTGGGCTTCGTCAATGCCCATGCGCTGAACCTGGTGACCCGCGATGCTGGCTTCCACCAGGCGCTGATGGCCGCTGACGTGCTGCTGCGCGACGGCTCCGGGGTGGCCATCCTGTATCGCCGCCTGGGCCTTGAGCCTGGCTTGAACATGAACGGCACCGACTTCATCCCCCAGCTGTTGATGGCCTACCAGGGCCGCCGGGTGGCCTTGTGGGGCACTCGGGAGCCTGCGTTGAGCGCCGCGGCCGCGCGATGCCAGGCGGCGTTCGGCGTCACGCCGGTCTCCTTGCACGATGGTTTTGCCGACACCGATACCTACCTTGAGCTGGCGCGCAGCGTGCAGCCGGAGCTGATCATCCTGGGCATGGGCATGCCCAAGCAGGAAGCGCTCGCTGCCCGCCTGTCGGACACTGCCGGGCCGTGCCTGATCGTCTGCGGCGGGGCGATCCTGGATTTCCTGGGTGGCAAGGTCGAGCGCGCGCCGCATTGGCTGCGCCGGCTGGGCGGGGAGTGGATATTCCGACTAATGAAAGAGCCGAAACGGCTGTTCATGCGCTATGTTGTCGGTAACCCGATGTTTATTTGGCGCACATTGAAGTTTTCTGCGTGGCGCGGAAAATGCGTCAATGTTTCGTCGCCACAGCCGCGGCAGAAAGCGGATCCTAAATGATTTGTCACGGCATGATGGCCGGATACTGCTACAGTGATATCAAAGACACATTGCCTGAATAATCATGTACATATTAAGGAAGATGTAAAAGTTTAATGGATGAAATGTACTGATGGCGTGAAAAGTACCTGCTGCGCCTAATAAGATGAGGCCTGAGAATGGTTTTCGAACCCAGAAGCAGTCGTTCCTTGCTCCAGCGCAGAAGCAGCGTGAGCAACGCCATCCAGGCGGGCCTCGACGGCATCGCCGTGACCGGCGTGGCGTGGTACTTGATCTACGACCAGATCGGCTACATCACCTCCGACTACGTGATCATGCTGTTGCTGCTGATTGGCGCATTGGCGGTGATCTACGACCATTACGCCATCTACCGCACCAATGTCGGCTTGTCGATCAAGGCCTTCCGGCTGTTCAAGGCGTGGTCGGCGACCTTCTGCTTCCTGGTGGTGCTGGCGTTTCTGACCAAGCAGAGCGAGACCTACTCGCGCCTGCTGGTGGGGCAGTTGTTCGTGATCGGCTACGTGGTGCAGTTGTTTCTGCACTATGCGGTGCGCGAGGTGCAAAAGCGCTTTACCGCCCATGCGCGGCTGGACAACGCACTGATCATCGGCAACGGCGACCTGGCCAACTTTCTTTATCAGAAAATCAGCAACAACCCGTGGTTTGGCGAACGGGTAATGGGCTGCGTGTTGCTTGACGGTACTATCGAGCCGGTCAGGGAAAGTGCCGATGGCAAACAGCGCCTGCCGGTACTTGGGCATATCGACAAGTTGGATGAACTGGTCGCGCAACATGCAATTAGAACGGTGTATCTGGTGACCCCGCTGGGCGGTTCGGAAGTTATCAACGAAGTGTATTTGAAGTTGCTCGACAAGTGCATTGCGGTGAACTGGGTGCCCGACATCTTCTCCCTTCGCTTGATCAACCACAGCGTGCGGGAAATTGCCGGTATTCCCGTGCTGACCCTGTCGGAAACGCCGCTGACCGGCATGAGCCTGTTCCTCAAGAACCTCGAAGACCGGGTGCTGGCAGCGCTGATCCTGTTGTGTGCCTCACCGGTACTGCTGGCCGTGGCCCTGGCGATCAAACTGGACAGCCCGGGGCCGGTGTTCTTCCGCCAGGAACGCACGGGCTGGACCGGCGAATCGTTCCGTATCTGGAAGTTTCGCAGCATGCATGTTCACCAACCCGAGCAGGGGGTGGTGAAACAGGCGCAGAAGAATGACCCGCGGCTGACCCGAATTGGCGCTTTCATCCGCCGCACCAGCCTGGATGAACTGCCGCAACTGTTCAATGTGCTGACCGGCGAGATGTCCCTGGTCGGGCCACGCCCACATGCCTTGCAACATGACTCGTTGTATTCCCAGGACATCGTCGACTACTTCGCCCGCCACAACATCAAGCCGGGCATGACCGGCCTTGCCCAAGTGCGCGGGTTCCGTGGGGAAACCCGCGATATCGAGCAGATGATCCAGCGGGTCGACTCGGACATCGAGTACATCAACAACTGGTCGCTGTGGCTGGACTTCGTGATCCTGGTGCGCACGCTCAACGCGTTCACCGGCAAGCAGGCGTACTGACGGGCAGGCGCGGGTTTTCAGCTGAGGTGTCAGCTTAACGGGTGCAACGCCCGGAACCCGCGCGCTTCCTCCACCAGCCAGTCATGCACCGCCCGCGCCCCCGGCTGGTTCAGGCCGCCGGGCGGGTAATGCACCACATAGCGCTTGAAGTTGGCGATCGGCACGCCGAACGGCACGATCAACGCCCCGCGCTCCAGTTCGTCATTGAGCAGGGTGCGCCGGGCAATGGCCACGCCAATGCCGGCGATCGCCGCCTCGATGGTCAGGTGGTTGCGGTTGAAGGTGTGGCCGCGGCGCACATCCAGCCCGCCAGCGCCGATGCCCTCCAGGTAGAACTCCCATTCCGCGTATTCCGAGCTGCCACGCCAGGCGGTGATGTCGTGCAGCAGCGGGTAGTGCACCAGGTCTGCCGGGCCGTGCAGCGGCGGGCGGCCGCGCAGCAGGGCAGGCGAGCACACCGGGAAGATCTGCTCGTCCAGCAGCGGCGTCGAGAGCATGCCCGGGTAGCTGCCGTCGTTGAGGTCGATGGCCAGGTCGAAGTCGCCCGGGTGCAGGGCCTGGGCGCTGTCCTCGGCCACCAGGCGCAGTTCGATGTCCGGGTAGCGCTGCTGAAAGCGCGGCAGGCGCGGCGTCAGCCACTTGGCCAAGAACGAGGGGATCGAGCGCAGGCGCAAGGTGCCACGAATCTCCCCGGCATCCAGGCGCAGCAGTTCGGCCTCGATGCTGCCATAGGCTTCGGCCACGGTCTGCGCCAGGCGCTGCCCTTCGGCGCTCAGCTCCACCCCGCGCGCCCGGCGCAGGAACAGCCGATAGCCCAGGCGTTCTTCGAGCTGGCGCATCTGCTGGCTGACTGCGCCGGGGGTGATGTGCAGTTCTTCGGCGCAGCGGGTGAACGACAGGTGCCGCGCCGCGCAGCTGAAAACATGCAGCCAGACGAACATCTGGCCATTAAATTGCCGCCGCATCGTTTAGTACCGCTAAAGGCTTGCTTAGGAAGTTTCGTTGGTCATCCGTGGATGAGCCCGGCAGTATCGCGCAAATCTGCAACACCGTTCAATTTTCCCAACGAGCCGTGTCGCGGTGCACATGCACCGGCGCGGTCAGGCATTAGCATGGCTATCAGTGTTTTCGACCTTTTCAAGATTGGCATCGGCCCTTCCAGTTCCCACACCGTCGGCCCGATGCGCGCCGCCGCCACCTTTGCCCAGGCGCTGCGCGAGCAGGGCCTGCTGGCCCAGGTAACGCGCATCGAGGTGCGCCTGTATGGCTCGCTGTCGGCCACCGGCATCGGCCACGCCACCGACCGCGCCTGCCTGCTCGGGCTGATGGGCCAGTGGCCCGACCGCATCGACCCGGCGACCATCGACTCGCGCATCGGCCAGGTGCTGCAGGAGCAGTGCCTGATGCTCGACGCCAGCCAGCCGCTGGCGTTCGACTACGCCCGCGACATGCTGCTGCTGGACGAAAGCCTGCCTTATCACCCCAACGCCATGACCCTGGTCGCCGAAGGCGGGCAGGGCGTGCTGCTGCGCCAGACCTACTACTCGGTGGGCGGGGGCTTTATCGTCGAACAGCAGCAAATCGATGCGCCAGTGAGTGAGCAGGGCGCGGTCAGCCTGCCTTATGAATTCTCCAGCGCCGCCGAACTGCTGGCCTTGTGCAAGGCCCATGGCCTGAGCGTGAGCCAGTTGATGCTGGCCAACGAATGCGCCTGGCGCCCTGAAAGCGACGTGCGCGAAGGCTTGCTGCGCATCTGGGCGGCGATGCGCGAGTGCGTCGACAACGGCCTGCGCCACGATGGCGTGCTCCCGGGCGGGCTCAACGTCAAGCGCCGCGCCGCGCGCCTGCACCGCAGTCTGCAGGAAGTGGTGAAGCCAAACGTGATCGGCTCGACCTTCAGCGCCATGGAGTGGGTCAACCTGTTCGCCCTGGCCGTCAACGAAGAGAACGCCGCAGGCGGGCGCATGGTCACCGCGCCGACCAATGGCGCCGCCGGCATCATCCCGGCGGTGTTGCACTACTACATGAAGTTCAACCCCGGCGCCTGTGACGACGACGTGGTGGCCTTTTTGCTCGCGGCCGCCTCGGTGGGCATCCTGTGCAAGAAGAACGCCTCGATTTCCGGTGCCGAAGTGGGCTGCCAGGGCGAAGTCGGCTCGGCCTGCTCGATGGCTGCCGCGGGCCTGGCCGAAGTGCTGGGCGCCACGCCGCCGCAGTTGGAGAATGCCGCCGAAATTGCCCTGGAGCACAACCTGGGGCTGACCTGCGACCCGGTCGGTGGCTTGGTCCAGGTGCCGTGCATCGAGCGCAATGCGATTGCTGCGGTCAAGGCGATCAATGCGGTGCAGATGGCCCTGCGCGGCGATGGCGAGCATTTCATCTCGCTGGACCGGGTGATCCGCACCATGCGCGATACGGGGGCGGATATGCATGCCAACTACAAGGAGACCTCGCGGGGTGGGTTGGCTGTGGCGTTTGTCGAGTGCTGAGGTTAGGCACCTACAAAACTTGAAGTTGTTTCGAGAATAATTCTATTAATGCATGTGAATCAGGTATTTAGCGTTTAAATTTAAAGCTGATTATGCTTGAGTGTGAGGGTGGGTTTGAAATCGAGCGCCGCCCGCGCGCCGCATCGCGGATGAATCCGCTCCTACATTTGTTGCAACGTGCCACGGTCTGTCAGGCCATGGTTGTCCGCTTTTGGCGCCCGCCGAGAAACCGCGTCGTGCCACCAAGGCTGACAACCATGGCCTATCAGGCATAGATACGTTGCAACAAATGTAGGAGCGGATTCATCCGCGATGCGCCGCGCGGGCGGCGCGCGATCTCACCTACACCACCGCCCCCAACCCGAGCGCCCCAGAACAACCTTCACCCCAACGCCTCGCGCAACCGATACCACAACATCCCCAACGCCAGCAGCGGCGAGCGCAATGCCTTGCCGCCCGGGAAAGTCAGGTGCGGCACGGCGCTGAACACGTCCAGCCCCTGGCTGTGGCCCAGCGCGATGCCTTCTGCCAGCAACTTCGCCGTCCAGTGCGTCACGTTCAGCCCGTGCCCGGAATAGCCCTGGGCATAGTAGACGTTCGGGTGCTGGCTCAGCCTGCCCACCTGGGGGAAGCGGTTGGCGGTGATGCCGATCATGCCGCCCCACTGGTAGTCGATGCGCACCTCGGCCAGCTGCGGGAACACCTTCAGCACCTTGGGCCGCATGTACGCCGCGATGTCCTTGGGGTCGCGCCCTGAATAGTGGCAGGCACCACCGAACAGCAAGCGGCGGTCGGCGGTCAGGCGGTAGTAGTCCAGGCCGACCTTCTGGTCGCACAGGGCCATGTTCTGCGGGATCAGCGTGCTGGCCAGGGCCTCGGGCAGCGGCTCGGTGGCCACCACGTAGCTGCCGGCCGGCAGCACCTTGCCGCTCAGCCGCGGCTCCAGTTCATCCAGGTGGGCGTTGCAGCCCAGTACCAGGCTGCGCGCGCGCACTTTGCCGCGGGCGGTGTGCAGGGTCACCGTGGGGCCGTGCTCGATGCGCAGCACCGGGCTCTGCTCGAAGATGCGTACCCCCAGGCCATGGGCGGCACGTGCTTCGCCCTGGACCAGGTCGAGCGGGTGCAGGTGGCCCGAGCCCATGTCGATCAGGCCGCCGGCATACTGGTCGCTGGCGACCACCTCGTGCATGCGCGCCGCCGGCACCAGGTGCGTCTGGTGCTGGTAGCCGAGGGCGGCGAGGTCGTCCTGCTCCTCCTTGAAGGCGGCGAACTGGGCAGGCGTGTTGGCCAGTTCGCAAAAGCCCCAGCGCAGGTCGCAGTCGATGCCATAACGCGCGATGCGGCTGGCCACCAGGGCCACCGAATCGATGCCGGCGTGCTTGAGGTAGCGCACGCCGTCCTGGCCGACGTAGCGGGCAAAGCCGCTGACGTCATGGCCGATGCCGCGAATCAGCTGGCCGCCGTTGCGCCCGCTGGCGCCCCAGCCGATGCGCCGGCCTTCGAGCAGGATCACCGAGAGGCCCTGCTCAGCCAGCTCCAGGGCGGTGTTGACCCCCGTCAGGCCGCCGCCGACCACGCACACGTCGGCCGTCAGTTCGCCGTCGAGGCTGGGGTAGGGCGCCGTGTTGCGCGCCGTGGCGGCGTAGTACGACGCAGTGTGTTGGGTATCGAAAGGCATGGCGCGTTCTCGGCTCAGCGGTTGGACTTGATCTTGCTCCAGGAGCGGGTCATCACCCGCATGATCTGCGGGCTCGGCGTGCTGGAGATGTACAGCTTGTCGAGCACCGCCTGGGTCGGGTAGATCTCGGGGTTGTCGACCAGCGCCGGGTCCATGAAGGCTTTGGCGTCGGGGTTGGCGTTGGCATAGCCGACGGTGGCGCTGACCTTGGCGATCACCTCTGGCTGGAGCAGGTAGTTGATGAAGGCCAGGGCTTGCTCAGGGTTTTGCGCATCCTTGGGGATGGCCAGCAGGTCGAACCACAGGTTGCTGCCTTCCTTGGGGATGCTGTAGGCGATTTTCACGCCGTTCTTGGCTTCGATTGCCCGGTTGGCGGCCTGGAACACGTCGCCGGAGTAGCCGAAGGCCACGCAGATATCGCCGTTGGCCAGGTCGGACACGTACTTGGAGGAGTGGAAGTAGGTGATGTAGGGGCGCAGTTCGAGCAGGCGCGCCTCGGCCTTGGCGTAGTCGGCGGTCTTCTCGCTGCGCGGGTCCATGCCCAGATAGTTGAGCATCGCCGGGAACAGCTCGTCCGGCGAGTCCATGAAGGCCACGCCGCATTGCTTGAGCTTCTTCAGGTTCTCGGGTTCGAACAGCACCGCCCAGGAGTCGATATGGTCGATACCCAGCGCGGCCTTGACCTTGTCGACGTTGTAGCCGATGCCGTTGGTGCCCCACAGGTAAGGCACGGCGTACTGGTTGCCGGGGTCATTCTGCTCGAGCTGCTGCAGCAGTTTGGGGTCCAGGTGCTTCCAGTTCGGCAGCTTGCTGCGGTCCAGCGGCAGGAAGGCGCCGGCCTGGGCCTGGCGGGCGAGGAAGTGGTTGGAAGGCACCACCACGTCATAGCCGGTGCGGCCGGCGAGCAGTTTGCCTTCCAGGGTTTCGTTGGAGTCGAACACGTCATAGACCACCTTGATCCCGCTGCTGGCCTGGAAGTCGGCCAGCGTCGTGTCGCCGATGTAGTCGGTCCAGTTGTACACGCTGACGCTGGGCTGGGCCTGGGCGGCGGCCGCGCCGAAGAGCAGGGTGAATGCGGCGGGAATCAGGGTTTGCAGATGACGCATGTGTACACCTCGTTGGTCTTGTTCTTTGAATGCGGTGTGTGGGGGCTGCCTTGCAGCCCATCGCTGGCAAGCCAGCTCCCACAGGTACAGCGCAGGGCCCTGTGGGAGCCGGCTTGCCGGCGATGCGTTACACGCTGAGCAGCAGGAATTCACGCTCCCAGGAACTGATCACGCGCTTGAAGTTTTCATGCTCGGCGCGCTTGACCGCCACGTAGCCCTGGACGAACTGCTTGCCCAGGTACTGCTGCACGGTTTCGCAGTCTTCCATGTGCTGCAGGGCGTCCTCGATGGTGATCGGCAGGCGCAGGTTGCGCCGCTCGTAGGCGCGGCCCTGCACCGGTGCGCTCGGGTCGATCTTCTCGACCATGCCCAGGTAGCCGCACAACAGGCTCGCGGCGATCGCCAGGTAAGGGTTGGCGTCGGCGCCCGGCAGGCGGTTTTCCACGCGCATCGCATCGGGGCTGGAAGTCGGCACGCGCAGGCCGGCGGTGCGGTTTTCCTCGCCCCACTCGACGTTGACCGGGGCCGAGGTGTCCGGCAGGAAGCGGCGGAACGAGTTGACGTTCGGCGCGAACATCGGCAGCAGCTTGGGGATGTACTTCTGCAGGCCGCCGATATGGTGCAGGAACAGCTCGCTCATGCTGCCATCTTCATTGGCGAACACCGGCTTGCCGGTGGCGATGTCGACCACGCTCTGGTGCAGGTGCATCGCACTGCCCGGCTCGTCGGTGATCGGCTTGGCCATGAAGGTGGCGGCCACGTTGTGCTTGAGCGCCGCCTCGCGCATGGTGCGCTTGAACACGGTGATCTGGTCGGCCAGGTCCAGCGCGTCGCCGTGGCGGAAGTTGATCTCCATCTGCGCTGGGCCGTCTTCGTGGATCAGCGTGTCCAGGTCCAGGCCTTGCAGTTCGCACCAGTCGTAGACGTCCTCGAACAGCGGGTCGAATTCGTTGGCGGCATCGATGGAGAACGACTGGCGCCCGCTTTCGGCGCGGCCGGAGCGTCCCATGGGCACCTGCAGGGGCAGGTCCGGGTCTTCGCAGCGCTGGGTCAGGTAGAACTCCATCTCCGGCGCGACGATCGGCTGCCAGCCTTTGTCGGCGTAGAGCTTGAGTACTTTCTTCAAGACGTTGCGCGGCGACAGCTCGATCGGATTGCCCTGCTTGTCGAAGGTGTCGTGGATGACGATGGCGGTCGGCTCGATCGCCCACGGGATCTGGTACACCGCAGTCGGGTCGGGGCGGCAGACCATGTCGATGTCGGCAGCGTCGAGCAGGCTGTAGTAGATGTCATCGTCGACGTAGTCGCCGGTGACGGTCTGCAGCAGCACGCTTTCAGGCAGGCGCATGCCACGCTCGTGGAGGAATTTGGCGGTCGGTGCGATCTTGCCGCGGGCGATGCCGGTCAGGTCGCTGATCACGCATTCGACTTCGGTGATCCGGTGCTCTTTCAGCCAGGTGGACAGCTGATCGAAGGGGGCGTTCATACAGACCTCTTGGTTGGGTTTTTGTGGCACTTGCGTGAAGGAACCTTCCCACACGGCGTGCTGGCGACTATCTTGGTCGCAGCCCCCACGGGCCATCTATCCACTTTATTCGGCAATGAATGCACCAAAAGAGTGCAAATAGGACCAAGCGTGAACACGCCCAATGCCTTGCAAGTCCAAGCGTTCAACACCACCGATGTCACCGAGCTGGTGCGCGCCACCCCCGGCTGGCAGCAGCAGTACCGGCAGATGTCGCCGGGCCATTTCAGCGGCCAACTGCGCTGCCTGGGGCTCGATGGCGTGGAGGTGTACGAAGAGCGCCTGAACACCCGCGTCGAGCAGTTCTTCCGGGCGCCCAGCGGCGCCTTGGCGTTCTGCTTCGACCGCAGCGAAAACAGCCTGTACCTGCTCAACGAGCAGAGCCGCAATATCTGGATCACGCCGGAGAACTACCAGGAAGTGGCGGTGGTGTTCGACCAGGCCTTCCTGGCCCGCCATGGCCTCGACCCGCAGCGCCTCGAAGGCTTGTTCATGGTGCCGCTGGGCAGCGGCCAGAATGCGCTGTTCGGCAGCTGGCTCAGTGCCACCCTGACGCGCCTGGGCGAAGCCGATTGCCCGCTCGAAGGCCAGGCGCTGGCCGAGCAGCTGCTGGAAGACTGCCTGTTCATTCTCGACAATGCCTGCCAGCGCCTGCAGGGCGGCGCCCTGGGGCGGCGCGGGGTGGAGCGGGGGATCATGCAGCGGGTCAGCGAATGGGCGGCGGATTGCCCGGAAGAAACCCTCAACCTGGTGGAGCTGGCGGCAGTGGCCGGGGTTTCCCTGCGCCAGCTGCAGGAAGCCTTCAAGGCCTTTACCGGCATGCCGCCGGCGCAATGGCTGCGCTTGCGCCGCCTGAACGGTGCGCGGCGCGACCTGCTGCGCGGCGGCGAGATGACCGTGGCAGAGGTCGCCATGCGTTGGTCGTTCTGGCATTTGGGAAGGTTTTCAGAGAGTTACAGGCAGTTGTTCAAGGAGTTACCGAGCGAGACCCTCAAGCGCAGCCGGGCCTGAAACCTGCTATCGTGCCCGGCAGTTATTACCCGAGGTTTCGATGTTCTACCTGCCTTTGCCCAGCGACCAGGCCGACCGCCTCGCCAGCGAACCTACCGACTTCTTCCACACCGCCAGCCTCTTCGAGGCTGCTGCGGTGCTGTTCGTGCAGAACCTGCCACGCCAACCCGCCAGCCTTTCGGCCGACGTCCAGGAGCGGCGTTTTGCAGAAATCGTGCGGATCGCCAACGAAGTCGAGGCGGCAGCGCCCGGCCGCTTCCAGGGCCAGGTGGCGCAGCATTTCGACCGAGAGGCCTTTGCCATGGGCCTGGGGATGCTGGGCGAGAATGGCGTCGGGCTGGTGTCGCCAGAGGTCGACTGCCCGGCCGATGAGTGGCAGGACGGCGAAGGCCAGTGGAACTTCCAGTTCGCCGACAGCTACCGCCAGCGGGTGACGCCGCTGCACCCGGTGCATTTGCCAGGCCTGGGCAGTGACCTGCGCCTGAGCGACCAGCAGAACCGCCTGCTGCGCGAGTTCCTCTCCGGCGTGGACGAATCGGTGGCGGTGCAGGGCTTTGCCGGCACCGGCAAGACCTTCCTGATTCAGCAATTCACTCGCCTGCTCGACCCGCAGCGCACCTTGCTGCTGGCCCTGACCGAGGGCCAGTTGCGCGCGTTGCAGGCGCGGGTGAAGGATGCCGCAGCGTACACGGCGATGACCTTCGGCCAACTGGCCGACGAAATCCTCAACCGCGACCTGACCAGCAACGGCTGGCGCCTGCGCGATCCATACCGCACCAAGCTTTCCTGGCGCCCACAGGAAGCGCAGGTGGTGAAATGGCTGGCGATCCCCGACATCGGCCCGCTGGCGGCCCGCGATGTGGTGGCCCTGTGCATCAAGGCCGTGCGCAATTTCTGCCGCAGCGGCGACAGCCAGTTGCAGTTGCACCATCTGCCCTGGGCCGGCCCCGGCACCACGCCGCTGGACCAGCAAGTGCTGCTGGAAAAGGCCCGGCTGTACTGGCAGGAGCTGACCCGCCCCTCGGCGCGGGAAATCCAGCTGCCGGTGCGCGATTACCACCGGGTCAAGCTGCTGTCGCTGACCGCCGAGGTGATCGACAGCCGCTACAGCCACGTCATCGTCGACGAAGCCCACGAGCTGTCCGCACCGATGCTTGCCGTGCTCGATCGCAGCCCGCAATCGATCATCGCCCTGGGTGACGAGCTGCAGAACCTCAATGGCCTGAGCCCACACCATGGCGGCTTCATTCGCCAACGCTACATCGACCATTCGCTGCGCGCCGGGCCGGCCATGGACGGTGTGCTCAACCCGCTGATCCAGGCACACCCGGCGGCCATCCAGGCGGCCTTCAGCGGCAGCGCCGAGCACTACACCCGGGTCAGCTTCTTCGATGCGGTGGCCGTGCCCGAGCAGCCCACGGCGTTGATCGTCGACGACGAGTGGGGGCTGTTCGGCTGGTTCCAGCGCCTGACGCACCAGGGTGTGCCGTTCGTGCTGCTGCAGAGTGCGCGCAAGGATTTCGAGCTGTTCGTCGAGGATTGCATCGAGCTGTACCGCTACGGCACCCGGCCGCGCCACCCGATGCTGTTCCGCTACCCCAGCTGGCAGGCGCTGGAGCAGGACAAGGGCGATGACAAGGCATTTGTCGCGGTGGCCAACATGCTGCGCAAGGGCTACACGCCCGAGCACTTTGCCAAGGCCAAGAGCCGCTACCGCTGGGACAAGGCGCCGAAGCTGTTCCTGGGCCGCGTGCGCGATGTGAAGAACATGGAATTTGCCCGGGTGATGGTGTCGCCGGAGTTGATGGTTGCGCCGGCCACGGCGGGCAATCGCAATGAACGGGCGCGGCTGCTGGCGGGGTTGTATACCGCGTGTTCGCGGGCGCGGCATGAACTGATCGTGCCGGGGGGGATGCTGGACTGGGTCAAGGACCAGGTTCGTGATTGAGATCTTTGGGGGCCGCTTCGCGGCCCTTTCGCGACACAAGGCCGCTCCTACAGGTATTACGCGATCCTCTGTAGGAGCGGCCTTGTGTCGCGAAAGGGCTGCCTAGCAGCCCCAAAGTACAACTCAGTTACGATCCAGCCACACGGTCTGGGCATTGGTGAACTCACGCACACCAAAGTGCGACAGCTCGCGCCCAAAACCACTCTTCTTCACCCCGCCAAACGCCACGCGGGGGTCGGACGCGCAGTAGCCGTTGATGAACACGCCACCGGTATCCAGCGCTGCCGTCATGCGCTCGGCCAGGGCATAGTCGGCGGTGTAGATGGTCGAGGCCAGGCCGAACTCGCTGTCGTTGGCCAGCTCCACGGCGTGGTCGGCATCACGGGCGGTGATGATCGCCGCCACCGGGCCGAACAGCTCCTGCTTGAACGCGGTCATCTGCGGGGTCACGTTGGCGAACACGGTCGGTGCGTAGAAGTTGCCCACGCCCTCGAGCTTGTTGCCGCCCAGCAGCAGGGTAGCGCCTTCGGCAAGGGTCGCCTGGACCTGGCCGTCGAGCTCGTCACGCAGGTCGTAGCGGGCCATCGGGCCGATGTAGGTGTCGTCTTCCAGCGGGTTGCCGACTTTCAGCTGGCGGGTGGCTTCGACGAACTTGTGCGTGAACGCCTCGACGATGCTTTCTTCGACGATCAGGCGCTTGGCGGCGGCGCAGACCTGGCCGGTGTTCTGGTAACGGCCGATCACGGCGGCCTTGACCGCAGCGTCCAGGTCGGCGTCAGCCAGCACGATGAACGGGTCGGAGCCGCCCAGCTCGAGCACGCACTTTTTCAACGCGGCGCCAGCCTGGGCACCGATGGCCATGCCGGCGCGCACGCTGCCGGTCAGGGTCACGGCGGCGATGCGCGGGTCGTTGATGGCGCGGGTGACGCCTTCGGGGGTCACGTTGAGCACTTCGAACACGCCTTGCGGCACGCCGGCATCCTTGAACAGCTCACCCAAAAGGTAAGCACTGCCCATCACGTTCGGGGCGTGCTTGAGCACGTAGGTGTTGCCGGCCAGAATCGCCGGTACCGCGCCACGCAGCACCTGCCAGACCGGGAAGTTCCACGGCATCACGGCCAGGATCGGGCCCAGCGGGCGGTATTCGATGCGGGCCTTTTCCACCTGGGTCGGTTCGGCGGCGAGCATCGCCGGGCCGTGCTCGGCGTACCAGCGGCACAGGCCCACGCACTTGCTCACTTCACCGCGCGCCTGGCTGACCGGCTTGCCGATTTCGTGGCTGATCATCTGCGCGAAGGCCTCGGCCTTGGCTTCCAGGGTGCTGGCCAGGGCGAGCAGGTATTCGCTGCGCTGACCCAGCGACACCTGGCGCCACTGGCGGTAGCCGAGCTTGGCACGTTGCAATGCCGCTTCCAGTGCGGCATCGGTGTCGAAGGGGTAGCTGCCGATCTGTTCGCCGGTGAAGGGGTCGACGGAGATGGCGTGGGTCAGGCTGCTGATGGCGCTCATGGCGGGGCACTCGTTGTTGTTGATCAGTGGGGCCAGACTAGTGGGCTATGGCTTTAATGAAAACTGAATAATAATGAGCGAAACATTCACGTTTGGAGAATGACTGTGGACCTGGTGCAACTCGAGATCTTCAAGGCCGTGGCCGAGCAGGGCAGCATCAGCGCCGCCGCCCAGCACATCCATCGGGTGCCGTCGAACCTGACCACGCGCATCAAGCAGCTGGAAGAAGACCTCGGCGTCGAGCTGTTCATCCGCGAAAAAAGCCGCCTGCGCCTGTCGCCGGCGGGCTGGAATTTCCTCGAATACACCCGGCGCATTCTCGACCTGGTACACGAGGCGCGGCTGACCGTGGCCGGAGAAGACCCGCAGGGCACCTTCGCCCTGGGCTCGCTGGAGAGCACCGCGGCGGTGCGCATCCCGGCCTTGCTGGCGGCCTACAACCAGCGTTACCCCAAGGTCGACCTCGACCTCTCCACCGGGCCGTCGGGGACCATGCTCGAAGGCGTGCTGTCCGGGCGCCTGGTGGCGGCGTTCGTCGATGGCCCGGTGCTGCACCCCACCCTCGAAGGCATGCCGGTGTTCGAAGAGGAGATGGTCATCATCTCGCCTCTCAACCACGCCCCGGTGCGCCGCGCCCAGGACGTCAATGGCGCGAGCATCTACGCCTTTCGCGCCAACTGCTCTTACCGCCACCACTTCGAGAGCTGGTTCGTCCAGGACCAGGCCGTGCCGGGCAAGATCCATGAAATGGAGTCGTACCACGGCATGCTCGCCTGCGTCAGCGCAGGCGCGGGCCTGGCCATGCTGCCGCGCAGCATGCTCGACAACATGCCCGGCTGCAGCACGGTCAGCGCCTGGCCGATGTCGGAAGATTTCCGCTACCTCAAGACCTGGCTGGTGTGGCGCCGAGGTACCGTGTCGCGCAGCCTGAGCATGTTCGTGAAATTGCTCGAGGAGCGCCGCGCGGCGTGAACCTGGCCACAGGCCAGGCATCCAATATCAGGTAAGCCATCTCCACAAGGAGGAGCTGACCATGCGTAACCATCCCCATGCCCTGGGCGCTGCACTGCTGCTGGCTTTGGCAATGCCCTGGACCCTCGCCGCCGCCGCGGACCTCAATGCCCCCATCAACATGCAAGCCGTGCAACTGCAGCCGCAGGAGCAGAACGGCATTCGCTACCTGGAAGGCGGTATTGGCCAGGATGAAGCCAACGCCCTGCGCAAGACGCCGGGCTATGACCTGCACGTGGAACTGTCGACCGGGCCCAGCGGTCAGTTCGAAAGTGGCGCTGCAGTGGATATCCAGAACGCCCAAGGCAAGTCGCTGCTGAGCGTGCAGGACGCCGGCCCCTTGCTCTACGTACAGTTGCCGCCGGGCCAGTACAAAGTGGTCGGGCAGGCGGGCGGCACCACGGTGCAGCAGCATGTGACCGTGAGCGGCAAGGCGCCGGCCACGGTAAGCCTGAACTGGCGTTAATGGAGGAAAGTTGCCGTGGAGTACATCTGTACTCCACGGCTGCAAACGGACGCTTGAATACGCTCAAGACAAGGCGCTGCAAGAGAAATTAGCCATTAGTGGCAATTCACTTTCAACTTTCTGATTATCTGGACAATAATCAGAAAAGTATTACCTCTTGTGACCGATTGGATGCATCGGTCACAAAAAAGTCGAGGGGCCCAAGCCCCCACAAGCCCGTGTTGACCATCAGGAGAAGTCATCGATGAAAACCCGTCTAGCCGCTTCGCTGGCTGTAGCCGTATTGGCCCTCGCCGGGGCCAACCTGGCCCAGGCTGCGCAGATCTCCGGAGCCGTAGGCGCCACCAGCCAGGGCGACATGACCTACCGTATCGGCATGTCGTTCGATTGGGACAAGAAATGGATGCAAAGCAGCACCGGTTTCGTCTCCGGCTACTGGGATGCGGCCTACACCTATTGGGAAGGCGGCGACGCCAGCGGCGCCCACTCGCTGTCGTTCAGCCCGGTATTCACCTACGAGTTCAGCGGCTTCACCTACACCCCCTACATCGAAGCGGGCATTGGCCTGGCGGCCTTCTCCAAGACCGACGTGGGCGACCAGCGCCTGGGTTCGTCGGTCAACTTCGAAGACCGTATCGGTTTCGGCCTGAAGCTGCCGGGCGAGCAGAAGGTCGGCATCCGTGCCATGCATTACTCCAACGCCGGCATCAAGCAGCCGAACGACGGCATCGAGTCGTACTCGCTGTTCTACAGCAAGGGCTTCTGACCCGCACGGGGCCGCCTCGCGGCCCCAGCCTTGCGCGGCTCAGCGCGTCGCTTTCAACGCCAGCACATTGCACAACGGATGTTCCAGCACGTGGGCGGTGGTGCCCCCGAGGAACGTCTGCATGGCGTCGTGCCGGTGGCTGCCCATCACGATCACATCCATGCGGCTGTGGCTGACGAACTGGGCGATCGCCCGTATCGCCGTACCCTCCAGAAAATGCCGACGCTCCAGCGGGACCTGGTGATGGTCGCCCAGGCGGTTGAACGCCGCGCGCTGGGCCGTGCGCACGCTGCCCTCGAAGCCCGGCATAGTGACCGTGCCGGCGCCAAAGTCGGCAATGTGGGTCTTGGCCGCATCGCACACGTGCAGCAGGTGCAGTTCGCCATTGCACTGCAAGGCCAGGGCATGGGCGCAGTGGATCACCTGTTCGTCCAGGTGCTCGCCGCTGCCATGGCTATTGAGGTCGACCGCCGCGGCGATCTGCCGGGGGAGGGGTAGGCGGATGTCGCTGACCAGGTGCACGGCCACCGGGCTGTCCTTGAGCAGCTGCCAGTCCAGTGGCGTCACCAATAGGCGCTTGAGCACCGGCTCGTGCTGCACATCCTTGACCAGCAGATCGCAGCCCAGCTGTTCCATGCGTTCGAGCGCGCTGCCCAGCGGGTCGCGGGTGAGCAGCAATTCGGTGGACACATCGAGCCCGGCATTGCCCAGTTGCTCGGCCTGGTCGGCCAGCCATTGGCGGTTGTCGGCCAGCAGCCGCTCGCGCTCACGGCCGTCGCTCATCAGGCCAAAGGTGTCGACATCGTCGACGAACACGTTGATATCCAGCAGTGCGCCGTTGGATTCGGCCAACGCCGCGGCGCGTTGCAGCGCCGGCGTGTGGCGCATCTGCGGGCCGAGCATGACCAACAAACGCTTGAACTGGCTCATCGCACACCTCCTCGTGTGGGCAGCCCCCCGGTTCATGCCATGTCATCTGGTCTGTACAGTCTAGCCCCGCTTGCGCCCGGCAAAACCTTTCGCGCTTTTTTCCCCGGGCGCTGGTATGATCGCGCCACTCTTTGGGAGTAGCCTGCCTTCGCGCCCTGCGAAAGCGCTCTGGTCAACATATTTGGCAACCTGCCATGGCCAGCGCATCCACCCGGATTGGCGAGACCAACGACCTTCCTGCAGCCAAGCCGGGCCTGCAGGTCGTCTGTCGTTGACTCGTTGCCTGGCTGGAGTCTGATCGTTGAATCCCATTTCCCTCATCTTCCTTGCCTTCGCCATGTCCACGGATGCCTTCGCGGCCGCCATCGGCAAGGGTTCCAGCCTGCACAAGCCACGCTTGGCCGAAGCCCTGCGCACCGGCCTGATCTTTGGCGTGATCGAGGCCATCACCCCGGTCATCGGCTGGCTGCTGGGCCAGGCGGCCAGCCAGTATGTCGAACAGTGGGACCACTGGATCGCCTTTACCCTGTTGCTGCTGCTGGGCGCGCACATGGTGCATGCCGGCCTCAAGCCCGATGACGAAGAAGAAGAGAAACAGAGCCAGCACTCGTTCTGGATCCTGGCGGTAACGGCTGTTGCCACCAGCATCGATGCCTTGGCCGTGGGTGTGGGCCTTGCCTTCGTCGACGTGAATATCTGGGTGGCGGCCGCCGCGATCGGCCTGGCGACCATGACCATGGTGACCATTGGCACCATGCTTGGGCGAGCGCTGGGGTCCGTGGTGGGCAAGCGCGCCGAGATCGTCGGTGGCATCGTGCTGATGCTGGTCGGTGCGACCATCCTCTACGAGCACCTGACAGCGGTGTAATAAGCAGGCATTGTCGGTGCAACTTCGCAGTGTGGATAGCCTCCGGTCTACCCACACTGCAATCGGGAAAGCGTAAAGCTCTGGGCCGAAATGTCAGGCATTGAGCTTGAGGATGACTTCCAGCAGATCCCGGTCGCCCACAAGTGGCCTCACCGTGAAGACGCGAATTCCGTCCGGGTCCAGATACAACTCGTTTGAGTGATAAAGATCGGGGCCTGAATCGAAATACCCCCCTACGCCGAAACTCTCATCCAGCGCGCCAGCGTAAGTGAGACGGCAGACATTCAGTGTGCCGACGTTCACGGCTGTCAGGTGGGGGCCTGCAAGTACAATTCGCCCTTGATCATCCAGGCGGGCATTGTTCAGCACAAGGCCGCCACGGTCATGCCTGAGGGTAAGTGGCTGTCCGCCGTTGAAGTTCTGGTCATTTTGCCCTGCATGGTTGAAGCAGAAGACCACCGTAGGATCGATAAGCTGCCTGTCGACTGCGCGGGTAATGACGATTCGATCATCGTTCACATCCATTCCAGGTGACATGCCCGGGGTGTTTGCAAACAGGTTCCGCACTCCGTTATCGGCAAAGCTTCTGTCGAGTTCGCCATTAGCGTTGTAGCGCAGCAACACGACGCGCTCATCTGCATTGAGGGCCAGTAGCAGGAGTGCGCCGTCCTTGAAGAAATGGCCGCGCAGGGTGCGAATACTGCGGCCTGAGCCATCTAGCAAAGGCAAAAGACCACGGGCACGCCGCGAGGTGGAGGCCTCTATCAGTTCTCCTGTTACAGGGTCGATATAGGCGATCCAGGACGCGTGGAACTCACCCTCATCATTGTTCAAGATAGCTTGCACTATTACCCGCAGCTCTCGATCAACCAGGCACATGGGTTGTCGCCGCGAAGGGGGCTGTGCAAAGACTTTTTCTGCTGGCGTGGCCGTGCTGTCTGCATGCCTGGCGAGACGCGCTGCAGCAATCCTGGATGCTCCAGCCAAGCCACCGAGGATGGGGATCCAAGCCTCGCCAGGGTTTGGCAAGGCAACGCCACGGGTACCGAATGACAACACTGGCCTAAATGCGTCATCCAAGCGCGCAATGCTGATGAAGTTCAACACTGCAAAGGTTTCTTCATCGTAATAAGCCGGGATGCCAGCAGCGAAAATGCAGGGTTCCCCATCGAACACTGTATATAACATGCCGCCATATTCGTGGGATTGGTCTGGGAGGTCTTGATCGTACGGGACTTTTACATGGCCAGTGCCTTGGTCCCATTGACCATTGCGCAATACGCGGGTGAACACACGTTCCGTGCCATCACCTTCACCCAGATCACAAAAGACCAGGTTGCCATTGCCGTCATCGGCGAGCCCTGCAACTTGAAGTGATTTAACGTCAGGGTTTGCCGGCGGTACCGGTGGAATACTGGCGATTCCCTGATTGCCGTAAGCAGTGTCAGGTGTGCCGGGTCGATTCTGCTTCATGTCCAAACACTCCATACAAGGCGGGAAGGCACAAGGTAGCGGGATGCCTGTACTTGCGAAACTGACAAAAATGCCAGGTCCATGAACGCGCTTGGATATGGGCAAAACAGCGTTTTACTTCTTCTGGCCGGGGTCTGTTTCCTCACTCTTTGTCGGGTATCATGCGGGCCCCATCATCGTGAGAGGCCCACCCCATGTCCCTGAAAGCCGAACAGATTGCCGAGTACCGCGCCTTCGCCGAGCAGTTGGCCGATGCCGCTGCGGCCGCGATCCAGCCGTACTTTCGCGCCAGCCTGGACGTCGAGGACAAGGGCGGGCGCTTGTACGACCCGGTGACCGTGGCCGACAAGGCGGCCGAGGATGCCATGCGCGCACTGATCCAGGCGCGCTACCCAGAGCACGGCATTCTCGGCGAAGAGGCTGGCGTGGCGGTGGGCAGCAGCCCGCTGACCTGGGTACTCGACCCGATCGACGGCACCCGCGCCTTCATCACCGGCCTGCCGCTGTGGGGCACGCTGATTGCGCTCAATGACGGCACCCGCCCGGTGCTGGGGGTGATGAACCAGCCGTTCACCGGCGAACGCTTCGTCGGTACCCCGGCAGGCGCCTGGCGCAGCGGCACGGCGCTGAAAACCCGCGCTTGCGCCGACCTGGCGGCGGCCACGCTGATGTGCACCACGCCAGACATGTTCGACACCGCCGAGCGCAAGGCCGCCTTCGAAGCCGTGGCCGGCCAGGCGCGGCTGATGCGCTATGGCGGTGATTGCTATGCCTACTGCATGTTGGCGTCGGGCTTTGTCGACGTGATCGTCGAGGCGAGCCTGCAGCCCTATGACGTGCAGGCGCTGATGCCGATCATCGAAGGGGCGGGCGGGGTGATCACCGCCTGGGACGGCAGCAGTGCGCAGGATGGCGGGTGCGTGGTGGCCTGTGGTGACCCGGCGCTGCATGCGCAGGTGGTGCAGATGTTGCGCCACGCCATGTGACCTGCATTGGCCGCATCGCCGGCAAGCCGGCTCCCACAGGTATCTTGCGGCCAGCCTGGACTTTGTGGGAGCCGGCTTGCCGGCGAAGAGGCCATCACAGGCACGCGCCATCGCACTTTTTCGCATTTCCGGGCTCTATGCTTGGCCAGGCCACGCCGATCCCCAGCGCGGCCGCCGACCCTGTCCCGGTGCCGATGGTTGCAAGCAAACCCCTGAAAATCCCCCGCCTGCTGCTGGCAGGCGCCCTGGCCTGCCTGGGCGCCTGTACCCAGCAACAAGGCCATGACATCGTCAGCCAGTTCGGCAACGGCAAGCCCAGCGAGCTGTTCCAGACCAGCGTCGATCGCCTGGCCACGCTGTCCATGCGCGACAACCTGCAGAGCCTGTACCTGCTGATGAACAAGCTGTACCTGCGCAACCCCAACCAGCTGACGCTCTCCGGCTACCTCGACGCCGCCACGGCTGAACGGCAGATACGCCTGGCCATCGAGCAGCGCCAACCCTTGCCGCAGCTGGGCAACCGCCGCGACCTGGCTGCCTTGAGCTATGCCCTGAGCCCGGAGTTTCGCGGTGACCGGGTCGGTGCCTTCATCTACGCCATCGGCAGCATGCTGGTGACCGCTCATGGCGGGCGCACCGAGTTCTACATGACCGATACCCTCGACCCGCTGTTCATCAACAACGCTGCGCGCAATATCGAGAAGGCGACCTGGATGCTGAGCCAGCGCCAGGATGCCAATGGCGTGCTGCTGCTGTTCTCCAACGAGATTTCCGAGGCGGGCAGCAACCTGAGTTTCGCCGTGGAATTCGGCAAGGTCGTCGCGCGCCTGGACCTGTTGGCCGAGCTGCTCGACGAGCGCTACCGGCGTATCGGCCTCAACTATGCGCAGAGCCTTTTGTTGATGAACTTCCTGCCGGTGCAGTAAGCGGCCGATAATCGCCCCAACGCCTGGTACCGCCGGGCGCTATCCGCCCAGCCAATCCACAGATCGCATTGCCCAACCCCGGCCTTTTGCTTAGTGTATCGCCAGGACCGTGACCGACCGCGACCACAGGCCCCCGGCCAGTAGGCAGCGGCGAACAGAACAATAACGATACCGAGTGCCTTGCCTATGGAAAGCCGCCTGCTGAGCGAGCGCAGTAGCGTGTTCCATCACGCCGACCCGTATGCCGTGTCCGACTACGTCAATCGGCACGTGGGCCAGCATTGCATCGGCCTGTCGCGCACCACCCACCCCCAGGCCAGCCTCAGCCACCGCAAGTTCGCCGACCTCGACCTGTGCCGCATCAGCTACGGCGGCAGCGTGCGGGTCACCTCGCCCGCCCTGGAAACCATCTACCACCTGCAGGTGTTGCTCAGCGGCAACTGCCTGTGGCGCGGCCACCAGCGCGAGCACCACCTGGTGCCGGGCGAGCTGCTGCTGATCAACCCGGACGACCCGGTCGACCTGACGTATTCGCACGACTGCGAAAAATTCATCCTCAAGCTGCCGACCCGGCTGCTCGACTCGATCTGCGAGGAGCAACGCTGGCAGCGGCCAGACGGCGGCGTGCGGTTTTTGCGCAACCATTACCGGCTCGATGAGCTGGACGGTTTCGTCAACTTGCTGGCGATGGTCTGCCACGAGGCCGAGGTCAGCGATTCGCTGCCGCGGGTGCAGGGGCATTACAGCGAGATCGTGGCCAGCAAGCTGCTGACCTTGATGAGCACCAACATCCGCCGCGAGCGCCTGGCCAGCCCGGGTGCGAGCCTGGAGCGGATTCTCGACTACATCGAGCGCAACCTGAAACTGGAGCTGGCGGCCGAGACCCTGGCCGAGCAGGCGTGCATGAGCGTGCGTTCGTTGTATGCGCTGTTCGACCGGCAACTGGGCACCACGCCCAAGCAGTACGTGCGCCAGCGCAAGCTGGAGCGGGTGCATGCGTGCCTGGGCGATGGCAGCTGCACGGTGCGCAGCGTGACTGAGCTGGCGATGGATTATGGCTTTTTGCACCTGGGGCGGTTTGCCGAAATCTACCGCCAGCGCTTTGGCGAGCTGCCGTCGGAAACCTTCAAACAACGCCGCTGACTGTGCGGGCCTCATCGCCGGCAAGCCGGCTCCCACAGTATTGTCAGCAGCGCTGCCGTATCTGGACTGCCCTCAAGGGTTGGATGGGTGTCCAACTTCTTGGCGGCAGTCCATACCTGGGGGAGCCGGCTTGCCGGCGATGAGGCCGGTAGCATCACAGCGGATAGTGCTTCAACTCCCGCGCAATCAGCATCCGCTGAATCTCGCTGGACCCTTCATAGATCTGCGTGATCCGCGCATCCCGGTAATGCCG
Organism: Pseudomonas sp. NPDC087029; assembly: GCF_044745345.1. Classification (NCBI taxonomy): domain Bacteria; kingdom Pseudomonadati; phylum Pseudomonadota; class Gammaproteobacteria; order Pseudomonadales; family Pseudomonadaceae; genus Pseudomonas; species Pseudomonas sp. NPDC087029. Next base: position 41,479 of record NZ_JBIVAB010000012.1, on the reverse strand, counting down.
CTCCACCGGATAATCCTCCAGGTACCCATACCCGCCATGCACCTGGATCGCCATCGAGCACACCCGCTCGGCCATCTCCGAGGCGAACAGCTTCGCCTGGGAGGCCTCCGACAGGCACGGCTTGCCAGCACTGCGCAGGCGCGCGGCATGCAGGATCAGCAGGCGCGCGGCATTGACCTGCACCTGCATGTCGGCCAGCAGGTTGGCGATGCTCTGGTGTTCGTTGATCGGCTTGCCGAACTGCACCCGCTCACGCGAATACACCAGCGCCGCCTCGAACGCCGCGCGGGCAATCCCCAGCGCCTGGGCGGCAATGCCGATACGCCCGCCTTCAAGGTTCGACAGCGCAATCGCCAGGCCCTTGCCACGTTCGCCCAGCAGGTTGGCGGCGGGGATGCGGCAGTTGTCGAAGGTGACCGCGCAGGTGTCGGAGGCGCGGATGCCCATCTTGTGCTCGCTGCGGTCAACCTTGAAGCCTGGGTTGTCGGTCGGCACCAGGAATGCCGACAGGCCTTTCTTGCCCAGCTGCGGGTCGGTCACCGCGAAGACGATGGCCAGCCCCGCACGGCGGGCATTGCTGACGAACTGCTTGGCGCCATTGATCACCCACTCACCGTCCACCAGCTCGGCGCGGGTGCGCAGGTTGTGCGCCTCGGAGCCGGCCTGCGGTTCGGTCAGGCAGAAGCAGCCGATCACCTCGCCACTGGCCAGGCGCGGCAGCCACGCCTGTTGCTGTTCGGCATTGCCATAGGCCAGCAGCGGGCCACAGCCCACCGAGTTGTGGATGCTCATCATCGCCCCGGTGGCGCCGCAACCGGCGGCGATTTCCTCGACCGCCAGGGCGTAGGCGACGTAGTCGGTGAAGCTGCCGCCGAAGTCTTCCGGCACCACCATGCCGAGCAGGCCCAGCTCGCCCATCTTGCGCACCACGCCGTCATCGATCCAGCCGGCCTTTTCCCATGCCTGGGCGTGCGGCGCGATCTCGCCGCGGGCAAAATCCCGGGCCATGTCGCGGATCATGATCTGCTCTTCGCTCAGTTCCAGGTCTTGCATCTGTGTACTCCCAGGCTCACAGGCCTTCGAAGAATTGGTCGACCCGCTGGCGCTGCAGGCCGGCCAAGGTCGGCGGGTTCCAGCGCGGCTGCTTGTCCTTGTCGATGATCAGCGCGCGCACGCCCTCGATGATGTCGCCGTACTGGAACCACTGGCGGTCCAGGTGCAGCTCCATGGCAAAGCAGTCGTCCAGCGAGAGATGGCGGCCACGGCGCAGCATCTCCAGGGTAACCGCCATCGCCAGCGGCGAGCGGCTTTCCAGCTGGTCGGCGGTGGCCAGCGCCCACTGGTGGCTGTCGCCGATGCTCACCGCGCGCAGCTGCTCGATGATCGCGCTCAGGTCGGGCAGGGCGAAGAAGTGGTCGATGACCGGGCGCAGCTTTTCCAGTGGCGCGTCGTCCAGCGTCTGGCTGCCGAGCTTGGCCAGCAGGTTTTGCAGGTCCTTGAGCGGGTTGCCGGTGAAGTTCAGGCGGTCCAGCCCTTCATCCAGGGCCGCGAGCTTGTCGCTGGGCACGTACCAGTCGGCCAGCCCGCAGTACAGCGCGTCGGCGGCCTGCACCTGGGCGCCGCTGACCCCCAGGTAGATGCCCAGCTCGCCCGGGATGCGCGGCAGGAAGTAGCTGCCGCCCACATCCGGGAAGTAGCCAATGCCGACCTCGGGCATGCCCAGGCGGCTGCGTTCGGTGACGACGCGCAGGTCGCAGCCCTGGGCCAGGCCCATGCCGCCGCCGAGGGTGAAGCCGTCCATCAGCACCAGCACCGGCTTGCGGTAGCGGTGGATCAGCAGGTCGAGGGCGTATTCCTCGGCGAAGAAGTCTTCGTGCAGGGTGTCGCCGGCCTTGTAGCTGTCGTGCAGCGAGCGGATATCGCCGCCGGCGCAGAAGCCTTTGGGGCCTTCGCCGCGCAGCACCACGGCCAGCACCTGCGGGTCGTCGGCCCAGCGGTCGAACTGCTGGCGCAGGCTGCGCACCATGTCCAGGGTCAGGGCATTGAGGCCGGCGGGGCGGTTGAGGGTGAGGTGGCCAATCTGGTTGCGGACCTCGGCCAGTACATGAGCCGTTGCCGAGGTGTGAGCGTGCGCGGTCATCGCGTTCTCCCTGCTTTGTTATTGATTTTCCAAGTGAAGTCTGGAGGCCGCTGGAGTATCGCGAGATCCTGGCATGCGAATTTGTCGTACACAATCGGCAAATATGCAGGGGGAGTCTGCGTTTTTGCCTGGGTCGAGTTTTTCAGCGTGGTCAAGATCGAGCGCCGCCCGCGCGGCGCATCGCGGATGAATCCGCTCCTACATTTGTTGCAACGTACCACGGTCTGTCAGGCCATGGTTGCCCGCTCTTGGCGCCCGCCGAGAAATTGCGTCGTACCAACAAGGCTGTCAACCATGGCCTATCAGGCATAGGTACGTTGCAACAAATGTGGGAGCGGATTCATCCGCGATGCGCCGCGCGGGCGGCGCTCGATCTCAACCGCGCCGCCTACCTCAAGCGGCCGCCAACCCTACGGTAACGTGCTCGCGGCGAATGCTCGCCAAGGGGATGGATACCAGCAGCAAGGTCAGCACCACGGTCACGCCAATGCCCCAGGCCGCCAGGCTGAACCCGCCCAGCGAAATCAGCCCGCCGGAAATCGCCGGCCCTACCGCCAGCCCCAGGCTCAGGAAGCTGCTCGCCGCAGCCACCACACGCCCTTCGCGGTCCAGCGCGGCGGCCAGCCCGGTCAGGTAGCTCAAGGCATAGAAGTAGGTAATGCAGATGGTCATCACACCCATGGTGTACATGGGCTTGGAATGCTCGCCCAGCACATAGCACAGGCTGGTTGCGCCGGTCAGCAGGATGGCCAGGATCACCGGCGTGCTCAGCCCGAAGCGCTTGCCGATCATCGCCGCCAGCAATGGCCCGATCAGGCCGATGAAGGACTGGAACGACAGCAGCATGCCCAGCTCGTCACCGCTGTAGCCCACCAGCGTGCCGATGCGCTCGACGAACGCCCAGCCCATGGTGTCGCGGGCCTGGAACACGAACATCGCCAGCATCATGCAGATCGCCGGCAGGCTCAGCAGCACATTGCTCGAGCCCTGGGGCGTGGTGTGCGTGGCGTCGGCCCGCGGCGCACGCTGCTCCATCGCCGGGATCGCCAGCAGCATCAGCGCCATGGTCGCGGCCATCGCGTAGTACAGCCCGGCCAGCCCGAACAGCGCCATCACCTTGGCATAGCCGAGCATCACCACGATCATCAGCAGCACCGAGAGGATGTTCATGTGCCCGGCGATGCGGTCGGGCTGCGTTGCGCTGGCCACGCAGGCATTGCCGCAGGCCAGCGCCAGGCCGGCACCGACCCCGGCCACGCAGCGCACGGCGCCCAGGGCATAGAGGTCGGTCATGTGCGCACTTGCAAGGTTTGCGGCAATTGCCAGCAGGGTGCCCGCCAGCGCCAGGCTGCGGCGCGGGGCGCGGCCCATGAACGGCGCCACCAGCAACGAGGCGAGCATGGTGAAGATGAACTCGGCCGACATCAGTAGCCCGGCCTGGGCTTCGTTGAGCTTGAGGTCATTGATGATGGCGCTGATCAGAAACGGCAGCGCCCACAGGCCGAGCAGCCCCACGCCATAGGCGGAGGCGGCGGCGGAGAACACCAGGCTCCAGCTTTCGGGCAAGGCATTGCGTATTGTTTTTTTCATCGGGGGTGATCCCTGGTTGGCATGCATGGCATTACGAAAAAGCGCGCCAGTATGGCGCGCTCGTGGGCTAAAGGTTTACTGCTGCAGACTTTCGTCGACAGGCGTGCCGTCGTCGTACTGCGACAGCCACGCCACCATGGCATCGCGGTAGCGGGTGAAGCCCTTGTAGTCGACCAGCTCCTGGTCCAGGTCGCGGATCACCCGGTGCATGCGCTTGGCCCACTGCGGTGCGGCCTCGGCCAGCTCCTTGAGGCTGACCAGGTAGGTGCGTACCGGGAACAGCACCGCGTTGCTGCGCGGCAGGCGGTGCAGCGGTTGCAGTTCGATGCGCAGGTTGACCCGCTCGCCGGCGTTCTCCGGCGTCACCGTGGTGCGGTCCGGGGCCCAGTCCGGCAGGGTTTCGGCCGAGGTTTCCAGGCGCGGGTTGACGGTGATCGACCAGTTGGTGCGGCGCACCGGGTGGCCTGGGCGCAGGCGCAGCAGGAACTTCAGGGCGCGCTGCAGGATGCCCATTTCGTGCAGCTTGGGCACCGGGCCGTGGAACTCCATGAAGCTCATGCCCAAGTTGAAGCGCAGCGAGTAGTCGGCGCGCTGGGTGGCCATGCCGGCGCCCATCACCAGGGTTTCGTCACGCTCTTCGAGAAGGATGAACTCGCCCTGGGCCTGGCGGGTGATGTACTCCATCGGCTCCATCGGCAGGGTGCTGGCGTCGCCGAAGGTGAAGGTCTGGTCGATCTGCAGCGGGCGGTTGATCCAGTGCCACTGGCTGCCGTTCTTCTCCAGGGTGAAATGCTCGGGGAAGTCCCGCGAGTAGCACTCCATCAGCAGCTCCAGCAGGTCCCACTGCGCTTCCATCATGTGCGGCAGGGCGGCGTAGTGCACGCCCGGCTGGCTGTCGAGGGTGTGCGCGCGGTGGTGGCACTCGGAGATGTAGTGCTCGTCGATGTCGAACTGCGCGCGCAGGGCGCCGACGCCGAACGGTACATGGGGCTCGACGTTCATCGAGTACATGTACTGGTCTTCCGGGTAGGGGAAGGGCAGGCGCAGGATCGCCTCGCGGCTGTTGCTGTAGGTGTAGTCGTCGCAGTAGGTTTCGATCGGCTTGAATACGGTCATGATGGTTTGTTCTCGTCTCAGAGGTCTACGACCAGGCGGCTGCAGGTGGCGCGGGATACGCAGGGCATGAATTTGCGGCGCTCGAGCTTGTCTTGCTCGCTCAGCCAGTCGTCGCGGTGGTCCAGTTCGCCGTCCAGTTCCAGCACTTCGGTTTCGCAGTAGCCGCAGGCGCCGCCGCGGCACAGGTAGGGCACCTTGTAGCCGGCCTGTTCGGCGGCTTCGAGCAGCGACTGGTCGGGCGGCACTTCGAGGGTCACGCCCTGGCGGGCGAGGGTGACGCTGAACGGCTGGCCGCTGGAGCCCTGCTCGACGAAGCGCTCGTAGTGGATGTGGCTGTCGGTCCAGCCGAGGGCGCGGGCGCTGTCGAGGGTGTCGTCGATCATGCTGTCCGGGCCGCACACGTACACGTGGCTGCCCAGCGGGCGTTCGGCGAGGATCTGGCGGATGTCCATGCGCGCATCGACGCCTTGCACATACAGCTGCACGCGCTCGCCATAGCGGGCCTTGAGCTCCTCGCCCAGGGCGATGTGCTCGGGGCCGCGCACGGCCAGGTGCAGCTCGAAGTCGGCCTGCTTGATGTGCAGCTCTTCCATCTGCGAGTACACCGGGGTAATGCCCACGCCCCCGGCGATGAACACGTGCTGGCGGGCGTGCTTGGCCAGCGGGAACAGGTTGGCCGGCTGCAGGATCTGCAGCAGCGCACCTTCCTCGACCTGCTCGTGCAGGTGGCGCGAACCACCACGGCCGCCTTCGACCCGGCGCACGGCAATCTGGTAGGCGCTGGAGTCGTAGGGCGAACCCATCAGCGAGTAGGCGTTGCGGTGGGTCTTGTCACCGTCCTGCATCACCACCACCACATGGCTGCCGCCGGAGAACGCCGGCAGGTGCTTGCCGTGCGGGTCGACGAAGGTGAAGCGCTTGATTTCCGGGGTCAGCGTCTCGATGCGGGTGACCCGCACGCTGAGGGTTCCGTTATGGGTGTTCACGTGTCGAGCTCCTCGGCAGCTGGCATTTCGCCCGGGACTTCACCGTCGGCCTTGATGCCCTGGAAGGCGGCCAGGCGGCGCGAATAGTGGTCGCGCACCACCAGGTCCAGCTGGCAGCCGGGGCAGGTGAACACGCGGTGGGTGACGTTTTCGGTGTAGGTGTCGCAGTGCGCGCACCACACGCGCCGCACCAGGGTGCCGCTGTGTTCGCGCAGCACCTCGTCACGGTTCAGGTCCACCGCGTTGGCCGCCTGCATGGTGGTGCCGATGAAGCTTTCCGAGCCGCTCAGGTACAGCCGGGTGCCCATGTGCGCGCTGCCGAGCAGCTGGCGCAGGCCGTCGATCAGCGCCTGGTTGCTGTCGAACACCTGCAGCTCGCCGACGTCGGCCTTGCGCAGTTCGGCCAGGTGGTTGTGGCCGGAAAAGGTCTCGGTGGAGTAGAGCAGGGTGCTGGCCTGGCGCTGGGCCGCGGTCATGTCGCCGATCAGGCGCAGCATGGCCGTGCCGCCGCTGCCCTGGCCGGCGACCAGGTGGCGCAGGCCACTGGCCATCGGCTGCAGGCGGTCATAGACCGGGCGGCTCTTGATGCCGGTGATGAGCATGGTGTTTCACCTCGTGCAGGTGCTGGCAGGGCGCGCGGTGAGCGCGCAAAGCCATATTACCTATTGTGTTATATGTTTTATGGCGAACGCGAAAACGGTTTTAGTGCTTGAACATCACATGGCGCACGCAGGTGTAGTCTTCCAGCCCGTACATGGACATGTCCTTGCCGTAGCCAGACTGCTTCATGCCGCCGTGAGGCATCTCGCTGACCAGCATGAAGTGGGTGTTGACCCAGGTGCAGCCATACTGCAGGCGCGCCGCCAGGCGGTTGGCGCGCCCGACATCGGCGGTCCACACCGACGAGGCGAGGCCGTAGTCGGAGTCGTTGGCGTAGGCCAGGGCCTGGGCTTCGTCGCTGAACGGGGTGACGCTGACCACCGGGCCGAACACTTCGCGCTGGACGATCTCATCGTCCTGGCGGGCATCGGCCAGCACCGTCGGCTCGAAGAAGTAGCCCGGGCCCGGCACGCGGTTGCCACCGGTGACCACGCGGATGTGCGGCTGCGCCTTGGCGCGCTCGACGAAGCCTGCCACGCGCTCCAGGTGGTCGCGGGTGATCAGCGGGCCCAGCTCGGTCTGCGGGTCGTCCTGCAGGCCATGGCGAATGCTGCCCACCGCCTGGCCGAGTTTTTCCACGAAGGCCTCGTAGACGCCTTGCTGCACATACAAACGGCAGGCGGCGGTGCAGTCCTGGCCGGCATTGTAGAAGCCGAAGGCGCGGATGCCCTCGACGGCGGCGTCGATGTCGGCGTCGTCGAAGATCAGCACCGGGGCCTTGCCGCCCAGCTCCATGTGCGTGCGCTTCACGCTGCTGGCGGTATTGGCGACGATGCGTGCCCCGGTGGCCACGGAGCCGGTCAGCGACACCAGGCGCACTTTGGGGTGGGTCACTAGCGGCTCGCCCACGCTTGGGCCCTTGCCGAACAGGATGTTGACCACGCCGGCCGGAAACAGCGCGTTGATCAGCTCGGCCAGTTTCAGCGCGGTCAGCGGCGTCTGCTCGGACGGCTTGAGCACCACGCAGTTGCCGGCAGCCAGGGCCGGGGCGAGCTTCCAGGCCACCATCATCAGCGGGTAGTTCCACGGCGCGATGGAGGCGACCACGCCCAGCGGGTCGCGGCGAATCATCGAGGTGTGGCCGGGCAGGTACTCGCCGCCGGCCGAGCCGTTCATGCAGCGGCTGGCGCCGGCGAAGTAGCGGAACACGTCGGCAACGGCGGGGATCTCGTCGTTGAGCGCTGCCTGGTAGGGCTTGCCGCAGTTCTGCGATTCGAGCGAGGCGAACACCTCGGCCTGCGCCTCAATGCGGTCGGCAAGTTTGAGCAGCAGGGCGGCGCGGTCCTTGGGTGGGGTTTGCGACCAGCCATCGAACGCCTGGTCGGCGGCCTGCACGGCGGCATCCACCTGGGCGCTGCTGGCCTCGTTGAGGGTAACCATCACCTCGCCCAGGGAGGGGTTGTAGACAGGCTGGCTGGCGCCCTCACCGGCAATCAGCTGGCCGTTGATGAGTAGGTTTGTTTGCATGGCGGTTCCCTTGAGGGGTTTTATCGTTGTGGTACAAGCCGTAAACATATGAAAACATATCTTAATGTTTGAAGTTTGCCAACTGCCAAGGCGATAATTGGTCGCAGGCGGCAAGCAAGCGGCCGCGCAGGGGTGGCGGCAACCGTATCAGCCGCCGCCCAATCGCTATAAGATACGGAACTGAACGTTTAGCCCCATGCCTCAGGGCCAGGTCGAACACACTGAAAAGGGAGAGTCAATTGAGTGCCCTGAATACTGCCCGCAGCACCGCGTTCATTCGCCTGCGCCAGGAAGGCCGTACCGACGAAGTGGCGCGCAGGCTGGTGGAGGCCATCGAACTGGGGCTGTTCACCGAAGGCCAGCAACTGCCCAGCGAAAGCGAGCTGGCGCTGCAACTGGGAGTGGCCACCGTGACCTTGCGCGAAGCGCTGGTGGTGCTGCGCCAGCGCGGGCTGATCGAAACCCGCCGCGGGCGCAACGGCGGCAGCTTCGTCTGCGCGCCGGTCGAGCTGCCCGAGCCGCTGCTCTTGGCCCGCCTGCGCGAAATGAGCGGCCCCGACCTGCGCGACCTGGGTGACGAGCAGATGGCGATCTCCGGCACCGCCGCACGCCTGGCCGCGCAGCGCAGCTCGCGCGAGCAGCAGGCGCGCATTGCCCAGCACATCGAGTCGCTGGCCCAGGCCAGCACGCGCCTGGCGCGCCACCGCGCCGATGCGCGGTTCCATATCGAGGTGGCGGCCGCGGCCCAGTCGCTGCGCCTGACCCACGCCGAAATGCGCCTGCAGTCGGAAGTCGGCGAGCTTTTGTGGATGGAGGCGGCAGGCGGTGGCGAGGTCAGCGTGATCGAACACGAACACCGGGCGATTCTCGATGCCCTGGTCAACGGTGACGCGGTACTGGCCGGTGCGCTGGCCGAAGCGCATGTCAGCCGCGGCATCAAGCGCCTGATGGCGCTGCGCCTGGAACTGCTGGCCGCAGGCGAAAGCCCGGCCTGACCCCTTGAGCACAACAACGTACAAAAATACCTGCGTGAGGAAATGCCATGTCTACCGCGATCGATAGCGACCCTCTGCTGCTCTGCGCCCGGCAGCTCAACAGCACGGTGGGCACCATCTTCGGCCAGGTGCGGCAGCTGGTGGATGTGGCGGCCGAGCAGTGGCGCCGGGTGCTGGCCGAAGGCCGCGAGCCGGCCTCCAAGGACCTGGCCCTGCTGCGCCCGGCCATCGATGAGCAACTGCTGGCCACCGGCGCCTTCGGCTGCGGCGGCGGGGTGATCGTCGAACCCGGCTGCCTGGCCGACCGCGAGATGCACCTGGAGTGGTGGTACCTGGCCGACGGTGGCAAGACCCTGCCGCTGCGCCCGAACTTCGACCGCCGCCGCGAGAACTTCTACGACTACACCAACATGCCCTGGTACGCCCGCCCGCGCGACTCGCGCAGCAGCAGCGTGGAAGGCCCCTACGTGGACCTCTACGGCACCAACATGTATGTGCTGACCTTCACCATGCCGATCCTCGTCGAGGGCCGCTTCATCGGCGTGGCAGGGCTCGACCTGTCGCTGCACAACCTGGAGAAGATGCTGGTGTGCAGCCTGATGCGCCTGGACAACGAAGCGGTGCTGATCAGTGCCGATGGCCGCATCATCGCCGCAAACACCGCCAACTGGATGGTCGGCGACCTGGCGCCGAAGCTGCTCGACCCCACCCCGCTGGGCGGCGTGCGCCTGGTGCTGGAAGAGCCCGAGGCTGGCTGGTCGCTGGTGCGTTTGCCATCGCCTCGGCGCTGATCGGCCTGCAATCGTTAACCTGAGCGTAACGATTGCGTGCCCGGCTTGATTGATCGGCCTGGGCAGCCCGTCCTACTGTGCCTCCACGACAGCGAACCCGTGGAGTCACCCAATGACCATAACCAACAATCCACCGCCGCAATGGTCGCGGCGGCGCGCCGAGAAGCAGCGCCGCCTCGAACGTGTGCGCCACCTGGCCGACGGTGTGGTGCTGCCTACCGAGCGTATCGTCGAGGCGCTGGAGCTGTTGATCGCCCCCGGCGACCGGGTGGTGCTCGAAGGCAACAACCAGAAGCAGGCCGACTTCCTCTCGCGGTCATTGGCCAAGGCCGACCCCGAGCGCCTGCACGACTTGCACATGATCATGCCCAGCGTCAGCCGCGCCGAGCACCTGGACCTGTTCGAGCGCGGCATCGCACGCAAGCTCGACTTCTCCTTCGCCGGCCCGCAGAGCCTGCGCATCGGCCAACTGCTCGAAGACGGCCTGCTCGAAGTGGGCGCCATCCACACCTACATCGAGCTGTACTCGCGGCTGCTGGTCGACCTGATCCCCAACGTCACCCTGGTCGCCGGCTTCATGGCCGACCGCGACGGCAACCTGTACACCGGCCCCAGCACCGAAGACACCCCGGCCCTGGTCGAGCCAGCCGCCTTCAGCGACGGCCTGGTGATCGCCCAGGTCAACCAGCTGGTGGACCGCGTCGACGACCTGCCACGGGTCGACATCCCGGCCTCGTGGGTGGATTTCGTGGTGGTCGCCGACCAGCCGTTCTACATCGAGCCGCTGTTCACCCGCGACCCGCGCCACATCAAGCCGGTGCACGTGCTGATGGCGATGATGGCGATCCGCGGCATCTACGAAAAACACCAGGTGCAGTCGCTGAACCACGGCATCGGCTTCAACACCGCCGCCATCGAGCTGATCCTCCCTACCTATGGCCAATCGCTGGGCCTGAAGGGCAAGATCTGCCGCAACTGGACCCTCAACCCGCACCCGACCCTGATCCCGGCGATCGAAACCGGCTGGGTCGAAAGCGTGCATTGCTTTGGTACCGAGCTGGGCATGGAAGACTACATCGCCCAGCGCCCGGACGTGTTCTTCACCGGCCGCGACGGCTCGCTGCGCTCCAACCGCATGATGTGCCAGCTGGCCGGGCAGTACGCGGTCGACCTGTTCATTGGCGCCACCTTGCAGGTCGATGGCGATGGCCATTCCTCCACCGTCACCCGTGGCCGCCTGGCCGGCTTCGGCGGTGCGCCGAACATGGGCCACGACCCCCGTGGCCGGCGCCACGCAACCCCGGCCTGGCTGGACATGACCGTGCCCGAGACGATGCTCGAACGCGGCCGCAAGCTGGTGGTGCAGATGGTCGAGACCTACCAGGAAGGCGGCAAGCCCACCTTCGTCGAAACCCTCGATGCGGTCGAAGTGGCGAAGAAGGCCGGCATGCCCTTGGCGCCGGTGATGATCTACGGCGACGACGTCACCCACCTGCTCACCGAAGAGGGCATCGCCTACCTGTACAAGGCGCGCAGCCTGCAAGAGCGCCAGCAGATGATCGCCGCCGTGGCCGGGGTCACCGCCATCGGCCTGCGCCACGACCCCAAAGACACCCTGCGCCTGCGCCAGCAAGGCCTGGTGGCGCTGCCCGAAGACCTCGGCATCCGCCGCACCGACGCCAGCCGCGAACTGCTCGCCGCGCGCAGCATCGCCGACCTGGTGGACTGGTCTGGTGGCCTCTACAACCCGCCCGCACGGTTCAGGAGCTGGTGATGCAGACACTCGAAACCGTGGCGCCGCTGCGCCCCCCTGTGGGCGCCGGCTTGCAGGCGATAGGGCCAGCAAAAGCAAGCACAATCCCGCTGCCCGATCACCTGGCCGACCTCGCCGTCGAGTCCCTGATCGACGAAGCCGAACTTTCGCCCAAACCCGGCCTGGTCGACCGCCGCAGCAGTGGCGCCCACCGCGACATGAGCCTGCCCCTGATGCACGCCTCGGCCCTGGCCCTGTGGCCATGCCTGCGGCAAATGGCCGAAGCCGCCGAGCAGCATGGCGCGGTCGGCCTACCGCTGCGCACCGCCCTGGGCCGCATCGGCCGCGAAGGCGAAGCCCAGATGCTGGCCGCTACCGGCGGCGTCAACACCCACCGCGGCGCCATCTGGGCCCTGGGCCTGCTGGTAGCGGCGCGCACCCTGGACACCCGCGCCGACGCCGCAGCCGTAGCCGCACGCGCCGGCCGTATTGCCCTGATCGACGACCCGGCCGCCATAACCCCCGACAGCCACGGCAACCAGGTACGCCGCCGTTACGGCGCCAGCGGTGCCCGCGAGCAGGCCCAGCAAGGCTTCCCGGCGGTGATCGAACATGGCCTGCCGCAACTGCGCCGCAGCCGCGCCGCCGGCGCCAGCGAAACCCAGGCCCGCCTCGACGCCTTGCTGGCGATCATGGCCGCCCTGAGCGACACCTGCGTGCTCTGGCGCGCCGGCCCGCAAGGCCTGCAAGCCCTGCAGCAGGGCGCCCGCGCCGTGCTCGACGCCGGCGGCTGCGCCAGCCTCGACGGCCGCCGCCAGCTGCGCCTGCTCGACGCCCAGCTGCTGCACATGAATGCCTCGCCAGGCGGCGCCGCCGACCTGCTGGCCGCCTGCCTGTTCCTCGACAAGACCGGGAGCCTGTGACATGGAAACCCTGAACTTTCAATTCCCCGCCGCCGAGCCCGGCCGCGGCCGCACCCTGGTCGGCTGCGTCAGCTCCGGCGACCTGGAAGTGCTGATCGAACCCGGCACCCCTGGCCAGCTGGACATCCAGGTGGTGACCTCGGTCAACGGCAGCAGCGCCCGCTGGGGCCAGCTGTTCCAGCGCCTGTTCGAAGGCCGCAGCGTACCGGCGGTGAAGATCGACATCCATGATTTCGGCGCCACGCCCGGGGTGGTGCGCCTGCGCCTGGAGCAAGGTTTCGAGGAGATCGCCCATGACTGACATCGCCCGCCTGCTGCAAAGCCGCAGCTTCGTCGAACTCGGTGCGCGCCAGCGTGCCCGCGCCTTGCTCGACCCTGGCAGCTTTCGCGAACTGCTCGGCCCCTTCGAACGGCTGATGTCGCCCTGGCTGCCGCGCCAGGGCATCGTGCCCCAGGCCGACGACGGCGTGGTCATCGCCAAGGGCCAGTTGCAGGGGCGCAACACCGTCATCGCCGCCATCGAAGGCGCCTTCCAGGGCGGCAGCATGGGCGAGGTGGGCGGGGCCAAGATTGCCGGCGCCCTGGAGCTGGCCATCGAAGACAACCGCAACGGCATCCCCACCTGCGCCGTGCTGCTGCTGGAAACCGGCGGCGTGCGCCTGCAGGAGGCCAACCTGGGCCTGGCGGCGATTGCCGAGATCCAGGCGGCGATCGTCGAGCTGCGCGCCTATCAGCCGGTGGTCGGGCTGGTCGCAGGTTCGGTCGGTTGCTTTGGTGGCATGTCCATCGCCGCCGGCCTGTGCAGCCACCTGCTGGTCACCCGCGAAGCGCGCCTGGGCCTGAACGGCCCGCAGGTGATCGAGCAGGAAGCCGGCATCGGCGAATACGACGCCACGGACCGCCCGTTCATCTGGAGCCTGACCGGTGGCGAGCAGCGCCACGCCAGCGGCCTGGTGGACGGCTACGTGGCCGACGACGTCGAAAGCATTCGCCAGCAACTGCTGCAGTTGCTGGCCGCCACGCCCGCCGACCGCGCCGGCCAGCACGCCTGGTACCTGCAGCGGCTGGCCAGCCTGGGCGCCGACTGCCCGCAACTGGATGCCGCCGCCGTGCGCGCCCTCTACCAAGGAGATGCCCCATGAACCGTGCCCTGAACTGGCTGCCGGGCCTGGCCGGTGGCGAAGCCCTGGCGGGCTATCCCGCCTCGGTGAAGGTCATCGATGGCGAACTGGACCAGCGCCTGGCGCGCTTTATCGCCGTGGTGCCGGATGCCCAAAACCCATTCCCCCGCGCCCGCTCGGGCGAGGTCGGCCTGCTCGAAGGCTGGGGCCTGGCCAAGGCGGTGAGCGAGGCCATGGCGCTCGACCGCGATGGCGAGAAACGCGCCATCGTCGCGGTCATCGATGTGCCAAGCCAGGCCTACGGCCGCCGCGAAGAAGCCCTGGGCATCCACCAGGCCCTGGCGGGCGCGGTGCAGGCGTATGCCCAGGCACGCCTGGCCGGGCACCCGGTCATCGGCCTGCTGGTGGGCAAGGCCATGTCCGGGGCGTTTCTCGCCCACGGCTACCAGGCACAACGGCTGATCGCCCTGGATGACAGCGGGGTGATGGTGCATGCCATGGGCAAGGCGGCGGCGGCGCGCATCACCCTGCGCAGCGTCGAACAGCTCGAAGCCCTGGCCGCCGAAGTGCCTCCCATGGCCTACGACCTGGCCAGCTATGCCTCGCTGGGCCTGTTGTGGCGGCGCCTGAGCGTGGACAACGCCGATGCGCCGACGGCGGCCGACCTGGCGCAGGTACGTGCCTGCCTGGCCGAAGCCGTGCGCGATATCGGCCGCTGCACCGACCTGTCGTCGCGCCTGGCCGGCGAGCATCGCAGCGCCTCCCGCGAGGTGCGGGCACGCCTGCGCAGCCAATGGCAGGAGGCCTGAGATGAACGCCCCGCAGCCCCATGACCTGCTTTGGGGAATGCCCCCGGCAGCGTTGCCCGCCGACGCCCCGGCCTGGGCCCGCCAGGTACTCGCGGCCGGCCAGCCGGTGGTGGTACGCCGGGCCGTGTGCGCCGAGGGCTGGGTGGCCGTGGGCCTGCGCGGGGCAGGGCGGGAACAGCGCCTGGGCGTGCAGATGCCGCTGGCCGACATTGCCCGCCAGCTCAGCCCCGAAGCGCTGCGCTGGCAGGGTGACAGCCCCTGGGCTGCCTTGCAGGCGCTGGCCAGCGTGGCGCCCGTGCTCGATGCCAGCGGGCTGGCCTGGGGGCCGACCGGCAGCGTCGGTTATCAATTGGCCACGGGCGTTGGCGCAGTACACGCTGCCAGCGACCTCGATGTGCTGCTGCGCACGCCGCAACCCCTGGCCCGGACCAAGGCGCGCGAGCTGCTGGATATTCTCGATTGCGGCCCTTGCCGCATCGACGTGCAGCTGCAAACCCCGGCCGGCGCCATCGCCCTGCGCGAATGGGCCGGCATGGCGCGGCGCGTGCTGCTCAAGTCGGCCAGCGGCGCGCAGCTGGTGGCCGACCCGTGGGCGTTGCTGGAGTGCGCAGCGTGAGCAGCCTGTTCGCCTTCCCCGGCCAGGGCGCCCAGCAGGCGGGGATGCTGCACCGCCTGCCCGAGGGCAGCGCGGCGCTGCTGGAGGAGGCCAGCGATGCGTTGCATCAGCAGGTGCTGGCGCTGGACACCGCGCAAGCGCTGCAGACGACCCAGGCCGTGCAGCTCTGCCTGCTGCTGGCCGGGGTCGCCTGGGCGCGCTGGCTGATGCAGCGCAGCCCGGCGCCGGACTATGTGGCCGGGTTGTCGATCGGCGCCTACCCAGCCGCCGTCGCCGCCGGCGCTCTGGCCTTTGCCGATGCCGTGCGCCTGGTGGCGCTGCGCGGCAAGCTGATGCACTGCGCCTACCCGCAGGGCTACGGCATGACCGCCCTCAGCGGCCTCGACCAGGCGCGTGTCGAACACTTGCTGGCCGAGGTGGGCGGCGAGGTGTACCTGGCCAACCTCAACAGCGACAACCAGTTCGTCATCGCCGGCAGCGACAGCGCCATGGCCGCGGTCGCCGCCCGCGCCCGCCGCCTTGGCCAGGGCGTGGCCCGGCGCCTGGCGGTCAGCGTGCCGTCGCACTGCGCGTTGCTCGACGGCCCGGCCGCCGAGCTGGCCGCAGCCTTCGCCCAGGTGCAGCTGCGCCGCCCGCGCATCACCTACCTGAGCGGCAGCAGCGCCCGGCCGATCCACGACCCGCAACGCCTGCGCGATGACCTCGCCGGCAACATGGCGCGGCAGGTGGATTGGCGTGCCACGCTGCGCAACGCCTATGAACGCGGGGTGCGCCTGCACCTGGAGATGCCGCCTGGCAGCGTGCTCAGCGGCCTGGCCCGGCCGGTGTTCGAACAGGGCAGGGTGGTGGCCGTCGAGGGCACCCGGGCCGACACCGTCGATGCGCTGTTGCGCCAGGAGGTGGCCGACAACCGATGACGGCGCTGCAACTCGAAGAACAACAACAACCAACTTCGATACAAGCTGAGGACAACAACAATGATCATCTATGGTGTGGCTCTGCTGGCGGTGTGCACCCTCGCCGGCGTCATCGTCGGCGACTTCCTGGGCGTGCTGCTGGGCGTCAAATCCAATGTGGGCGGGGTCGGCATCGCCATGATCCTGCTGATCTGCGCACGGCTGTACATGCAGCGCCAGGGCGGCATGAGCAAGGAGTGCGAGTTCGGCGTCGGTTTCTGGGGCGCCATGTACATCCCGGTGGTGGTGGCCATGGCTGCCCAGCAGAACGTGGTCACCGCCCTGCACGGCGGGCCGGTGGCGCTGCTGGCGGCCATTGGCGCGGTGCTGGTGTGTGGCCTGACCATCGCCCTGATCAGCCGCAGCCACCGCGGCGAGCCGTTGCCGGCGCTGGAGGCACCCACCCCTGAGACTGCGCAGGTAGCCCCTGCAGGAGGGCGCTGAGATGTGGCCGATCATTGACAATGCCCTGGAACACAATGGCCTGATCACGGCGTTCGCCGTGGTCGGCGGGATCATGTGGCTGTCGGTGCTGTTGTCCAAGTACCTGACTTTCGGCCGCGTGCATGGCTCGGCCATCGCCATCGTCATCGGCCTGGTGCTGGCCTGGGTCGGCGGTACCGTGACGGGCGGGCAGAAGGGCCTGGCCGACATGGCGCTGTTCTCTGGCATCGGCCTGATGGGCGGGGCGATGCTGCGCGATTTCGCCATCGTCGCCACGGCCTTCGAAGTGCAGGCCACCGAGGCGCGCAAGGCCGGCATGATCGGTGCCATCGCGCTGCTGCTGGGCACGGTGCTGCCGTTCATCGTGGGCGCTGGGGTGGCGTATGCCTTCGGCTATCGCGATGCGGTGAGCATGACCACCATCGGCGCGGGCGCGGTGACCTACATCGTCGGGCCGGTGACCGGTGCGGCGCTGGGCGCGAGTTCGGATGTGGTGGCGCTGTCGATTGCCACCGGGTTGATCAAGGCGATCCTGGTGATGGTGTTCACGCCGGTGTCGGCGCGGTTGCTGGCGTTGGACAACCCGCGTTCGGCGATGGTGTTTGGTGGCTTGGCCGGGACGGTGTCGGGGGTGACGGCAGGGCTTGCGGCGACGGATCGGCGGTTGGTGCCGTATGGTGCTTTAACGGCGACCTTCCATACCGGGTTGGGGTGCCTGATGGGGCCTTCGATCCTGTATTTCTGTGTGCGCGGGTTGGTGGGCTGAAGGGGCCTGGGGCTGCTTTGCAGCCCTTTCGCGACACAAGGCCGCTCCTACAGGGTTACGCGGTAGTTTGTAGGAGCGGCCTTGTGTCGCGAAAGGGGCGCAAAGCGCCCCCAATCTCAATTCTCCCGGCTATACATCCGGCATTCCGCCAACAACGCCAACAGGTTCGGCTCGCGCTCCCGCGCCTTCAGAAACACCACCCCAATATGCTGCTGCAACCGATACCTCTGCTGCAGCGCTATCAACTTCACCCGGTTCTCGTACACCGCCGCAATCCGCCCGGGCAACAGCGCAAACCCCACCCCCGAACTGACCATGCTGAGCAAGGTGAAGATGTCGTTCACCTGCATCGCCACCTTCGGCTCGAACCCCGCCTGCTGGAACACCTGCGCACCATCGCGGTGGGTGGCAAAACCCTGGGTCAGGGTGATGAAGGTAGAGTCGGCCAGGTCCGCCAGGTCCACTTCCTGCTGCCCGGCAAACGGAGAATCGGTGGGCACGGCGAGGAAGATGTCGTCGCAAAACAGCGCCAGCTGCTCGCAGGCAGGGTCGGCCACGCTCTCATCCAGCGACACCAGGATCGCTTCCAGCTCGTGGTTCTTCAGGCGCTGCAGCAGCTCGACGTTCGAGCCCAGGGTCAGGTCGATGTTCAGCTCGCTGCGCCGCAGCTTCAGGCCCATCACCAGTTTCGGCACGGTCTTCACGGTCAGCGAATACAGCGCGCCCAGGCGGAAACGCTCGGCGTAGAAGCCCGCGGCCTCGCGGGTCTGGCGCACCATCTGCTCGGCATCCTGGATCAGCTGGCGGGCCTTTTTCTCCAGCACATAGGCGCTTTCCAGCGGGATCAGCTGACGGCCTTCGTGCTTGAACAGCGGGCAGCGCAGGGCGCTTTCCAGGGAGTGGATGGCCCGGTGCACGCTGACCGCGCTGGTGGACAGCTCGGCGGCGGCGCGGCCGAGGTTGCCGCTGCGCATGAAGGCGAGGAAGGTCTCGAGCTTTTTCAGGGTCAGTTCTTCGTCGATCAGCATGGGGCAGGGTGGGGCACAGAGGCTGGGCGGGTAATGATGACATAGGTGCGGAATGTGCGTGGGTGTTGTGGGTGGAAGGGTTGAGATTTTTTGTGGTCATGAGATCGCGCGCCGCCCGCGCGGCGCATCGCGGATAAATCCGCTCCTACATTTGTTGCAACGTGCCACGGTCTGTCAGGCCATGGTTGTCCGCCTTTGGCGCCCGCCGAGAAATTGCGCTGTACAAACAAGGCTGGCAACCATGGCCTATCAGGCATAGGCACGATGCAACAAATGTAGGAGCGGATTTATCCGCGATGCGCCGCGCGGGCGGCGCTCGATCTCACCCGCACCGAAAAAACCACGCCATGCACCCCAGGCTCACCCCGAAGGGTGATGGCCGCCCCCGCCAACCCATGCAAGAATTCCCCTCATAACAACCCCGGCATGGGACCACGACAATGAGCAAAGACCGGCTGAAATCGCCCGACTGGTATGCGCAGATGGCGCGTGTCATCGACGCCCAGGGCGCGCCGGGCTTCGTCGAGGCGCTGTTCGCCGCGCTCAAGCTGCTTGCCCCGTGCCAGGCCATCACCGTGTTCCTCTACCCGCGCAAGGGCCTGCCCTCGGCACTGTTCGTCAAGGACGAGGAAGGCCCATGGCTGCCGGAAGGCAACGTGCAGCGCTACCTCGAAGGCTACTACCTGCTGTGCCCGTTCTACCGCGCCTGCATGGACGGCGTGCCCGCCGGTTGCTACCGGCTGAGCGACGTGGCCCCCGACCACTTCAAGCGCAGCGAGTACTTCCTGGCCTTCTACCAGCACGCGCACATGGAAGATGAGCCGAACTTCATCGTGCCATTGGACGAAGACCTGACCATCGCCGTGTCGCTGGCCAGCACCCAGCGCCTGAGCCGCCAGCAGGTCAACGACCTCAAGTGCGTGGCGCCCTGGGTCGCGGCCGTGGTGCGCCGGCAATGGGGCCACCTGGACATCGACGCGCTCGGCGGGCGCTTCGAGAGCGCCCTGGGCCGGCAGATCAACGCGGCGCTGAACAATTTCGGCTCCTCGCTGCTGACCGAGCGCGAATGCCGCATCGCCCAGTACCTGCTGCGCGGCCACTCGACCCGCTCGCTGGCCGAGCGCCTGGGCATCAGCGAAGACACGGTCAAGACCCACCGCAAGAACCTCTACACCAAGCTGGACATCGCCAAGCAGTCCGAACTGTTCTCGCTGTTCATCGACTCCCTGGCCCAGGCCCAGGAAGGCTTGAGCAAGGACCCGCTGGAAAGCTACCTGCGAAGGCGCTGACGCCCGCGCGACACCTCATACGAACGACAAAACCGGCCGCCCGTGCGGCCGCAAGGGAGACCTGCGTGCATACGAAAAGCGATTGGCAGCAGCGCGCTGCTGGGCAAAGCTTCATCACCTCGGCGCTGATCGACGGCCGCCCGCTGTCGGCGCGCTCCGGGCAAACCTTTGCCGCCATCAACCCGGCCACCCAGCAGCTGCTGGCCCAGGTGGCCGCCTGCGGCGAGGCGGAAATCGACCAGGCCGTGCGCTCGGCGCGCCGCGCCTTCGAACAAGGCCCCTGGGCGCGCATGGCGCCCTCGGCACGCAAGCAGGTGCTGCTGCGCCTGGCCGAGCTGATGATGGCCCACCGCGAGGAGCTGGCCCTGCTCGACTCGCTGAACATGGGCAAGCCGGTGATGGACGCCTACAACATCGATGTGCCGGGCGCCGCCAACGTGTTCGCCTGGTACGGCGAGGCGCTGGACAAGGTCTACGACCAGGTTGCCCCGACCGCGGCCAACGCCCTGGCCACCATCACCCGTGAAGCGCTGGGCGTGATCGGCGCCGTGGTGCCCTGGAACTTCCCGCTGGACATGGCCGCCTGGAAAGTCGCCCCGGCCCTGGCCGCCGGCAACAGCGTGGTGCTCAAGCCCGCCGAGCAGTCGCCGTTCTCGGCCTTGCGCCTGGCCCAACTGGCCCTCGAAGCCGGCTTGCCGGAAGGCGTGCTGAACGTGGTGCCGGGCCTTGGCGAAAGCGCCGGCCGCGCCCTGGGCCTGCACCCGGATGTGGACTGCCTGGTGTTTACCGGCTCCACCCAGGTGGGCAAGTACTTCATGCAGTACTCGGCCCAGTCCAACCTCAAGCAGGTGTGGCTGGAATGCGGCGGCAAGAGCCCGAACCTGGTGTTCGACGACTGCCAGGACCTGGACCTGGCCGCCGAGAAGGCCGCCTTCGGCATCTTCTTCAACCAGGGCGAAGTGTGCTCGGCCAACTCGCGGCTGTATGTGCAGCGTTCGATCCACGACGAGTTCGTCGAGCGCCTGCTGGCCAAGGCCCGCAACTGGCTGCCGGGCGACCCGCTGGACCCGGCCAGCCGCGCCGGCGCCATCGTCGACAGCGCCCAGAGCGCCCGCATCATGGCCGCCATCGAGCAGGGCCAGGGCGAGGGCGCGCGCCTGCTGTGCGGCGGCCAGCGCCTGAGCTTCAACGGCTCGGACAACTTCATCGCCCCGACCGTGTTCAGCGACGTGCGCCCGGACTCGGCCCTGGCCCGTGAGGAAATCTTCGGCCCGGTGCTGGCGATCACCGCCTTCGACGACGAGGCCCAGGCCGTGCGCCTGGCCAACGACAGCGTCTACGGCCTGGCCGCCTCGGTGTGGAGCGATGACCTCAACCGCGCCCACCGCGTGGCGCGCCAGCTCAAGGCCGGCACCGTGTCGGTGAACACGGTCGATGCCCTGGACGTGGCCGTGCCCTTCGGCGGCGGCCGCCAGTCCGGTTTTGGCCGCGACCTGTCGCTGCATGCTTTCGACAAGTACACCCAACTCAAGACCACCTGGTTCCAGCTGCGCTGACCGACATCACGGAGAACGACCATGAACGCACCTTTTAAGCCGCAACGCGACACCCGCGATTACCAGGCCAGCGACGCCGCCCACCACATCCACGCCTTCCTCGACCAGAAGGCGCTCAACGCCGAAGGCCCGCGCGTCATCACCCGCGGTGAAGGCCTGTACCTGTGGGACAACGACGGGCGCCGCTACCTGGACGGCATGTCCGGCCTTTGGTGCACCCAGCTCGGTTACGGGCGCAAGGACCTGACCGCCGCCGCTGCCGCGCAGATGGACCAGCTGGCCTACTACAACATGTTCTTCCACACCACCCACCCGGCGGTGATCGAGCTGTCCGAGCTGCTGTTCAGCCTGCTGCCGGGCCACTACAGCCACGCCATCTACACCAACTCCGGTTCCGAGGCCAACGAGGTGCTGATCCGCACCGTGCGCCGCTACTGGCAGGTGGTCGGGCAGCCGAGCAAGAAGATCATGATCGGCCGCTGGAACGGCTACCACGGCTCGACCCTGGCCGCCACGGCCCTGGGCGGCATGAAGTTCATGCACGAAATGGGCGGGATGATCCCCGACGTTGCCCACATCGACGAGCCGTACTGGTACGCCGAGGGCGGTGAGCTGAGCCCGGCCGAATTCGGCCGCCGCTGCGCACTGCAGCTGGAAGAGAAGATCCTCGAGCTGGGGGCCGAGAACGTCGCAGGCTTCGTTGCCGAGCCGTTCCAGGGCGCGGGCGGCATGATCTTCCCGCCAGAGAGCTACTGGCCGGAAATCCAGCGCATCTGCCGCCAGTACGACGTGCTGCTGTGCGCCGACGAAGTGATCGGTGGCTTTGGCCGCACCGGCGAATGGTTCGCCCACGAGTACTTCGGCTTCGAGCCCGACACCCTGTCGATCGCCAAGGGCCTGACCTCGGGCTACGTGCCGATGGGCGGCCTGGTGCTGAGCAAGCGCATCGCCGAGGCGCTGGTGGAGCGCGGTGGCGTGTTCGCCCACGGCCTGACCTATTCCGGCCACCCGGTGGCGGCGGCGGTGGCCATTGCCAACCTCAAGGCGCTGCGTGACGAGGGCATCGTGCGCCAGGTCAAGGACGACACCGGGCCGTACCTGCAGCGCATCCTGCGCGAGACGTTCGCCAATCACCCGTTGATCGGCCAGGTGCAGGGCGCGGGGCTGGTGGCGGCGCTGCAGTTCGCCGAAGACAACGGCAGCCGCAAGCGGTATGCCAACGAGAACGACCTGGCGTGGCAGTGCCGCACCTATGGCTTCGAGGAGGGGGTGATCATTCGTTCGACCCTGGGGCGGATGATCATGGCGCCGGCGCTGGTGGCCACGCGCAGCGAGCTGGATGAGCTGGTGGAGAAGACCCGCATCGCGGTGGACCGCACTGCGCGCGGGCTGGGGATTCTCTGAGGCCGTAAAAGGGGCCGCGTTGCGGCCCTAAGCTGTAGGAGCGGCCTTGTGTCGCGAAAGGGCTGCAAAGCAGCCCCCGGGTTTGTGCAGCACTGCTTCATCCAGGGGGCCGCGCTGCGGCCCTTTCGCGACACAAGGCCGCTCCTACAAGCCTACCCTCAATGCGGCGCGCGGGGGATGGTCTTGAGCAGGTCTTCCGGGCTGATGTGCCCCACCACCTGCGCCACCGCGCTGCCCGGCGTCGGCAGGTCGATGATGTGGCCCTTCATCTTGCCGATCACATGCATCTCGCACGGCTTGCAGTCGAACTTCAGGGTCAGCACCTCATCGCCCTGGATCAGCTGCATCGGCGCCACCTTGGTGCGCACGCCGGTCACACCCTTGGCCTGTTTCGGGCACAGGTTGAAGGAAAAACGCAGGCAGTGCTTGGTGATCATCACCGGCACTTCGCCGTGTTCCTCGTGGGCCTCGTAGGCCGCATCGATCAACTGCACGCCATGGCGGTGGTAGAAGTCGCGGGCCTTCTGGTTGTAGACGTTGGCCAGGAACGACAGGTGCGACTCGGGGTACACCGGCGCCGGCGTGGTCTCGGCCTTGCGCGCACCGCGCGGGTGGGCCTTGATGCGCGCTTCGGTCAGCGCCTCGATGGCTTCGCGGCGCAGGGCCTTGAGCTGCGAGTTGGGGATGAAGTACGCCTGCGGCGCGTCCAGCACGATGGCGTTGGCGTGGTACATCGTGGTACCCAGCTGGCCGAGCAGGTCATGCAACTGGTCCAGCGCCTGCTGCGGCTTGTTGGCGGCGCCGAACGGGCCGTCCAGTGCCACCTGCACGCTCACCCCTTCCTCGCTGCACACGCTGAGCATCAGCCGTTGTTCGGTCAGCACCGCATGCCACTCCACGCCCACCCGGCGCTCGGCCGAGGTGCGCTGCAGCGCTTGCTGCCAGTTGTGGTCGAGGTTGCGCGACAGCGGATGGTTGGGGCGCAGCTTGTGCAGGCCTTCGGGCATCTCGTTGGGCTCGACCCGGTAGCGGTAGCGCTTCTGGCCGTCTTCTTCGAACTCGCCACGCGGCTCGGCGATGTTGGCGCGGAAGCCCACCACTTCGCGCTTGACCAGCACGTTGAGGCCATCGCCGTTGGTCAGCGGCACCTCGGTGACCACCTGCATGTCACGCTTGCCGACCTTTTCCACCACACCCACCGGCAGCCCGGTGAAGGTTGGCGAGTCGAAGGCGCCGATGTCGACCTTGCGGTCGGTGACGAAGTAGTCGGTGCTGCCGCGGTGGAAGGTCTTGTCCGGGTCGGGCAGGAAGAAGTGCTCGGTACGGCCGCTGGAGGCGCGGGCCAGGTCCGGGCGGCCTTCGAGGATGGCGTCGAGCTCTTTGCGGTAGTGGGCGGTGATGTTCTTCACATAGCCCATGTCCTTGTAGCGGCCCTCGATCTTGAACGAGCGCACGCCAGCGTCGACCAGGTCGCTCAGGTTGGCGGTCTGGTTGTTGTCCTTCATCGACAGCAGGTGCTTCTCGAACGCCACCACGCGGCCCTGGTCGTCCTTGAGGGTGTACGGCAGGCGGCAGGCCTGGGAGCAGTCGCCACGGTTGGCGCTGCGCCCGGTCTGGGCGTGGGAGATGTTGCACTGGCCGGAGAAGGCCACGCACAGCGCACCGTGGATGAAGAACTCGATGGCCGCATCGGTTTCGGCGGCGATGGCGCGAATTTGCTGCAGGTTCAGCTCGCGCGCCAGCACCAGCTGGGAGAAGCCGGCCTGGTCGAGGAACTTGGCCCGCTCCAGGGTGCGGATGTCGGTCTGGGTGCTGGCGTGCAGCTCGATGGGCGGGATATCCAGCTCCATCACCCCCAGGTCCTGCACGATCAGCGCATCGACGCCTGCGTCGTAGAGCTGGTGGATCAGCTTGCGCGCCGGCTCCAGCTCGTTGTCGTGGAGGATGGTGTTGATGGTGGTGAACACCCGCGCATGGTAGCGCCGGGCGAACTCGACCAGTTCGGCGATTTCGCCCACCTCGTTGCAGGCGTTGTGGCGCGCGCCGAAGCTCGGGCCACCGATGTAGATGGCGTCGGCGCCGTGCAGGATCGCTTCGCGGGCGATGGCCACGTCACGGGCAGGGCTGAGCAGTTCCAGGTGATTCTTTGGAAGGGACATGTCGTTATAGGTTCGGGCTGTCACGGTTTAGGGCGGCATTGTAGCGGTGAAATGCCTGGCTGGCACCTTTAGCTGCCGGGAGGCGGGGCCATGGCTGCTGGCGTGGGCCTGTCATCAAATGTGCTGGCGTTGTCGCGCGATGCGACGCAGCCGCCGCGCCCTGGGCATACATTGGCTCAGCGCCATGCCACCCGCTGGCAGGCAACGCCAATCAAGGAGATGCCCATGCAGTTTTTCGACGATTCCCTGCACCCGGACACCATGGACAAAGTGGTGATCACGGTCGCCCCCTATGCGCCCCAGTGGATGCCCGACGACTTCCCCGAAGACATCCCGCTGACCATGGACCAGCACGTGCAGGCCGCCGTGGACTGCTATGAAGCCGGCGCCACGGTGCTTCACCTGCACGTGCGCGAGCTCGATGGCAAGGGCTCCAAGCGCCTGTCCAAGTTCAACGAGCTGATCGCCGGGGTGCGCGAAGCGGTGCCGGACATGATCATCCAGGTCGGCGGCTCGATCTCCTTCGCCCCGGAAGGCGAGGGCGCCGAGGCGCTGTGGCTGTCCGACGACACCCGGCACATGCTGGCCGAGCTGATGCCCAAGCCTGACCAGGTGACGGTGGCCATCAACACCATCCAGATGAACATCACCGAGCTGCTGTACGCCGATGGCATCGAAGGCACCTCGCTGCTCGATCCGGCCACCCACGCCGCCTACAGCGAAATGACCGTGCCCGCCGGCCCAGGCTGGGTCGCCGAGCACCTCAAGCGCCTGCAGGCCAGCGGCATCCAGCCGCACTTCCAGCTCACCGGCATCCACGCCTATGAAACCCTCGAGCGCCTGGTGCGCAAAGGCATCTACAAAGGCCCGCTGAACCTGACCTGGATCGGCATCGGCGGCGGCTTCGATGGCCCCAACCCGATGAACTTGATGAACTTCGTCAACCGTGTGCCGGACCGGTGTACCCTCACCGCCGAATCGCTGCTCAGGAACGTGCTGCCGCTGAACACCATCGCCCTGGCCATGGGCCTGCACCCGCGGCTGGGCAATGAGGACACCCTCATCGACCAACATGGCAAGCGCTTCTCGTCGGTGGAGCAGGTGCGCCAGACGGTGCGCATCGCCCACGAGCTGGGGCGTGAGATCGCCAGTGGCAAGGAGGCGCGGGGCATCTACAGGATTGGTGAGCAGTACGGGTCCGTCGAAGAGACGTTGCAGGCCAATGGCATGGCGCCGAACCGCCGGCCGGGGCAGAAGGGGGTGCCGCAGCGCACGTGAATTGTAGGAGCGGCCTTGTGTCGCGAAAGGGCCGCGAAGCGGACCCGGCAATTATTGCGGTGCTGCAGAAATCCCGGGGCTGCTCCGCAGCCCTTTCGCGACACAAGGCCGCTCCTACAGCGGGCGTGTGTCCGAGGTATTACCGATAACAACAAAAACAGCTGAAGCCAGACTTCCAAGGAGCCACCGTGGCCTTTCACCCCACTACCACCCACGACGAAATCGACACTTCAATCGGCATCCCGCGCCGCTACGCCTGGGCCGTGTTCGCCCTGACCTTCGGCCTGCTGATTTCCGACTACATGTCACGCCAGGTGCTTAACGCCGTGTTCCCCATCCTCAAGGGCGAATGGGCCCTGAGCGACGGCCAGCTGGGCCTGCTCAGCGGCATCGTCGCGTTGATGGTGGGCCTTTTGACCATCCCCTTGTCGATGCTCGCCGACCGCTTCGGCCGGGTCAAAAGCCTGACGTTGATGGCGCTGCTGTGGAGCCTGGCCACCCTGGGCTGCGCCCTGGCCGAGAACTATCAGGAGATGCTGCTCGCCCGCTTCATGGTCGGCGTCGGCGAGGCGGCCTATGGCAGTGTCGGCATCGCCGTGGTGGTGTCGGTGTTCCCGCGCAGCATGCGCGCCACCCTGGCCAGCGCGTTCATGGCCGGGGCCATGTTCGGCTCGGTGCTGGGCATCTCCATCGGTGGGGTGGTGGCGGCGAAGCTGGGCTGGCGCTGGTCGTTCGCCAGCATGGCGCTGTTCGGCCTGCTGCTGGCGGCGCTGTTCCCGCTGGTGGTCAAGGAAGCGAAGATCGCCCCGCAGCGCCTGGCCTCGGCAGCGAACAAGGCCCAGGCAGCGGTGCGCCAGCCGCTGCGCACCTTGTACAGCACCCGCTCGGTGCTGGCAGCGTACCTGGCCAGCGGCCTGCAGACCTTCGTCGCCGGCAGCATGATCGTGTGGATGCCCAGCTACTTCAACCGTTACTACGCCATGGGCGAGGGCCAGGCCGGGGCGCTGGCGGGGGTGATGGTGCTGTGCTGCGGCGCCGGGGCGATCCTCTGCGGCATGCTCAGCGACCGCCTGTGCCGGCAGTCGGCACTGCGCAAGATCGAGATCTCCATGGTGTTCTGCCTGGGCAGCTGCCTGCTGATGTCGCTGGCCCTGATCCAGGCCGCAGGGCCGCTGCAGCTGACGCTGATCGGCCTGGCCATGCTCATGGTCACCGGCATCAACGGCCCGACCATCGCCACCATCGCCAACCTGACCCACTACAAGGTGCATGGCACCGCGTTCGCGGCGCTGACCCTGGTCAACAACATGGTCGGCCTGGCGCCGGGGCCGTTCCTCACCGGCCGGGTCTCCGACGTGATCGGCCTGCACGGGGCGTTCCAGCTGGTGCCGATGATGAGCATCGCGGCCGCGGCGGTGTTCTTCTATATCCGCTGCCATTACCTGGACGACATCGCTCGCGTGCAGCGGGCCCAGGCCGAACCGGCCGCGGCAAAGCCCCTGATGCCGGCATCGTCATGACCTGACATCGGCCAGCCCGGCGCCTCGCTGGGCGTTGCGCCAGGCGGCGGGCGGCATGTCGAACTGGGAAATGAACCAGCGGGTGAACGAGTTGGGCATCGAGTAGCCGAGCATGTCGGCAATCTGCCCCAGCGAATAACCCGGGTTCTTCAGGTAGCGCACCACCAGGTCGCGGCGCACGCTGGCGACCAGCTCGCTGAAGCTCACCCCTTGCTCATCCAGGCGCCGCTGCAGGGTACGCACGTTCATGCCCTGGCTGTGGGCGATCTGCGCCAGGGTCGCGCGGCCCATGGGCAGCAGCAGGTAGATGGCCTTGCGCACTTCGCCCGCCACCGAAGCGTCGTGCTTGCCCAGCAGCGAATCCATGTAGCGCTGCGCATGCCGGGCCATGGCCGCATTGGCCAGGGGCATGCTCGCGTCCAGGCTTGCGGCCGGGCAGAGCAGGCCGTTGAACTCGCAGCCGAACTCGACCTTGCAGCCGAAGATGCGCCGATGCACGCCAAGGTCGGCCGGTGGGGCATGGGCGAAGCACACCTTCAGCGGCTGCCAGTGGCTGCCCAGCAGCGCGGCGCAGAAGCGGTGCAGCACGGCGATCGCCAGCTCGATGGACTGGCGGTTGTGGGCGCCCAGGTCGGTCACCAGCTCTTCACGGATGATCACCGTGCTGCCCACTTGCTCAATGTGGATCGCCAGCGACTCGTTGATCTGCAGGCGGTAATCCACGATCACCTGCAGCGCATCGCGCAGGGTGGGCTGGTGGCTGAGCAGCAGGCTCACCTCGCCGAAATCGGCCAGGTCGCGGCGCTCGGCCATGCGCAGGCCGAGGGTGTCGCAACCGCTCAGGTGCGCCGATTTTTCCAGCAGGGTGATGCTGGCGCTGGCCGGTATGCGTTGGCTGGGGTCGCTGAGCAGGGCAGGGCTCAAGCCCACCTCGCCAAGCAGCGAGGCGGCGTTGAGCTTCAGGTGGTGAGCGACATCCAGGTAATGGGCCAGAACCGCAGTGCGAGCATGTACGGGCATGGTGGGGCGACTTCCCTGTGGGTGATGAGGCGTGCTCGGTGCTGCGGCGCTGGGCGCCGCAGCATCAGCCGGGCGTTACTGGTTCAGCTCACGCAAGCTGGTCATGTCGATCACGAAGCGGTACTTCACGTCATTGTGCTGCAGGCGTTCGAAGGCCTGGTTGATGTCCTGGATCGCGATCATCTCGCATCTGGGCAGCACCTGGTGCTCGGCGCAGAACGCCAGCAGCTCCTGGATCGCCTGGATGCCGCCGATCAGCGAGCCGGCCAGGGTGCGGTTGTTGCGGATCAGCAAGCCGCCGTGGATCGGCTCCAGCGGCTCGATCGCCCCCACCAGCACCATCACCCCCTCGCGGCCGAGCAGCATCAGGTAGGGGTTGACGTCGTGCCGGCTGGGGATGGTGTCGATGATGAAGGCAAAGGCATTGGCCGCCGCGGCCATGGCCGCGCTGTCACGCGACAGCAGCACATGCTTGGCGCCCAGCGCGCGGGCATCCTCGGCCTTGCCCGGCGAGCTGGTGATGACCGTGACCTCGGCGCCCAGCGCCACGCCCAGCTTCACCGCCAGGTGGCCAAGCCCGCCAAGGCCCACCACCGCCATTTTCGTGCCCTTGCCCACGTTGTAGCGGCGCATCGGGTTCCACACGGTGATGCCGGCACACAGCAGCGGCGCGGCGTAGCGCGGGTCGAGGCGCTGGGGCATGCGCAGCACGAACTGCTCGCGCACCACGATGTGCTCGGCGTAGCCGCCGTAGGTGGTATCGCCTGTGTGGCGGTCCTTGCCGTTGTAGGTCGGCGTCGGCCCGTGGGCGCAGAGTTGCTCCTGGTGGTCGTGGCACGGCGCGCATTGCATGCAGCTGTCGACCTGGCAGCCGACCGCCACCGGGTCGCCGACCTTGAAGCGGCTGACGCCACTGCCGACGGCGGTGACATGGCCGACGATCTCGTGGCCGGGGACGATGGGATAGAGCGTGTTGTTCCAGTCGTTGTGCACCTGGTGCGCGTCGGAGTGGCAGACGCCGCAGTAGGCGATGGCGATCGCCACGTCATCGGCGCGCAGCGCGCGTCGTTCGAAGCGAAACGGGGTCAGGGGCGAGTGGGCGTCGTGGGCGGCATAGCCCAGGCAAGTGGTCATGGTCGAATCCTTGTGCAAGGCCAGGAACAACCCCCGGCAAGGGCCGGGGGAGGGCATTCAGATCGAGGGGCGCAGCCAGGGCGCCGGGGAGGTTTCGGGCGAGGCGATCTGGTTGACGATCCACTTGCCCATGCGCCGCAGCGGCTCGATGGAGTCCTGCGGGCCGGCCCATTTCAGGCCTGCCGCGTACCCCAGCGAAACGATGCGCTGGGCGCCGTACAGCGGCAGGATGTCCTTGAGCTCGTCCTTGATGCTTTCCGGGTACACGCCCACGGTCTGGGTGTAGGCGTCCACTGCGTCGAGCATTTCGGTCAGCGTGTCGACCGGCACCAGGTTGGCGGTGCGGTCGTCCAGGCGCGGGGCGAACGACACGGCGTCGGCGGTCTGCGAGCAGATCACCGCGCCTTCGCCATCCTGGCCGCCGACCACCTGGTACCACTCGTCCTCCAGGCGCAGGGCGTCGACTTCGGCCTTGAGCGCCGGGTCGTAGCGCTTGGGCACGGTGCTCAAGGTGTTGGGCAGGGTCTGCATGGCGTCGTAGACGTAGCGGCCAAAGGTGTTGAGCTTGGCAAGGCCTGCGTCGTCGGTGCCGCTCTGCACGTAGATCACCCGGGCGCACACGCAGGCCTTCTGGTTCAGTGCGCCGATGTCGCTGGCCAGGCGCACGGCGGCCTCGCGCATGCTCGCCTCGTTGTCGAAGGCGGCCTTGCCGATGATGCTGGCGCTGCGCTTGGGGTCCAGGGAAATCAGCTCCAGGCCCGGCTGCACGTAGCGGGTCACGTGCTTCATGGCGTTGTAGCCGCCCCAGGCGACGATCTTTTCCAGGTTCTGCGGCTGGTACAGGCGCTCTTCGAAGGCCTGGTCGCCGCCTTTCCAGTAGGCCACGCTCAGGTGCCGGGTCAGCGGGTGGTCGGGCGCCATGTCGACCATGGTGCGGGCGATGGCCAGGGCGGTGAACGGGTCGTTGGACGGCGCCTTGATGATCGCGTCGCTGCGCAGCACCATGTTGCGCAGGATGGTCAGCAGCGACAGCCCGGTGGCGTTGCCGGCGACGATGTGCAGGGTGCGCGCGCCGAAGCAGCGCACGTCCAGTTCGGTGCCATCGAGCAGGCGCTGCTTGACCCAGCCTTCCAGGTACTTGATGCCCACCGCGTTCTCCACCTGCTCGGTGACCGAGGCGCGGGTGAGCATGTGGCGCAGGCCCAGGTAGCTGCCCTTGACCATGCTCGGGGTCACCGGGGCGGTCAGGTAAGACAGCTCGCAGGCTTGCTGCAGGAACGGGTTGCGGTCGAACTCCAGGCGCTCGCCCAGGGCCTCGCAGTAGTCGAGGATGTCGTCGAAGCTCAGGCTGTACAGGTCGGCCAGCTTGGCCGGGTTGCCCAGCGGCAGCTGGTCGAGGTACTGGTGCGCGTCCGGGGTCTGGAAGATCAGGTCGCCACCGCGCCCGCCCACGTCGATCAGGTTGTCGGTGATGACCTTGCCGCGGATGATCATCGGTGCAATCGGTTTGTTCATGGGCTCAGCCCTCCAGGGTGTTGAGAAAGTCCATCGCCTGGCGATGGGAGTCTTCGGTTGCCGCGCAGGTGATCTTGTCGTCGCCGCCGTTGAGGTCGCTGTAGCGCTGGATCGGCCCTACCACGTAGCGGCTCGGCCGGCCGCAGCTGCACGGCTGGTCCCACTCCACGGTGATTTCGTCGCCGGTGATGAAGCCGCCCCAGCGGAACTCGGCGCCCAGGTCGAAGAACGCCGCGCGCCCGGTGACGCGGCCCTGGCGCGGCAGTGGCTTGCTGGTGTCGGGGTCGAGCTGGAAGGGGATCACCGTGGGGGCGAAGTGGAAATGGCCGGCCTCGCAGCGCGCATGGGCGCCGCCGACCACCTCGGACATGGCATAGGACTCGTTCAAGGTGCGCGCTCCGGTGAAGCGCAGCACGTCCTCGCGCCAGCCCTCAGGCTGCACCACGCCCTTGCCGCCCCCGGCGGTGTGCACGAACGAATCGGGGTGGAACACGCCTTCCAGGCCTCGTTCAAGGCCCGCCTTGGCCATGCTGTGCAGCAGGTTCCAGGTGGCGCCGATGTACACCCGCTGGCCCTTGAGCTGGGTTGCCATGTGGTCGAAGAAGGCCGCCAGGTGCTGGGGCATTTCGGCCTGCAACTGGTCGAAGGCCTTTTTCTTTTCCAGCAGCTGCGGGCTGATCACCAGGCGGTCGAGGGTGCCTTTGGATTGCGCGGCGCGCAGCTTGGCGCCCAGGTGCAGCACGTCGGTGCTGAGGGTGGTGGGGTAGGCGGCATGGAAGTGCGATTCGCTCGGCAGCAGCGCCGGGATCATCGCTGCATGCACCCGCACATGGCTCAGGTAGCCCTTGCGGTAGTAGGGGTAGATGGTGTGCAGGTTGGGTTGCGGGGTGTCGGGGTTGTCCATGTTCCACACCACCATCTTGCGCAGCTGGGCGAACTTGTCCCATTCGTGCACGCCCTGGGGCAGGAACGACAAGGTGCCGGAGGTGCCCGAGGTGTGGCTGATGCGAAGCTGCGGCACGCCTTCATCCATGGTCTGGAACCAGTCGTCCAGGCCTTGGCAGTCGCTGACGTTGACCGCCGCGATGGCCTCGGCGACCTCGGGCGTCACCAGCTTGCCCAGCCATTTGTTGATCTGCGCGTAGCTGCGTTTTTCCAGCAGCGAAGGCGGGTAGGACTTGTACACGGTGTGCTCGAACAGCAGCGGTACCACGTCGTCGAGCTGGTCGATGCGCTCCACGCCCTGGGCATCGGCGAGCTTTTTCAGGACCGGGATGCGCTGGCGCAGGGCGGCGAAGCGCTGCTTGAGGCCGCTGAGCTGAAGGGCGTCGATCTCGGCGCGGGGCAGGTGGTTCCAGGCGTGCTGGGAATAGTTGACCAACGCTGCCGGATCGTTCAGCAACAGCTGGGTTTTTTGTTCTATCGACAGGGGGGCAGTGGGCATGTTCAGGCTCGCTGTTCGACTCATGGGATCCGGCCGGGCCGGAGAGAAGGTGCGGCCCAAACATAGCAATGGCGAGTGCCGATTTGTTCCGGATTCCGGGTGTCGAGATGCGGTCCTAAAGCATTGAAAATAAAGATAAAAAACCAGCATCGAAAAGACTGCTCGAGGGCCATTCCGGATTCGATTTCAGCCTGCCGGGCAAAGGCGAAAGCCGGCTTAGACTGAACCTCGCCCACTCATTTCAATGAGTGCGCAGCTGGCCCATTCCGAGCGCAATTCGAGAGGCTTTCATGTTGAAAATGCTATTTCAGACCACGCCTTCACTGATCATCGAGTGCGGTGCTTCGGCACGGCTTGCCGAGCATGTGCGGGCCAAGGGGTGCAAGTCGGTGTTGCTGGTGACCGATGCGGGGGTTGTCGGGGCGCGGCTGCTGGATGCGCTGCTCGCCGGGCTGCAAGATGCGGAAATCGCCGTGCAGGTATTCGACCAGGTGCAGGCCGACCCGCCGGAACCGGTGATCCTGGCGGCGGTGGCGGCCGCCAGGGCCTGTGGCGCCGATTGCGTGGTCGGGGTGGGCGGTGGCAGTTCGCTGGATGCCGCCAAGCTCGCTGCGCTGTTGGCCTGCAGCGGCGAGCCGTTGAGCCAGGTGTATGGCATCAACCAGGCCAAGGGGCCGCGCCTGCCGCTGATCCTGCTGCCGACCACGGCCGGCACCGGTTCGGAAGTGACCTCGGTGTCGGTGGTGACCACTGCCGGCGGCGAGAAGAACGTGGTCTATTCGCCCTTGCTGTTCCCCGACCTGGCCGTGCTCGACGCCGAGCTCACCCTCGGCCTGCCGGCCCCGGTCACGGCCGCGACCGGGATCGATGCCATGGTCCATGCCATCGAAGCCTTCACCACCCGCAATCTGAAGAACCCGCTGTCCGACTGCCTGGCCCGCGAGGCGCTGCGGTTGCTGGCTGGCAGCCTGTTCCAGGCCTGCCGCCAGGGTGACGACGTGCAGGCCCGCGAGCAGATGCTGCTGGGCGCCTGCCTGGCCGGCATGGCCTTTGCCAACGCCCCGGTGGCGGCGGTGCATGCACTGGCCTATCCGCTCGGCGCCCGCTTCCACATCCCCCACGGGCTGTCCAATGCGCTGGTGCTGGGGCCGGTGATGCGTTTCAACCTGCCGGTGGTGGCGCCGCTGTACGCGCAGCTGGCCGATATCGTGATGCCTGGGTTGCGTGGCAGTGAGGTTGACAAGGCCACGGCGCTGGCCGACTACCTGGGCGGCCTGGCCGGCGAGCTGGGCCTGGCCACGCGGCTGAGCGAGCTGGGCATCGCCGAGGCCGACCTCGAGGCGCTGGCCCAGGATGCGATCAAGCAGCAGCGCCTGCTGGGCAACAACCCGCGTGAACTGCATCTTGCCGATGTGCGGGCGATCTACAGGGAAATCCTGTGAGCAAGCCGGCGCGGCCCAGCCGCGAGGCCTTCCGCCATTTCACCCAGGTGCCGACGCGCTTTGGCGACAACGACGCCTACGGGCATGTGAACAACGTGGCGTACTACGGCTACTGCGAAACGGCGATCACCACCTTCCTGGTCGAGCAGGGCACCCTGGACATCGCCAGCAGCCCGGTGATCGGGCTGATCGTCAATTCCGGCTGCAGCTACTTCGCGCCGCTGGGTTTCCCCGACCGGGTCGAGGTGGGCATGAAGATCGCCCACCTGGGCAACAGCAGTGCGCGTTACGAGCTGGCGCTGTTTCGCAACCACGAGCCGCTGGCGGCTGCGGCGGCCCACGTGGTCTACGTGTACGTCGAGCGCGCCAGCAACCGCGCGGTGCCGATCCCGGGCCCGGTGCGTGACAAGCTGGCCCTGCTGCTCGACTGATCGCATACTCCGGGTGCTGCCCGCCGGTTTGCCAAGGTGGCGCTGGGCAGCATTGTGGAGAGACGACAGATGATCAAGGCAGACAAGCCGGGCGTGCAGGTGGCGATCCCGGCGCAGCCGCGCAAGGAGCCGCGCCAGGCACGCTCGGTGGCGCTGGTCACGGCGCTCAAGCAGGCCGGCCGGCAAATTCTCGAGAGCGAAGGGCGCGAAGCCTTGAGCGCGCTGCGCCTGGCGGAAGATTCAGGGGTGGCGATCAGCTCGATCTACGAATATTTCCCGACCATGGAATCGCTGATCGCGGCGGTGTTCGACGATTACCGCAGCGAGGCACGGCGCGGGTTGTACGCCGACATCATGGCGCTACCCGCTGGCACCACGCTGCTCGATGGCATCTTGCTGGCGTTGCGCGCCGTGCTCGCCGCGCACCACAAGAAAACCCTCTATGACCCCGCGTTCAGCGTGCGCTCCACCCACTACGACGAGCTGGTGCGCCTGGATGTGGTCAAGGCCAAGCAGATATGGAGCGCCACCGCCAGCTCGGCGCTGATGCAGCGCTTTGCCGATGAAATCCGCGTCAAGGATCGGGCCAAGGCCGAGTTCCTGGTGTACCAGACCTGGTCGGCGCTGCCGCGGGCCATGCTGCTGGAGCGCCCTGGCTACCTGACCGACCCGGACACCCCGCAACTGCTGGCGCGTATGCTGCACGCCATGCTTACACAGTGAGGTTGGGGGTGCCTTTTGAGGCCCCATCGCCGGCAAGCCGGCTCCCACAGGTTTCTCACAGCGCTCAAGGCCTGTATCAGCCTTTGGCGGCCATCGCGGTCACTTCCACGCGCA
This sequence comes from Pseudomonas sp. NPDC087029, assembly GCF_044745345.1. Lineage (NCBI taxonomy): Bacteria > Pseudomonadati > Pseudomonadota > Gammaproteobacteria > Pseudomonadales > Pseudomonadaceae > Pseudomonas > Pseudomonas sp. NPDC087029. Next base: position 6,289 of record NZ_JBIVAB010000012.1, on the reverse strand, counting down.
TCTGCGGGTAGGCCAGCGCCGCCACGCCCACGGCGGCGCGCACCGGCCACGGCTTGCTGAAGAAGCGCTGGTACACCTCGTTGAAGGCGGCGCGGTCGGCCATGTCGGTGAGGTAGATGGTCAGGTGCATGACCCGGTCCATGCCGCTGCCGGCCTTTTCCAGGGCGTCTTTCAATGCCTGCAGGGTGCTTTCGCTCTGCTGCACGATATCGGCCTCGATATCGGCGGGAATCTGCGTGGTGACGAGAATGCCGTTGAACTCGGCGACGTCGGAGGAAATCGACTCGGCGTCGGAATCGGGGGTGAAGACGAGGTTTGCCATGGAATGTTTGCCTTGCAACGGAAGGAAAGCCGCAAGCCTACGCGAGCACGGCGCAGCGGTCGAGCCAGCGCCACCGTTTGGCCCGCGCACGTTGTAATAGCGCGCCCCGGCGGTCAGAATCGCGCCGATTGTGAAGAAGGGGTTTGAGTTGAACGAACAGACATTGTCGATGCGCCTGGAGCGTGTGGCGGCCCATGTGCCGCAGGGCGCGCGCCTGGCCGACATCGGCTCGGACCACGGCTACCTGCCGGTGGCCCTGGCGCTGCGTGGGGTGATCGAGGCGGGCGTGGCCGGTGAAGTGGCGCAGACGCCGTATGCCTCGGCCCAGCGCAACGTGCGCCGCAACGGCCTGGAGCAGCGCATCAGCGTGCGCCTGGCCGACGGCCTGGCAGCGATCCAGGCGCAGGACCGCATCACGGCGGTGAGCCTGTGCGGCATGGGTGGCAAGACCATGTGCGAGATTCTCGAGCGCGGCAAGCAGCACCTGGGCGGCCACCCGCGCCTGATCCTCAACCCCAACGGCGACGAGCGCGAGCTGCGCGGCTGGCTGATGGCCAACGGGTACCGCATCGTGAGTGAAGAGTTGCTGCGCGAGAACCGTTTCGACTACGAGATCATCGTGGCCGAGCCGGCAGCGGGTGAGGCGGCCTACAGCGCCGAAGAGCTGTACTTCGGCCCGCTGCTGATGCGCGAGAAGAGCCCGGCATTCCTCACCAAGTGGCAGCGCATGCTGCGCCAGAAACAACAGACCCTGGCCAACTTCGAGCGCGCGCGTGACGCCGTCCCGCAGGCAAAACGCGACGACTTCGCCCGGCAGATCGGCTGGATCAACCAGGTGCTGGCCTGAGTTACAGCTGCGAGCAGTTGCCCATCTGGCGGTAGTCGACTTCGCGGGTCTGGCCCTGGTGGTCGACATAGACCATGTGCGCGGTGCCAACCTGGCAGTCGGCGGCGTTGCTGGCCGGGGTGATGGAAATGACCTTGGCCACGTCCAGCGGCATGCCGTATTCGTAGGTGTCGCTGCTGGCCACCGGCTGGTTGCCAGCCGTGTCGGCCAGGGCGCCGAACGAGGCGAGCAGGGTAGTCAGGGCAAGCACGGCAATCGAGCGGGGGGTGTTCATGGGGGCTCCTTTTTCGATGTTTCACTCATCATGTATTCATTGGTGATCCTCAATAAATGGGCTAACTCGTGATAGATTCCTGCCCGGAACGCACGAATAAGAAATGCACAAGGAGCCAAGCCCATGGACATGCTGCACGCCATGCGAACCTTCGCCCGGGTAGTGGAGTGCGGCAGTTTCGCCGCGGCCGCCAATGCCCTGGACATATCCGCAGCGCAGGTATCACGCATCGTTGCGGAGCTGGAGAACCAGCTGCAGACCCGCCTGCTGCACCGCACCACCCGGCGCCTGCGCATGAGCGAGGCGGGGGAGCGGTTTCTCGAGCGCTCGCGGCAGATCATGCTGCTGACCGAAGAAGCGATGGACGAGGCCCGCGGTGCCCACCTCACCCCGCGCGGGCGCCTGCGCCTGCATTGCCCGCATGGCCTGGGCATGCTGCTGATGCCGCTGGTGGCCGGCTACAACGCGGTGTGCCCGGACGTGGTGATCGAGCTGACCCTGTCGCAGCGCAACCCCGACCCGTTGGCCGAGGGCCACGACGTGGTCATCACCGTGGACGAAGCCTTGCCGGATTCGCAGCTGATCGCCGTGCCGCTGGGCACCATCTTCAGCATCCCCTGCGCGGCGCCCAGCTACCTGCAGGCCCACGGCGTGCCAGAGCGCCCCGAAGACCTGCACGAACACCGCTGCCTGCGCATGGCGTACCCGATGTACGAGGGCGACTGGGTGTTCCCGCAGGGCGTGGACCACTGCGTGATCGCCCCGCGAGACAGCTTCTTGACCAACGTCGCCGACGCCATGCTCAAGGCCAGCGAACTGGGCATGGGCATCGGCCTGCTGCCGTTCTACACCGCCAGCCAGGCCATCGAGCAAGGCCGCCTGCGGCGCCTGCTGGCGCCGTATCGGCTGAGGGAAAGTGCGCTGTATGCGATCTACCCGTCGCGCCATTACCTGGACGCCAAGGTGCGCACCTGGATCGACTACATGAAGGAGCAACTGCCGGCGCTGTTTGCCGGGCACGAACGCATTGTCGATGACGCGCAGTACTGGCGCTGACGCCCGACACCCCCTCGGGCAAGGTGCCAAGGGGGTGTCGGCGGTCAGCGGCTGTCCTGGTCTTCGGCGGTGCCGCCGGTGTGGCCGGCGCCGCTGCCGGTAGCCTCGCCGGTGCTGTTGGAGCCGCCTGCGGCACCATCGGCGGCATCGGAATTGCTGCCGCTGTCGCTGCTGTCATTGGCTTTGCCGCTGCCAGGGCTGTTGACGCTGCTGTCGTCGCCGGCAGTCTTGCCGCCTTGCTGGTCGGCTTTGGGGTAGGCATCGGTGTTGGTGTCGGAGGGGGTGGATGCAGCGAAGCTGCTGGCGCTGCCAAGGCCCAGGGCCAGGGCGAGGCAAAGGGTGAGCGGGCGAATGCGGATCATGGCGTAGCTCCTGTGCGGATGATCTGTCATTCGTTTGGCTGGCGGGGGATGGCAGGGTGCCCGTGGTGCGACGGGCGGTCATGCTGGGGTGTCTGTGAGGGCCCTATCGCCGGCAAGCCGGCTCCCACAGGTACCGTGGTTTTCCTGTGGGAGCCGGCTTGCCGGCGATGGGCTGTGCAACAGCCCCACTCAATGAGCGGGCGTGTCCACCGGCTCCAGCGGCGGATGCTCCTGCGCCGCATGCATCAGGTCCTCGGTCACCCGCAGCTCCGCCCCGGTCGGCGAGAAGGTGGTCGAGGCGGTGAACGGCGCCGGGTGTTCGGCCGCCGGGCGCTTGCCGCGGCGCCACAGGAAGAAGCACACCATGCCTAGGTTGACCACTGCAAAGGCCCAGAACAACCCTGGCTCGCCAAACTCGGTCATCACCGGCGAAATCGCCAGTGGCGCCATCGCCGAACCCAGCGAGTTGATCAACAGCAGGCCCTGGATCATCGGCACCAGCGCATCCGACGGCGCCCGGTCGGCCGCATGGCTGACCGCCACCGGGTACAGGGCGAACACCCCGCCGCCGAGCAAGAACAGCATCGCCGGCAGCAACGCCGAGTGCGAAGGCAGGAACACCGTGACCAGCGACAGCACCACGCACAGCGCGGCCAGGGCGATCAGCACATCCTGGCGGTCCTTGCGGTCGGACCAGCGGCCCACCGGGTACTGCAGCAGCATCGCGCCGAGGATCACCCAGGCCATCATGCTGCCCACTTCACCCACGTCCAGGCCGATGCGCTGCAGGTACAGCGGCAGCAGGGCATAGATGCCGGCGATCGCCACCCCCGAGCCGAAGCAGCCGACCAGCCCCGACGGCGCCACGCCGAGCAGTTGGCGCGGCTTGAGCGGCTCCACCTGCTCCAGCAGCGGCGATACCCGCGGCAAGATCACGATCGGCAGCACCGACAACGCGGCCAGCATGCCGGCCAGCATGAACGGCGCGCTGTCGTTGAGGTTGGCGATCACGCCAAGGCCGGCCTGGGCGATCACCCCGGCGCCGTAGAAGGCGATCATGTACAGCGCCAGCAGGCGCCCGCGGATCTTCGCGTCGCCCGCCAGCAGCAGCCAGCTCTCGATCACCAGGAACACGCCCACCGCCGCCCAGCCATTGATCAGGCGCAGGATCGACCACCAGGTGGTGTCGTAGAACAGCCCCTGCAGCAAGATGGTGGCGGCGATCAGCGCGGCGAAGCTGGTGTAGGCGCGGATGTGGCCGATGCGCAGGATCAGCCGGTCGTTGAACACCGCGCCCAGGGTCAGGCCGATGAAGTAGCTCGACGACACGATGCCGATGGTGGTCGCCGATTCGCCGGCAGCGCCCAGGCGCAGGGTGGTCAACGAAGACATGAAGCCGTTGCCCAGGGCAATGATGAACAGCCCGAGCAGGGGTGCCAGCGCCATGGCCAGCAAACGCGGAGACATAAAAACCTCAAAAAGGGGAGTTGCGCAGTGGCCGGCGGCGCGGCACAGGGGAAAAGGAGGCGCGATTCTAAGGCCAGGCAAGCTTTTCCCCAAGGGGCAAGGCCCTGCGGCATAATGACGCTTTTGCGCAACTGACCCAGGGAAGGCAAAGGTTTATGTTCGCTTCGCTGTTCGCGGTGCTGGCACCGGTGTTCATCGTCGCCGGTATCGGCTATGGATGGGCCCGCACGGCGCAGGATTACCCCACCCAGTTCATCGCCCGCATGGTCATGACCGTCGGCACCCCGGCCCTGGTGCTGGCGACCCTGAACCGTACCCAGCTCGACCCCGCCGCCTTCACCAGCATGGCCCTGGCCTGCCTGCTGTGCACCTTGGGCATGGCCGTGGCGGGGTTGCTGGTTTGCCGGCTCAGCCGCCAGGACTGGCGGGTGCTGCTGCCCGGCTTCATGTTCCCCAACACCGGCAACATGGGCCTGCCGATCAGCCTGTACGCCTTTGGCGAGCACGGGCTGGCGCTGGCCATGGCGTTTTTCCTCGGCCTGTCGATCGTGCAGTTCACCGTCGGCATGGCCATTGCCGGCACGGCGTCCTCGTTCAAGGCACTGCTGCGCAATCCCATCGTCATCAGCCTGGCCCTGGCCTTGCCGATGATCTTCTTCGACATCCACTTGCCCCGCTGGCTGGCCAACACGGCAGACCTGCTCGGCGGCATGTGCATCCCCTTGATGCTGCTGACCCTGGGCGTGTCGCTGGCCAGCATTCGCCCGCAGCACATCGCCAGCGGCCTGTTGCTGGGCGGCGTGCGGATCGTGCTGGGGGCAGGGGTGGGCTGGGCGGTGGGCGTGGCCCTGGACCTGGAACAGCTGCAGCGGGCGGTGCTGATGGTGCAGTCGGCGATGCCGGTGGCGGTGTTCAACTACCTGATGGCGGTGAGGGCCAACCGTGCGCCGGAGCAGGTGGCGAACCTGGTGATGTGTTCGACGCTGCTGTCGTTTGCCTGGTTGCCGCTGGTGCTGGCCTGGTGGATGTGACCCCGTACCGGCCCCCACAAGGCCTGTGGGAGCCGGCTTGCCGGCGATGGGGCCAGTGAAGGCCTAGCTCATTTGGCGAACAGGCGCTCGTGCACCCACCCTTGGTTGGTCAGCACCATCACCCGCTTTTCCCTGGCCGGCGTGTCGTGGGTGGCAACGGCCTTGCCCAGGTCGCGAATATTGGCCTTCACTTCTTCATTGCCCGCCCAGTCCGGCAGCCCGGTGATCTTGTAGGCATAGGTCACGTCGGAAATGGTCCGGCCCATCATCTCGCCCGGCTCGCTGAACTGCTCGATCGCCGTCACCTGGGCCTTGCCGAAGCACAGCCCGCCGCGGGTGCTGCCGTTGAGCATCTTCTGCGCGTCGGCCTTGTAGAGCTTGCGGCCTTCGTCGGTGAGGTCGTAGGCGTAGTAGATGTCGGTGCGCGCCGGTTGCCACAGGCGTTCGGGAATTTCCACGCGGGAGATTTCCCGTTCGCTGACGATGCCGACCTTGGCCAGGGCATGCAGGGCCTTGTTGGTGCCGGTGACGTCGAAGTCCTGGGTCTTGGTGGGGAAGTTGCTGACCACGAAGCAGTGGGGGTACTGGGTATCGAGGTAGGCCTGGGCGGCTTTGTGGAAATTGGCCTCGCTGGCGTCCTTGGTGTCCGAGCAGCCGGCCAGGGTGGCCAGCAGTGCCAGCGGTACGATCTTCCTGTGCATGATCAAGCGTCCTTGGATTGCGCGGTGGGCGGCATTAGAACCCACGGGCTAGAGCGGCGCAATCGTGGCAGGACGGCATCTCGACCGGGTTCACATTCACGGGGGCATGTCGTGGGTTTTGCGGGGGGGTCGAGATCGAGCGCCGCCCGCGCGGCGCATCGCGGATAAATCCGCTCCCACATTTGTTGCAACGTGCCATGGTCTGTGAGGCCATGGTTGTCCGCCTTTG
>NZ_JBIVAB010000011.1:0-194385 GCF_044745345.1 Pseudomonas sp. NPDC087029 | reverse complement strand
CAACTCAGCAACTACCGAAAAGGAATTGGCGGGCGTGCAAAAACCGATGCCTCGGACGCTTGCCTGCTAGCCCGATTCCTTGACCGAGAGGGCAGTTCTCTCCGTCCCTGGTCACCTCCTCCAGCCGTCTACGGCAAGCTTCAAAGCCTGCTCCGGCGCAGAGCCGCACTGGTCTCGGCGCGGGTAAGCCTGACGCAAAGCTGGGGCAACGAAATGTCCCTCAAAGAAGCCTTCAGCAGCTTTACCAAGCATTTCGACTCGATGGATCTGATGATCCAGAAGCGCTTGAAAACTTTGATAAGAGAGGCCGGCTTGGCCGAACAGGTAGCGCGATGCCAGAAAGTTGAAGGTATCGGCTTCCTGACAGCCGTTGCCTTGGTCACGGCATTCATCCGAGGGGAGTTCAGCCGCAGTGATTCGTACATCGCTTTTCTAGGTATGGACCTGAAAGTGACGGACTCAGGGCAGAAAACCGGGCGCCGACGATTGACCAAACGAGGTTGCTCGGAAGTGCGCCGGCTGCTGCATAACGCAGCAATGGCGGCTAGCAGAACTGCTGCCTGGAAGGAGGTGTACGAGCACTATCGCGGCACAGGCAAGGCAACCACGCAGGCCCTCGTCATCCTGTCCCGGAAATTAGCCAGAATTGCGTTCGCCCTGATGAAAAACCAAAGCGAATACATCAGTAACGGGGGCAAAAAACTTTGCCCCCAACCATAGAATCTCCCACATTTGTTGCAACGTACCTACGCCTGATAGGCCATGGTTGCCAGCCTTGTTGGCACGACGCGATTTCTGGACGGGCGCCAAAAGCGGACAACCATGGCCTGACAGACTGCGGTACGTTGCAACAAATGTGGGAGCGGATTTATCCGCGATGCGCCGCGCGGGCGGCGCTCGATCTCATGGACGATGAATAACGCTAGGCGGGCACCTCACAACCCCTCCAACTCGGCCATCAGATCACTCAACCGATCCACCTTGTCCTCATCCAGCGCACTGTCCTGCAACCCGCGTACATACGCCGCCAGCTCCTCCACCGTGCTGCACTCGAACATCGCCCGCAGCGGCACATTGAGCTGCAGCTGCTTCTGCACCCGCGATGCAATCTGCGTGGCCAGCAACGAATGCCCGCCCAGCTCGAAGAAATTGTCATGCACCCCTACCCGCTCGGCCTTGAGCACATCGGCCCAGATGCCCGCGAGCACTTGTTCCAGCTCATCGCGCGGCGCCAGGTAGGCCTGGCTGTGCTGCCCGCCAATGTCGATGGCCGGCAGGGCCTTGCGGTCGAGCTTGCCGTTGGCGTTGTGCGGCAGGCGGTCGAACCAGCCCCAGTGCAGCGGCACCATGTACTCCGGCAGCTGCGCGCGCAGGCGCTGCTTGAGCTGTTCGAGCAGCGCGGCATCGGCGCTGACGCCCTGGTGGGCCACCAGGTAGCCGACCAGGTGCTTGCCATTGACGCCTTCCTGCACACCCACCGCCGCATCGCGCAGCTCGGGCTGTTCGTGCAGGCGGGCCTCGATTTCGCCCAGTTCGATGCGGTAGCCGCGGATCTTCACCTGGTGGTCGATGCGCCCGACGTACTCCAGCACGCCGTCCGGGCGCCGCCGGGCCAGGTCGCCGGTGCGGTACAGGCGCTCGCCCGCACCGCCATGCGGGTGCGGGATGAACGCCAATGCAGTGCGCACCGGGTCGCCCACGTAGCCACGGCCAACGCCGGTACCGGCGACGCATAACTCGCCCACGGCGCCCAGCGGCACCAGGGCCTGGTCCTCGCCATACAGGTACAGGCGGTTGTTGTCGGTCGGCGTGCCGATCGGCAGGTAGCTGCCCTGCGTCGAGTCATGGTCGACGCAAAAGAACGCCACGTCGTCCGAGCACTCCGCCGGGCCGTAGGCATTCACCAGGCCAATGCCCGGGTAACGCTGCAGCCATTGCGCGGCCAGCTCAGGCGGCATGGCCTCACCCGTGGGCAGCATCCAGCGCAGGCCATCGAGCGCCTGGTGGTCGTTGGCCAGCATGCCCTGGATCAGCGACGGCACGCTCTCCAGCACGGTGATGCCGGTGGCCTGCACATGCGCCAGCAGGCCCTGTGGGTCATGGGCGATGGCGTTGGGCACGATCTCGAGCCTGGCGCCGAACAGCGGCGCGGCCAGGAACTGCCATACCGAGATGTCGAAGCTCTGCGAGGCGGTCTGGGCGATCACGTCGCGTTCGCTCAGGGCCAGGTACGGCACCTTGCTCAGCTGGTTGTTGAGCATGCCGCGCTGCTCGACCATCACGCCTTTGGGCAGGCCGGTGGAGCCGGAGGTGTAGATCACGTAGGCCAGGTTGTCCGGCCCGCTGTGGATGCCGGGGTTGTGGCTGGCAACCGCACTGGCCTGGATCTCTTCCCACACCAGCAGCTGCGGCCGAGCCACATCGCCCAGCTCATCCAGCAACTGGCGCCCCTGCTCGGCGCAGGCCGCGCTGCACACCAGCACCGGGGTGCGGCTGAGCTCGACGATGCGCTGCAGGCGCGCCGGCGGCAGGCCCGGGTCCAGCGGCAGGTAGCCGGCACCGGCCTTGAAGCTGCCGACGATCATGCCCAGCAGTGGCAAGCCCCGCTCGGCCAGCAAGGCCACCGGCTGGTCGATGGCCACGCCGGCAGCGACCAGGGCATGGCCCAGGCGGTTGGCCGCAAGGTTCAGCCCGGCATAGTCGTATGCCGCCTCCAGGCAACGGGCCACGGTGCGCTCGGGGTGCGCGGCCACTTGCGCCTCGAACAGCGCCACATAGCTCTGCTCCAGGGCATAGGCGCGCTCGGTGCGGTTGCAGTCGTCGAGCAGCCAGCGCTGTTCCGCCTCGCCGAGCAGCGGCAGTTCGTTCACATCGCCCTCGAAGCCCTGCACCAGCGCCAGCAACAGGCGCTTGAACTCGGCCAGCAGGCGTTCGACGGTCGGGTAGTCGAAGTAGCGCTGGTCGAACGACAGGTGCAGGCCCAGGTCATCGCCTGGGTAGCACACCGCCGTCAGCGGGAAGTTGGTGTGGGTGCGGCCCGAGTCGGAGCTGGCGTTCAGGTGCTGGGCATGGTCGAGCACCGCGCTTTCCACCGGCGCGTTCTCGAACACGAACAGGCTGTTGAACAGCGGCTGGCCCTTGGGCAGCTCGCTGCATTCCTGGATCGCCACCAGCGGCAGGTATTCGTACTCGCGCAGTTCCATGTTGCGCGCCAGCAGGCCCTGCAGCCACTGGCGCACGCTGCGGCGCTGGCCGAGCTCGGGGAGCTGCACGCGCAGGGCGACGCTGTTGATGAACAGGCCGACCGTGCGCTGCATCTGCGGCAGGCTCACCGGGCGCCCGGCCACGGTCACGCCGAAGGCCACGTCGCGCTCGCCGCTGTAGCGCGCCAGCACCAGTGCCCAGGCCGCCTGGGCGAAGGTGTTGATGGTCAGCTGGTGGGCCTGGGCCAGTTCGCGCAGGCGTACGCCGTCAATCACCTGCAGGCGGGTGTAGCAGTCGCCGACCCACATGCCGTCACCGGCATGGTCATGGCGCAGCGGGCGGTCGCTGGGGATGGCGGTGGCGCGTTCGAAGCCGGCCAGGTTGGCCTGCCACCAGCCCCGCGCTTCGTCCAGGTCCTGGCGCTGCAGCCAGCCGATGTAGTCGCGATAGCGCGGCGGCACCGGCAACTGCGCCTGGCGGCCTTCGCCGAGGGCCTGGTAGAGCTCGAAGAAGTCGTTCATCAGCAACGAGCGGCACCAGGCATCGATGAGGATGTGGTGGTTGCTCATCATGAACCAGTAGCGCTCATCATCCACACGCACCAGGCGCAAGTGGAACGGCGCCTCGCGCAGCAGCTCGAAACCGGCCTCGCGCTCTTCTTTGTGCAGCGCTTGCAGGCGCTGCTCCTGGGCGGCCTCGTCGAGGCCGCGCCAGTCCTGGTAGTCGACCGGCGTCTTGCCCGGTTTGTGGATGATCTGCAGCATCGCTTCGCCGGCATTCCAGCTGAACGACGCACGCAGCGCCTCGTGCCGCGCCACCACAGCCTGCCAGGCCTGGGCGAAGCGCTGCGGGTCGAGGGCGCTGTTGATGCGGTAGCGGTCCTGCATGTAGTAGATGCCGGTACCCGGCTCCAGCAGGGTGTGCAGCAGCATGCCCTCCTGCATGGGCGTCAGCGGGTAGACGTCCTCGATCTCGGCGGCCGGGATCGGCAGCGCGTCGATCTGCTCCTGGGCCAGGTGCGCCAGCGGGAAGTCCGAGGGCGTGAAGCTGCCGTTGCCATCGGCCAGGCAGTGGGCGACCAGCGCCAGCAGCTCCTGGCGATAGGCTTCGGCCAGCTGGGCGATGGTCTGTTCATCGTAGCGTTCGCGGCTGTAGGTCCAGCGCAGCTGCAAGGCACCGCCGTACACCTGGCCGTCGACGCTGAGCCAGTTGGGCAGCGCCGCATCCAGGTCGTGGGCCAGGCCTGCCGGGGCATCCAGCGGCTGGAACAGCGCCGCGGCATCGAACTGCTGGTCGAACTGGCCCAGGTAGTTGAAGGTGATCCGCGCCTGCGGCAGCGCCGCCATCTGCTCACGGCTGGCCGGCTCGGCCAGGTAGCGCAGCACGCCATAGCCCTGGCCCTTGTGCGGCACCTGGCGCAGTTGCTCCTTGATGCGCTTGATCGAGCTGGCGCGGGCGGCGTCGCCGTCACCGGCCTGGGGGTCCAGGCGCAGCGGGTAGGCGTTGGTGAACCAGCCGACGCTGCGGGTCAGGTCCATGTCTTCGAACAGGCCGTCGCGGCCGTGGCCTTCGAGCTGCACCAACACCTCTTGGTCGCCGCTCCAGCGGCACAGGGTGCGGGCCAGGGCCGTCAGCAGCAGGTCGTTGACCTGGGTGTGGTAGGCCGCCGGGGCCTGTTGCAGCAATTGCCGGGTCTGCTCCGCGTCCAGGCCGATGGCCAGGGTATGGGCATGCCGGTGCAGGTTGCCGCCTTGCGGGTGATCGCACGGCAGTTCATGGCGCACGCCGCCAAGCTGGCCTTGCCACCAGCCCAGCTCGTCCCGCAGCGAGTCGCTGCCGGCGTAGCTGGCCAGGCGCGCGGCCCAGTCGGCCATGGCGTGGGTCTTGGCCGCCAGCGGCTGGCCGCGGTACAGCGCCTGCAGGTCTTCGAGCAGCACGCGCCAGGACACGCCATCGACCACCAGGTGGTGGATCGCCAGCAGCAGGCGTTGCGCGCCCTGCCCGTCGGTGACCAGCAGCGCACGCAGCAACGGGCCCTGCTCCAGGTCCAGGCTGCGCTGCACATCGGTGTACAGCGCCTGGCAGTCGTTGAAGTCGGCCACCGTAGCGGTCCACAGCAGCTGTACATTGCCAGGCGCGGCAAAGGTGCCCTGCCAGCGGCCATTGGCTTGGGTAAAGCGCAGGCGCAGGCTGTCGTGGTGTTGCAGCAGCGCGGCCAGTGCCTGTTCGAGCTGAGCCGGCTCCAACGGTTGGCGCACCTGCAGCAGCACCGCCTGGTTCCAGTGCTGTGGCTGCACCACCTCGCTGTCGAAGAACCAGTGCTGGATCGGCGTCAGCCCGCTGTTGCCCTGGCGTGCACCTTGCTCGATGGCGCTGGCGGCTTCGCTCTGGGTGACCACGGCGGCGAGGGTCTGGATGGTCTGGTGCTGGAACAGGTCACGCGGGCTGAACTGCAGCCCCAGCTGGCGCGCACGGCTGACCACCTGGATCGACAGGATCGAGTCGCCGCCCAGTTCGAAGAAGTTGTCCTGCACGCCCACCCGGGAGATGTTGAGCACTTCGCGCCACACCTGCGCCAGCTGCTCTTCCAGCGCATTGGCCGGGGCCTGGTAGTGCTGGCGCGCCTGCTCCAGGTCCGGTGCTGGCAGGGCGCGGCGGTCGAGCTTGCCATTGCCCATCAGCGGCAGGCTGCCCAGCAGCACCAGGTGCGCGGGCACCATGTAGTCCGGCAGGTGCTGGCGAGCGTCTGCCTTGACCGCTTCGCGCAGCTGCGCCTGGGCTTCGCTGCCGGCGCTGGCCTGCTGGCACACCAGGTAGCCGACCAGTTGCTTGCCACCTGGCAGGTCGAGCGCCAGGACCACGGCCTCATCGACATCGGCATGCTCCTGCAGGCGGCTTTCGATTTCGCCCAGCTCGATGCGGAAACCGCGGATCTTCACCTGCTGGTCGGCGCGCCCGACGTATTCCACCAGGCCATCGGCGCGTAGGCGCACCAGGTCGCCGGTGCGGTACAGGCGCCCGCCCTCGGCACTGAACGGGTCGGCGACGAAGCGTTCGGCGCTGAGGCCCGGGCGGTCGTGGTAGCCCTGGGCGAGGCCGGCGCCGCCGACGTACAGCTCGCCGATGCCGCCTTGCGGCAGCAATGCCAGGTCATCGTCGAGGATGTAGGCACTGCGGGCGCCGATCACCCGGCCGATCGGCACGCTGCCAGCATCGGTGGGCAAGGTGTCGGGGGCCAGGCACGCCAAGGGCATGACCACGGTTTCGGTCGGGCCATAGGCGTTGAAGAACTGCTGCGGCGCGAACGCCTGGCGAATGCGCGCCAGGTGCTCGCCGGTCAGCGCCTCGCCGCCGGTGATCACCAGGCGCACCGGCAGTTGCTCGCCCTGCCCTGCCAGGTACTGGGCGAGCTGGCTGCCATAGCTTGGGGTGAAGCCGAGGATGCTCACCTGCTGCTCGCGCACCAGCTGGCAGATGTCTTCGGCGCCCCACTGGCCCTGGGCCCGCAGCACCACCCGGGCGCCGCACAGCAGCGGCGCCAGCAGGCGTTCGCTGGCGGCGTCGAAGTTGATCGAATAGAAATGCAGCTCGCAGTCGTCGCTGCGCATGCCGAAGGCATCGATTACCGCCTGGCAGTGCATGGCGATTTCACCGTGGCTGACCACCACGCCCTTGGGCTTGCCGGTGGAGCCGGAGGTGTAGATCAGGTAGGCCTGGTGCTGGGGCAGGTTGTGGTTGTCCAGCGCGGCATCGCTGTAGCCAGGCAGGCTGGCAGCGTCGTCTTCCAGGCTCCAGCGTTGCACGCCGGGCGGCAGCTCGCCGAGGCTTTCGAGCAGGCTGCGCTGGCCGAGCAGCAGGCCGATGCGGCTGTCCTCGATCATGTAGCGCAGGCGGTCGAGCGGGTATTCCGGGTCGAGCGGCACGTAGGCGCCGCCGGCCTTGAGGATGGCCAGCAGGCCGACCACCATCTCCAGCGAACGCTCGAGGGCCAGGCCCACGCGCACCTGCGGGCCGACGCCACGCTCGCGCAGGGCGCGGGCCAGGCGGTTGGCCTGCTGGTCCAGCTGGGCATAGCTCAGGTGCTGGCCGGCGAAGGTCAAGGCGCCGGCGTGCGGGGTGCGCGCCGCCTGGGCGGCGAACAGGCCATGCAGGGTCTGGTCGAGGGCATGGTGCTGCTCACCTTGCAACTGGCCGGTCAGCACGTGCTGCTCGGCCTGCGCCAGCATCGGCAGCTCGCACAGGCGCTGCTGCGGGTCGTCGAGCAGGCCGGCCAGCAACTGCTGCCAGTGCTCGGCCATGCGCGCGATGCGCGGCGCATCGAACAGGTCGCGGCTGTAGGTCAGGCAGCAACCCAGGCGGCCGTCGAGGTCGGTCACCTCCAGGTACAGGTCGAACTTGGTGGCGCTGGCGTCGTTGACCAGGTAGTCCACCTGCATGCCGGCCAGTTCGCGGCTTTGCTGGAAGGCCCAGCGCTGCACGTTGCACATCACCTGGAACAGCGGGTTGTAGGCGCTGCTGCGCGGTGGCTGCAGGGCTTCTACCAGTTGCTCGAACGGCAGGTCCTGGTGCGACTGGCCTTCGATGGCGGCCTTGCGCACCTGGTCGAGCAAGGCGGCGGCGGTCATCTGCCCGTCCAGCTCGCAGCGCAGCACCTGGGTGTTGAGGAAGGCGCCGATCAGGCCTTCGCTTTCGGGGCGGATGCGGCTGGCCACCGGCGCGCCGATGCGCAGGTCGCGCTGGCCGCTGTAGCGGTGCAGCAAGGCGGCCAGGGTGGCGGTCATGGTCATGAACAGGGTCAGGCCGCGCTGGCTGTTGAAGGCATGCACGCGGGCCACCAGCGCCGGGTCGAGGTCGAAGCGGTAGAGCTCGCCGCGATGGCTCTGGACGGCCGGGCGCGGGCGGTCGGCGGGCAGCGCCAGCACCGGGTGCTCGTCGCCCAGGCGGGCCTTCCAGTAGTCGAGCTGGCGGGCGCCCTCGCCGCTTTCCAGCCACTGGCGTTGCCACACGCTGTAGTCCAGGTACTGCACCGGCAGCGGCGCCAGGGGCGACTCACGGTCATCGACGAAGGCTTCGTAGAGCTCGCCCAGTTCGCGGGCGAAGATGTCCATGGCCCAGCCTTCGGTGACGATGTGGTGCAGGGTCAGCACGAAGTAGTGCTCGCGGTCCTCGGCCTTGACCAGGCAGGCGCGCAGCAGCGGGCCGCGCTCCAGGTCGAACGGCTGGTGCGCCTGTTGGTCGGCCAGCTGCTGCAGGCGTTGCTGGCGGGTTGCGCCGGGCAACGCGCTGAAGTCTTGCCAGTCCAGGTGCAGCGGGCTGTCTTCGGCCACGCACTGGTAGGGCACGCCGTCGATGGCCGGGAAGGTGGTGCGCAGGGTTTCGTGGCGCACGATCAGCGCCTGCAGGGCGCGCTCGAAGGCATCCACGTGCAGGGTGCCGCGCAGCCTGGCCATGCCGCCGACGTTGTACGCGGGGCTGTCCGGCTCCATCTGCCAGAGGAACCACATGCGCTGCTGCGAATACGACAGCGCCACCGCCTGGCGGCGGTCGACGCGGGCGATCGCGCCTTGCAGGTTGTGCTCGCCGGCGGCCTGGATGCAGGCGATCTGCGCGCAGAAGGCGCCCAGCTCGCTGGCATCGAACAGCACCTTCAGCGGCAGCTCGACGTCACAGGCCTGGCGGGTGCGCGAGACGATCTGGGTGGCCAGCAGGGAGTGGCCGCCGAGGGCGAAGAAGTCATCGTTCAGGCCGATGCGCGGCAGGTTCAGCACCTCGCGCCAGATGGCCGCGACCTGCTGCTGCAACGGGCTTTGCGGTTCGACATGTTCACGTTGCTGCCAGACCGGCGCCGGCAGGGCCTTGCGATCGACCTTGCCGCTGGGGCCCAACGGCATGTGCGCCAGCGCGATCAGTTGCGCAGGCACCATGTAGGCCGGCAGCTGCGCGGCGAGCTTGGCCAGCAGTTCATCGGCCTGCGCCGGGCCGCTGAAGTAGCCCACCAGCTGTGCGCCGACGGCGTCCTGGTGAACCAATACCAGCGCCTGTTCGACACCCGGTTGGCCAAGCAGGCACGCCTGCACTTCTTCGGGTTCGACGCGAAAACCGCGCACTTTCACCTGCTGGTCGAGGCGGCCGAGGTATTCCAGGGCTTGGGCCTGCACCTGCCAGCGGGCACGGTCGCCGCTGCGGTACAAGCGCTCGCCGTTGCCATCGGCCTGGGGCACGAAGCGTTCGGCGGTCAGCCCTGGGCGGCCCAGGTAACCCCGGGCCAGGCCCGCGCCGCCCAGGTACAGCTCCCCTGGCACGCCGGGGGCGGCCAGCTGCAACTCATCATCCAGCACACGGCAGAGCACGTTGCCCAGCGGCCGGCCGATCGGCGAGCGGGCGCCGTCCTCGGCCTGGCAATGCCAGTGGGTGACGTTGATGGCGGTTTCGGTCGGCCCGTAGCGGTTGTGCAACTGCACCTGGGGCAGCACCTGCAGCACGCGGTCGCGCAGGCTCGCCGACAGCGCCTCGCCACCGGAGAACAGCCGGCGCAGGCTGGTGCAGCCAGCGGCCAGCGGCTCCTGGACGAACACCTGCAGCAACGGCGGCACGAAGTGCAGCGTGGTCACGCCATGCGCCTGCACCAGCGCTGCGATGCGCTGCGGGTCGCGGTGCTCGCCGGGGCCGGCCAGCACCAGCTTGCAACCGGTGACCAGCGGCCAGAAGCATTCCCACACCGACACGTCGAAGCTGATCGGCGCCTTCTGCATCAGCACGTCGCGCTCATCCAGCGCGTAGCTGGCCTGCATCCACTGCAGGCGTTCGGCCAGGGCCGCGTGGGTGTTGCCCACGCCCTTGGGCTGGCCGGTGGAGCCGGAGGTGTAGATCACGTAGGCCAGGTTGTCGCCGTGCAGGTGCAGGCCTGGCGCCTGGCTTGGCCAGCTGTCCAGGTGCAACTGGTCGAGGGCGATGGCGCTGACACCCTCGACCTGCGGCAGGCTGTCGAGCAGGCCGCTGTGGCTGAGCAGCAGGCTCGCCTGGCAATCGCCCAGCATGTAGGCCAGGCGCTCGGCCGGATAATCCACGTCCAGCGGCACATAGGCGCCACCGGCCTTGAGGATGGCCAGCAGGCCGACCAGCAGCTGCGGCGAACGCTCCACGGCGATGGCCACGCAGGTGTCGGGGCCGACGCCTTTGTCGCGCAGGTAATGGGCCAGGCGGTTGGCCTGCTGGTGCAGCTCGGTGTAGTCGAGGCTGCCGCCCTCCCAGGCCAGCGCCGTGCGCTGCGGGGTTTGCCGGGCTTGCTCGTTGAGTTGTTCGACCACCAGGCGCTGGGGCGAGGGGCTGGGCGCCTGGCCCCAGACCAGCAGCTGCTGGCGGCCGGGCTGATCGAGCAGCTCGACATCCCCCACGGCCAGCTGCGGTTGCGCGCACACCTGCTCCAGCAAGGCCAGCAGGTGCTGGGCCAGGCGCTCGACGGTGCGCTGTTCGAACAGCTCGGCGGCGTAGTCGAAGGCCAGGCTCAGGCGGCCCTGGTGGTCTTGCTCGCTGTGCAGTTGCAGGTCGAACTTGGCTTCGCGGCTGTGCCATGGCAGCTCTTCGGCAAGCAGGCCCGGCAGGCGGCGCAGGGCCGACAGGTCGCGCTGCTGGTGGTTGAACATGACCTGGAACAGGCCTTGCTCGCGGGCCTCGGGCAAGGCTTCGAGCAGTTGTTCGAAGGGCAGGTCCTGGTGGGCCTGGGCGTCGAGGGTGGCCTGGCGCACCTGGGCCAGCAGCGCGCTGAACGGCTGGCGGCCATGCAGCTGTGCGCGCAGCACCTGGGTGTTGATGAAGAAGCCGACCAGGCCTTGGATTTGCTGGCGTGGGCGGTTGGCGTTGGGCACGCCGACGCGGATGTCGGCCTGGCCGGTGTAGCGGTGCAGCAGGCCCTGCCAGGCCGCCAGCAGGACCATGAACAGGCTGGCCTGCTGCTCGCGGGCCAGGCCTTCGAGGGCCTCGGTGAGCTTGGCCGGCACCTTGACGTTCAAGCGTGCGGCGCGGTTTGCCTGTTGCTGGGTGCGCGGCTGGTCGGGGTACAGGTCGAGCACTGGCAAAGCATCGCCCAGCCGCGCCTTCCAGTACGCCAGTTGCCGGGCGCTCTCGCCTTCGGCCAGCCACTGGCGCTGCCAGTCGCCGTAGTCGGCGTAGCCCAATGCCAGCGCGGGCAGGGCAGCCTCCAGCCCCTGGCAATGAGCGGCGTACAGCTTGGCGAATTCGTCGAGCAGGATGTTCAGCGACCAGCCATCGGCAACGATGTGGTGCAGGGTGACCCACAGCTGATGGTCTTCATCATTGAGCTGCGCCAAGGTCACGCGCAGCAGCGGGCCTTGGCGCAGGTCGAAGGGTTGCTGCGCTTCGGCTTCCCGGCGTGCGGCGACCTCTTCGGCGCCCAGCCCCTGCAGGTCGAGGCGGCGCAGGTTGAAGGCCGGCGCCGGCTGGATGTGCTGCAGGGCCTGGCCGTCCTCTTCGCTGAACACCGTGCGCAGCGCCTCGTGGCGCGCCACCAGTGCCTGGAATGCCGCCTCCAGCGCGGCGGGGTCAAGCTCGCCACGCAGGTGCAGGCCGGCGGGAATGTTGTAGGCCGCCGATTGCGGCTCGAGCTGCCACAGCAGCCACAGGCGGTTCTGCGCCAGCGACTGGGGCAGCGCCTGGCTGCGGTTCAGGGTGGCGATGGCGCTAGCCTGCCCGCCGCCCTGCTCGAGGATCGCCGCCACTGCCGCGCTGTAGTCGGCCAGGGTCGGCGCTTCGAACAGGGTGCGCAGGCCCAGGGCGATGCCCAGTTCATCGGCCAGGCGCGCACTGGCCTGGGTGGCAGCGATGGAGTTGCCGCCCAGCAGCAGGAAGTGGTCGTCGGCGGCTACCGACTCGACCTTGAGAACCTCGCGCCAGATGCCGGCAATGCGCGCCTGCAGGCCATCGCTGGCGGCGGCGGCCTTGGCAGGCTGGTCAGCCGCCGGGAAGCGGGCATAGCAATCCAGGCTGCCATCGTGCATGCGCAAGCGGCAGGCCGAGCGTTGCAGCTTGCCGCTGGAGGTCTTGGGCAGTGCACCGGGGTTGAGCAGCAGCACCACGGCCGGCGCCTGGCGGCAGGCGTCGGCGATGACCTGGCGCAGGGTCTTGATCAGCGCCTGGGGCGCCATGGCCTTTTGCACGTTGCGGCTGATTTCCACCGCCACGCCGATGCCCTCCTCGCCCTGGTCGTCGACGGCGAACACGGCCACGCGGCCCTTGCGCAGCACTTCGACTTCGCGCTCCAGGGTCTTTTCCAGGTCCTGCGGGTAGAGGTTCTGGCCACGCACGATGAGCATGTCCTTCAGGCGCCCGGTGACGAACACTTCGCCTTCGCGCATGAAACCGAGGTCGCCGGTGCGCAGCCAGGTCTGGCCATCCCGCTGGACGAAGGTGCGGGCGCTGGCCTCGGGGTTGCGCCAGTAGCCCAGGGCGATGCTTGGGCCGGCGGCCCAGATTTCACCCACCTGGTCATCACCCAGCGGCGCCAGGTGCTGGGGCTCGACGATACGCACCGCGTGCCCCGGCTGCGGGTAGCCGCAGCTCATCAGCACGCTGCCCTGGGCGGCCTGGGCGCGGTTGCCGGCCAAGGCTTCGGCGTCCAGTTCCAGTGCCGCGATGCCCTGCCCACGGCGGCTGCCGCTGACGAACAGGGTGGCTTCGGCCAGGCCGTAGCTGGCGAAGAAACTGCTGGCCTGGAAGCCACTGGCGGCAAACTTCTCGGCGAACTGCTCGAGGCTGTCCTGGCGGATCGGCTCGGAGCCGGAATAGGCCACGCGCCAGCGGCTCAGGTCGAGGCCGGCCAGGGCCGCCTCGCTGACCCGCTCGCTGCACAGGCGGTAGGCGAAGTCCGGGCCGCCGCTGATGGTGCCGCCGTATTCGCTGATCGCCTGCAGCCAGCGCAGCGGGCGGGCGAGGAAGTAGCCCGGCGACATCAGCACGCAGGGCACGCCGCTGAAGATCGGCTGCAGCAGCCCGCCGATCAGGCCCATGTCGTGGTACAGCGGCAGCCAGCTGACGATCACGTCATCGGGGTTGAGGTCGATGCCAAAGCCATGGCGGATCAACTGCTCGTTGGCCACCAGGTTGCCGTGGCTGACCTGCACGCCCTTGGGCAGCGCAGTGGAGCCGGAGGTGTACTGCAAAAAGGCGATGTCATCACAGGCCAGCGCCGGCTCGCGCCAGGTGTGCGCCAGGGCCGGGTCGAGGGTGTCCACCGCCAGCAGCGCCGGGGCGTTGTCGCCGGCCAGGGCTTCCAAGCCCTGCAGGCTGTCGCGCAACGCGGCCACGGTCAGCAGCAGGCGCGGCTCGGCGTCGTCGATGATCGACAGCAGGCGCTCCTGGTGGTGGCGGCGCGACGACTCCGGCGGGTAGGCCGGCACGGCGATGATGCCGGCATACAGGCAGCCGAAGAATGCCGCGACGTAATCCGGGCCGCTGGGGAACAGCAGCACGGCGCGGTCGGCAAAATCGGCGCGGGCCTGCAAGGCTGCGGCAATGGCGCGCGCGCGAAGGTCCAGCTCGCGATAACTGAGCACGGCCTGCTCGCCGGGGGCATCGGCCAGAAAACGCAGGGCGATGCGGTCGGGCGTGAGCGCGGCACGTTGCGCCAGTGCCTGGACCAGCGAGAGCGGGAGTTCGGGGGCGTGCGTCATGGGGTGTTCCTGCCAGTGTCTGGTTAAGTCGGGCCGGCTGCTCAGGATGGGGCGCAGGGCAGCGTGCGGCGGCCGGATGTACACAGGGGAACGGATGGGCGGAGCAAGAAATTAACGCCAGAACCGCGTGCCAGCGCACGCGGAAAGTGAACTGCATCACGGGCGTCGGCTTAGAACTGAAACTAATGGATACGCATTAACTTTCGTATTTGACAATCATTATCATTCTGCATAGTTTGTCGCACGTCGTAGGAAGCTTCCTCATCTGGGGTGCTCCCTTTCCCTTCCGAGACAAGGTGATTTCCATGGCGGAACAACTATCCACAAGTAAGTGCGATTCACCATTACTCCAGGCGTTCGTCGACAACCGCAGCATCCTGGTCAAGATCGCGGCACGCATCACCGGTTGCCGCTCGCGCGCCGAAGATGTGGTGCAGGACGCTTTCTTCCGGCTCGGTTCCGCGCCGCACATCACCTCGTCGTTCAAAGCCCAGCTCAGCTACCTGTTCCAGATCGTGCGCAACCTGGCCATCGACCATTACCGCAAGCAGGCGATGGAGCTGAAGTACTCGGGCAGTGAAGAGGAAGGCCTGAACGTGGTGGTGCTCAATGCCTCGCCCGAAGCGACCCACATCAACCTCGCGGCGCTGGAGCACATTGCCGAGGCGCTGAACGAGCTGCCGGCGCGTACCCGTTATGCGTTCGAGATGTACCGGCTGCATGGGGTGCCGCAGAAGGACATCGCCAAGGAGCTGGGGGTGTCGCCGACCTTGGTCAACTTCATGATTCGCGATGCTTTGGTGCATTGCCGCAAGACGGCAAATCGCCAGGGCTGACGTTTGGCGTCGCCTATATCGCCGGCAAGCCGGCTCCCACAGGGATTGCACCACTCTTGAGGCCTGTGCAGTACCTGTGGGAGCCGGCTTGCCGGCGATGGGCCGCTCAGAGCAACTTGCAGCGGTCGAAGAACCGCTCCCGCCCCAGGATCATCAGCGCCGCACGCTTGTGCGGGAAATCGAATTCCTTTTCGCAGTGGAAGCACTGGTCCTGCATGTAGCCGATCATCTTGCCGTTGTCGGCCCGCGGCTCGGCCACCACCCGCTGGGTGCGCGGGTCGTCGAGGAACAGGTAGTGCACCAGCGCCGACAGCCAGCTGGCCACCTTGTGCGGGCCGCGGTGGTTCTCCTCGCCCACCAGCATGTGCACGCCGCGGTCGTGATCGTCAGCCGGGTAGAACGGCGCGATGCGGTCTTCCTTGGCCCAGTAGGCCTCGAAGTAGGCGAACGGCTGGTCGTCGAAGCTGCCGATCAGGGTCAGGGTGTGCGGGTCGGCGTCGAGCTTGGCCAGGTATTCGCGGTGCTGCGCCAGCGACCCACCCTCCTGCCAGAATTTTTCCACCCGTGGGTTGTTCTGCCAGCGGTTGTAGCGCTCCAGGTCCTGGTCGATATCCAGGGTGCGCAGCGACACCCAGCTGCCCAGCCGGGCATCGAAGCGCCGGTACACCTCACCACGGGGCTTGGGCGCGCGGCGTGGGTGGCGCTTGCCGTCGCTCATCTGCATCTGCTGCGGGTAGACGCTGCCAGGGGCCTGGCCGAGCCAGGGTTGCGACAACTGCCAGAACAGCGTGCGCTCGCACAGGTACAGGCCTGGGGTTTCGCTTGCCAGCAGCAAGCCGCTGGCCAGCGCCTCGGGCTGCACCTGCGCCAGGTGCCAGGCCAGGCGCTGGCAGGCCGGGTTGCGCGACAGCAGCCAGTAGCAGGCGGCCCACAACGCTTGCTGGGGGCGCAGCGGGCACAGGCTTTCAACGTGGACGTGCAGGGTCTCGCCGGGCTCCAGGCGCACCTGGATCAGTGGGCGGCCCTCCAGCGTCAGGCGCAGCCAGCAGTCGCCCTGATCGGCGCTGAGGCTGTGCCAGCGAGGCAGTGACAACGGCTGCGAAGCGGCATCGAACGGCATGGTCTTGGCTCACGGTGTGTGGAAGAAAGGCTCACTGGTGCAGACGTGGGCGCGGCCGGGGAATTTACTCGGCGGGCGCCGCCACGCTGATCCGGTAGGGCTGGAAGATGCGCGTCAGCTCGCCGGCTTCGCGCAGCTCGCGCAGCAAGGCGGCGAACTTCTGGTCGCTGATGGGGGCGTCCGGGCGCAGCAGGGCGTAGTGGTGGTAGACCTGGTCGATCCGTTCGGACGCCATCAGCTGGTCGAGGCTGGCGGGGTTGCGCGCGAGGAAATCGCTGAGGTAGGAGCGCGTCACCAGGGCGATGTCGGCGCGCCCGGCCTGGACCATCAGCAGGTTGCTGTCGTGGGAGTAGGTCAGGGTCGCGTTGTAGGCCTTGCGCAGGTACTGCGGGTCGGGGTTGAAGCGGGCGAAGGCGTAGTGATAGCCATTGAACAGGGCCAGGCGCTTGCCTTGCAGGTCGTCGAAATAGTGCTGGTCGCGGCCTTCGAGCTTCTTGGCGACGAACACCTCGGCGTCTTCCAGGCCCATGTCCACGGCCTGGTGGGGGATGCCCTGCCAGCCCCATTCAGGGTTCTCGAAGATCGCCATGTCGGTGCGGCCTTGCTGGAAGTCGCCAAAGCGCCGCTGGATGGAGGTGGGCACCAGCACGAAGCGGTAGCCTGACGGCAGGTGGTTCAAGGCCTCGACCAGTTGCGGCAGCAGCCCGGTGTCGGCGCCCTGCTCGGGGCGCACGGTGTAGGGCGGGAAATGCGCAGCGCCGATCTTCACGTCGATGGCTTCGCCCGCCCATGCCGGTGCCGCCAGCCAGGTAGCGGCCAACAGCAGCAAGGTGGAAAAAACCTTCAGGCCGGGTGCTGGGGTCAAGACGGACACTCATCACGGTTCATACCTGGATGCGCCTAAACTAGGCGTTTTCCCACAGCGGCACAACCGCTGGAAGCGCCAAAGTGAGGGCATTTTGCCAGAGGGTGCCGAGGGCCCGCAGATTGGCTACGCTGCTCTTGCATGTATGGCAAGGGAGCCTGCTATGGGCCACTGGTTGGTGATCGACCTGGAAGCCACCACCGATGATGGTGGCTGGCCGGTCACGGAGATGGAAATCATTGAAATCGGCGCCAGCCTTGTGACCCGCGAGGGCCGCGAGGTGGACCATTTCCAGCGTTTCGTGCGCCCGCGCCGGCGCCCGCAACTGACGCCGTTCTGCCGCGAGCTGACCCACATCAGCCAGGCCAGCGTCGACAGTGCCGCGGCCTTCCCCGAGGTGTGGGCGCGCTTCGAGCGCTGGCTGGAGCACCACCGCGGGCAGTTGCAGGCCTGGGTCAGCTGGGGCGACTACGACCGCCAGCAACTGCTGCAAGAGTGGCAGCAGCATGGGCTCGACAGCCTGCTGCGCAATTTGCCCCACATCAACCTCAAGCAGCGCTTCGCCAAGGCCCGCCACCTGCAGCGCCCGACCGGGCTCAACGGCGCCCTGCAGCTGGCCGGCATGCAGTTCACCGGCCAGCAGCACCGGGCCCTGGAAGATGCGCGCAATACCGCGCGCCTGCTGCCCTTGAGCCTGCCGGGCGTTTGACTTGCGGGGCACCTGAAAGCAGATGACGGCGAGGAGGGGCTTGGGCATACTGGCCAGCCCTTTTTCACCCCCTTCTCTCTTTTCAGGAGCGCCCCATGTTCAAGGTCAACGAGTACTTCGATGGCACCGTCAAGTCGATCGCCTTCGAAGGCACTGAAGGTCCGGCCACCGTCGGCGTGATGGCCCCGGGCGAATACGAGTTCGGCACTGCCAAGCGTGAAATCATGCACGTGGTGGCTGGCGCGCTGACCGTCAAGCTGCCGGGTAGCGACAACTGGGAAACCTTCAAGGCTGGCGACAAGTTCAATGTGGCGGCCGACAGCAAGTTCCAGCTGAAGGTGGCGGTGGATACCGCTTACCTGTGCGAGTACCGCGACTGATCGTTGCTGCACAGGGTCGCTTCTTGTAGGAGCGGCCTTGTGTCGCGAAAGGGCTGCGCAGCAGCCCCAGTCTTTTGTGTGCTGTTCGATTTTGGGGCCTCTGCGAGGCCCTTTCGCGACACAAGGCCGCTCCTACAGGCCAAGGAACCCCGCCACTTTTTCAGCCGCCGCCTGCAGATGCTGGGCATGGCTGAACCCCGAAGCCTTCAGCGGCTTCAGGTCATGATCCCCCGCCACCAGCCAGCTCACCTCGATCGCCGGTGACAGCGCATACCCCTCTACCGCCTCACGATTGCCCAGCGCATCGCGCTCGCCCTGCACGATCAAAGTCGGCGTGCGCAACCCAGCCAAGTGTTCGACCCGGGGCTTCTCGGGCTTGCCCACCGCATAGAACGGATAGCCCAGGCACACCAGCGCATCGGCACCCAGTTCGTCGGCCAGCAAACTGGCCATGCGCCCGCCCATGGACTTGCCGCCGATGGCCAGCTTTCCTGTGACCAAAGGTCGCACCTGCCGGTAGACCTCACGCCAGCATTCGAGCAGTACCTTCTGCGGATTGGGCGGCCGCTTGCCGCCCCCGACCCTGCGCTGGGCCATGTAGGGGAACTCGAACCGAATCACCCCGACCCCTAGCGCCGCAAGCCTTTGCGCCATCTCGTCCATGAATTCGCTGTCCATCGGCGCCCCTGCGCCGTGGGCCAGGATCAGGCACCGGCCAGGTGCGCTATCTGCCTGATTCCATGGAGGATCGCAGCGCAAGCCTGGGACATTTGCGATCTTCGCCCATTGATCCCCGTCAATACCGGCACTTTGCCCATTACTCATGCTTGCCTCGCTGTAAAGCCTGCCAAAATAACCGTGGATGGGAACCCATACATGAACACAACCAGCAGTACCGCCTACAACTACAAGGTGGTCCGCCAATTCGCCATCATGACGGTGGTGTGGGGAATCGTCGGGATGGGGCTCGGCGTCTTCATCGCCGCCCAGCTCGCCTGGCCTTCCCTCAACTTCGACCTCCCCTGGACCAGCTTCGGCCGCCTGCGCCCCCTGCATACCAATGCGGTGATCTTCGCCTTCGGCGGCTGTGCGCTGTTCGCCACCTCCTATTATTCGGTGCAACGCACCTGCCAGACCACCCTGTTCGCACCGGGCCTGGCCGCGTTCACCTTCTGGGGCTGGCAACTGGTGATCCTGCTGGCAGCGATCACCCTGCCACTGGGCTACACCAGCTCCAAGGAATACGCCGAGCTGGAATGGCCGATCGACATCCTGATCACCATCGTCTGGGTGTGCTACGCCATCGTGTTCTTCGGCACGCTGATGAAACGCAACACCAAGCATATCTACGTGGGTAACTGGTTCTTCGGCGCCTTCATCCTCACCGTGGCGATGCTGCACATCATCAACAACCTGGAACTGCCGGTCAGCCTGACCAAGTCGTACTCGGTGTATGCCGGGGCCACCGACGCCATGGTGCAATGGTGGTACGGCCACAACGCGGTGGGCTTCTTCCTGACCGCAGGCTTCCTGGGGATGATGTACTACTACGTGCCCAAGCAGGCCGAGCGCCCGGTGTATTCCTATCGCCTGTCGATCGTCCACTTCTGGGCGCTGATCACCCTGTACATCTGGGCCGGCCCGCACCATCTGCACTACACCGCGCTGCCCGACTGGGCGCAGTCGCTGGGCATGGTGATGTCGCTGATCCTGCTGGCACCGAGCTGGGGCGGCATGATCAACGGCATGATGACCCTCTCCGGCGCCTGGCATAAGTTGCGCAGCGACCCGATCCTGCGCTTTTTGGTGGTTTCGCTGGCCTTCTACGGCATGTCCACCTTCGAAGGCCCGATGATGGCCATCAAGACGGTCAACGCCCTGTCGCACTACACCGACTGGACCATCGGCCACGTCCACGCCGGCGCGCTCGGCTGGGTGGCGATGATTTCCATCGGCGCGCTGTACCACACCATCCCGAAAGTGTTCGGCAAGGAGCAGATGCACAGCATCGGCCTGATCAACGCGCACTTCTGGCTGGCGACCATCGGCACCGTGCTGTACATCGCCTCGATGTGGGTCAACGGCATCGCCCAGGGCCTGATGTGGCGGGCGGTGAACAGCGACGGCACGCTCACCTACTCGTTCGTCGAAACCCTGGTGGCCAGCCACCCAGGCTTCATCGTGCGCTTCGTCGGTGGCGCGATCTTCCTCAGCGGCATGTTCCTGATGGCCTGGAACACCTGGCGCACCGTGCGTGCCCCGGCCGCCGTCGCCGCCCCTGCCAACGCGCAACTGGCCTGAGGAGACCTGCCTGATGAAACATGAAGTGATCGAGAAAAACGTCGGCCTGCTGGCCTTGCTGATGGTGTTTGCCGTCAGCATCGGCGGCCTGACCCAGATCGTCCCGCTGTTCTTCCAGGACGTGACCAACAAGCCGGTCGAAGGCATGAAGCCCTACACCGCGCTGCAGCTCGAAGGGCGCGACATCTACATCCGCGAAGGTTGCGTGGGCTGCCACTCGCAGATGATCCGCCCGTTCCGCGCCGAAACCGAACGCTACGGCCACTACTCGGTGGCCGGCGAGAGCGTGTGGGACCACCCGTTCCTGTGGGGCTCCAAGCGCACCGGCCCGGACCTGGCCCGCGTCGGCGGGCGCTACTCGGACGACTGGCACCGCGCGCACCTGTACAACCCGCGCAACGTGGTACCGGAGTCGAAGATGCCGTCCTACCCGTGGCTGGTGGCGCAACAGGTCGACAACAGCCACACCGACACCAAGATGCGCACCCTGCGCACCCTGGGCGTGCCGTACACCGACGCGGACATTGCCGGGGCGCGTGATGCGGTCAAGGGCAAGACCGAGATGGACGCGCTGGTGGCCTACCTGCAGGTGCTGGGCACCGCGATCAAGAACAAGAGGTGAGTGCGATGGAAATGGACATCGGCATGATCCGCGGCCTGGGCACCCTGGTGGTGATGATCGCCTTCATCGGCCTCTCGCTGTGGGTGTTCAACCGGCGCCGCGACCGTGATTTCGCCGAAGCGCGGCTGCTGCCCTTCGTCGACGACCGCCTGCCACCTGCGGGCCAGGAAACTGCCATGAGGAGTACGCGTCAATGACAACCTTCTGGAGTACGTACATCAGCGTACTGACCATCGGCAGCCTGATCGGCCTGGCCTGGCTGCTGCTGTCGACCCGCAAGGGCCAGAGCAGCGAAACCACCGACCAGACCATGGGCCACGCCTTCGATGGCATCGAGGAATACGACAACCCGCTGCCCAAGTGGTGGTTCTGGCTGTTCGTCGGCACCCTGGTGTTCGGCGCCGGCTACCTGGTGCTCTACCCAGGCCTTGGCAACTGGAAAGGCATCCTGCCCGGCTACGAGAATGGCTGGACCGGGGTCAACGAGTGGCAGAAGGAAATGGACAAGGCCGACGCCAAATTCGGCCCGATCTTCGCCAAGTACGCGGCCATGCCCGTGGAGGAAGTGGCCAAGGACCCACAGGCGCTGAAGATGGGCGGGCGCCTGTTCGCCTCCAACTGCTCGGTGTGCCACGGCTCGGATGCCAAGGGTGCCTATGGCTTCCCCAACCTGACCGACAACGACTGGCGCTGGGGTGGCGAGCCGGAAACCATCAAGGCGTCGATCATGAACGGCCGCCATGGGGTGATGCCGGCCTGGGCCGAGGTGATCGGCGAGCAAGGCGTGGCCGATGTGGCCGCCTATGTGCTGACCAACCTCGACGGGCGCAGCCTGCCGGAAGGGATCAAGGCCGACGCGGCCAAGGGCAAGGAAATCTTCGCCGCCAATTGCGTGGCCTGCCACGGGCCTGAAGGCAACGGCACCCCGGCCATGGGCGCGCCGAACCTGAACCATCCGCAGGCGTTCATCTACGGCTCGAGCTTTGCCCAGCTGCAGCAGACCATCCGCTATGGCCGCCAGGGCCAGATGCCGGCCCAGGCGGAGATCCAGGGCAATGACAAGGTGCATCTGCTGGCGGCTTATGTGTACAGCCTGTCGCAGGGCCGTGAAGACCTGACTGCCAAGTAACACCCCGGGGCCGCCTTGCGGCCCCATCGCCGGCAAGCCGGCTCCCACAATCCTGTAGGAGCCGGCTTGCCGGCGATTGGGCTGCAACGCAGCCCCCGCCTCCCCCCTCGCCTTGCACCCCCCCCTAACCGAACTAAGCTTGTTGCCTCAGTGGGCCTCGCCGCCAATCCAGCGAGGCAGACGCGGCGCATCGCCTGACGCCGCCCGCAGAAAAAGCTTGACCGATCGATCAGAAAAAGGTGAAAAACGGTACACATTACAAATATTTATTTGTGTACAATCGTCCGCACCCAATTGCCGCGGGACATCGGCAATCGGGCACGGACACGGGTCGGCGCAGGTGTCCTTGCGTTGCCATAACCCTGGTGGTTAACGATACTGGCGCCGATTTTCCAACCAACAAGAACACCAAAACCGTGGAACCTTAGAATGAGCACAGCAATCAGTCCGACTGCTTATAACTATAAGGTCGTCCGCCAGTTCGCCATCATGACGGTGGTCTGGGGGATCCTTGGCATGGGCCTCGGCGTCTTCATCGCCTCGCAGCTGGTGTGGCCACAACTGAACCTGGACCTGCCCTGGACCAGCTTCGGCCGCCTGCGCCCCCTGCACACCAACCTGGTCATCTTCGCCTTCGGCGGCTGTGCGTTGTTCGGCACCAGCTACTACGTGGTGCAGCGGACCTGCCAGACCCGGCTGATCTCCGACAGCATGGCCGCCTTCACCTTCTGGGGTTGGCAGGCGGTGATCCTCGGCGCGCTGATCACCTTGCCGATGGGCTACACCACCACCAAGGAATACGCCGAGCTCGAGTGGCCGATCGCGATCCTGCTGGCCATCGTCTGGGTCACCTACGCCCTGGTGTTCTTCGGCACCATCGTCAAGCGCAAGACCAAGCACATCTACGTCGGCAACTGGTTCTACGGCGCCTTCATCGTGGTGACCGCGATGCTGCACATCGTCAACCACATCTCGCTGCCGGTGAGCCTGTTCAAGTCGTACTCGGCCTACGCCGGCGCCACCGACGCGATGATCCAGTGGTGGTACGGCCACAACGCCGTGGGCTTCTTCCTGACCACGGGCTTTTTGGGGATGATGTACTACTTCGTGCCCAAGCAGGCCGAGCGGCCGATCTACTCCTATCGCCTGTCGATCGTCCACTTCTGGGCGCTGATCACCCTGTACATCTGGGCCGGCCCGCACCATTTGCACTACACCGCGCTGCCGGACTGGGCGCAGTCGCTGGGCATGGTGATGTCGATCATCCTCCTGGCGCCAAGCTGGGGCGGCATGATCAACGGCATGATGACCCTGTCCGGTGCCTGGCACAAACTGCGCACCGACCCGATCCTGCGCTTTTTGGTGGTTTCGCTGGCCTTCTACGGCATGTCCACCTTCGAAGGCCCGATGATGGCCATCAAGACCGTGAACTCGCTGTCGCACTACACCGACTGGACCATCGGC
The DNA here is from genome assembly GCF_044745345.1 of Pseudomonas sp. NPDC087029. Taxonomy (NCBI): domain Bacteria; kingdom Pseudomonadati; phylum Pseudomonadota; class Gammaproteobacteria; order Pseudomonadales; family Pseudomonadaceae; genus Pseudomonas; species Pseudomonas sp. NPDC087029. The sequence goes on along the minus strand of NZ_JBIVAB010000011.1, from coordinate 171,070 downwards.
CACGTCCACGCCGGCGCCCTGGGCTGGGTGGCGATGATCTCGATCGGCGCGGTGTACCACATGATCCCGCGCCTGTATGGCCGCGAGCAGATGCACAGCGTCGGCCTGATCAACGCGCACTTCTGGCTCGCCACCATCGGCACCGTGCTGTACATCGCCTCGATGTGGGTCAACGGCATCACCCAGGGCCTGATGTGGCGCGCCATCAACGATGACGGCACGCTCACCTACTCCTTCGTCGAAGCCCTGCAGGCCAGCCACCCGGGTTACATCGTCCGGGCCCTGGGCGGCGCGTTCTTCGCCTCCGGCATGCTGCTGATGGCCTACAACGTGTACCGCACTGTTCGCGCCGCCAACCCGGCGCAGGCTGAAGAAGCCGCCAAGATCGTCGTCGTGGGAGCGCACTGATGAAGCATGAAGCCGTCGAGAAGAACATAGGCCTGCTGGCCTTCTTCATGGTCATCGCCGTGAGCATCGGTGGCCTGACCCAGATCGTCCCGCTGTTCTTCCAGGACGTGACCAACAAGCCGGTCGAAGGCATGAAGCCGCGCACCGCGCTGGAACTGGAAGGCCGCGACATCTACATCCGCGAAGGTTGCGTGGGCTGCCACTCGCAGATGATCCGCCCGTTCCGCGCCGAAACCGAACGCTACGGCCACTACTCGGTGGCCGGCGAAAGCGTGTGGGACCACCCGTTCCTGTGGGGCTCCAAGCGCACCGGCCCGGACCTGGCCCGCGTCGGCGGGCGCTACTCGGACGACTGGCACCGTGCGCACCTGTACAACCCGCGCAACGTGGTACCGGAGTCGAAGATGCCGTCCTACCCGTGGCTGGTGGAAAACAAGCTCGACGGCAAGGACACCGCGAAGAAGATGGACGTGCTGCGCACCCTCGGCGTGCCGTACACCGACGCCGACATCGCCGGTGCCCGCGACGCGGTCAAGGGCAAGACCGAAATGGACGCCATCGTCGCGTACCTGCAGGGTCTTGGCACCATCATCAAAAGCAAACGGTGACGCTGATGGATATCGGGATGATTCGCGGCCTGGGCACCGTGGTGGTGATGGTGGCGTTCGTGGGCCTGGCGCTGTGGGTGTTCAACCCACGGCGCAAGCGGGAATTCGACGAAGCCACGCAACTGCCCTTCGCGGATGACCCCGAGGCCAAACAGCACGTCGAGCAAGCGCAAGCAAAAGCTTCTGGGAGCAAACAACAATGACAACCTTCTGGAGTCTGTACGTCACCGTCCTGACCCTGGGCACCATCTTCTCGCTGACCTGGCTGCTGCTGTCGACCCGCAAGGGCCAGCGTGAAGAGGTCACCGACGAAACCGTCGGGCATGCCTTCGATGGCATCGAGGAATACGACAACCCGCTGCCCAAGTGGTGGTTCTGGCTGTTCGTCGGCACCATCATCTTTGCCCTGGGCTACCTGGTGCTGTACCCGGGCCTGGGCAACTGGAAAGGCATCCTGCCAGGCTACAGCTACCTGGATAACGACAAGCAGACCGAGTTCAGCAATGGCCAGCCCGGCTGGACCGGCGTGCACGAGTGGGAAAAGGAAATGGCCAAGGCCGACGCCCGCTTCGGGCCGATCTTCGCCAAGTTCGCGGCCATGCCCATCGAGGAAGTGGCCAAGGACCCGCAGGCGCTGAAGATGGGCGCGCGGCTGTTCGCCTCCAACTGCTCGGTGTGCCACGGCTCCGACGCAAAGGGCGCCTACGGCTTCCCCAACCTGACCGACAACGACTGGCGCTGGGGCGGCGAGCCGGAAACCATCAAGACCACCATCATGGGCGGTCGCCATGGGGTGATGCCGGCCTGGTCGGAAGTGATCGGCGAGCAGGGCGTGGCCGATGTGGCGGCGTTCGTGGTCAGCAAGCTCGATGGCCGCAGCCTGCCGGAAGGCGTCAAGGCCGATGCCGAGAACGGCCAGAAGATCTTCGCCGCCAACTGCGTGGCCTGCCACGGGCCTGAGGGCAAGGGCACGCCAGCGATGGGTGCGCCCAACCTGACCCACCCGCAGGCGTTCATCTACGGCTCGAGCTTTGCCCAGCTGCAGCAGACCATCCGCTATGGCCGCCAGGGCCAGATGCCGGCGCAGGAACAGCTGCAGGGTAATGACAAGGTGCACCTGCTGGCCGCTTACGTGTACAGCCTGTCGCACCAGGCCGAGCCGGCCAAGGCCGAGTAAGGCAGGGCCGGCCCCCACAAAGCCTCCCAGTCTCGTGGAGACCTTGTGGGAGCCGGCTTGCCGGCGATGAGGCCAGCAAAAGCACCCGCTTCATGACCTGAATCAATTGACACCCGCCATATCACGATTCCTATCGTGAACCCAATGCGACAAAAGGTCGCAACGCGACCCCAGGGTGCCATCACCGGCGTATCATGGATCGCAGCGCGCCAGCAGAAGGCGCGAGACTGTGGCCGGCACGCACTGGCCACGGCGTTTCTCCACTGCCGTGGGACTTGATGATGAGCAAGCAAATTCCGGTACATGACGTCACCCCGCCTGCCAGCAAAGGGAAGGACTCCGTCGACCTCTACGCCTCTCGCGAGAAAATCTACACCCGCGCCTTCACCGGCGTGTTCCGCAGGCTGCGCATGGTCGGCGGGGCGGTATTGTTCCTGCTGTACTTCGGCACCGTGTGGCTGAACTGGGGTGGCCACCAGGCCGTGTGGTGGAACCTGCCCGAACGCAAGTTCTACATCTTCGGCGCCACCATCTGGCCACAAGACTTCATCCTGCTCTCGGGCATCCTCATCGTCGCCGCCTTCGGCCTGTTCTTCATCACCGTCTTCGCCGGCCGCGTGTGGTGCGGCTACACCTGCCCGCAGAGCGTGTGGACGTGGATCTTCATGTGGTGCGAGAAAGTCACCGAAGGCGACCGCAACCAGCGCATGAAGCTGGACCGCGCGCCCATGAGCGGCAACAAGTTCCTGCGCAAGTTCGCCAAGCACAGCCTGTGGCTGCTGATCGGCTTCATCACCGGCATGACCTTCGTCGGCTACTTCTCGCCGATCCGTGAACTGGTCATCGAATTCTTCACCGGCCAAGCCGACGGCTGGGCCTACTTCTGGGTCGGCTTCTTCACCCTGGCCACCTACGGCAACGCCGGCTGGCTGCGCGAGCAGGTGTGCGTGTACATGTGCCCCTATGCGCGCTTTCAGAGCGTGATGTTCGACAAGGATACGCTGATCGTTTCCTACGACCCGCGCCGTGGCGAAACCCGTGGCCCACGCAAGAAGGACGTGGATTACAAGGCCCAGGGCCTGGGCGACTGCATCGACTGCACCATGTGCGTGCAGGTCTGCCCCACCGGCATCGACATCCGCGATGGCCTGCAGATCGAGTGCATCGGCTGCGCCGCCTGCATCGACGCCTGCGACAGCATCATGGAAAAGATGAACTACCCCAAAGGGCTGATCAGCTACACCACCGAGCACAACCTGTCAGGGCAGAAGACCCACATGGCGCGCCCGCGCCTGATCGGCTACGCAGTGGTGCTGCTGGTGATGATCGGCGCCCTGGCCACGGCCTTCGCCACCCGCTCGCTGGTCGGTTTCGACGTCAGCAAGGACCGCGTGCTGTACCGCGAGAATGCCCAGGGGCGGATCGAGAACGTGTACAGCCTCAAGGTCATGAACAAGGACCAGCGCGACCACGTCTACGTGCTGGACGCCACTGGCCTGCCGGACCTGCGCCTGGAAGGCCAGCGCGAAATCCGCGTGGCGGCCGGCGACATCGTCAGCCTGCCGGTGCAACTGTCGGTGGCGCCCGAGAAACTGCCCTCGACCACCAACGAAATCACCTTCATCCTCAAGAGCGCCGACGACAGCGCTGCCGAGGTCAATGCCAAGAGCCGCTTCATCGGCCCACAGATCCGCTGAGAGAGAATACTGACAATGCCTGCCGCCACCGCCACCAGCCCCTGGTACAAGCACCTCTGGCCCTGGATCATCATCGGCATCCTCACCACCTCGGTGTGCCTGAGCCTGACCATGGTCAGCATCGCCGTGAGCAACCCGGACAACCTGGTCAACGACAACTACTACGAGGCCGGCAAGGGCATCAACCGCTCACTGGACCGCGAGCTGCTGGCGCAGACCCTGAACCTCAAGGCCAGCGTGCACCTGGACGAGCTGACCGGCGAGGTGGACGTGCGCCTGACCGGCAACAGCGACCCGCAGAGCCTGGAGCTGAACCTGATCTCGCCTACCCAGCCGGACAAGGACCGCAAGGTGTTGCTCAGCCGCAGCGAGGCCGGGCGTTATGTCGGCCAGCTCGACGACAAGGTCGAGGGCCGGCGCTTCGTCGAGCTGCTGGGCAGCCAGGATGAGCATGTGTGGCGCTTGTTCGAGGAGGAAAAGGTCGAGCATGGGGTAGCCATGCAACTGGGTGATGAAGCGCTGCAAGGTGCCGAGCACCAGCAATGAACCGCCAATGCCCTTGGGGCTGCCTTGCGGCCCCGGCATTCCCAAGCCTCAAGACAGTTCCAACATGACCCAGCCCACCCCCTGCTACCACTGCGCCCTGCCCGTCCCCGCCGGTAGCCGCTTCACCGCCACGGTCCTCGGCGAGCCCCGGCAGTTCTGCTGCCCCGGCTGCCAGGCAGTGGCCGAGTCGATCGTCGCCGGCGGCCTGGAGCACTACTACCAGCACCGCAGCGACAGCAGCGCCAACCCCGAGGCGCTGCCCAAACAGCTGCAGGACGAACTGGCCCTGTATGACCGCAGCGACGTGCAGCAGGCCTTCGTGCGCCATGCCGGCGAGCGGGCCGAAGCCACCCTGATGGTCGAAGGCATCAGCTGCGCCGCCTGCGGCTGGCTGATCGAAAAGCACCTGCGCAACCTGCCCGGGGTCGCCGAGGCCCGGCTGAACCTGTCCAACCACCGCCTGCTGCTCGACTGGGACGACCAGCAGCTGCCGCTGTCCAAGGTGCTGGCCGAACTGCGCCAGATCGGCTACGCCGCCCACCCCTACCAGCCCGACCAGGCCGCCGAGCAGCTCGCCCGGGAAAACCGCAGCGCCCTGCGCCGCCTGGGCGTGGCCGGGCTGCTGTGGTTCCAGGCGATGATGGCGACCATGGCCACCTGGCCGGAATTCAACATCGACCTGTCGCCGGAAATGCACACCATCCTGCGCTGGGTCGCGCTGTTTCTCACCATCCCGATCGTGTTCTACAGCTGCGCGCCGTTCTTCAAGGGCGCTGCCCGCGACCTGCGCACGCGCCACCTGACCATGGACGTGTCGGTCTCGCTGGCCATCGGCCTGGCCTTCGGCGCCGGGATCTGGACCGCCGTCACCGGCAGCGGCGAGCTGTACTTCGACACCGTGGGCATGTTCGCGCTGTTCCTGCTCACCGGGCGCTACCTGGAACGCCGCGCCCGCGAGCGCACGGCGGCGGCCACCGCGCAACTGGTCAACCTGCTGCCGGCCTCGTGCCTGCGCCTGGATGCCTTTGGCCATGCCGAGCGCATCCTTCTTGGCGAGTTGCAGCGCGGCGACACCGTGCAGGTGCTGCCGGGCGCGGTGATTCCCGCTGACGGGCGCATCGTCGAGGGCCGCTCCAGCGTCGATGAGTCGCTGCTCACCGGCGAGTACCTGCCGCAGCCACGCCAGGCAGGCGAGCGCGTAACCGGCGGCACGCTGAATGTGGAAAGCACCCTGCACGTGGAGGTCGAAGCGCTTGGCCATGATTCGCGCCTGTCGGCCATCGTGCGCCTGCTGGAACGTGCGCAGAGCGAAAAGCCGCGCCTGGCGGAAATCGCCGACCGCGCCTCGCAGTGGTTCTTGCTGTTCAGCCTGCTGGCGGCCGTGGCCATCGGCCTGTGGTGGTGGCACGCAGACCCGGCGCGGGCGTTCTGGATCGTCCTGGCCATGCTGGTGGCGACCTGCCCTTGCGCGCTGTCGCTGGCCACCCCCACCGCCCTCACCGCCGCCACCGGCACCCTGCACAAGCTCGGCCTGCTGATCACCCGTGGGCACGTGCTGGAGGGCCTGAACCAGATCGACACGGTCATCTTCGACAAGACCGGCACCCTCACCGAAGGCCGCCTGGCCCTGCGCAGCATCCGCCCGCTCGGCGATTTGCCGGCCGACCGCTGCCTGGCCCTGGCCGCCGCCCTGGAGAACCGCTCCGAACACCCCATCGCCCGCGCCTTCGGCCGCACCACCAGTGCCGCTGACGATGTGCAGAGCGTGCCGGGGCTGGGCCTGGAGGGCCAGGTTGAGGGCCAGCGCCTGCGCATTGGCCAGGCCACTTTCGTGTGCGCCTTGAGCGGCACCGAGATCCCCGCCGTGCCGGAGCCGCGCGGGCAATGGCTGCTGCTGGGTGACCGCCAGGGCCCGCTGGCCTGGTTCGGCCTCGACGACCGCCTGCGCGATGACGCCCCGGCCCTGCTGGCCGCCTGCAAGGCACGCGGCTGGCGCACCTTGCTGCTGTCGGGCGACAGCTCGCCGATGGTCGCCGAGGTGGCCGCCCAGCTTGGCATCGACCAGGCCATCGGCGGCCTGCGCCCGGACGACAAGCTGGACCGCCTCAAGGCCCTGCAGGCGGCCGGCTGCAAGGTGCTGATGCTGGGTGATGGGGTCAACGACGTGCCGGTGCTGGCGGCCGCCGACATCAGCATCGCCATGGGCAGCGCCACCGACCTTGCCAAGACCAGCGCCGACGCGGTGCTGCTGAGCAACCGCCTGCAGGCACTGGTGCAAGCCTTCGACCTGGCCCGCCGTACCCGCCGCAACATCCTCGAGAACCTGCTCTGGGCAACCCTGTATAATGGCCTGATGTTGCCGTTTGCCGCGCTCGGCTGGATCACTCCGGTGTGGGCGGCCATCGGTATGTCGGTCAGTTCGCTGATCGTGGTGCTCAACGCCTTGCGCCTGACCCGCCTGCCCGCCGGCGCGGGCAGCCCCGCAAGCGGCCCGGCACACCCTGGAAGGAAGCCCGCATGCCCGCCCTCTATGTCATGATCCCGGCCGCCCTGCTGCTCGTCGGCGTGGCGGTGTACATTTTCTTCTGGGCGGTGGACAGCGGCCAGTACGACGACCTCGACAGCCCCGCCCACAGCATCCTGTTCGACGACCAGGACCCGCGCCACCAGGCCGCCGTGAACGACGAAACCACCAAGCCCGACGACCAGGAAACACCGCCCCGTGCCTGACCTGCTTGCCCTGCTCGGCTCGGCGCTGATCCTCGGCCTGCTCGGCGGCGGCCATTGCCTGGGCATGTGCGGCGGCCTGATGGGCGCCCTGACCCTGGCCATCCCACCCGAACAACGTGCCCGGCGCGCGCGCCTGTTGCTGGCCTACAACCTGGGCCGCATCCTCAGTTACGCCTGCGCCGGCCTGCTGCTGGGCTTGGCCGGCTGGGCCGTGGCCAGCAGCCCGGCGGCCCTGGCCTTGCGAGTGGTGGCGGCGCTGCTGCTGATCGCCATGGGCCTGTACCTGGCGGGCTGGTGGAGCGGGCTGACACGCATCGAGGCGCTGGGCAAAGGGTTGTGGCGGCATATCCAGCCCGTGGCCTCGCGCCTGCTGCCGGTCTCCAGCCTGCCGCGGGCGCTGCTGCTGGGCGCGCTGTGGGGGTGGCTGCCGTGCGGGCTGGTGTACAGCACCTTGTTGTGGGCTGCAAGCCAGGGCAATGCCGGCTACAGCGCTGCGCTGATGCTGGCGTTCGGGCTGGGCACCTGGCCGGTTCTGCTGGCCACGGGGCTGGCGGCGGAGCGGGTGAACAGCCTGTTGCGCCGGCGCAGCGTGCGCATGGCGGGCGGCTTGCTGGTGATCCTGTTCGGCCTGTGGACGATGCCTGGGCCGCATCAGCACTGGCTGATGGGGCATTGAGCGGGCGCCTTTGGCAGCTGAACGCCCTTTGATACCGATCAAAAACATTTTTTGAGCCGCCCGGCGGCCCCGAGGCCTTTTGATACAAATCAAGATGGCCGCCTGCAGGCGCCCCTAGACTCCGGACACTGCTGCTCATTCCGGGACCGCCCACATGTTCGAAGATCTACGCTGGGATGCCGACCTGATCCGTCGCTACGATCTGGCCGGCCCGCGCTACACCTCCTACCCCACCGCGGTGCAACTGCACAGCGAAGTGGGCTCGTTCGACCTGCTCCACGCCCTGCGCGAGAGCCGGCGAGCGGTGCGCCCGCTGTCGCTGTACGTGCACGTGCCGTTCTGCGCCAACATCTGCTACTACTGCGCCTGCAACAAGGTCATCACCAAGGATCGGGGCCGCGCTGCGCCCTACCTGCAGCGCCTGGAGCAGGAAATCCAGCTGATCGCCTGCCACCTGGACCCGAAACAGCGGGTCGAACAGCTGCACTTCGGTGGCGGCACCCCGACCTTCCTCAGCCACGTCGAGCTGCGCCAGTTGATGGCCACCCTGCGCCAGCACTTCAACCTGCTGGACGATGACTCCGGCGACTACGGCATCGAGATCGACCCGCGCGAGGCCGACTGGTCGACCATGGGCCTGTTGCGCGAGCTGGGCTTCAACCGCGTCAGCCTCGGCGTGCAGGACCTGGACCCGGCCGTGCAACGGGCAGTCAACCGCCTGCAGAGCCTGGAGCAAACCCGCACCTTGATCGAGGCGGCGCGCACCCTGCAGTTCCGCTCGGTCAACCTCGACCTGATCTACGGGCTGCCCAAGCAGACCCCGGAAGGTTTCGCGCGCACGGTGGAAGAAGTGATCCGCCTGCAACCCGACCGCCTCTCGGTGTTCAACTACGCCCACCTGCCCGAGCGCTTCATGCCCCAGCGGCGCATCGACGCCAGCGACCTGCCGGGGCCTGCGGCCAAGCTCGAGATGCTGCACAACACCATCGAACAGCTCACCGCCGCCGGCTACCGCTACATCGGCATGGACCACTTCGCCCTGCCCGACGACGAACTGGCGGTGGCCCAGGAGGAAGGCACGCTGCAGCGCAACTTCCAGGGCTACACCACCCACGGCCACTGCGACCTGATCGGCCTCGGGGTGTCGGCGATCAGCCAGATCGGCGACCTCTACTGCCAGAACAGCAGTGACCTCAACACCTACCAGGACAGCCTCTCCAACGCCCAGCTGGCGACCCAGCGCGGGCTGCTGTGCAACCACGACGACCGCATCCGGCGGGCGGTGATCCAGCAGCTCATCTGCCATTTCGAGCTGGATTTCGAAACCATAGAGGAGGCCTTCACCCTGGATTTTCGCGGCTACTTCAATGAACTGTGGCCGGAACTTCAGACTTTGCAGCGCGACGGCCTGATCAGCCTCGACGACAAGGGCATCCGCATCCTGCCGGCCGGGCGCCTGCTGGCACGCTCGGTGTGCATGCTCTTCGATGCCTACCTGGCGATGCACAACCGCCAGCGATTCTCCCGAGTTATCTAGCCGGGCGAGGCGATTAACCGCATGGACAAGCGGCCTTGCCAGGCACACTATGGGCGAGAACGGACCCCCGGCATCAAGCAGCTGGGGTTCGGCCAGGGCGCACCAAAATAGCGCACGCTGGCCTACACCCTATGCCGTAGGTTACCCTTACGTCTTATGTGTGCTTTCCCACAAGGATCGATTCAAATGTCCGAGCCAGTCAAACTGCGCCCTCACAACCAGGCCCATTGCAAGGATTGCAGCCTGGCGCCCCTGTGCCTGCCTCTTTCGCTCAACCTGGAAGACATGGATGCACTGGATGACATCGTCAAGCGCGGACGACCGCTGAAGAAAGGCGAGTTCCTGTTCCGCCAAGGCGACAATTTCGGCTCGGTCTACGCGGTACGTTCCGGCGCGCTGAAGACCTTCAGCCTGAGCGACAGCGGCGAGGAGCAGATCACCGGCTTCCACCTGCCCAGCGAACTGGTCGGCCTGTCCGGCATGGACACCGAAGCCTACCCGGTTTCGGCCCAGGCCCAGGAGACCACCTCGGTGTGCGAGATTCCCTTCGAGCGCCTGGATGAGCTTTCGGTGCAATTGCCACAACTGCGCCGCCAGTTGATGCGGGTGATGAGCCGCGAAATCCGCGACGACCAGCAGATGATGCTGCTGCTGTCGAAAAAGACCGCCGACGAACGTATCGCCACCTTCCTGGTCAACCTGTCCGCACGCTTCCGCGCCCGCGGCTATTCGGCCAACCAGTTCCGCCTGAGCATGTCGCGCAACGAGATCGGCAACTACCTGGGCCTGGCGGTGGAAACCGTTTCGCGGGTGTTCACCCGCTTCCAGCAGAACGGCCTGCTCCGCGCCGAAGGCAAGGAAGTGCACATCCTCGACCCGATCCAGCTCTGTGCGCTGGCCGGTGGTGCGATGGAGGTCTGAAAGCGGCGCTGCAACTTGCCACCTGATATTTTTGCCAGTTGCTGGTAGCCGTTTGCTAATCAAAGATGGGTTCCCAATCTCACTACATGAAGGGAACTCATCATGAGCACTGTCGGAACAGTAGAGAACTTCGAACGCGCCGAGCTTGTCACCTTCACCACGGGCAAAAAGTACGAGACTACCCGCTGGTCGAACCACTGGTTCACCCTTGAGCAAGAAAGCCTGGATGGCAAACCATCGGGCGTTCAACAGTCCACTGAGCCGGTACTGGGGAAGGTACTTTCGATTGCTGACCGCGCTATTGTGCGGCTGTCATTCAAGCATCCAATCACCCGCTTGAGCTGGAAGCAAATGCTGATCACCGATTTTACGGAAGCCGACCTGCAAGCCGAGTACCCCGAACTCGTGGGCCGCGTTGATGTATCCAAACTCACTCACGATGATTTCGAGACTTTTCTAGCCGTGTATATCGACGGCGAGACCACCCCAACGCCTCTCGATCAGATAGGCAGCAAAACCCTCAAGCAAATCGAATTTCGCACCACGCGCGCGGGGTCGGTGCATATCGATGAAATCCGGTGGTTTGCCGCCTGATAACGTCAAGTCACCCGCGATAGACGGGGGTTGAACGCAGCCTCGAGCAAACGCAGTTCAAGGTATACTGGCGCATTCGTATTCCAGGATACCCGCAACAATGCACAGCGACGCCTTCGACCTCAAAGCCCTGATCCGCCCGGTAGTGGACTTCCCCAAACCGGGCGTGATCTTCCGCGACATCACCCCGCTGTTCCAGTCGCCACGCGGGCTGCGCTATGTGGCCGACCAGTTCATCGAGCGCTATGTGGAGGCTGACTTCAGCCACATCGGCGCCATGGACGCGCGCGGTTTCCTGATCGGCTCGATCATCGCCCACCAACTGAACAAGCCGCTGATCCTGTTCCGCAAGCAGGGCAAGCTGCCAGCTGACGTGTTGTCGGAGGGGTACCAGACCGAGTACGGCGAAGCCTTCCTGGAAGTGCATGCCGACAGCCTGTGCGAAGGCGATTCGGTGCTGATCTTCGATGATTTGATCGCGACCGGCGGTACATTGCTGGCGGCCGCCAACCTGGTGCGCCGTACCGGGGCCCAGGTGTTCGAGGCGGCGGCGATCATCGATTTGCCGGAGCTGGATGGGTCGCGCCGGCTGCAGGCGGCTGGGGTGCCGACCTTCTGCCTGACCGAGTTTTCCCTGAGCGAATACTGAGTCAAGGGGGCCGCTTGGCGGCCCAATCGCCGGCAAGCCGGCTCCCACAGTGGCTGCATCGCTCTCGAGGCTTGCGCTGTACCTGTGGGAGCTGGCTTGCCGGCGATTGGGCTGCGCAGCAGCCCCATGCAATCAAAGAGAAATCGGCCTGCGCCCGGCAAAGGCGTGCGCCAGCGTCCCGCCATCGACCAGCTCCAGCTCGCCGCCCAATGGCACGCCATGGGCAATCCGCGAAGCTACCAAGCCTTTCTCCGCCAGCAGCTGCGCAATGTAGTGCGCCGTCGCCTCACCTTCCACCGTCGGGTTGGTTGCCAGGATCACCTCGGTGAAACTGCCCTGCTCTTCGATCCGCGCCATCAATTGCGGCACGCCAATCGCCTCCGGCCCCAGGCCGTCCAGCGGTGACAGGTGCCCCTTGAGCACGAAATAGCGGCCGCGATAGCCGGTCTGCTCCACCGCATATACATCCATCGGCCCTTCCACCACGCACAGCTGGCTGTCGTCGCGGCGCGGGTCCGCGCACTGCGGGCACAGCTCCTGCTCGGTCAGGGTGCGGCACTGGCGGCAGTGGCCGACGCCGTCCATGGCCTGGCTCAGGGCCTGTGCCAGGCGAGTGCCGCCACTGCGGTCGCGCTCCAGCAGCTGCAGGGCCATGCGTTGGGCGGTTTTCTGGCCGACGCCGGGCAAGATGCGCAAAGCATCGATCAGTTGACGGATCAGGGGGCTGAAGCTCATGTATGCGGGCCTGTCATTTCACCAAACAGAATGAACAAGGGAGCAACGGCCGCGTGGCCGTTGCTCCCCATTGTGAAGCAGAAAACGATCAGAACGGCATCTTGAAGCCCGGCGGCAGCTGCATGCCAGCGGTCATGCCGCCCATTTTTTCCTGGCTGCTCTGCTCGACCTTGCGCACGGCGTCGTTCAGTGCCGCGGCAATCAGGTCTTCCAGCACTTCCTTGTCGTCTTCCTCGGTCGACATCAGGCTCTGGTCGATGCTGACGCGCTTGACGTCATGACGGCCAGTCATCACCACGCTGACCAGGCCACCACCGGATTGGCCAGTCACTTCGGCGTTGGCCAGCTCTTCCTGCATCTTGGCCATTTTTTCCTGCATCTGCTGGGCCTGCTTCATCAGGCCGGCCATGCCACCTTTCATCATGGGGGTATACCTCGATTGGGTCATGTGATGCGGCCTGGCAAAGGGCCGGCCGCACGGTTATCCGTTACTGCGCCTGGCTGACCAGGGCATCTACAGGCTCAATAGTATCCTGCCGCACCGTGGCGCCGAACTGCTTGATCATCTGCTGGATCAACGGATCCTGTTCGATCGCGCTCACGGCATCTTGCTGGCGCTCGGCACGCTTGCGCGATGCGGCCTGGGCCGGGGTTTCCTGCTCGGGGCGGATCAGCTCGATCCGCAGGTTCAGGGTGCGCCCCAGGTGCTGGTTGAGCGCTTCGTTCAGGCGGCGCTGCTGGGTGGCGTTGAACAGCGCGCCCTGGCCCGGGTCCAGGTGCAGCAGCCAATCGTCACCCTCTGCAGCCATCAGCGTACAGTTCGCGGCGATGTTGCCTGTCATACCGGAGACAGGCAACTGTGGGAATAATTCTAGCCATTGCAACGCAAGACCGGTGGCCGGTGCTGCCGCAGGCAATGGCTCGGGGGTGGCCACGGGGGCCTCTTCCTGCACGTGCTCGGCCAGTTCGTCGAGGTAGCTGAAGCCCACCGGGTCGCTTTCGCCGCCGTAGTAGTCCTCGTCCATCGGCGGCTCGTCGTCGCGCTCCATGCCGGCCGAGGCGTAGGCGGACGGGTCGAACGGCGGCTCGTCATAGGCCGGCTCTGGGGCAGGTGCAGGCGCTGCCACGGGCGCAACGGGCTCGGGCTCGGGCTCGGGTTCGGGCTCTACGCTGACCGGCACGGGCGCGGCGGCGGGCTCTTCCCAAGGCAAGTCGATGACTTCCTCCACCACCGGCGCGGGCGCAACGGGCTCGGGCTCGGGTTCAGGTGCAGGCTGCGCAGCAGGCGCTGGCGCCGCTACCGGGGCAGGAGCAGGCTCCACGACAGCAACGGCAGGCGTCACCACCGCCGGCGCTGCCACTGGGTTTGCTGGATCAGCTGTGGCCTGGCTGATCCCCACCGGCTTTAGTACGGGCTTCGGCGCATCGTCGGTATCGGCCGGGCGGAAGGCCAGCATCCGCAACAGGACCATTTCAAAGCCGCCCCGCGGGTCCGGCGCCAATGGCAGGTCGCGGCGGCCAATCAGGCCCATCTGGTAATAGAACTGCACGTCCTCTGCCGGCAAGGCCGAGGCCAGCGCCAACACCCGGTCGCGGTCGCCCTGGCCGTTGTCCACCGCTTCCGGCAGGGCCTGGGCGATGGCCACCCGGTGCAGCACGTTGAGCATTTCGGCCAGCACGCCGCTCCAGTCCGGGCCTTGCTCGGCAAGGTTGCGCACCGCTTCGAGCAGCGCCCGCGCATCGCCTTCGAGCAGCGCCTGCAGCACGCCGTAGACTTGGCCATGATCGAGGCTGCCGAGCATGGCGCGCACATCGGCCGCCAGTACCTTGCCCTCACCGAAGGCGATGGCCTGGTCGGTCAGGCTCATGGCATCGCGCATCGAGCCATCGGCGGCGCGGCCAAGCAGCCACAGGGCATCCGGCTCGAATGGCACGTTCTCGGCCTGCAGCACATGGCTCAGGTGCTCGACCACCCGCTCCGGGCTCATGTTCTTCAGCGAGAACTGCAGGCAGCGCGAAAGGATGGTCGCCGGCAGCTTCTGCGGGTCGGTGGTGGCAAGGATGAACTTGACGTAGGGTGGCGGCTCTTCCAGCGTCTTGAGCAAGGCGTTGAAGGAGTGAGTGGAGAGCATGTGCACTTCGTCGATCAAATAGACCTTGAAGCGCCCACGGCTTGGCGCGTACTGCACGTTATCGAGCAGTTCGCGGGTGTCCTCGACCTTGGTGCGGCTGGCGGCGTCGATCTCGATCAGGTCGACGAAACGCCCCTCGTCGATCTCCCGGCACACCGAACAGGTGCCACAGGGCGTGGAGGTGATGCCGGTTTCGCAGTTCAGGCATTTGGCGATGATGCGTGCAATGGTGGTCTTGCCCACGCCCCGCGTGCCGGTGAACAGGTAGGCGTGGTGCAGGCGCTGGTTGTCCAGGGCATTGATCAAGGCCTTGAGCACATGGGCCTGGCCGACCATTTCGCGGAACGAGCGCGGACGCCATTTTCGTGCAAGAACCTGATAACTCATCGAAAAACCATCGCAGCCTGATCGAGCGGAAGATCGCTAATGCTAGCGGAGCGGGGCCAAAATTGCACCCTGCATGGTTCGACTAAGCTTAGCCACTGGCACGCTGTTCAAGGAGGATGTGCAGTGCGAAGACTGCTGGCCCTGCTGCTGCTCTGGTCGACCCACGGCCTGGCAGACCCGACCGTACTGCGGTTTTCCGTGGCCGAGAGCTGGAGCATGCCGCTGGTGCGCCTGGAAAACGGCCAGCCGGTGGAAGGCTTGATGTTCGATCTGATACAGGCCCTGGCCCGCGAAGCCGGCGCCCTGCCCGAGTACCACGTGCTGGCCCGCCTGCGCCTGCAACAGGCGATGGAGGATGGCGATATCGACGTGCGTTGCTATGTCAGCACCCAGTGGTTCAATGACCGGCCGGGCAATTTCGTCTGGAGCGTGCCGTTGTTCGAGCAGCGCGATGTGCTGGTGGGGCGCGCCAGCGACAGCGGCCCTACCCGCCCGGAGCAACTGCCGGAGCAGGCCATTGGCACCGTGCTGGGTTATGCCTATGCCACGCTGGAGCCGTTGTTCGCGCAGGGGCGGTTGCGCCGCGAGGACAGCCGCAGCCAGGAGCTGGCGCTGCAAAAGTTGCAGATCGGGCGTTATCGGCATGCAGTGAGCAATGAACTGTCGCTGCAATGGTTCAATAAGCAGCTGCCTCCCGAGCAGCGCCTGCAGGTGCTGGCGGTGCTGGAGGAGCAGGCGCTGGGCTGCATGGTGCGCAACGACCCGGCGATACCGACCCAGGGTGTCTTGCGGGCGCTGGTGCGGATGAAGGAATCCGGGGAGATCGAGCGGATTACCCGGCGCTATGGGGTTACGGGGCATACAGAGGGGGTTTCGGCGGCCCGCCCCTGAACAGGTGGACTGCGCGGCTAGCCTTGAGCTCGCATTCACGTATTAGGGCCAGGCGATCATCGCCGCGCTCAGAAACAACCCCACCCCGAACACCATATGCGTCACCAGACTCTTCAAACAGTTACGCGCAGGCGCAGGCGTTCTAGATGCAAAGAACCCTGCCCCCATCACCGGCTGCATGAAACATAGCGGCGCCACCACCGTGCCCATACCGACACCAAGCGCAGGCCCCAACGTGGGCGCCTGCAACCAGCTTTCCCCTGCCATCGCGATCAACAGCATGGCGAACAGCACACCGATGGCGTAATGAATCACCCAACCCCACGCCAGCTCGTGGCGCACCGGTTCGGCCTTGGCAATCGCCTGGTGCCATATGCACCCCTCGAGCGCGTGCCCTGCCCAACGCCCGACCATGGCGAAGTTCAACGTGGCCACACCCAGCCGCCTCAGCAGCAGGCCCCACAAGTCCATGACCACCGTGGCACCCATGCCGATGGGCAACGCAGCAAGAAACATCGCAGAAAACGTCATTGAACAAGCCCTCGAAGATTGACGGTCATCACCCTGCCGCGCAGCATAGAAGTTGAAGTCAACTTCAAGTCAAGGGCCGGAAATGGACATTGCCGATGTCGCCAAACGCACAGGTGTACCTGCATCGACGCTGCGTTATTACGAGAAGATAGGCTTGCTCAAATCACTCGCCGGGCAAGGGCAACGCCGGCAGTTTGCTGCTGACGTGGCAGACCGGCTCGCGCTGATTGCCTTGGGTCAGGCTGCGGGGTTTTCTCTGGATGAAGTGGGCGCGATGCTGGTCAATCTGCAGGTGGACCGGCAGATGCTGATAGCCAAGGCGGATGAACTGGATGCGCGCATCAGGCAGTTGCAGGCGATGAGCAAGGGGCTGCGACATGCGGCGCAGTGCCCTGAAGAGGATCATCTGGCCTGCCCGAAATTCCAGCGGCTGATGAAGCTATCAGCGGCGGGGCATGGAAAAAAACGGGATTACCAAAGCCTGAAGGGCGAGATGCCCAGGAACAACTCAGGCAGATGCCGAGAGGATGGCGACCCAAGAGGCAACAGCACTTGATTTTCCCAGGCCAGAAATGGAGGCGGCCCCACCAGCCACACCCCGGCACTCGATGTTCCCGCTATGGCTGCTCCCTTCCGGGCCTGACCAGGTTAACGGGTAATCAATGCGGGGGGACCGATGGGGCCACCACTACGCGCCTCGCTGAGCAGCGAGTGGCGCCATTGTACTGGTCTTGGGAGCAGATACAACCTCTGGGGGAGAAAAAGTCATCATTTCTCAATGACTTGTCCTTTAGAGAGGAACATCGGCCATTGTAGGAGCGGCCTTGTGTCGCGAAAGGGCTGCGCAAGCGGCCCCAGAATGTTGCAACGTTTCGAGATTGCCGAGGCTGCTTGCGCAGCCTTTTCGCGACACAAGGCCGCTCCTACAGCGAACGCGTTGCGTCAGACAGCGATGCCCTGCTCACCCAGGAACACGACGAACGCATCCTCATCCAGCACCTTCACCCCCAGCTCACTGGCCTTGGCCAGCTTGGAACCTGCACCCGGGCCTGCCACCACGCAGTGGGTCTTGCCGGACACCGACCCGGACACCTTGGCCCCCAGGCTTTCCAGCTTCTCCTTGGCAATGTCGCGGCTCATGCGCTCAAGGGTGCCGGTCAGCACCCAGGTCTGCCCGGCCAGGGGCAAGCCTTCGGCCACTTTCTTCTCGCAGCTCCAGTGCATGCCAAACGCCAGCAACTGGGCCTCGATGTCGCGGGCAAGCTGCTGGTTCGCCTCATCCTTGAAGAACTCGCGCACCGCATCGGCCTGCTTCGCCGCCAGGGCCTGGCGCAAGTCGATGCCGTCGGCCTCGATGATCTTGTCCAGGCTGCCCAGCTTGGCCACCAGCTTTTCTGCCCCGGTAGGCCCCACCGAGGCGATGTCGAGCTTGGCGATCAGCCCGGCCAGGGTGGTGCTGGCGGCGAACTCGGCGGCCAGCTCACCTTCGTCCTGCAACTGCATGCCACAGGCCAGCAGCTGCTCGATCACCTTGCGGTTGTGCTCGTCTTCAAAGAAGTTGTGGATCTCATGGGCCACTTCCAGGCCGATATCCGGCAGGTAGGTCAGCACCTGGGGCAGCGCCTGCTGCACCCGCGCAAGGCTGCCCAGCGAGCGCGCCAGCACCTTGGCGGTCTCTTCACCCACGTCGGGGATGCCCAGGGCGTAGATGAAACGCGCCAGGGTCGGGCGCTTGCTGGCCTCGATGGCATCCAGCAACTTCTTGCTGGACACCTCGGCAAAGCCTTCCAGGCCGACGACCTGGTCGAACTCGAGCTTGTACAGGTCGGCCGGCGAGCCGATCAGGCCTTCATCGACCAGCTGCTCGACGCTCTTCTCGCCGAGCCCGTCGATGTCCATGGCGCGGCGCGACACGTAGTGGATGATCGCCTGCTTGAGCTGAGCCCCACAGGCCAGGCGCCCGACGCAGCGGTACACCGCGCCTTCGCTGGTGGTTTCCTTGCCCTTGCTGCGCTTGATCAACTGGGTGCGCTCGACCTGCGAACCGCACACCGGGCACTCGCTCGGCACTTGCACCGGGCGGGCATCCTCGGGGCGGCGCTCCAGCACCACCTGCATGACCTGCGGAATCACGTCGCCGGCACGGCGGATGATCACCGTGTCGCCGATGCGAAGGCCCAGGCGGGCGATTTCGTCCATGTTGTGCAGGGTGGCGTTGGACACGGTAACACCAGCCACCTTGACCGGTTTCAAGCGTGCCACGGGCGTTACCGCGCCGGTACGGCCGACCTGGAACTCCACGTCCAGCACTTCGGTGAGCTCTTCCATGGCCGGGAACTTGTGGGCGATGGCCCAACGCGGCTCGCGGGCGCGGAAACCCAGCTCGCGCTGGGCAGCCAGGCTGTTGACCTTGAACACCACGCCGTCGATCTCGTAGGGCAGGCTGTTGCGCCGCTCGCCGATGTCGCGGTAGTAGGCCAGGCACTCCTCGATACCCGCGGCGTGCCTGAGCTCGCGGCTGATCGGCAGCCCCCACTGCTTGAGCTGCTCGAGAATGCCGATATGACTCTCGCCGATGCTGGCCGACACCTGCCCCACGCCGTAGCAGCAGAATTCCAGTGGCCGGCTGGCGGTAATCTTCGAATCGAGCTGGCGCAGGCTGCCGGCCGCGGCGTTGCGCGGGTTGGCGAAGGTCTTGCCTCCGGCTTCGGCCTGGGCGGCGTTGAGGCGGTCGAAACCGGCCTTGCTCATGAACACTTCGCCGCGCACCTCGAGTATCGCCGGCCAGCCTTCGCCCTGCAGCTTGAGGGGGATATTGCGCACAGTGCGCACGTTGGCGCTGATGTCTTCACCGGTGGTGCCGTCGCCGCGTGTGGCGCCCTGCACCAGCTGGCCATCGCGATACAGCAGGCTGACCGCCAGGCCATCGAGCTTGGGTTCACAGCTGAAGTCGACCGCGCCAGGCTGGTCCAGGCCATCCACCACGCGGCGGCCGAATTCACGCAGGTCGGCTTCTTCGAAGGCGTTGCCCAGGCTGAGCATGGGCACTTCATGGCGTACCTGGCTGAACGCCGCCAGGGCGGCACCGCCGACGCGCTGGGTGGGCGAGTCCGGGGTCACCAGGTGCGGGTGCTCGGCCTCCAGCGCCTTGAGTTCATTGAACAGGCGGTCGTATTCGGCGTCGGGCACGCTCGGCTCGTCAAGCACGTAGTAGCGATAGTTGTGCTGGTCGAGTTCGGCGCGCAGGGCGTGGATTCGGGATTCGGCGTTCATTCTTCTGGCTCTCTTGCAAAGCAAAAGAGCAGCCCTTGGCTGCTCTTGCGCTTGTAACGGGGCGAGCGGACCGAGGCAAGGTCCGCTCGCTTAACAGCATCAGCGCTTCTGGGTCAGCGCGCGGCGCTCGAACTCGACGATGCGCTGGCGGTAGTGCTCGATGGTCTGGGCGGTCAGCACGCTGCGCTGGTCATCCTTCAGCTCGCCATTGAGCTCGTGGGCCAGCTTGCGGGCTGCGGCCACCATCACGTCGAAGGCTTGCTTGGGATGACGCGGGCCCGGCAGGCCAAGGAAGAAGCTCACCGCACGGGTGCTGAAGTGGTCGATGTCGTCCAGGTCGAAAATGCCGGGCTTGACCGCGTTGGCCATGGAGAACAGCACTTCGCCGTGACCGGCCATGCTTTCGTGGCGGTGGAAGATATCCATTTCGCCGAAGCGCAGGCCGCTTTCGAGAATGTTCTGCAGCAGTGCCGGGCCCTTGAAGCCACCTTCATCGCGCGAGATCACGCTGATCACCAGCACTTCTTCCACCGGCGGCAGGTCTTTGGCGGCGGCATTGCCGGTCGCCGTGAAGCTGCTGGTGCGGTTGTCCTCGGCAGCGAAATCTTCGTCGGCGTCGGCGAACAGGTCCGGTTCACGGGGCTCGGCGGCCAGGTTCAGGTCACCCTGGGCCTGCACTGCCGCGGCCTCGGCGGCGCGCTTGGCGCGCTTGCTGGCCTTGGCCGGCTTGGGCTCACGCTCGCGTTCGCGCTCCCGCGCCGGGGCACTGAGCGAAGGCAGGTCGCTCTCGTCCAGTTCGGGCTCTTTGTGGGCATCCAGCACCCGCGACGGGCCGAGCACTTCAGCGCTGCCCTCCTCGTCCGGCAGGTTGGAGTAACTGCGATCCAGACGGAATTTCAACTTGCCTTTTCCGCCGCGCATGCGGCGCCAGCCGTCGAAAAGAATACCGGCGATGACAATGATGCCGATGACGATCAGCCACTCGCGCAGACCGATTTCCATGTAATCCCGTGCCTCTATAAAAATATGCTTGAAAACAAAGGGTTCAAAGCCCTTTAACACGTGGCGCCAACTCTATGTTCTGACAGGCGTTTTACCCACGCAAAAAACGAGTGACATTAAGCTAGCACGACCAAAGACAACTTTACACCGTCTGTCGCACATGACGGGGGGCATTTACCTACAGAATGCGACCCATCTTCGCTAATCAGGCGTCTACCATGGCCAGCGCCTCCTCCACATCAACTGCAACAAGACGTGAGCAACCCGGTTCGTGCATGGTCACGCCCATCAACTGGTCCGCCATCTCCATGGCAATCTTGTTATGGGTGATGTAGATGAACTGCACGCTTTCACTCATTTCCTTGACCAGCCGGGCGTAACGCCCGACGTTGGCATCGTCCAGCGGCGCATCGACCTCGTCGAGCATGCAGAACGGTGCGGGGTTCAACTTGAAGATGGCAAACACCAGCGCCAATGCGGTCAGTGCCTTCTCGCCGCCGGACAGCAAATGGATGGTGCTGTTCTTCTTGCCCGGCGGGCGCGCCATGATCGTCACCCCTGTATCGAGTAGATCTTCGCCCGTCAGTTCCAGATAAGCGCTGCCACCACCGAAAACTTTTGGGAAAAGTGCCTGTAATCCGGCATTTATCTGATCAAAGGTATCCTTGAAGCGGTTGCGGGTTTCCTTGTCGATCTTGCGAATCACGTTCTCCAGCGTCTCCAGCGCCTCGACCAGGTCGGCGTCCTGGGCGTCCAGGTAGCGCTTGCGCTCGGACTGCTGCTCGTACTCTTCGATGGCCGCCAGGTTGATCGCGCCCAGGCGCTGGATGCGCGCCTCGATCTGCTCCAGCTCCTGCTCGGTGCCCTGCTCGCTGGCATCGGCCTCGACGGTGGCGAGCACGCCCTGCAAATCGTAGCCGTCGGCGAGCAATTGTTCCTGCAAGGTCTTGCGGCGCACATCCAGGCCCTGACATTCAAGGCGCAGCTGTTCCAGCTGGCCGCGCAGCAACTGGGCTTGCTGCTCGGCCTGGGTGCGGCGCTTCTCGGCGTCGCGCAGGGCGCGGTCGGCCTCGTCCATGTGCAGGCGGGCCTGGCGCATCTCCTCGTCGACGCTCATGCGCCGCTCAAGTAGCTCTTCGAGCTTCAGGCGCAGCTCTTCCTGCGGTGCCTCGCCCTCTTCCAGGTTCAGGTTCAGCTGCTGCTGGCGCTCGCCCAGGCGCGCGGCCTGCTGCTCCAGGCGCTCCAGGGCCTGGCGCGTGGAGTCATGCTGGGCACGCAACGAGCCCAGGCGCACGGCCAGCTGGTGGCCGTGGTCCTTGTGCTGGCGCGCCTGCTGGCGGATGCGGTCGAGGCCTTCGCGCAAGGTATCGCGGCGGGCCATCAACTGCTCGCGCTGCTCGGTGTCCTGGGCCATCAGCTCGAGGGCTTCCTGCAGCAGCAGGCGCGACTCGCCCAGCTGCTCCTGCTCCAGCGCGCGCTGTTCCTGCAGTTCGCTCAATTCTTCCTGCAGGCGGCGGCGGCGCAATTCGACCTGTTCGGCGCGGGCGCGGCCGGCGCTGAGGCTGGCATTCAGTTCGCCATGCAGGCGGTTTTCTTCCTGGGTGCGGCGGCGCAGCGCTTCACGCTGCTCCTCAAGGCCAAGCTGCTGCTCGCGCAGCACTTGCAGTTGCTCTTCAAGCTGCTCCAGCGCAGCCTCCTGCTCCAGCTGCTCCTGGCCCAGGCGCTCGATTTCCTGGCCACGGGCCAGCACCCCACCTTGGGCTTCGCCGCCCCGGCTGACGCGCAAAAAATGCCGGCCAACCCAATAGCCATCGCGGCTGACCAGGCTCTGCCCTTCACCCAGCGAGGCGCGCTGGGCCAAGGCCTGGGCCAGGTCTTCGACCGGCCGGACCTGGCCCAGCCAAGGCGCCAAGTCGGTGCGCCCTTCGACCTTGTCGAGCAGGCTGCCGGGCTGGCACGGCGCTGCGTCGGCCGCCAGCAGCAGGCGCAGTTCGCCTTGCTCCAGGGCGCTGAAATCCAGGCTGGCGAACTCATCGACCAGCACCGCCTGCAAGTCGGCGCCCAGCACGGTTTCCACCGCCAGCTCCCAGCCCGGCGCCACGCGCAGCCCTTCAGCCAGGCGTGGCCGCTGCTCCAGGCCTTGGCCGCGCAGCCAGTCGCCAGCGCCTGCACCCGGCTCCAGGGCGGCCTGCTGCAAGGCTTCCAGGGAGGCCAGGCGGCCACCCAGGCGCTGCAGCTCGCCCTGCTGTTGCTGCTGGGCCTGGGTGGCCTGCTGCAGCGCCTCGCGCACACCCTCCAACTGCTCGACCACCTGCCCTTCCGAAAGCTGCAGCGCTTCGAGCGACATTTCACTGCTGGCAAGCTGTTCGGCAAGCTCGAGCATCGCCGCATCCTGCGGGTCGGCGCCCAGCTGGTCACGCTCCTCGGCCATCTTGCGCTGGCGCTCGGCCTGGCGTTCCAGGCTGGCCTCCAGCTGCTGCAGGCGTGCCTGCTGCACCTCGGCCTGGCGCCGCGGCTCGGCGGAGCGGGTGTTGAAGCTGTCCCATTGCTCCTGCCAGCCGTGCATGCCCAGCTCGGCCTCTTCGAGGGCGGCGGCGGCCTCCTCGGCGGCGGCCAGGGTCAGTTCCTGCTCCGGCTCGAGCATCGCCAGCTCTTCGCCGAGGGTGGCCAGCAGGGTGCGGTCATGGCCCAGGTGCGACTCGGTTTCCTGGCGCGTGCGCTCGGCTTCCTTGAGGTCGTCCTGCAGCTGGCGCAGGCGCTGCTGGCCATGCTGGATGCTCTGTTCGACCCGGGCGATATCGCCGGCCACCGAGTAGAAGCGGCCCTGCACCTGGTTGAAGCGTTCGGACAACTCATGGTGGCCGTCGCGCAGGTGCTCGATGCTGGCGTCGGCGTTGCGCTGCTCGGCCACCAGCGCCTCGAAGGCCACCCCCTGGTCACCGATCACCGCCTCGCGCTGGCGCACCCGCTCGTCCAGGTCGCGCCAGCGCAGGGCCGCCAGGCGCGCCTTGAGCTGGCGTTCCTGGGCCTTGTATTCGCGGTACTTCTCGGCCGCCTGGGCCTGGCGGTGCAGGCGTTCGAGCTGGCGCTCCAGCTCTTCGCGCAGGTCGGTCAGGCGCGCCAGGTTCTCCTGGGTGCGGCGGATGCGGCTTTCGGTCTCGCGGCGGCGCTCCTTGTACTTGGAGATGCCGGCCGCCTCCTCGATGAAGTTGCGCAGCTCCTCGGGCTTGGCCTCGATCAGCTTGGAGATCATGCCCTGTTCGATGATCGAGTAGCTGCGCGGGCCCAGCCCGGTGCCGAGGAAGATATCGGTGATATCACGGCGCCGGCACTTGGTGCCGTTGAGGTAGTAGGTGTTCTGCCCGTCGCGGGTGACCTTGCGGCGGATGGAAATCTCGGCGTAGGCCGCGTACTCGCCCAGCAGCGTGGTTTCGCTGTTGTCGAAGATCAGCTCGATGCTGGCCTGGCTGACCGGCTTGCGGCTGGTGGAGCCGTTGAAGATGACGTCGGTCATCGACTCGCCGCGCAGGTTCTTTGCCGAACTTTCGCCCATCACCCAGCGCACCGCATCGATGATGTTGGACTTGCCGCAGCCGTTGGGGCCGACCACGGCCGCCATGTTGCTGGGGAAGTTGACCGTGGTGGGGTCGACGAACGACTTGAACCCGGCCAGGCGAATGCACTTCAGGCGCATCGATCAGCCTCGGGCCAGCGCCGCCAGCACCAGCTCGCAACTGCGCTGGCAATAGGCGGTGAGTACCTCGCGGATGCGCGGCAGGTCGCGGGCGACCACGGCGTCGAGCAGGCGGGCGAACAGGTCCAGGTAGTCGAGCATGCTGGCCTGGCGCTGGTCCAGGGCCAGGTAGTAGGCGCGGCTCATGGCCGGCTGCAGGTTTTCCACGGTTTCCTGCAGGTAGGGGTTGTCGGCGAACGGGTAGGCGGCGCGCATCACCGCGAAGCTTTCGCCCACGAATGCCTTGATGTCCTGCTGCTCACGCGCCTGCTGCAGGCGCTGCTGGATCTCCAGGAACGGGCGCAGGTCGGCATCGCTGCGCCATTTTTGTGCAACGGCGTTGCCCAGCAGGATGTAGAACTCCCCCATCAGCGCGCACAGGCTGCGCACGCTGCGCTCGTCGAGCCGGGTCACATGGGCACCACGACGCGCCAGGATCGCCACCAGATGGCGACGTTCGAGGATCAACAGCGCTTCGCGCACCGAGCCACGGCTGACATTCAGAGCCTGTGTGACCTTCTGCTCCTGGATACGCTCACCCGGCGCAAGTTCGCCGCGGATGATGCGTTCGGCCAGGTAATCGGCAATCTGCTCGGAGAGGCTGTCCGGCGCCTTGAACGTCATGGTTTTCCTTCAAAATCATTGAACTGACACAAGTGGCGGATTGTAGCGCACTTGCCCAGCGCTCGCGCAGAGGGGCACGGCGCTTTATTTGGGCCGCCGGGCAGTCACCGGGCCGGCGCGATCTATGCTTTGAATATGGGCAGTTTGACCGGTCGGGCGCCGACATGTGGATTTTCCTGACTTGAAAGTCAGAAAAATATTGACCACTTCGTCAGGTCTGCTTATTGTCCGCTCAACAACAATAAAACCATTGCGAGGCCTTCCCCGTGATCCAGTTTCTCGTCAACCAGGAGCTGCGTAGTGAGCACGCCCTGGATCCGAACATGACGGTGCTGCAGTACCTGCGCGAGCACCTGGGCAAACCCGGCACCAAGGAGGGCTGCGCCAGTGGCGACTGCGGCGCCTGCACCGTGGTGGTCGGCGAGCTCACCCAGAACGAACAAGGCGAGGACAGCCTGCGCTACCGCAGCCTCAACTCGTGCCTGACGTTCGTCTCCTCCCTGCACGGCAAGCAACTGATCAGCGTCGAAGGGCTCAAGCACCAGGGCCAGCTGCACAGCGTGCAACAGGCCATGGCCGACTGCCATGGCTCGCAATGCGGCTTCTGCACCCCTGGCTTCGTGATGTCCCTGTTCGCCCTGCAGAAAAACAGCCAGGGCCACGACCTGCACCAGGCCCAGGAAGCCCTGGCCGGCAACCTGTGCCGCTGCACCGGCTACCGGCCGATCCTCGACGCCGCCGAGCAGAGCTGCCGCCTGCCCTGCCGCGACCAGTTCGATGCCCAGCAGGCGCAGACCATCAGCCGCCTCAAGGCCATCACCCCGACCCAGACCGGCGAACTCAACAGCGGCGACAAGCGCTGCCTGGTGCCGCTGACCGTGGCCGACCTTGCCGACCTGTACAGCTCGCACCCTGAAGCCCGCCTGCTGGCCGGCGGTACCGACCTGGCGCTGGAAGTGACCCAGTTCCACAAGACCCTGCCGGTAATGATCTACGTCGGCCACGTCGCCGAGCTCAAGCGCATCGACAAGACCGCCAGCCACCTGGAAATCGGCGCCGCCACCCCGCTCACCGACTGCTACGGCGCGCTCAACGAGGAATACCCGGACTTCGGCGACCTGCTGCACCGCTTCGCCTCGTTGCAGATCCGCAACCAGGGCACCCTGGGCGGCAACATCGGCAATGCCTCGCCGATCGGCGACTCGCCCCCTTTGCTGATCGCCCTGGATGCGCAGATCGTCCTGCGCCAGGGCGACCGCCAGCGCAGCATGGCGCTGGAAGACTACTTCATCGACTACCGCATCACGGCCCGCCAGGACAGCGAGTTCATCGAGAAGATCATCGTGCCGCGCGCCAGCAACGACTGGACCTTCCGCGCCTACAAGGTCTCCAAGCGCCTGGACGACGACATCTCGGCAGTGTGCGCAGCCTTCAACCTGAGCATCGAACAGGGCGTGGTCAGCGGCGTGCGCATTGCCTTCGGCGGCATGGCCGCGATCCCCAAGCGTGCCCGCGCCTGCGAGGCCGCCCTGCGCGGCAAGCCGTGGAACCAGGCCAGCATCGAGCGCGCCTGCCAGGCCCTGGCCGAAGACTTCACCCCGCTCAGCGATTTTCGCGCCAGCAAGGAGTACCGCCTGCTGACCGCGCAGAACCTGCTGCGCAAGTACTTCATCGAACTGCAAACGCCGCACATCGAAACCCGGGTGACCGACTATGTCTAACCATCACGCCGTCAAGAGCCAGGCCGAGATGGCCGAACTGTTCAGCCAGGACCTGACCACCGGGGTCGGGCGCAGCGTCAAGCACGACAGCGCCGACAAGCACGTGGCCGGCGAAGCGCTGTACATCGACGACCGCCTGGAATTCCCCAACCAGCTGCACGTCTATGCGCGCACCGCCGACCGCGCCCATGCGCGCATCCTGCGCATCGACACCACGCCGTGCTATGCCTTCGAAGGCGTGCGCATCGCCATCACCCACGAAGACATCCCCGGCCTCAAGGACATCGGCCCGGTGGTCGCCGGCGACCCATTGCTGGCCATCGACAAGGTCGAGTTCTTCGGCCAGCCGGTGCTCGCCGTGGCCGCCCGCGACCTGGAAACCGCCCGCCGCGCCGCCATGGCCGCGATCGTCGAGTACGAAGACCTGGAGCCGGTGCTGGATGTGGTCGAGGCGTTTCGCAAGAAGCACTTCGTGCTCGACAGCCACACCCACCAGCGCGGTGACTCGGCCACCGCACTGGCCGGCGCCCCGCACCGCCTGCAGGGCACCCTGCACATCGGCGGCCAGGAGCACTTCTACCTGGAGACGCAGATCTCCTCGGTGATGCCCACCGAAGACGGCGGCATGATCGTGTTCTGCTCCACGCAAAACCCCACCGAAGTGCAGAAGCTGGTCGCCGAAGTGCTCGATGTGCCGATGAACAAGGTGGTGCTGGACATGCGCCGCATGGGCGGTGGCTTCGGCGGCAAGGAAACCCAGGCCGCAAGCCCGGCCTGCCTGTGCGCGGTGATCGCGCGCCTGACCGGCCAGCCGACCAAGATGCGCCTGCCGCGGGTCGAAGACATGATGATGACCGGCAAGCGCCACCCGTTCTACGTCGAATACGACGTGGGCTTCGATGACGAGGGCCGGCTGCACGGCATCAACTTCGACCTGGCCGGCAACTGCGGCTACTCGCCGGACTTGTCCGGCTCGATCGTCGACCGCGCCATGTTCCACTCCGACAACGCCTACTACCTGGGCGATGCCACCGTGCATGGCCACCGCTGCAAGACCAACACCGCCTCCAACACCGCCTACCGCGGCTTTGGCGGCCCACAGGGGATGGTCGCCATCGAGCAGGTGATGGACCACATCGCCCGCCACCTGGGCCGCGACCCGCTGGCGGTGCGCAAGGCCAACTACTACGGCAAGACCGAGCGCAACGTCACCCACTACTACCAGACCGTCGAGCACAACATGCTCGAAGAGATGACCGCGGAGCTCGAGGCCAGCAGCGACTACGCCGAGCGCCGCGAGTCGATCCGCCGCTTCAACGCCAACAGCCCGGTGCTCAAGAAAGGCCTGGCGTTGACCCCGGTCAAGTTCGGCATCTCGTTCACCGCCACGTTCCTCAACCAGGCCGGTGCACTGATCCACATCTATACCGACGGCAGCATCCACCTGAACCACGGCGGCACCGAAATGGGCCAGGGCCTGAACACCAAGGTGGCGCAGGTGGTGGCGCAGATCTTCCAGGTCGATTTCAGCCGCATCCAGATCACCGCCACCAACACCGACAAGGTGCCCAACACCTCGCCGACCGCCGCCTCCAGCGGCGCCGACCTGAACGGTAAGGCGGCGCAGAATGCCGCCGAGATCCTCAAGAAGCGCCTCACCGAGTTCGCCGCGCGGCACTACCAGGTAACCGAGGAAGACGTGGAGTTTCGCAACGGCCATGTGCGCGTGCGCGACCAGATCGTCAGCTTCGAGCAGCTGGTGCAGCAGGCCTACTTCGCCCAGGTGTCGCTGTCCACTACCGGCTTCTACCGCACGCCGAAGATCTTCTACGACCGCAGCCAGGCGCGTGGCCGGCCGTTCTACTACTTCGCCTTCGGCGCCGCCTGCGTCGAGGTGGTGGTCGACACCCTGACCGGCGAATACAAGATGCTGCGCGCCGACATCCTGCACGATGTGGGTGACTCGCTGAACCCGGCCATCGACATCGGCCAGGTCGAAGGCGGCTTCATCCAGGGCATGGGCTGGCTGACCACCGAGGAGCTGGTGTGGAACGCCAAGGGCAAGCTGATGACCAACGGCCCGGCCAGCTACAAGATCCCGGCCGTGGCCGACATGCCGCTGGATTTGCGCGTGAAGCTGGTGGAAAACCGCAAGAACCCGGAAGACACGGTGTTCCACTCCAAGGCCGTGGGCGAGCCGCCGTTCATGCTCGGCATCGCTGCCTGGTGTGCGATCAAGGATGCCGTGGCCAGCATGGCCGACTACAAGGTGCAGCCGGATATCGACGCGCCGGCGACGCCGGAGCGGGTGCTGTGGGGTTGCGAGCAGATGCGCCAGGCGGCAGCTCAGCAGCAAAGCGCCGAACAAGAACTGGAAACCGTGACTCACTGACAGCGAGGTTTCCTGTAGGAGCGGCCTTGTGTCGCGAAAGGGTCGCGAAGCGGCCCCAAGATCTCGGCTACTGCATAGATTGTTGGGGCTGCTGCGCAGCCCTTTCGCGACGCAAGGCCGCTCCTACCAGGGACCGTATCGATCTCAAGAGAGGTTGAATCATGCACCAATGGATCAACGCCCTCGCCGACCACCAGTCCCGCGGCGAAGCCTGCGTGCTGGTGACCATCATCGAGGAGCGCGGCTCGACCCCGCGCAACGCCGGCTCGAAGATGGTCGTCAGCGCCACCGGCCTGTACGACACCATCGGCGGCGGCCACCTGGAATACAAGGCGCTGCACATCGCCCGGCAGATGCTCGAGGAGCACCGCAGCACCCCGCACCTTGAGCGCTTCAGCCTCGGCGCCAGCCTCGGCCAGTGCTGCGGCGGCGCCACCGTGCTGCTGTTCGAGCCAATGGCCGCGGTGCAGGCAGAGATCGCCGTATTCGGCGCGGGCCATGTCGGCCGCGCTCTGGTACCCTTGCTCGCCGCGCTGCCCTGCCGGGTGCGCTGGATCGATTCGCGCGAACAGGAATTCCCCGAACTCATCCCCAACGGGGTGACCAAGGTGGTCAGCGAGGAGCCGGTCGACGAAGTGGCCGAGCTGCCCGCCGGGTGCTACTGCATCGTCATGACCCACAACCACCAGCTCGACCTGGAGCTGACCGCCGCCATCCTCAAGCGCAATGATTTCACCTGGTTCGGCCTGATCGGCTCGAAGACCAAACGGGTCAAGTTCGAGCACCGCCTGCGCGAGCGCGGCTTCGATGACGCGCTGATGGCGCGCATGCGCTGCCCGATGGGCCTGGCCGAGGTCAAGGGCAAGCTGCCGATCGAGATCGCCGTGTCCATCGCCGCCGAAATCATTGCCACCTACAACGCCTGCTTCGGCCAGCACGACGCTGGTGTGAATGCTGGCCCTATTGCCCAACTGCTGCCGCCTTCCCGGCGCAGCCAAGCCCTTTGACGAGTGTGTTATGACCCTGACCCGCAAAGCCTACCGTGCCGCCATCCTGCACAGCATCGCCGACCCGGCCGAGGTGGGCCTGGACGCCTCCCATGAATACTTCGAAGACGGCCTGCTGGTGATCGACGAGGGCCGCATCAGCGCCCTCGGCCACGCCAGCGAGCTGCTGCCGACGCTGGACGCCGACATCGAAGTGGTGCATTACCAGGACGCCTTGATCACCCCAGGCTTCATCGACACCCACATCCACTTCCCGCAGACCGGCATGATCGGCTCCTACGGCGAACAGTTGCTGGACTGGCTCAACACCTACACCTTCCCCTGCGAAAAGCAGTTCGCCGACAAGGCCCATGCCGACAAGGTAGCGAAGATCTTCCTCAAGGAGCTGCTGCGCAACGGCACCACCACCGCCCTGGTGTTCGGCAGCGTGCACCCCGAGTCGGTCAATGCCCTGTTCGAAGAGGCCGAGCGCCTGGACCTGCGCCTGATCGCCGGCAAGGTGATGATGGACCGCAACGCCCCGGACTACCTCACCGACACCGCCGAAACCAGCTACACCCAGAGCAAGGCACTGATCGAACGCTGGCACGGCAAGGGCCGCCTGCACTACGCGGTAACCCCGCGCTTCGCCCCCACCAGCACCCCGGAGCAGCTGTCGGTTGCCGGCCAGTTGCTCAAGGAACACCCAGGCGTGTACCTGCACACCCACCTGTCCGAGAACCTCAAGGAAATCGACTGGGTCAAGTCGCTGTTCCCCGAGCAGAAAGGCTACCTGGACGTCTACGACCACTTCGAGCTGCTCGGCGAGCGCTCGGTGTTCGCCCATGGCGTGCACCTGTGCGACGAAGAATGCCAGCGCCTGTCCGAAACCGGCTCGGCCATCGCCTTCTGCCCGACCTCCAACCTGTTCCTGGGCAGCGGCCTGTTCAACCTGCCGCAAGCGGAGAAGTTCAAGGTCAACGTGGGCCTGGGTACCGATGTCGGTGCCGGCACCAGCTTCTCGCTGCTCAACACCCTGAACGAGGCGTACAAGGTGATGCAGCTGCAGGACGTGCGCCTGCACCCCTACAAGTCGCTGTACCTGGCCACCCTCGGCGGCGCCCGGGCGCTGCGCCTGGACGACCGCATCGGCAGCCTGCGCCCTGGCAACGACGCCGACTTCGTGGTGCTCGACTACAAGGCCACGCCGCTGTTGGACTACCGCATTCAGCAGTCCGCCAGCATCGAGGAAACCCTGTTCGTGCTCACCACCCTGGGCGACGACCGCACGGTGCGTGAAACCTACGCCGCCGGCCGTTGCGTGCACCAGCGCTAAGGGGCTTTTGCCAGGCCGCGATACAGCGCGCCGCCGATCGCAGCCCCGATCAGCGGCGCCAGCCAGAACAGCCACAGCTGCTGCAAGGCCCAGCCACCGACGAACAGTGCCGGCCCCGTGCTACGCGCGGGGTTGACCGAGGTATTGGTCACCGGGATCGAGATCAGGTGGATCAGCGTCAGGCCCAGGCCGATGGCGATGGGGGCGAAGCCGGCCGGTGCGCGTACATCGGTGGCCCCCATGATGATCACCAGGAACATCGCGGTCATCACCACTTCACTGACGAACCCCGCCGCCAGCGAATAGCCGCCGGGCGAATGGTCGGCATAGCCGTTGGAAGCCAGGCCCGAGGACAGCTCGAAGCCGGCCTTGCCGCTGGCGATGAAGTAGATCACTGCCGCCGCCAGAATGGCCCCGATCACCTGGGCGATGACGTAGGGCAGCAACTCCTTGGCCGGGAAACGCCCACCCACCACCAGCCCGAACGACACGGCAGGGTTGAGGTGGCAGCCGGAGATGTGGCCGATGGCGAAGGCCATGGTCAGGACCGTGAGACCGAAAGCGAAGGCGACACCGAGCACGCCGATGCCGAGGGGGGAACTGGCTGCGAGCACTGCGCTGCCGCAACCGCCCAGGACCAACCAGAAGGTACCGACCAGCTCGGCACCCATACGCACACCTAAAGACGTCGTCATGACCTTTCCTCTAAGTAGTTGAACGCAGGGACTGCGCAAGCCCAACTACCTGGAAAGGGGTTTGCAATAAGCAATTTATCAGGGATTTGGTGAAAAACCAGTCAACGCAAGGGGCCGCTTTGCTCCCCATCGCCGGCAAGCCGGCTCCCACATGCGCTAGATCTGTGGGAGCCGGCTTGCCGGCGATGGGACGCAAAGCGGCCCCCGCTGCAAACGATCAACCCTTGACGGACGCCTTGGGCTTTTTCAGCAGGTGCGAGAACACCGCGTGCAAATCGTCCGAGGCGCTTTCCTCGTCAAGGTTCAGCTTGCTGTCGATATGATCCATGTGGTGCATCATCAGGCTCACGGCCTGTTCGGCATCGCGCGCCTCGATGGCATCGATCAGCTGCATGTGCTCGTCATAGGAGCAGTGCGAGCGGTTGCCGCTCTCGTACTGGGCGATGATCAGCGAGGTCTGCGAGACCAGGCTGCGCTGGAAGCTGACCAGCGGGGCATTGCCCGCCGCCTCGGCGAGCTTGAGGTGGAACTCGCCGGAAAGCCGAATGCCGGCGCCGCGGTCGCCGCGCGAGAAGCTGTCGCGCTCTTCACGCACCATGTGGCGCAATTCGTTGAGCTGCTCGAGGGTGGCATGCTGCACCGCCAGCTCGGTGATGGCGCGCTCGACCATGCGCCGCGAGAAGAACACCTGGCGCGCCTCCTCCACCGTTGGGCTGGCCACCACCGCACCGCGGTTGGGCCGCAGCAGCACCACGCTTTCATGGGCCAGGCGCGACAAGGCGCGGCGGATGATGGTGCGGCTGACGCCAAAGATCTCGCCCAGCGCTTCCTCGCTCAACTTGGTGCCCGGCGCCAGTCGCTGCTCGAGGATCGCCTCGAAGATATGCGCATAGACGATGTCGTCCTGGGTACCGCTGCGGCCAGGCTTGCCGGCACGTGCAGGTTTCTTCAGAGGTTGCAGCTGTTCGTTCATGGGCTCTCGAGGCACGAAGGAAAGTATGGCGCCATTGTACACAGGCTGAGCCGTTTCTGCAGGTGGGCTTTTACCTATATAGCCGTTGCACGGCGGTTTCTGCGCACAAAAGATAAAACATTATTTGCATTCTTTGTACACAAACGCATAATCCATCGGGCAACTTCTTGACCCGCGAGTCAACAAAGCGTGTCAGGCGTCTGCCTTCCCTCGCGGAGCCACCAAGTGCATTGCGCAGGTCACTGGCTCCAACAACAACAAGAAAGACTTGAGGAGTATTCGCTGTGGAAAGCCGCAAATCCGACGCACCTACGCTGGATCTCGCTCCACCACTCGAAACGAGCTGGCTGGAACGGATTTTCAAACTCAAGCAACACGGCAGTACCGTCCGCACCGAGTTGATCGCCGGGGTGACCACCTTCATCACCATGGCCTACATCATCTTCGTCAACCCCAACATCATGGCCGACGCCGGCATCGATCACGGTGCGGCATTCGTCGCCACCTGCATCGCCGCCGCACTCGGCTGCCTGCTGATGGGCCTGTACGCCAACTGGCCGGTGGGCCTGGCGCCGGGCATGGGGCTGAACGCCTTCTTTACCTACACCGTGGTCGGCACCATGGGCTACAACTGGGAAACCGCGCTGGGGGCGGTGTTCGTCTCGGGCGTGCTGTTCATGTTCCTGACCTTGTCGAAAGTGCGCGAATGGCTGCTCAACAGCATTCCAGTCAGCCTGCGCCATGCCATGGGGGCCGGCGTCGGATTGTTTCTCGGGCTGATCGGCCTGAAGACTGCGGGCATCATCGTCGACAGCCCGGCCACCCTGATCAAGCTGGGCTCACTGCATGAGCCCGGCCCACTGCTGGCGGCGGTGTGCTTCCTGCTGA
This sequence comes from Pseudomonas sp. NPDC087029, assembly GCF_044745345.1. Taxonomy (NCBI): domain Bacteria; kingdom Pseudomonadati; phylum Pseudomonadota; class Gammaproteobacteria; order Pseudomonadales; family Pseudomonadaceae; genus Pseudomonas; species Pseudomonas sp. NPDC087029. The sequence goes on along the minus strand of NZ_JBIVAB010000011.1, from coordinate 137,228 downwards.
TCGCCATCCTCAGCTACAAGCGCGTGTTCGGCGCCATCCTCATCAGCATCATCGGCGTAACCCTGGCCGGCTGGGGCCTGGGCCTGGTGAAATTCGGCGGGGTGATGTCGATGCCGCCGAGCCTGGCGCCGACCTGGATGGCCATGGATGTGGCGGGTGTGTTCAACGTCAGCATGATCAGCGTGGTGCTGGCGTTCCTGTTCGTGCACATGTTCGACACCGCCGGCACCCTGATGGGCGTGGCCCAGCGCGCCAACCTGGTGGCACCGGACGGGCGCATCGAGAACCTGTCGCGGGCGCTGAAGGCCGACAGTGCCTCCAGCGTGTTCGGCGCCGTGGTCGGCGTGCCGCCGGTCACCAGTTATGTAGAGAGTGCCGCCGGTGTCGCGGCGGGTGGCCGCACTGGCCTGACCGCTGTCGTGGTCGGCATCCTGTTCATCGCCGCGATGTTCTTCGCCCCGCTGGCGGGGATGATTCCGGCTTACGCAACTGCCGGTGCGCTGATCTATGTGGCCATGCTGATGATGGGCAGCATGGCGCACATCCATTGGGATGAGGCCACCGACAGCATTCCGGCGATCGTCACGGTCATCATGATGCCGCTGACCTTCTCGGTGGCCGATGGTATTGCCCTGGGCTTCATCAGCTATGTGGCGTTGAAGGCAGGTACTGGCAAGTACAAAGAGATCTCGGCCAGCCTGTGGGTACTGTGCGCGATCTTCATTGCCAAGTTCGTGTTCCTCTGAGTTTGACCGCACATACAAAGGGCGCTTCGGCGCCCTTTTTCATGTGGCAACTTTTGCAGAGGCTTGGCGAGGGGCGACTGATATTTTTGTCAGGTGCAAGGTATAGAGGGGCTTGATACAAGTCATTCAGCACTCACAGGCGTTATCACCAAGAGGCTGACCATGCACAATCCGGCCCTCCCCACACGCGCTTATAGCCCTTATGGCCATAGCACGCTGCGCAAAAGCCAGCTGGGCTTCAACGGCGAGTTTCAAGAGGCATTTACCGGCCTTTACCTGTTAGGCAACGGGTATCGAGCGTACAGCCCAAGGCTCATGAGGTTCCACAGCCCCGATGCGTTGAGCCCTTTCGACAAAGGGGGAATGAACCCCTATGCGTATTGCCTGGGCGACCCAATAAACATGACCGACCCAGAAGGAAAGAGCCCCTTTTTCAAAGGTATCGTCAACACGTTCAGCAATATATTCACACCTGGCGATATTCCAGTTGAGCAGTTCTCTCCCACTCGCAAACGCCTGCACGAGAATGTCGACACGTCCTCACAATGGGGAAAAGCCACAGCGCTGATCAATGATGCCCTGGGGAGCCATGGGGATAACAGCATTCCGGACTGGAAGGCTGACAGCTATATCACCCGCTCTCAGGATGCGTCCGCCAGCCAGAGCCCACACAAGAAATTGAGCTTGAGCGAACCGTCTCTTTTCTTCGGATCCAGTTTCGAGTGGGGCAAAGTGGCAAAGGACGCCATTCAACACGGTAACAATGAACAGGCAGGGGCTGCATCGGTCGGGGTGGTCTTCAACTCCGCAGGCGGGCTGCTCGCAGGCTCTATAGTTCATTCCGACTACCGAACAGGCCGGATACTGCGCGCCCCAGCAGGCCAGCGAACGCGAATTCGACAATAAAAAAAGCCCGCCAGTGTGAGAGCGGGCCAAAGGACCTACGAAGATTCTTCTAGCGACCAACTAGCTTCCGCGATAGGTCGAATAGCTATACGGCGAGATCAGCAGCGGCACGTGGTAGTGCTCCTGCTTCTCGTCGATGCCAAAGCGCAGCACGACAACATCCAGAAACGCCGTGTCCGGCAGCTGTACGCCGCGGGCACGGTAATAAGCGCCAGCGCTGAATTGCAGCTGGTAGACACCAGTACGGTAGTCGTCACCCTGCAGCAGCGGGGCGTCGACACGGCCATCGCTGTTGGTCAGGGCAGTGTTCACCAGCTCCAGTTGCTGGCCTTCGACGCGATACAGCTCGACCTTGATCGAGCTGCCCGGGCAGCCGTGAGCGGCATCCAGTACGTGTGTGGTCAAACGTCCCATTGCTTGTCGCCTCTTGTTCAATCTGTGGGCAAAAAATACACAGCCATCGCCACGGCAAAGGGCCGACGATGGGCGGAAATGGCGTTATTAAGACATTTCAGCGGCAGATTGTACACAATTTTTTGAGCCCATCCGTCGCACCCCTCTGTTCACGGCTTTGCGTCGCAAATTCAAGCCCTGCGCACACCCATCTGTCATTAGCTGACCAATCAGGCAGGTTTCTTGCAACCGATTCTCAGGCGACAAAAGGGAAGAAATGCGGAAAAACAGGCTTACAAAAGATTTCAGAAGTTGTATACAATTAGCCCATCCGGTGGTGCGACATACCGACGCGGCCCGCCCACCCCGCACCAACACACAAGAAGGAAGACTGCAGTGAGCGCTGACTACCCTCGCGACCTGATCGGTTACGGCAACAACCCACCTCACCCGCAATGGCCGGGCAACGCGCGCATCGCGCTGTCGTTCGTGCTCAATTACGAAGAAGGCGGCGAGCGCAACATCCTGCACGGTGACAAAGAGTCCGAAGCCTTCCTCTCCGAGATGGTCGCCGCCCAGCCGCTGCAGGGCCAGCGCAACATGAGCATGGAGTCGCTGTACGAATACGGCAGCCGCGCCGGCGTCTGGCGCCTGCTCAAGCTGTTCAAGGACAGCGGCGTACCGCTGACCGTGTTCGCCGTGGCCATGGCCGCCCAGCGCCACCCCGACGTGATCCGCGCCATGGTCGAAGCCGGCCATGAGATCTGCAGCCACGGCTACCGCTGGATCGACTACCAGAACATGGACGAGGCCCAGGAGCGCGAGCACATGCTCGAGGCCATCCGCATCCTCACCGAACTGACCGGCGAGCGCCCGGTGGGCTGGTACACCGGCCGCACCGGCCCGAACACCCGCCGCCTGGTCATGGAAGAAGGCGGTTTCCTGTATGACAGCGACACCTACGACGACGACCTGCCCTACTGGGAACCGAACAACCCGACCGGCAAGCCGCACCTGGTGATCCCCTACACCCTGGACACCAACGACATGCGCTTCACCCAGGTCCAGGGCTTCAACTGCGGCGAGCAGTTCTTCCAGTACCTCAAGGACGCCTTCGACGTGCTCTACGCCGAGGGTGCCGAGTCGCCAAAAATGCTTTCCATCGGCCTGCACTGCCGCCTGGTCGGCCGCCCGGCGCGCCTGGCCGCGCTCAAGCGCTTCGTCGACTACGCCAAGAGCCATGAGCAGGTCTGGTTCGCCCGTCGCGCGGATATCGCCCGCCACTGGCACACCACCCACCCGTACAAGAAAGAGAACGCCTGATGACCGCCTTCAAGACCCTCAAGCCATCCACCCTGGGCCGTGACGCCTTCGTCAAGGTGTTCGCCGACATCTACGAGCACTCGCCGTGGGTCGCCGAAAAAGCCTATGACCTGGGCCAGCTGGGTGAGCTGGACGAGATCGAGGCGCTGCACCAGCGCATGAGCGACATCCTGCTCAGCGCCAACCACGCCGACCAGCTGGCGCTGATCAACGCTCACCCGGACCTCGCCGGCAAGGCCGCGATCCAGGGCGAGCTGACCGAATCGAGCACCAACGAGCAGGCCGGCGCCGGTATCCACCAGTGCACCGCCGAGGAGTTCGCCCGTTTCACCGAACTGAACGACGCCTACAAGGCCAAGTTCCAGTTCCCGTTCATCATGGCGGTCAAGGGCAGCAACCGGCACCAGATCCTCGCCGCCTTCGAAAAACGCATCCACAACGACGCCGATGCCGAATTCAAGGAAGCCCTGGCGCAGATCAACCTGATCGCCCTGTTCCGCCTGCTGCAGCTGTAAGCAACAGCCGAACCCAAACAGAAAACGAACAATAGAAGAGATAACCGCATGCGCACCCTGATGATCGAGCCCCTGACCAAAGAAGCCTTCGCCCCTTTCGGAGACGTGATCGAAACCGATGGCAGCGACCACTTCATGATCAACAACGGCTCGACCATGCGCTTTCACAAGCTCGCCACGGTCGAGACCGCCGAGCCTGAAGACAACGCCATCATCAGCATCTTCCGCGCCGACGCGCAGGACATGCCGCTGACCGTGCGCATGCTGGAGCGCCATCCGCTGGGCAGCCAGGCTTTCATCCCGCTGCTCGGCAACCCCTTTCTGATCGTGGTCGCGCCCGTTGGCGATGCACCTGTATCAGGCTTGGTCCGTGCCTTCCGCAGTAATGGCAGGCAGGGCGTCAATTACCATCGCGGCGTCTGGCACCACCCGGTGCTGACGATCGAAAAGCGGGATGATTTCCTGGTGGTTGATCGCAGTGGTTCTGGCAACAACTGCGATGAGCATTACTTCACCGAGGAACAGATGCTGATCCTCAATCCCCACCAATAAGAAAAGGTCAGTCATCAAACGGTGACTGGCAGAGGTACATACTGTGGAAGCACACCTTCACGAATGGCTGAACCTGAGCATTCGCTGGGTTCACATGATCACCGGTGTCGCCTGGATCGGTGCATCGTTCTACTTCGTCTGGCTGGAGAACCACCTGAATCGAAGCAACCCGCGCGATGGGTTGTCGGGTGATCTCTGGGCGATTCACGGCGGTGGTATCTACCACCTGGAGAAATACAAACTCGCACCCCCGAAAATGCCCGAGAACCTGCACTGGTTCAAATGGGAAGCCTACTTCACCTGGATGTCCGGTATTGCCCTGCTGTGCGTGGTGTTCTACTGGAACCCCAGCCTGTACCTGCTGGCACCCGGCAGCACCCTGAGCGGTGCCGAAGGCGTGGCCATCGGTATCGGTTCGCTGATCGCCGGCTGGTTCATCTACGACTTCCTGTGCGACTCGCCACTGGGCAAGCACCCTGCCCTGCTCGGCGCCGTGCTGTTCGTGCTGATCATCGCTGCCTGCTTCGGCTTCAGCCTGGTGTTCAGCGGCCGTGGTGCCTACCTGCACACCGGCGCGATCATCGGTACCATCATGGTCGGTAACGTGTTCCGCATCATCATGCCGGCCCAGCGCCAGCTGGTGGCGGCGATCGAGAACAACCAGACCCCCGACCCGGTGCTGCCGGCCAAGGGCCTGCTGCGTTCGCGTCACAACAACTACTTCACCCTGCCGGTGCTGTTCATCATGATCAGCAACCACTTCCCGAGCACCTACGGTAGCCAGTACAACTGGCTGATCCTGGCCGGTATCGCAGTAGCCGCGGTTCTGATCCGCCACTACTTCAACACCCGCCACGACAGCAACAAGTACGCCTGGACCCTGCCTGTGGGCGCGCTGGCGATGATCTGCCTGGCCTACGTCACCGGCCCCAAGCCGATGGCTGTTGCGCCTGAGCAGGCGGCGGCGAAGATCGAGTACCAACCGCTGCCGGCAACTGCAGTGGGTGGCAAGACCGCTGCCGAGCAACGTGCCGAAGACGCCGCCAAGGCTTCCCAAGCGCCAGCCGCACCCGCACAAGCGCCGGCCGAAGCGACCGCGCAGGCTGCTGGTGGCGACTTCGACAAGATCCACAAAGTCATCCAGGAACGCTGCAGTGTGTGCCACTCGTCGAAACCGACCAGCCCACTGTTCAGCGCTGCCCCTGCCGGCGTGATGTTCGACACCCCGCAGCAGATCCAGGCCCAGGCCGCGCGCATTCAGGCGCAAGCGGTCGCCAGCCAGATCATGCCGCTGGGCAACATCACCCAGATGACCACCGAGGAGCGCAAGCTGGTCGGTGACTGGATCGCCAAAGGCGCGCAGGTCAACTGATACACCTGTCCCGCCGGGGCGTCCGCGCGCCCTGGCGGGAGCGGCCTTGCGCCGCGAATGGGCCGGCTTGCCGGCCCACGCTGCAAGCAACACGCAACAAGCAAGCATCGAGCGACCAGGCCTTGGCCTGGCGCTTGGATCCGAGAATAAAAACAAAACTCGAGGTGCTGCATGTCCGAGTCACGCAAGGCGTACATTCCAGTTGCGCCGCCGCGACAGCCCCTGCCCCTGTTCCAACTGATCCTGGTAGGCCTGCAACATGTTCTGTTGATGTACGGAGGCGCGATTGCCGTGCCTTTGATCATCGGCCAGGCTGCCGGATTGTCCCGTGAAGAAGTTGCCTTCCTGATCAACGCCGACCTTCTGGTCGCAGGCGTAGCCACCATCATCCAGTCGTTCGGTATCGGCCCGGTAGGGATCCGCATGCCGGTGATGATGGGCGCCAGTTTCGCTGCCGTCGGCAGCATGGTGGCCATGGCCGGCATGCCCGGCGTAGGCCTGCAGGGGATCTTCGGTGCAACCATCGCTGCCGGCTTCTTCGGCATGTTGATTGCGCCGTTCATGTCCAAGGTGGTGCGCTTCTTCCCACCGCTGGTCACCGGTACCGTGATTACCTCGATCGGCCTGTCGCTGTTCCCGGTCGCGGTCAACTGGGCCGGTGGTGGCCATGAGGCAGAAGCCTTCGGTTCGCCCATCTACCTGATGGTGGCTGGCCTGGTGCTGGCGGTGATCCTGCTGATCAACCGCTTCATGCGCGGTTTCTGGGTCAACGTTTCGGTCCTGGTGGGCATGGGCCTGGGTTACATCCTGGCCGGCTCCATCGGCATGGTCGACCTGTCTGGCCTGAACGAGGCGCCGTGGCTGCAAGTGGTGACCCCACTGCACTTCGGCATGCCGACCTTCAGCCTGGCACCGATCCTGTCGATGTGCCTGGTGGTGGTGATCATCTTCGTCGAGTCCACGGGCATGTTCCTGGCCCTGGGCAAGGTGACTGATCGTGAAGTCACGCCTGGCATGCTGCGTCGCGGCCTGCTGTGCGATGCCGGTGCGTCGTTCGTCGCCGGTTTCTTCAACACCTTCACCCACTCCTCCTTCGCCCAAAACATCGGCCTGGTGCAGATGACCGGGGTACGCTGCCGCTACGTCACCGTGGTCGCCGGCGCCCTGCTGATCCTGCTCAGCCTGCTGCCCAAGGCGGCCTTCCTGATCGCCTCGATCCCGCCTGCGGTACTGGGCGGCGCGTCCATCGCCATGTTCGGCATGGTCACCGCCACCGGGATCAAGATCCTCCAGGAAGCGGACATCGGCGACCGTCGCAACCAGCTGCTGGTTGCAGTGAGCGTCGGCTTTGGCCTGATCCCCGTGGTCCGTCCGGAGTTCTTCGCGCAGATGCCCCAGTGGATGGAACCCATCACCCACAGCGGCATCGCCATGGCCACGGTCAGTGCCCTGGTGCTGAACGTGCTGTTCAACATCCTCGGCGGTGCCGACCGCGCCGCGCACAACGACGCCTGTCACCAGCATTGAGCCTAGCGGGGCGGCAGCTTTGCCGCCCCTGCTCATACCCGCAGTAACCGCTACACCGTCGGCCCGCCGGAATGGGCTGCTCGGGGCGCCTGCGCGCCGAAAAAACCGCCAACAAAAACAATAAGTCCGGGAATCACAACATGAAGCGCATCACCTCGTCACTGCTGCTGGGCAGCAGCCTGCTGGCCACCCTCCCCGCGCACGCAGGCGATTGGCTGCTCTGGCATGGCGAAAGCCTGACCTATCTGTACGGCAAGGATTTCAAGGTCAACCCCGACATCCAGCAGACCATCACCTTCGAGCACGCCAACAAATGGAAGTACGGCGACACGTTCCTGTTCATCGACAAGATCTTCTACAACGGCAAGCCCGACCCGGGCAAAGGCGTGACCACCTACTACGGTGAGTTCAGCCCGCGCCTGTCGTTCGGCAAGATCTTCGACCAGAAGCTGGCCTTCGGCCCGGTCAAGGACGTGCTGCTGGCGATGACCTACGAACGCGGTGAAGGCGACAACGAGGCCTACCTGATCGGCCCCGGCTTCGACCTGGACATCCCGGGCTTCAACTACTTCACCCTCAACTTCTATGTGCGCAACACCGAAGGCAGCCGCCCTGGCGACAATGTCTGGCAGATCACCCCTGGCTGGTCGTACACCATCCCGGTGGGCAAGTCCGACATTCTGATCGACGGTTACATGGACTGGGTGCCCGACAACGATCAGAACAGCCGCGGCACCTACCACGCCAACCTGCACTTCAACCCACAGGTCAAGTACGACCTGGGCAAGGCCCTGAACCTGGGCGCCAAGCAGCTGTACGTGGGCTTCGAGTACAGCTACTGGAAGGACAAGTACGGTATCGACAGCCGCGGCAACCTGGAAAGCAATCAGAGCGTTGCCAGTGCACTGATCAAGGTGCATTTCTGATAACCTGACCGAACGCACAACTTTGTAACAGCGTGTTCCAAGATGGAGCACTTGAGGCCGGGCGCGCAAGCCAGTAATCTGCGCGCCCCCTCGATCAGGGCAGGATGGATTCTGCCTGCGTTTACTGACCGCTCAGTCAATGAATTCGGGCGGTTGGCCAACGTGTTGCCAGCCTGAAATACCCATTTTCATCCGTTCAGAACGAGTCGAGCAGGACCGTTGCCGCCAACCCGGAAAAGTTGGCGCAGCTCTTGCCAAACAGCTGTGGCCTATCGAAAAAAGCTGACTCAAAAGACAAGAACAGCGCCTTTACGAGCGCTGACAACAGATCAAAACAAGGGAGCGACACTCGCAATGCGTACCATCAACAGCCTGATTCTCGCCGGCGGCCTGCTGGCCTGCGGCGCGACCTACGCCGACGACCTGCTGCAGTGGCAGAACAACAGCCTGACCTACCTGTGGGGCAAGAACTTCAAGGTCAACCCTGAAGTGCAGCAGACGGTCACCTTCGAACACGCCGATGGCTGGAAGTACGGCGACAACTTCATCTTCGTCGACAAGATCTTCTACAACGGCAAGAAGGACTTCAACAACGGCCCCAACACCTACTACGGCGAGATCAGCCCGCGCCTGTCGTTCGGCAAGATCTTCGACCAGAAGCTGGAGTTCGGCCCGGTCAAGGACGTGCTGCTGGCCATGACCTATGAGTTCGGCGAGGGTGATACCGAGTCGTACCTGATCGGCCCGGGCTTCGACCTGGCGATCCCAGGCTTCGACTACTTCCAGCTGAACTTCTACCAGCGCACCACCGACGGCAGCCGCCCGGGTGACAACGTCTGGCAGATCACCCCGGTGTGGTCCTACACCCTGCCTGTGGGCTCGTCCGACATCCTCATCGACGGCTACATGGACTGGGTGGTCGACAACGACCAGAACAGCCGTGGCGACTACCACGCCAACCTGCACTTCAACCCGCAGGTCAAGTACGACCTGGGCAAGGCCTTGCACCTGGGCGAGAAGCAGTTGTACGTCGGTTTCGAGTACGACTACTGGAAGAACAAGTACGGGATCAAGGATTCCGAAGGCTTCACCACCGACCAGAACACCGCCAGCTTCCTGGTCAAAGTGCACTTCTGATCGGCTGAATCGTGACAGCGTCGAGGCCATCGACGCTGTCACCGGCAAACGTGTAAGCGATCACTTACACTTATTTAAGCGCTCGCTTATTTACAAAAGAATTTGCCTTGAAGGTCAAAATAATCGAGAGCGGCAAGGCCATGCCAATTACCAGCAACGCCAATTCCACCTGGTGATGTTCGAGTATTCGCAAGATATCCAACACCAGCATTACCGCATTGATCGCCAGGGCCAGGCCGAACATCGCGCAACAGCGGTACAGCGCCTGCAGATCCAGCCCCCGCAGCAGCAGGAAAAAGCCCAAGGCCGCCCAGGCCAGGGCCGTGAGCAGGTAGAGCGCCAAGTGATAGGTATCGTAAGTCAATACACTGCCAAACATGTTCCCACCTCCCGATACGATTAAATGCCAAGGCCTGCGACTATAAGTGCGCGTTGCATTTCACGCACTGCGAAATTTTGACAGATTTTTTTCAAAGTCCCTTCTACACTGCCTGTCCTCGCATATCCAAGAAAGACAACAGGCCAACTCCATGCGCAATTCCCTGTCCGCCCCGTGGCGGTACCTGCTACTTGTTTGCTCACTCTGGTTCGGTATTTTTCTGCTGACGCGGATCGTGCTGCTGGTTACCCACCTGGATGAAGTGAGCGGCAATTACTTCTCGCTGTTCTTCGGCGGTGCCCTCTACGACCTCAGCTTCCTGGTCTACGCCGCCTTGCCGCTGGGCGTTTACGTGGCACTGTGCCCCGCCGGGCTGTGGCGTACCCGCGGGCATCGCTGGCTGCTGGGCGCGCTGCTGGTGCTGAGCCTGTTCGTGATGCTGTTCGTCGCCGTGGCCGAATGGCTGTTCTGGGACGAGTTCGGCGTGCGCTTCAACTTCATCGCCGTCGACTACCTGGTGTACTCCAAGGAAGTGCTGGACAACATCCGCGAGTCCTACCCACTGCCAACCCTGCTCAGCGCCATCGCCGTGGTCGCCCTGGTGCTTGCCTTGCTGCTGCGCAAGCCGCTGGCCCAGGCCCTGGCCGCACCCGCCGCGACAGCGCGCCAGCGCCTGCTCGGCGTTGCCCAGCTGGCCGTGCTGGTGGGCCTGAACGTGCTGGTGATCGACCAGCAGTTCCCCCGTGGCCAGGGCGGCAACGCCTACCAGCGCGAGCTGGCCAGCAACGGCCCGTACCAGTTCTTCGCCGCCTTCCGTAACAACGAACTGGACTACACCCAGTTCTATGCAAGCCTGGACGCCGCCGATGTCGGCGCGCAGATGCACAAGGAGCTGGCCGAACCGCGCGTGCAGCTCGAAGGCAGCGACCCGCAGGACATCCGCCGCCAGGTCCGCGCCGACGGTGCGCAGCGCACGCCAAACATCATCCTGGTGACCATCGAAAGCTTCAGCGCCAAGTACATGGGCAGCAATGGCGATGAACGCAACCTCACGCCAAACCTCGATGCACTTCGCCGCCAGAGCCTGTACTTCAACAACTTCTACGCCACCGGCACGCGCACCGACCGCGGCCTGGAAGCCATCACCCTGTCGATCCCGCCCACCCCGGGGCGCTCGATCGTCAAGCGCATCGGCCGCGAAAGCGGTTACGCCAGCCTCGGCCAGCAATTGAAGGCGGTGGGCTACGATGCGGTGTTCGTCTATGGCGGGCGCGGCTACTTCGACAACATGAACGCCTTCTTCAGCGGCAATGGCTACCGCATCGTCGACCAGAGCAGCGTCGATGAAAGCGAGATCAGCTTCAAGAACGCCTGGGGCATGGCCGACGAAGACCTGTACCGCCAGACCCTGAAGCTGGCCGATGCCGACCACGCCAAGCAGCAGCCGTTCTTCCTGCAGCTGATGACCACCTCCAACCACCGCCCCTACACCTACCCCGACGGGCGTATCGACATCCCGTCCGGTGAAGGCCGTGAAGGCGCCGTGAAGTACACCGACCACGCCATTGCCGAGTTCCTCGAACAGGCCAAGGCCAAGCCCTGGTTCGACAACACCCTGTTCATCTTCGTCGCCGACCACACCGCCGGCAGCGCCGGTGTCGAGGACCTGCCGGTGAACAACTACCAGATCCCGCTGTGGATCTACGCGCCCAAGCTGGTCGAAGCGCGCGAGGATGGCAAGCTGGCCAGCCAGATCGACCTGGCGCCCACCGTGCTCGGCCTGCTCAACCTGAACTACACCTCGACCTTCTTTGGCCGCGACCTGCTCAAGGAAGATGCCCTGCCGCCACGGGTGCTGATCGGCAACTACCAGCACCTGGGCCTGTTCGACGGCCAGGACCTGGCCATCCTCAGCCCGCGCGGCGGCATGCGCGTGCACCAGGATGCCCTGGGCAACAGCCGCGAAACCACCGTGGGCAATGACAACCCGCTGGTACGCCGGGCCATCGCCTACTACCAGAGCGCCGCCTATGGCTTCAGCCAGGGCCTGCTGAGCTGGAAACCGGCCGACAGCAACGTGGTGGTCAGCCCCTGATCGCCCGCCACAGCCTGGAAGCGGCGCTGACCACCAGCAGCACCACGGCGCCGGCCAGCACCCCGGCCACGCCGTTGAGCAGCGCGCCGGTCAGCGCCCCACCGCGCCCCTCGCTGAACGCCTCGATGGCGTGATGCAGGGGCGCGATGCCATGCACCAGGATGCCGCCACCGACCAGGAACATCGCCGCGGTGCCGATCACCGACAGGCTCTTCATCATGTAGGGCGCGGCGCGCAGGATGCCGTTGCCCACCGCCCGGGCCACGCTCGACGCCTTCTGCGTCAGCCACAGGCCCAGGTCATCGAGCTTGACGATGCCGCCCACCAGCCCGTACACGCCGATGGTCATGATGATGGCGATGCCTGACAGCACGATGATCTGCTGGGTCAGCGGCGCATCGGCCACGGTGCCCAGGGTAATGGCGATGATCTCCGCCGAAAGGATGAAGTCGGTGCGCACCGCGCCCTTGATCTTGGCTTTCTCGTAGGCCACCAGGTCGACATTGGCATCGGCCACGGCTTGCTTGCGCGCCTCTTGCTGGGCGCTGTCCTGCTCCTTGCCATGCAGGAACTTGTGCGCGAGCTTCTCGAAGCCCTCGAAGCACAGGTAGGCACCGCCGACCATCAGCAGCGGGGTCACCGCCCAGGGGATGAACGCACTGATCAGCAGCGCCGCCGGCACCAATATCGCCTTGTTGATGAACGAGCCCTTGGCCACCGCCCACACCACCGGGATCTCGCGCTCGGCGCGCACACCGGTGACCTGCTGGGCATTGAGCGCCAGGTCGTCGCCAAGCACCCCGGCGGTCTTCTTCGCCGCGACCTTGGTCATCAGCGAGACATCGTCGAGCACCGTGGCGATGTCGTCGATCAATACCAGCAGACTGCTTGCGGCCATGGTTCACGTTTCCCTACGAAGCAAAACCTGCAGCATACTCCGCGCCGCTCAGGGTGCCCAGCCGCCGCCCAGGCTCTGGATCAGGGCGACGCTGGCCTGGCTCAGCTGGCCCTGGGCATCGCGCAAGTTCTGCTCGCTCTGCAACAGCAGCAATTGCTGGGTCACCACCGCTTGCTGGCTGACCACGCCCACCCGCTGCTGGGTCTGCTGGCTGGCGAACAGCTGCTGGTTGCGCTGGTGGATCTGGCCGAAGGTGTCGGCCTGGCGCTGCAGATGGTTGAGCGCCGAGAGGTTGTCCTCGACGTTCTGCAGCGCAGCCAGCACGGCCCCTCGGTAGTTGGCCACGTCCTCGTCGTAGCCGGCATACGCCTGGCGCAGGCTGGCCTCGCGAGCGCCGCCGTCGAACAAGGTGGCCGCCAGCGCCGGGCCCAGGCTCCAGATACGGTTGGGCACGCTGAACAGGCCACCCAGCGCACTGCCGCGAAAACCGACTTCGGCGCTGAGGTCGAGGGTGGGGTAGAACGCCGCCTCGGCCACCCCGATGCGGGCATTGGCCGCCGCCGCCGTGCGTTCGGCGGCAATCACGTCGGGGCGGCGCAGCAACAGCCGCGATGGCAGGCTCAGCGGCGGGTGCGGCACGGCGAAGGCATAGTCGCTGCGCGGCGCGATGCTGAACTGCGCAGGTGCCTGGCCGACCAGCACGGCCAAGGCATGCTCGAACTGCTCGCGGCTGCGCTGGGCGGTCTGCAACGCGGCCACCACCGTGCTCAACTGGTCCTGGGCCACCAGCAACTGGTCGTTGGACGCGGCGCCTTGCACGAAGCTCGCCTGGGTCATGTCCAGCAGCTGCTGGTTGAGCTGCTGCTGGCGTTCGAGCAAGGCGATGTCCAGGTCCAGCTGGCGCAGGCCGAGGTAATTGCTGGCAACGCTGCTGGCAATCGACAGCCGCACCCCGGCCAGCTGCGCATCGGAGGCCTGCGCCAGCGCTTCGCTCGATTCGAGGGTACGCCGCACCTGCCCCCACAGGTCCGGCTCCCAGCTGGCGCCCAAGGTGGCGCTGACGGTCTGCTGCACGCCGCTGCCGGTGCCCTTGGACAAGGTCGCCCCGCCGCCATCGACGCCGCGCGTCGCCGAAAGGCCCGCGGTCACGGTCGGCCACAGCCCGGCGCGGCTGATGGCCACCTGGTCCCTGGCCTGGCGCCAGGCCGCTTCGGCGGCGACGATCGACTGGTTGGCCCGCGCCGACTGCTCGATCAGGCTGTTCAGCTGGGCATCGCCAAAGCCCAGCCACCAGCGGCTGTCCAGGGCGCCCTGCGGGTTGGCGGCCGCGCGCTGCCATTGCCCGCCTTCCTTGAAGCCCTGGGGCAGCGCCATCGCCGGGCGCTGGTAATCGGGCCCGACCATGCAGCCCCCCAGCAACAGGCACAGGGCCAGGCAAGCGCTGCGCAGGTTCATCTGCCTTGCTCCTTGCCGGTGCCACGCAGCCGGCTTGCCAGGCGGTCCAGCCACAGGTAGATCACCGGCGTGCTGTACAGCGTCAGCAGCTGGCTGAACAGCAGCCCGCCAATGATCGAGATGCCCAGCGGCCGGCGCAGTTCGGCGCCGTAGCCATTGCCCAGCACCAGCGGCAGCGCGCCCAGGGTCGCCGCCAGGGTGGTCATCATGATCGGCCGCACCCGCACCAGGCAGGCCTGGCGGATCGCTGCCCGCGCATCCAGGCCCTGGGTGCGGCGGGTGTGCAGGGCGAAGTCGATCATCATGATCGCGTTCTTCTTGACGATGCCAATCAGCAGGATCACCCCCACCAAGGCGATGATCGACAGTTCCGTGCCGGTCAGCAGCAGCGCCACCAGCGCACCGACGCCCGCCGAGGGCAGGGTCGAGAGGATGGTCAGCGGGTGCACCAGGTTTTCGTAGAGGATGCCCAGCACGATGTACACCGACACCAGCGCCGCGACGATCAGCAACGGCTCGCTGGCCAGCGAGGCCTTGAACACTTGCGCGGTACCGGCAAACTCCCCCACCACGCTGGCGGGCATACGCAGCTGCGCCACGCCCGCATCGACCAGCGCGGTGGCCTGGCCGATCGACACCCCTGGCGCCAGGTTGAACGACGCCGTGACGGCCGGGAAGGTGCCCTGGTGGTTGATGGCAATCGCCGTGCGCGCCAGCGCCTGGCTGGCCACGGCGGCCAGCGGCACCAGTGGCGTTGCGCCCTGGCTGCTGGGCAGGTAGAGGGTCTTGAGCACCGCCGGGTCGCTCCAGTAGGACGGCGCCAGGCTCATCACCACGTGGTACTGGTTGGCGGCGCGGTACAGGGTCGACACCTGGCGCTGGCCAAAGGCGTCGTACAGCGTCTGGTCCACTGCCGCCATGTTCACCCCCAGCCGCGCCGCGGCATCCCGGTTGACCTGCAGGTGCGTCATCAGGCTGGCGTTCTGCTGGTCGGTGTTGACGTCGGTGAGCTGCGCCAAGCCGCGCAGCACCGCCACCACCTTGGGCACCCACTGGTCGAGGCTGGCCTGGTCGTCCGCGGTCAGGGTGTACTGGAACTGCGCGCCGCTCTGCCGGCCGCCGACCGTGATGTCCTGGGCCGACTGCAGGTACAGCCGGGTACCCGGCATCGCGCCCAGGGCGTGGCGGATCTGCGCGATCACCTGGTCGGCGCTGGCCTGGCGTTCGCCCTTGGGCTTGAGCGCGACGAACAGCTGGGCGCTGTTGATCGCCCCCGACCCGCCTCCACCGCCACCGCCGACGAACCCGCCCACGGTCTGGACATTGGGGTTGCTCACCACCTGGCGGTTGATCTCGCGAAAGTCAGCCTGCATCGCGGCATAGGACACACTCTGCGACGCCAGGATGGTCCCCGACAGCCGGCCACTGTCCTCCTGCGGGAAGAAGCCCTTGGGCACCAGTACGTACAGCACCACCGCCAAGCCCAGCACCAGCAGGGTCAGAAGCCCCATCAAGCGCGAATGGCCGATCACCCAGGACAGGCTGCGGTCGTAGAAGCGGTGGTACCGCGAATCTGGCGTATCGCCCGCGTGCGCCTGCGCCGGTGGGCGCAGCAGCACGCTGGCCAGCACCGGGGTGATGGTCAACGAGATCAGCATCGAGATGACGATCGACAACGACAAGGTCACGGAAAACTCGCGGAACAAGCGCCCGACGATGCCGCCCATGAGCAGCAGCGGGATGAACACCGCCACCAGCGAGACGCTGATGCTCAACACCGTGAAGCCCACCTCGCCGGCGCCGTCCAGCGCCGCCTGCAGGCGCGGCACGCCACGTTCGAGGTGGCGCATGATGTTCTCCACCACCACGATCGCATCGTCCACCACGAAACCGGTGGCGATGGTCAGCGCCATCAGCGACAGGTTGTTCAGGCTGTAGCCCAGAAAATACATGCCGGCAAAGGTGCCCAGCAGCGACAACGGCACGGCGATGGCCGGCACCAGGGTGCTGCGCCAGTCGCGAAAGAAGCCGTAGGTCACCAGCGTGACCAGGGCGATGGCCGCCAGCAGGGTGATTTCCACATCGCGCAGCGAGGCGCGAATGGTGGTGCTGCGGTCCATCAGGATGCTCAGCTTGATGGTCGCCGGGATCGACGCCTGCAGCAAAGGCAGCTGCGCCTTCACTGCATCGACCGTGTCGATCACGTTGGCCCCGGGCTGCTTGAACAACACCAGCAGCACCGCCGGCTTGCCGTTGAACAGGCCGAAGTTGCGCAGGTCTTCGACATCCTCGCGCACCTGGCCCAGGTCGGCGATGCGCACCAGGCTGCCGCCGTCATGCTTGACCACCAGCGGCGCATAGTCGCCCGGGTTGTACAGCTGGTCGTTGGCCGCCAGCAGGTGATTCTGCCCGGCCAGGTCCAGGGCGCCCTTGGGCAGGTTGACGTTGGCGCTGGCGATGGCCGTGCGCACCTGCTCGAGGCTGATGCCGTAGTGGTTGAGCCGGTCGGGGTTGAGCTCCACGCGCACGGCCGGCAAGGCCCCGCCGCCAACCGTGACATCGCCCACCCCGCGGGTCTGCAGCAGGCGCTGCTCGAGCAAGGTGGAGGCCACGTCGTACATCTGCGCCGGGGTGGCGCTTGCGGAGGTCAGGCCGATGATCAGGATCGGCGAGTCGGCCGGGTTGACCTTGCGGTAGGTCGGGTTGCCCGACAGGTCGCTGGGCAGGTTGCTGCGCGCGGCATTGATCGCTGCCTGCACATCGCGCGCGGCGCCATCGATGTTGCGATCCAGGTCGAACTGCAAGTTGATCCGCGTGGCGCCCAGGGTGCTCGAGGAGGTCATCTGGGTGACCCCGGCGATCTGCCCGAACTGGCGCTCCAGCGGCGTGGCCACCGAGGTGGCCACGGTGTAGGGGTCGGCGCCCGGCAGCGATGCGCGCACGCTGATGGTGGGGAAGTCGACTTCCGGCAGCGGCGCCACCGGCAACAAGGTGAACGCCAGGGCGCCGAACAGGGCCAGGCCCAGGGCCAGCAGCGCCGTGGCCACCGGGCGCCGGATGAACGGCGCGCTGAGGTTGATCATGGCGCCTCCAGCAACGCGCGGCGCCGCCTGAAGCGCTGCCCCAGGCCGTTCATGGCCAGGTAGATCACCGGGGTGGAAAACAGCGTCAGCGCCTGGCTCAGCAGCAACCCGCCGATGATCGCGATGCCCAGCGGGTGGCGCAGTTCGGAGCCCACGCCACTGCCGAACGCCAAGGGCAGCGCACCGAACAGCGAGGCCAGGCTGGTCATCAGGATCGGCCGCAGGCGCAGCTGCGCGGCCTTGCGGATCGCCGCCAGCGGCTCGGCGCCTTCACCGCGCTGCAGCTCCAGGGCGAAGTCGACCATCATGATGCCGTTCTTCATCACGATGCCGATCAGCAGCACGATACCGATCAGGCCGATGATGTCGAACTGCGTGCCGGTGATCAGCAACGCCAGTAACGCGCCCAGCGCCGCCGACAGCAGGGTGGAAAGAATGGTCACCGGGTGCACGAAGCTTTCGTAGAGGATGCCCAGCATCAGGTACACCACGACGATCGCCGCGCCCACCAGAAACGCCTGGTTGCCCAGCGAATCGGCAAAGGTCGCCGCCGCCCCCTCCAGCGACAGCTGCACCGAGGCCGGCATGCCCAGTTGCGTTTCGATGGCCTTGAGCCGGTCTACGGCCGCCCCCAGCGACTGCCCCGGGGCCAGGTTGAAGGCGATGTCGGCGTAGGGGAACTGGCCGAGCCGGTTGAGCGTCAGCGGCACCCGCTGCACGCTCTGCGTGGCCATGCTCGACAACGGCGCCACGCCGCCACCGGGCAGGCCCACGTAGAGGCCTGTCAGCAGGTCGGCAAGGTTGCGTGGCGGGCGGTCGCTGACCATCACCACATGGTATTGATTGAGCTGGGTGTACAAGGTCGAGACCTGGCGCTGGCCAAAGGCGTCGTACAGCACATCGTCGATGGCCTGGGGGGTGACGCCCAGGCGCGAGGCGGTGGCGCGGTCGAAGTCCAGTTGCACCTGGTTGCCGAACTGCATCGCCTGGCTCTGCACGTCGGTGAAGGTCGGGTCCTGGCGGATCGCCGCCAGCAGCTTGCCGGTCCACTGTTCGAGGGTCTGCATGTCGCCGGCCTGCAGGCCCAGGCGGTAGGCAGTGGTGGATACCGTGGCATCCAGGGTCAGGTCCTGCACGCCGTGCAGGTACAGGCGGATGCCGGCATCGTCGGCGTTGGCGTCGGCCAGCCGGCGAATCACCGCCGCGGCGCTGTCACGTTCGCCGCGTGGCTTGAGGTTGATCAGCAGACTGCCCTGGTTGAGGGTCGGGTTGTTCTGGTCGATGCCGACGAACGACGACAGGCTCTGCACCGCCGGGTCTTGCAGAATGCGCGCGACCAGGCGCTGCTGCTGTTGCTGCATGCCCTGGAACGAGGTGCTGGGCGCCGCCTGGGAAATACCCTGGATCAGGCCGGTGTCCTGCTCGGGGAAGAAGCCCTTGGGCATGGCCAGCAAGGTCAGCAGCGTCAATGCCGCCGTCAACAGCACCGACAACAGCGCCAGGCCACGGTGCGCCAGCACCCAGTCCAGGCCGCGCAGGTAACGGCCCTCGACACGGGTGAACAGGTCGCTTGCCTGGCTTTTCTGCCGGTGGCGCAGCAGGCGAGCGCAGAGCATGGGGGTCAGGGTCAGGGTGATGAGCGCGGAAATGACGATGGTCACGGCCACGGTCATGGCGAACTCACGGAACAACCGCCCGACCACATCGCCCATGAACAGCAGCGGGATCATCACCGCGATCAGCGCGATGGACAGCGAGACGATGGTGAAACCAATCTGCGCCGCGCCTTTGAGCGCCGCCTGCAGCGGCGTGTCGCCGGCTTCCAGGTAGCGGGTGATGTTCTCGACCATGACGATGGCATCGTCGACCACGAAACCGATGGAAATGGTCAGCGCCATCAACGTCAGGTTGTTCAGGGAAAAGCCCAGGGTGTAGATCACCGCCAGCGTGCCGACCAGCGTCAACGGCACGGTCAAGGCCGGGATCAGGGTGGCGGCCAGGTTGCGCAGGAACAGCAGGATCACCAGCACCACCAGCACCACGGCCACGCCCAGCTCGAACTGCACGTCGCTGACCGAGGCGCGGATGGTCTGGGTGCGGTCGGTGAGCACGGCCACCTTGAGCGTGCCCGGCAGGCTGGCGCGCAGGGTCGGCAGCAGCCGCTGGACCCGGTCCACCACGTCGATCACGTTGGCCCCCGGTTGGCGCTGGATGTTCAGCACGATGGCCGGGGTGCCGTTGGTCCAGGCCGCCTGGCGCGGGTTTTCTGCGCCGAGGATGGAGCTGGCGACCTGGGACAGGCGAATCGCCGCACCGTTGCGGTAGGCGATCACCAGGTCGCGGTAGTCTTCGGGTTGCTGCAACTGATCGTTGGCGCCGATCGAATAGGCCTGGTAGCGGCCATCGAGGTTGCCTTTGGCCTGGTTGACGTTGGCACTGCCCAGCGAGCTGCGCAGGTCTTCCAGTGACAGGCCCAGGTTGTTCAGCGCCGAGGTGTTGGCCTCGATGCGCACGGCCGGGCGCTGGCCGCCGCTGATGGTCACCAGGCCGACCCCGGCGATCTGCGAAATCTTCTGCGCCAGGCGCGTGTCGGCCAGGTCCTGGACCTTGGTCAACGGCAGCACGTCGGAGGTCAGCGACAAGGTCAGCACCGGCGCATCGGCTGGGTTGACCTTGCTGTACACCGGCGGGTACGGCAGGTTGGCCGGCAGGAATGTGCCGGCGGCATTGATCGCTGCCTGCACTTCCTGCTCGGCGACGTCCAGCGACAGCGTCAGGTCGAACTGCAGGGTCAGCACCGAGGCGCCGTCCGAGCTGGTCGAGCCCATCGAGCGCAGCCCCGGCATCTCGCCCAGCTGGCGTTCGAGCGGCGCGCTGATCGACGAGCTGATCACCTCGGGGCTGGCGCCGGGGTACTGGGTGAACACCTGGATGGTCGGGTAGTCGACCTGCGGCAACGCCGAGACCGGCAGCAGGCGATAACCGAGGATGCCCAGCAGCAGTACCGCGCACATCAGCAGGCAGGTGGCTACCGGCCGCTCGATGAACGGGCGCGAGATATTCATTGGCTGCGGCTCATGGCGCCACGACCTTGATCGGCGAGCCGTCGTCGAGCTTGTCGGCGCCTTCGGTGATCACCTGCTCACCGGGCCGCACGCCTTGCTCGAGAATCGCCGTGAGCTCGCCACTCGCAGGCCCACTGCGCACCTTGCGCAACTGCGCCTTGGCGCCCTGGGCGATGAACACGAAATCGCCCTGGCTGCCATGCTGGATGGCCCGCGTCGGCACCACCGGCACCTGCTGCAGGGTATCGGCCTTGAGCCGGGCATTGACGAACTGGTTGGGAAACAGCGCATTGCCGGCCGTGTCGAAACGCGCCTTGACCTTGACCGTGCCGGTGCTGGTGTCGACCTGGTTGTCCAGCGCCAGGAGCGTACCGGTGGCCAGTAGCACGCGCTTGTCGCGGTCGAAGGCCAGCACGCTCACCGGCCCCTGCACCTGGGCCTGGTGGATCTTGCCCAGGTCATCCTCGGGCACGGCGAACACCACCGTGGCCGGGCGCATCTGGGTGATCACCGCGATCGGCGTGGTGCTGGTGGTGCTGACATAGTTGCCCGGGTCCACCTGGCGCAAGCCCACCACGCCATCGACCGGCGAGGTGATGGTGCAATAGCCCAGTTGCACTTCAAGGTTCTGCACCGCCCCCTGGTCGGCGGCCACGGTGCCGGCCAGCTGCTCGACGGTCGATGCCTGGGTGTCGAGGGTCTGCTGGCTGACCGAGCCGGCCTTGATGAGTTCGCGAAACCGCGCCAGGTCGCGCCGGGCGTTGTCCAGCACCGCCTGGTCGTGGGCCAGCACGCCACGCGCCTGCGCCAGCTGGGCCTTGATCGCCCGGTCATCGATCCGTGCAATCACCTGGCCCTGGCGCACGGCCTGGCCTTCCTGGAACTCCACGGTGGCGAGAATGCCGTTGACCTGGGTGCTGACACTGACGCTGCGCGAGGGCGTGACCGTGCCCAGGGCGTCGATGTACACCGGCACATCCTGGACCGCCACGGCCACCGCAGCCACCGGCTCGCCGGCAGCTGCCGGGCGCTGCAGGTGCGCGGGCCGCGACCACCACCAGCAGGCCAGCAAGACCAGCAGCAGCCCTCCCAGGCCGAGCAGCAACCGGTGTGTGATTCGTTTGCCTTTGCCCACGACAGTGCGTCCGCTCAAGTCGATCCAGGGGTCAGGCGACCAACCGGGCGTGGGGCCGACAGCAGGCCGCTGCCAGGCAATGGGTCGTCGAGTTGAAACTCTAGCAGCGCGGCGGCGCCGGCAACGGGCCACGCGCATTTCGTTCAGGCAAGCGACAGCGTGGCATTCAGTGCTACCATCCGGGCTCGCAGCGTCAAAGGACCGCCAGCACCATGAGTACCATTCGCGAGCGCAACAAGGAGCTGATCCTGCGCGCAGCCAGTGAAGAATTCGCCGACAAGGGTTTCGCCGCCACCAAGACCAGCGATATCGCGGCCAAGGCCGGCCTGCCCAAGCCGAACGTGTATTACTACTTCAAGTCCAAGGACAACCTCTATCGCGAGGTCCTGGAAAGCATCATCGCGCCGATCATGCAGGCTTCGACGCCGTTCAATGCCGACGGTGATCCGAAGGAAGTGCTAAGCGCCTACATCCGCTCGAAGATCCGCATTTCGCGCGACCTGCCGCATGCCTCGAAGGTGTTCGCCAGCGAGATCATGCATGGCGCGCCGCACCTGTCGCCCAACCAGGTCGAGCAGCTCAACGAGCAGGCCCACCACAACATCGAGTGCATCAAGCGCTGGATCGAGCGTGGGCAGATCGCCCATGTCGACCCCCATCACCTGATGTTCAGCATCTGGGCGGCGACGCAGACCTACGCCGATTTCGACTGGCAGATTTCGGTGATCACCGGCAAGGCCAAGCTGGCCGACAGTGATTATGAAGCAGCCGCCGAAACCATCATTCGGCTGGTGCTCAAGGGCTGCGAGCCCGAAGCGGCCTGAAGGCCCGATCGCCGGCAAGCCGGCTCCCACAAGGATGCGCTGAGCGCCCTGTGGGAGCCGGCTTGCCGGCGATGAGGCCGGCCCAGTCAATAAAGAATCAGGCAGCCACCCCCGCATCCGCCTTCAACCCCACCTCTTCGATCGCACTGATCGCGCACTGCTCGTCGATATCCGACGTATCGCCACTGATCCCTACCGCTCCCAGCACCTTGCCGTCCTGATCACGAATCAACACGCCCCCCGGCGCCGGCACCACCGGGCGCTCACCCAGCCCGTTCAACGCCGCGAAAAACGCCGGCCGTTGCTGCGCATCCAGCGCCAGCAGGCGCGAGCCCTTGCCCAGCGCGATCGCACCCCAGGCCTTGCCGGTGGCCACCTCTGGGCGAATCAGGCTGGCGCCGTCCTCGCGTTGCAGCGCCAACAGGTGCCCGCCGGCATCCAGCACCGCGACCGTCAACGGCGCGGCATTGATCTTGCGGCCCGCTGCCAGCGCGGCGTTGACCAGGCTGACAGCGACTTTCAGGTTCAAAACGTTCATGGAAAGGTCCTCTTCTTGTTGTGAGAAGCCCTGAGGGCAGGTGAAAAAGCGATAAGGCAATAGAAC
Source organism: Pseudomonas sp. NPDC087029 (assembly GCF_044745345.1). Lineage (NCBI taxonomy): Bacteria > Pseudomonadati > Pseudomonadota > Gammaproteobacteria > Pseudomonadales > Pseudomonadaceae > Pseudomonas > Pseudomonas sp. NPDC087029. The sequence continues at coordinate 114,293 of NZ_JBIVAB010000011.1, read as the reverse complement.
ACAACTGAATGACTTTTTGTATACAATAAATTGAAACGATCGTATGCGAGTTCGCAAACCACCGTTTTCATGGGCGCTCGAACGAAAGCAATGCCTGCCGACGAAAACCCGTTGACCTAAGCCGCCTGCCATGAATACACTCTGGCACAAAGCAAGTTGTATACAATTACAAAATCGATGAGGCACAAACCATGAGCAAAATGAGAGCAATCGATGCAGCCGTTCTGGTCATGCGCCGTGAAGGTGTAGATACCGCGTTCGGCATCCCGGGGGCTGCCATCAACCCGTTGTACTCGGCCCTGAAGAAAGTGGGTGGCATCGATCACGTCCTCGCTCGTCACGTCGAAGGCGCCTCGCACATGGCCGAGGGTTACACCCGCGCCAACCCAGGCAACATCGGCGTGTGCATCGGTACCTCCGGCCCAGCCGGCACCGACATGGTCACCGGCCTGTACAGTGCGTCGGCCGACTCCATCCCAATTCTCTGCATCACCGGCCAGGCTCCGCGTGCCCGCCTGCACAAGGAAGACTTCCAGGCCGTCGACATCACCAGCATCGTCAAGCCGGTCACCAAGTGGGCCACCACCGTCCTGGAGCCGGGCCAAGTGCCTTACGCCTTCCAGAAGGCCTTCTACGAAATGCGCACCGGCCGCCCAGGCCCTGTGCTGATCGACCTGCCGTTCGACGTGCAGATGGCTGAAATCGAATTCGACATCGACGCCTACGAGCCGCTGCCGGTCAACAAGCCGTCGGCCACCCGCGTGCAGGCCGAAAAAGCCCTGGCCCTGCTCAATGACGCCGAGCGCCCACTGCTGGTAGCCGGTGGCGGCATCATCAACGCCGACGCCAGCGACAAGCTGGTCGAGTTCGCCGAACTGACCGGCGTACCCGTGATCCCGACCCTGATGGGCTGGGGCACCATCCCCGACGACCACGCGCAGATGGTCGGCATGGTCGGCCTGCAGACTTCGCACCGCTACGGCAACGCCACCCTGCTCAAATCCGACCTGGTGTTCGGTATCGGCAACCGCTGGGCCAACCGCCACACCGGTTCCGTCGATGTCTACACCGAAGGCCGCAAGTTCGTGCACGTGGACATCGAACCGACCCAGATCGGCCGTGTGTTCACCCCGGACCTGGGCATCGTTTCCGACGCCGGCAAGGCGCTGGATGTGTTCCTGGAAGTGGCCCGCGAGTGGAAAGCCGCTGGCAAGCTCAAGTGCCGCAAGGCCTGGCTGGAAGACTGCCAGCAGCGCAAGGCCACCTTGCAGCGCAAGACTCACTTCGACAACGTGCCGGTCAAGCCGCAGCGCGTCTACGAAGAGATGAACCAGGTGTTCGGCAAGGACACCTGCTACGTCAGCACCATCGGCCTGTCGCAGATCGCCGGTGCGCAGTTCCTGCACGTGTACAAGCCTCGCCACTGGATCAACTGCGGCCAGGCCGGCCCGCTGGGCTGGACCATCCCTGCCGCGCTGGGCGTGGTCAAGGCCGACCCGAAACGCAAGGTCGTCGCGCTGTCCGGTGACTACGACTTCCAGTTCATGATCGAAGAACTGGCAGTGGGCGCGCAGTTCAACCTGCCGTATGTCCACGTGCTGGTGAACAACGCCTACCTGGGCCTGATTCGCCAGGCGCAGCGTGGCTTCGACATGGATTACTGTGTACAACTGGCGTTCGAGAACATCAACGCCACCGACGCCGCCACCTACGGTGTCGACCACGTCGCCGTGGTCGAAGGCCTGGGCTGCAAGGCCATCCGCGTGTTCGAGCCGAACGACATCGCCCCTGCCCTGCTCAAGGCGCAGAAGATGGCCGAAGAGTTCCGCGTGCCGGTGGTGGTCGAAGTGATTCTCGAGCGTGTGACCAACATTTCCATGGGCACCGAGATCAACGCGGTCAACGAATTCGAAGACCTCGCCCTGGTCGGCAACGACGCGCCAACCGCCATCTCGATGCTCGACTGATCGCCTGACGCCCCCGGGCTTGCCCGGGGGCCTTCATCGCTAGGAGACAACCCATGCCTCGCTTCGCTGCCAACCTGTCCATGCTGTTCACCGAACAGGACTTCCTGGCCCGCTTCAAGGCTGCCGCCGATGCCGGTTTCAGCGGTGTCGAATACCTCTTCCCGTATGATTTCAGCGCCGCCGAAATCAAACAGCAGCTCGATGCCCACGGCCTGACCCAGGTGCTGTTCAACCTGCCGGCTGGCGACTGGTCCAAAGGTGAGCGCGGCATTACCTGCCACCCCGACCGCATCGAAGAATTCCGCGCTGGCGTGGACAAGGCCATCGAGTACGCCAAGGTGCTGGGCAACACCCAGGTCAACGCCCTGGCCGGCATCCGCCCGCAAGGCCCGGACTGCGCCACCGTGCGCAAGACCTTCGTCGAAAACCTGCGCTATGCCGCCGACAAGCTCAAGGCCGCAGGCATTCGCCTGGTCATGGAGATGATCAACACCCGCGACATCCCGGGCTTCTACCTGAACACCACCCAGCAGGCCCTGGAAATCCAGGCCGAAGTGGGCAGCGACAACCTGTTCCTGCAGTACGACATCTACCACATGCAGATCATGGAAGGTGACCTGGCTCGCACCCTGCAAGCCAACCTGCCGCTGATCAACCACATCCAGCTGGCCGACAACCCAGGCCGCAACGAGCCAGGCACCGGCGAGATCAACTACCGCTTCCTGTTCGAGCACCTGGACCGCATCGGCTACCAGGGCTGGGTGGGCGCCGAGTACAAGCCGCTGACCACCACCGAAGCAGGCCTGGGCTGGCTCAAGACCCATAACGCGATCTGAATCACCGCTCCCATCGGGACCGCGAACAAATATAAAAGAGGTAATTTCTCATGGCTAAAATCGGATTCCTCGGCACCGGCATCATGGGCAAGCCCATGGCCCAGAACCTGCAAAAAGCAGGTCACAGCATCTTCCTTTCGACCCACCACGATGCTGCCCCGGCCGACCTGGTCGCCGCCGGCGCCGTAGCCCTGGCCAACCCAAAAGAGGTTGCCCAGGAAGCCGAATTCATCATCGTCATGGTCCCGGACACCCCGCAGGTCGACAGCGTCCTGTTCGGTGAAAACGGCGTCGCCGAAGGCGTTGGCCCGAACAAGGTCGTGATCGACATGAGCTCGATCTCGCCGACCGCCACCAAGGCCTTCGCCGAGAAGATCAAGGCCACTGGCGCCGCCTACCTGGACGCCCCGGTGTCCGGCGGCGAAGTCGGTGCCAAGGCTGCGACCCTGAGCATCATGGTCGGCGGCTGCCCGAAAGCCTTCGAGCGCGCCCTGCCGCTGTTCGAAGCCATGGGCAAGAACATCACCCGCGTGGGTGGCAATGGCGACGGCCAGACCGCCAAGGTGGCCAACCAGATCATCGTCGCGCTGAACATCCAGGCCGTTGCCGAAGCCCTGCTGTTCGCCGCCAAGAACGGCGCCGACCCAGCCAAGGTGCGTGAAGCACTGATGGGCGGCTTCGCTTCCTCGAAGATCCTCGAAGTGCACGCCGAGCGCATGATCAAGGGCACCTTCGACCCAGGCTTCCGCATCAACCTGCACCAGAAGGACCTGAACCTGGCCCTGCAGGGCGCCAAGGAACTGGGCATCAACCTGCCCAACACCTCCAACGCCCAGCAAGTGTTCAACACCTGCCAGGCCCTGGGCGGCGGCAACTGGGACCACTCGGCGCTGATCAAAGGCCTGGAGCACATGGCCAACTTCTCGATCCGCGACGACAAGTGACACCTTCTCTGGCCCATCGCGGATAAATCCGCTCCTACACGGCAATCCTATGTAGGAGCGGATTCATCCGCGATGCAGCCAACACCGATGAGCCTGCGACCACAGGTTCATCGGTGACACCGAGCAACACCCGCCCCTGGTTCGGCCTGCACGGAGGCAGTTCCAGGGGCGTTTTCGATTCTGAGAACAACAAGAATTCTGGGAGCCTGCCATGTCGGTCGATCCGCAAAAACTTCTACGCGAGCTGTTCGACACAGCCATCGCCGCCGCCCACCCGCGCCAAGTCCTGGAACCCTACCTGCCCGCCGACCGCAGCGGCCGGGTCATCGTCATCGGCGCCGGCAAGGCTGCCGCCGCCATGGCCGAAGTGGTCGAAAAGAGCTGGCAGGGCGAAGTCTCCGGGCTGGTCGTGACCCGCTACGGCCACGGCGCCAACTGCCAGAAAATCGAGGTGGTCGAAGCCGCCCACCCGGTCCCCGACGCCGCTGGCCTGGCCGTGGCCAAGCGCGTGCTGGAGCTGGTCAGCAACCTCGATGAAAACGACCGCGTGATCTTCCTGCTGTCCGGTGGCGGCTCGGCCCTGCTGGCCCTGCCGGCCGAAGGCCTGACCCTGGCCGACAAGCAGCAGATCAACAAGGCCCTGCTCAAGTCCGGCGCCACCATCGGCGAGATGAACTGCGTGCGCAAGCACCTCTCGGCGATCAAGGGCGGCCGCCTGGCCAAGGCCTGCTGGCCGGCCACCGTCTACACCTACGCGATTTCCGATGTGCCTGGCGACCTGGCCACGGTCATTGCCTCCGGCCCCACCGTGGCCGACCCGAGCACCTCGGCCGACGCCCTGGCGATCCTCAAGCGCTACAACATCGAAGCGCCCAAGGCCGTCATCGACTGGCTCAACAACCCCGCCTCGGAAACCGTCAAGGCCGACGACCCGGCCCTGGCCCGCAGCCATTTCCAGCTGATCGCCAAGCCCCAGCAATCGCTCGAGGCCGCAGCCGTCAAGGCGCGCCAGGCCGGCTTCAGCCCGCTGATCCTCGGCGACCTGGAAGGCGAGTCGCGCGAAGTGGCCAAGGTGCATGCCGGCATCGCCCGGCAGATCGTGCTGCACGGCCAGCCGCTCAAGGCCCCGTGCGTGATCCTCTCCGGTGGCGAAACCACCGTGACCGTGCGCGGCAATGGCCGTGGCGGGCGCAATGCCGAGTTCCTGCTCAGCCTCACCGAAAGCCTCAAGGGCCTACCGGGCGTGTATGCCCTGGCCGGTGACACCGACGGCATCGACGGTTCGGAAGAAAACGCCGGCGCCTTCATGACCCCAGCCAGCTACGCCCGCGCCGAAGCGCTGGGCCTGTCGGCCAGCGACGAGCTCGACAACAACAACGGCTACGGCTACTTCGCCGCGCTCGACGCCCTGATCGTCACCGAGCCGACCCGCACCAACGTCAACGACTTCCGCGCCATCCTGATCCTCGAGACTGCACAATCATGACGCCTGATAAGAAAGTCAAAATCCTCGCCACCCTCGGCCCTGCGATCAACGGCATCGACGACATCCGCCAGCTGGTCGAAGCCGGGGTGAACATCTTCCGCCTCAACTTCAGCCACGGCGAGCACGCCGACCACGCCCTGCGCTACCAGTGGATCCGTGAAGTCGAGCAGCAGCTGAACTACCCGCTGGGCATCCTCATGGACCTGCAGGGGCCAAAACTGCGCGTCGGCCGCTTCGCCGAAGGCAAGGTGCAGCTGCAACGCGGCCAGGCCCTGCGCCTGGACCTGGACAAGACCCCAGGCGACAGCCGCCGGGTCAACCTGCCGCACCCGGAGATCATCGAAGCGCTTGAGCCTGGCATGGACCTGCTGCTGGACGACGGCAAGCTGCGCCTGCGGGTTACCGCCAAGCACGCCGATGCCATCGACACCGAAGTGCTGGCCGGTGGCGAGCTGTCCGACCGCAAGGGCGTGAACGTGCCGCAGGCGGTGCTCGACCTCTCCCCGCTCACCGAGAAAGACCGCCGCGACCTGGCCTTCGGCCTGGAGCTTGGGGTGGACTGGGTGGCCCTGTCGTTCGTGCAGCGCCCTGAAGACATCGTCGAGGCGCGCCAGCTGATTGGCGACCGTGCCTACCTCATGGCCAAGATCGAGAAGCCCTCTGCCGTCGAGCAGTTGCAGGCCATCGCCGAGCTGGCCGACGCGATCATGGTCGCCCGTGGCGACTTGGGCGTGGAAGTGCCGGCCGAAAGCGTGCCGCAGATCCAGAAAGGCATCATCGGCACCTGCCGCCAGCTGGGCAAGCCGGTGGTGGTCGCCACGCAGATGCTCGAATCGATGCGCTTCTCGCCAGCGCCGACCCGCGCCGAAGTCACCGACGTGGCCAACGCCGTGGCCGAGGGTGCGGACGCGGTGATGCTGTCGGCCGAGACCGCCTCGGGCGACTACCCGCTGGAAGCCGTGCAGATGATGAGCAAGATCATCCGCCAGGTGGAAAACGGCCCGGACTACCAGGCCCAGCTCGACGTCGGCCGGCCGAAGGCCGAGGCCACCGTGTCGGACGCCATCAGCTGCGCGATCCGCCGCATCAGCGGCATTCTGCCGGTGGCGGTGCTGGTCAACTACAGCGAGTCGGGGGCTTCGACCCTGCGCGCTGCGCGCGAGCGGCCGCGGGCGCCGATCCTCAACCTGACGCCGAACCTGAACACCGCGCGGCGCCTGAGTGTGGCTTGGGGTGTGCACTCGGTGGTCAATGACCGTTTGCGCCAGGTCGACGAGGTGGTTTCCACGGCGCTGGAGATTGCTCAGGCACAGGGTATGGCCAGCCGGGGAGACACGCTGCTGATTACTGCCGGTGTGCCTTTTGGCAAGCCGGGTTCGACTAATACGCTGCGGATCGAGACCTTGGTCTGAAATCCCGGGGGCGCTTTGCGCCCCTTTCGCGACACAAGGCCGCTCCTACAGGCGACCGCGATCCTCTGTAGGAGCGGCCTTGTGTCGCGAAAGGAGGGCAAAGCCCTCCCCCAACACCGATTGCGGAAAACCCGAGGCCCAAAGAGGCCCACCGCTCGTCCATCAACCTTGCCGACTGCCCATGTACACCAAAAATTTCGTCAACCCGTGCCCCGACTGGGCCACGGCCTTGCTCAACGGCTTCAGCCAGGTGCTGCTGCTGCGCAGCCCCCTGTGCGGCCTGCTGTGCCTGCTGGCCATCCTGCTGACCGCCCCCAACCTGGTCGGCGGCGCCCTGCTCGGCGCCCTCGCCGGCCTGCTCACGGCCCAGCGCCGCGGCTACGACCGCGCCGACCGCCAGGCCGGGCTGTACTGCTACAACGGCGTGCTGATCGGCATCCTGATCAGCGCCGTGCTGCCCTGGTCGGCGATCATGCCGCCACTGATCATCGCCGCCGGCGGTCTTTCCAGCATCATCACCCACCAGTGGCGCAAGCGTGGCGGCAAGCTGCTGATCGCCTACACCGCGCCCTTCGTCCTGCTCGGCTGGTGCACGCTGCTGCTGGCCACGCCCGCGCCCAGCGGCCTGGTCGAAGCCGACCCGCTGCACGCCCTGGCGCGCGGTGTGGGGCAGATCTTCCTGCTCGACCAGCCGCTGGCCGGGTTGCTGATCATCGCCGGCATGTTCATTGCCAACCCTTACGCGGCCCTGTGGGCCGTGATCGGCTCGGCCATCGGCGGCGGCGTGGCGCTGCTGGCCGACCAGGCCCAGGGCGCCTGGCTGGGGTTGTACGGGTTCAATGCCGCGCTGGCGGCGCTGGCCTTCAGCCGCCAGGGCGAACGCCCCTGGGTGACGCTGCTGGCCATCGCCCTGGCGTTGTTGCTGCAACCGCTGTTCAAGCTGCTGCCCGTGGCCGGGCTGACCGCGCCCTTCGTCGTCGCCTGCTGGCTGATGCACCTGGGCAACCACCTGGCGCAGCTCAACCAGCGCGGCAACGCCCGCCGCTTGCACAGCTGAAAGCGAGCCCCTAGGCTCAGCCCATTGCCCAATGGAACGAGCCCATGAACAACCCTGCGAGCCTGCGCGAGCGGCTCTACGTCATCGTCTTCCAGACCGACACCGTGGCTGGAAGGCGCTTCGACAAGATCCTTTTGCTGATCATCCTCGCCAGCCTGGTCACGGTGATCCTCGACAGCATCGACGAAGTGCACCGCGGTTATGCCGGCCTGCTGGCCGGTATCGAATGGGGCTTTACCGCGATCTTCCTGGTCGAGTACCTGGCCCGCCTGTACTGCTCGCCCAAACCCTTGCGCTACGCCTTCAGCTTCTACGGCCTGGTCGACCTGCTGGCGATCGTGCCGGGGATCATCGCGCTGTATTACAGCGACGCCCAGTACCTGCTGATGATCCGGGTGATCCGCATGCTGCGGATCTTCCGTGTGCTCAAGCTCGGCCCCTACCTCAAGCAGGCGCACTACCTGATGGAGGCGCTGCGCGGCAGCAAGCAGAAGATCATCGTGTTCTTGGTCAGCGTCTCGACCCTGGTCACCGTGTTCGGCACCTTGATGTACGTGATCGAAGGGCCGGAGCATGGCTTCACCAGCATTCCCAAGGGCATCTACTGGGCCATCGTCACCCTGACCACCGTGGGCTTCGGCGACATCGTGCCGAAGACGCCGCTGGGGCAGGTACTGTCGTCGCTGGTGATGATTACCGGTTACTCGATCATCGCCGTGCCCACCGGCATCTTCACCGCAGAGCTGGCCAACGCCATGCGCGGGGAACAGCTGCAACATGACTGCCCGACGTGCCGCAAGAAGACCCACGAACACGGCGCGGCATTCTGCTCGCGCTGTGGCAATTCGCTGTTCCCGAAAACCGAATAAGCAAAGATCCATTTGGTCTTTAATCGCCCGCGAACGAAACGCTATAGTCGCTGGCAATTTGCCAAACCTTTGAACCAGAACAAGGAATGCTTCGTGAAAAAGCTCTTCACCGCCTCGCTGCTGGCTGCCGGCCTGGCCTTGGGCAACATCGCCCAGGCCGCCCCGACGCTGCTCAACGTGTCCTACGACGTGATGCGCGATTTCTACAAGGACTACAACCCAGCGTTCCAGAAACACTGGGAAGCCGAGCACAACGAGAAGGTCAATGTGCAGATGTCCTTCGGCGGTTCGAGCAAGCAGGCGCGGGCGGTGATCGATGGCCTGCCGGCCGATGTCATCACCATGAACATGGCCACCGACATCAATGCCCTGGCCGACAACGGCAAGCTGGTGCCGGACAACTGGGTGACGCGCCTGCCGAACAACAGCGCGCCGTTCACCTCGGCCACCGTGTTCATCGTGCGCAAGGGCAACCCCAAGGCACTGAAAGACTGGCCGGACCTGCTCAAGGACGGCGTGCAGGTGATCGTGCCCAACCCCAAGACTTCCGGTAACGGCCGCTACACCTACCTGTCGGCCTGGGGTTACGTGCTCAAGCAGGGCGGCGACGAGACCAAGGCCCGCGAGTTCGTCGGCAAGCTGTTCAAGCAGGCGCCGGTGCTCGACACCGGTGGCCGCGCCGCCACCACCACCTTCATGACCAACCAGATCGGCGATGTGCTGGTGACCTTCGAGAACGAAGCCGAAATGATCGCCCGCGAGTTTGGCCGCGACCAGTTCGAAGTGGTCTACCCAAGCGTGTCGGCCGAAGCCGAGCCGCCGGTGAGCGTGGTCGACAAGGTGGTGGCCAAGAAAGGCACCCAAGCCGTGGCCGAGGAATACCTGAAGTACCTGTGGTCGCCGGCGGCCCAGGAAATTGCCGCGCAGAACTACCTGCGCCCGCGCGATGCGACGGTGCTGGCCAAGTACACCGACCGCTTCCCGAAGGTGGACTTCCTCTCGGTGGAGAAGACCTTCGGCGACTGGCGTACCGTGCAGAAGACCCACTTCAATGACGGTGGCGTGTTCGACCAGATCTATACCAACCAGTGATCGGTCATGGGGGGGGCGCTGCGCGCCCCTTTCGCGACACAAGGCCGCTCCTACAATTAGCGCTGCGGCGATTCGGCAAATACACACCCCATCGAACTTTCTTGCGCCCACACCAATCAGTTCCTTGAGTAACCCTGCCCCGCTCACCCCGGCCCAAGGAGTACTCCAGTGCTGCGCTACCTCGCCACCCTGCTGCTCGGCTGCTTGCTGAGCACCCACCTGCTCGCCGCAGACCCCGCCCCCGCCGAAGAACAACCCGCCGAACCGGAAGCGGTCCTGCAAGGCGGCCTGCTCGGCGCCCTGGCCGACGGCCTGGACAGCGCCGCCCAGGAGCTCGACCTCGACGCCCACCTGGTCGATGCCTGGCGCCTGCGCACCGACCGCGCCGCCAAGGAAATGGAACGCCTGGTGGACCGCCATTCGGCTGGCGATTCACTGCAGCTGGCCGGCGACTTCATGCTCCTGACCCTGGCCTGGGCCGCCTGTTTCGCCCTGCTGACCACACTTGGCCGCTGGGTCGCCAGGCGTGCGGCGGGCACCCCGTGGCTGCGCGCCCGCAAGCGTGCCAGCAGCCTGCTCGGCTACCTGCTGCCCTACACCCTGCCGGCCCTGGCCAGCCTGCCGCTGACCCTGTATGCCAGCCGCTTCCTCGACCCTTCGGTGGCCCGCGCCCTGGGCCTGAGCCTGGCCTATGCCACCAGCAGCGGCCTGTTCTCCACCTCGATCATCCTGTGCCTGGTCACCTTGTTCGATGCCGGCCACAAGCGCGCCGCGGTGGCCGTGATCAAGCGCCTGGCACCGCGCCCGCTGTTCCTGATCGGCTTTCTCGCCGCCTGGAGCGATGCGCTGACCAGCCCGCAGATCGCTCGCCAGCTGGGCGGCAACATCACCGCCAGCATCGCCGTGGCCACCGGCCTGATCGCCACCTTCATCTTCGCAAGCCTGGTGATCCGCCTGCGCCGCCCGGTCGCACAGCTGATCCGCAACCGCGCCTTCAAGGACCGCCAGCAACACCGCGCCGTGCAGGAAACCCTGCGGATCTTTTCGCTGGTGTGGTACCTGCCGATCTTGCTGATGATCCTGGTGTCGGCCATCCACCTGGTCGGCGCCGGCGCAGAAAGCCACAAGGCCCTGCAGAACGCGCTGCTGACCACGGTGCTGCTGGTCAGCACGGTGTTTCTCAGCACCCTGCTGCAACACCTGCTGGCCCCGGGCGATGCCGATGCCGGGCAACGGGTGCGGCCGTACAAGGAGCTGCTGCGCAGCCTGGCCCATGCGCTGCTGCGCATTGCCATGGCGGTGGCCTTCATCGAACTGCTGGGGCGCATCTGGGGCTTTTCGGTGATCGACTTCGCCCTGAGCAACAGCCTGGGCCAGGCGATCAGCAACTCGCTGTCGAGCATCGGCCTGATCCTGCTGGTGACCTGGCTGCTCTGGGTGGTACTCGACACCGCCATCCAGGAAGCCCTGAAGCCGCCCGCCGGCCGCCGCGCGGCACGCCAGCCCAGCACCCGGGTGCGGACCATCCTGCCGATGCTGCGCAACGCCATCAAGGTGGTACTGGTGGTGATCTGCACCATCACCACCATGGCCAACCTGGGCATCAACGTCGCGCCGCTGCTGGCCGGTGCCGGGGTGATCGGCCTGGCCATCGGCTTTGGCTCGCAGCAGCTGGTGCAGGACGTGATCACCGGGCTGTTCATCCTGATCGAGGACACCATCTCGATCGGCGACTGGGTGGTGCTCGACTCCGGCCACGCCGGCACCGTCGAGAGCCTGACCATCCGCACCCTGCGCCTGCGCGATGGCAAGGGCTTCGTGCATTCGGTGCCGTTCGGCCAGATCAAGGCGGTCACCAACCAGTCACGACAGTTCGCCTACGCGTTCTTCTCGGTGCAGTTCACCTATGACAGTGACGTGGATGAGTCGCTGGCGCTGATCCACGAGGTGGGGCAGTCGATCAGCGACGACCCGCTGCTGCGCATCAACCTGCAGGGGCCGCTGCAGGTGTTCGGGGTCGACCGCATGGACTTGAACGGGTTCGTGCTCACGGCGCAGTTCCGCACCATTTCCGGGGGGCAGTATGCGGTGAGCCGGGCATTCAACGAGCGGCTGAAGAAGCGCGTGGACCAGACCGAGCATGTGAGCTTTGCCCAGGTGTACCCGTTGCCGGTGCGAAGCGTTTCAGCTTGACGGTGTCAGTTCCGGCCCTATCGCCGGCAAGCCGGCTCCCCCACAGGCCATCGCAGCCCCCCCCTGTGGGAGCCGGCTTGCCGGCGATGGGGCCGCCACAGGCAACCTATACCTGCCTGAATACCAAGGCCTTCAACCCCCCCGCCGGGTCCGCATCGGGAAACTCCGGCGGGTTCTCCAGCCGCTCTACAAAAGCCAGCGAAGGCGCCTGCTCGGCCATGCCCTCGATCAGAAACTCCGGCCCGATCCCCGGGTCGTTCACACACGCCAGCACCGTGCCTCCCTCGCTGAGCAACTCCGGCAGGCGCCGCAGGATCTTCGCGTAATCCTGGGTGAGCACGAAGCTGCCCTTCTGGAAGGTCGGCGGATCGATGATGATCAAGTCATAGGGCCCGTACTTGCGCACCTTGCCCCACGACTTGAACAGCTCATGCCCCAGATACGCCACCCGCGACGCATCGTGGCCATTGAGCCGGTGGTTGTCGCGGCCTCGCGACAGCGCAGCCTTGGCCATGTCGAGGTTGACCACCTGCTCGGCGCCGCCGGCAATCGCCGCCACGGAAAAACCGCAGGTATAGGCGAACAGGTTGAGCACGCGCTTGCCTGGCGCCTGCTTGCGTACCCAGCGGCGCCCGTAGCGCATGTCGAGGAACAGGCCAGTGTTCTGCCGCACGCCCAGGTCCAGCAGGTAACGCAGGCCATCCTCGATGACCTCACGCTGCTGGCACGGCTGGCCCCACACCCACTGCCCCGGGCTGTCGGGCAAGTAGCGGTGCTGGATCAGCATGGCCTGGCCAGCCCAGTGCGGATGCTCGGCAATGCGCGCGAGCATGGCCTCGAGCGCTGCCAGCTGGCCCTCTGGCGGTTCACGGAACAGCGCCAGCGAAAGCACGCCCTGCAGCCAGTCGACGGTGATCTGCTCCAGCCCCGGCCAGCAGCGCCCGCGGCCATGGAACAGGCGGCGGGTTTCTTGCGGGGCGGGGTCGAGGGCAGTGAGCAGGTGCTGTTCGAGGGTCTGGATCGGCGAAGTCATGGCAGGTCGCAAGCAAGTGAAAGGGGGCATTCTACCCTTTGGCCGGCACCTGCGCCGAACGCAACCACCAACCCTGCTGCATGCCCGCCGCCGCCAGCAGGATCAAGCCCACGCCCAACCACTGCAACGGCGCCAGGCGGTGCCCGAACGCCACCCAGTCGACCAGGATCGCCGCGATTGGGTAGATGAACGACAACGCGCCGGTCAACGCCGTGGGCAGGCGCTGGATGGCGCTGTACAGCAACACGTACATCAGCCCCGTGTGGACCATGCCCAGGGTCACCAGGCTGGCCAGTGCCGAGGGCTCGCCAGGCAGGCCGCCGAGCGTGACCCAGGGCGCCAGCAGCAGCGCGCCGGTGCTCACCTGGATCAGCGCGATCAGGTGCGGGGGCGTGCCTTTGAGGCGTTTGATGACCAAGGCAGCGATGGCATACAGAAATGCCGCGCCCAAGGCCAGGGCAATGCCCAGCAGGTACTCCTCGCCACTCGCCTGCCCGGCGCCATGGGCGCTGACGATCGCCAGCATGCCGAGAAAGGCCACGCTCAGCCAGGTGACCTTGGCCAGGGTGATCTTCTCGCCAAGAAACAGCGCCGCCAGCCCCACCAGCATGAACGGCTGCACGTTGTACACCGCCGTGCCGATGGCGATGGACGCCCGCGAGTAGGAGGCGAACAGCAACACCCAGTTGCCGACGATGGCCACGCCGCTGGCAATCGCCAGCAACACGGCGGTGCCGCTGATCACGCCCGGCTTGAGAAAGCCCAGTGCCGCGCAGATCACCAGCAAGGTGCCAGCGCCGAACACGCAGCGCCAGAACACCACCTCCAGCACCGGCTGGCCGGACACCAGCACGAACCAGCCGATGGTGCCGGAAATCAGCATGGCGGCGACCATTTCCAACGAACCGCGGCGCAATGAACTGTCCATCGCATGTCTCCCATTGACGATGGGCCTAGTATGCAGAGGCCCGTCACCGGCCTTCCAGCGGATAACCAAGGCAGTTTTGCCGGTTCACCTTTACTATCAAGGCAAATTCGCACTATCACCTGACGAGGCGCCCATGACCGATGCCATCGACCAACTGCTGATCAATGCACTGATGGAAGACTCCCGCCGCTCGCTCAAGGCGTTGGCGCAGATCAGCGGGCTGTCCGCACCCAGCGTCAGCGAGCGGCTGCGGCGCCTGGAAGAGCGCGGCGTGCTGCGTGGCTACACGGTCGATGTCGACCCGCGCAGCTTTGGCTACCAGCTGCAGGCCATCGTGCGTATCCGCCCGCTGCCGGGGCAGCTGCAGGAGGTGGAACGGCAGATCATCGCCATCCCCCAGTTCACCGAGTGCGACAAGGTGACCGGCGAGGACTGCTTCATTGCCCGGCTGCACGTGCGCTCGATGGAGCAACTCGACACGCTGCTGGACCGGATCAATGTGCTGGCCGAGACCAATACCGCGATCATCAAGAAGTCGCCGGTGAAACGGCGCTTGCCGCCGATGGAGTGAGGCTGGCTGCCGGCGACAGGCCTGCGCAAGAAAAGCTGACTATTTTTTGTACACAAGAATGTCACCTTAAGTGCCATTTTTGTGTGCACTTTCCCAAGTAACGCCCCAAAGCGTTACACATTCCGTTTAATAAAATTTGACCATTCGATCAACTAACACACCCACTAAAAATTTAAACCTGTTCATTTGGTCAACTTATAGTTTCGCTATTTCATTCACTTATCTATCAGTCAGATAGATTCGAAATGATGGCCACTAAAAGCCTCTTTCTCGCCTGGCATGGAACTCGCTTTTGTGTGTTCGTGTTTTGTATACAAGTTCGACAAAACATAAATACACAAGAACCCGCGACGCTGGCCCAATCACCAGCCGCCGCGTCCAGAACCCAGTGATGCCAACGCTGCACCGACGAGATGGCGAGCCCGTGCGCATGCCCGCTCATCGCAGTCCACGTGCATCAGGAGCCCGCCGGAATGAGTACCAGCCTCGACCTTGCCCCTGAACTATCCGTCGCCAGCACCCACGCTTCTTCCACCCTTGCCGGCGAACTTCCGTTACTTGAACTGAGCCCGCGCCTGCACAACCGCGACCTCGCCCCGACCCGCATGGAAGGCCGGCGCTGGGGGCGCTACAGCATCTTCGCGCTGTGGACCAACGATGTGCACAACATCGCCAACTACTCCTTCGCCATGGGCTTGTTCGCCCTGGGCCTGGGCGGCTGGCAAATCCTCCTGTCGCTGGCGATCGGTGCGGCGCTGGTGTACTTCTTCATGAACCTCTCCGGCTACATGGGCCAGAAGACTGGCGTGCCCTTCCCGGTGATCAGCCGCATCGCCTTCGGCATCCACGGCGCGCAGATCCCGGCGCTGATCCGCGCGGTGATCGCCATCGCCTGGTTCGGCATCCAGACCTACCTGGCCTCGGTGGTGCTGCGCGTGCTGCTCACGGCCGTGTGGCCGCAACTGGCCAGCTACGACCACAACAGCCTGCTGGGCCTGTCGAGCCTGGGCTGGGTGTGCTTCGTGGCGATCTGGCTGGTGCAGCTGGTGATCCTCGCCTACGGCATGGAGATGGTGCGCCGCTACGAGGCCTTCGCGGGCCCTGTGATCCTGCTGACCGTGGCCAGCCTTGCGCTGTTCATGTACTTCAAGGCCGATGCGCGCATCGCCTGGTCGGTGGCCGAGCCGCTGAGCGGCTACGAGATGTGGCGCAACATCTTTGCCGGCGGCGCCCTGTGGCTGGCGATCTACGGCACCCTGGTGCTCAACTTCTGCGACTTCGCCCGCTCCTCGCCGTGCCGCAAGACCATCCGCGTCGGCAACTTCTGGGGCCTGCCGGTGAACATCCTGGTGTTCGCCATGATCACCGTGGTGCTGTGCGGTGCGCAGTTCCAGATCAACGGCCAGATCATCGACAGCCCGACGCAGATCGTCGCCAGCATTCCCAACACTGCGTTTCTGGTCCTGGGCTGCATGGCCTTCCTGATCGTCACCGTGGCGGTGAACATCATGGCCAACTTCGTCGCCCCGGCCTTCGTGCTCAGCAACCTGGCGCCACGCCACCTCAACTTCCGCCGTGCCGGGCTGATCAGCGCCACCCTGGCCGTGCTGATCCTGCCGTGGAACCTGTACAACAGCCCGCTGGTGATCGTGTACTTCCTGTCCGGCCTGGGTGCCCTGCTCGGGCCGCTGTACGGGGTGATCATGGCCGACTACTGGCTGCTGCGAAAAGGCTGCATCAACGTGCCGGAGCTGTACAGCGAGCACCCGGCCGGCGCCTACCACTACAGCAAGGGCATCAACCTGCGCGCCGTGGCCGCCTTCCTGCCCGCCGCGCTGCTGGCCATCGTCCTGGCCCTGGTGCCCAACTTCCATGCCATTGCGCCGTTTTCCTGGCTGATCGGTGCCGGCATCGCCGCCGC
The DNA here is from genome assembly GCF_044745345.1 of Pseudomonas sp. NPDC087029. NCBI lineage: Bacteria > Pseudomonadati > Pseudomonadota > Gammaproteobacteria > Pseudomonadales > Pseudomonadaceae > Pseudomonas > Pseudomonas sp. NPDC087029. The sequence goes on along the minus strand of NZ_JBIVAB010000011.1, from coordinate 97,984 downwards.
GCTGTACCTGCTGATCGCCCCGCGCAACCGCCACTACCACGACGTCAGCGGCGAATGCATCGCCGTCGACCACAGCAGCCACTGACCAGGGAGGACTGCCCATGCGCATTCTGATCGCCAACGTCAACACCACCGAAGCCATCACCGAGGCCATTGCCGAGCAGGCCCGCAGCGTGGCTTCACCGGGCACCGAAATCGTCGGCCTGACCCCATGGTTCGGTGCCGAGTCGGTGGAAGGCAATTTCGAAAGCTACCTGGCGGCCATCGCCGTAATGGACCGGGTGCTGGCCTACGAGGGCCCCTACGATGCCGTGATCCAGGCCGGCTACGGCGAGCATGGCCGGGAGGGCCTGCAGGAGCTGTTGAACGTGCCGGTGGTGGACATCACCGATGCCGCCGCCAGCACGGCCATGTACCTGGGCCACGCCTATTCGGTGGTGACCACCCTGGACCGCACCGTGCCGTTGATCGAGGACCGCCTGAAACTGTCCGGCTTGTACGAGCGCTGCGCCTCGGTGCGGGCCAGCGGGCTGGCCGTGCTGGAGCTTGAAGCCGACCCGCAGCGGGCGGTGCAAGCCATCGTCGAGCAGGCCGAGCGGGCCGTGCGCGAGGACAAGGCGGAGGTGATCTGCCTGGGCTGCGGCGGCATGGCCGGGCTGGATGAGCAGATCCGCCAGCGCACCGGGGTGCCGGTGGTGGATGGCGTGAGCGCGGCGGTGACCATCGCCGAGTCGCTGGTGCGCATGGGCTTGAGCACTTCCAAGGTGCGCACCTATGCCACGCCGCGGGTGAAGAAGGTGGTGGGCTGGCCGATGCGCTTCGGGCGCTGAGGTCTCATCTGGCCCTATCGCCGGCAAGCCGGCTCCCACAGGGGTTGAGGCTAGCCCCTGACCTGTGGGAGCCGGCTTGCCGGCGATAGGGCCGGGAACCTCAGCCCATCATCCTGGCCAACCGCTCCCCACTGCCACAGGCCAGGGTGAACCCCAAGGCCCCATGCCCCAGGTTCAGCCAGAGGTTGCGATAGGCCGTCGCCCCAATCAGCGGCACCCCGGTCGGCGTCGCCGGCCGCATCCCGGCCCACTCCACCGCCTGCCCGTAATCTGCCGCCGCGGGCAGCGTCTGCCCCGCCAAGCGGCGCATGCTCTGCAACCTGCGCACATCCACCGCGTCATCGAAGCCGACGATGTCGACCATCGCCGCCACCCGCAGCTGCTGGTCGAGCCGCGCATAGACGACCTTGCGCTCATAGTCGGTAACGCTGACCTGCGGCGCGAGGTGCCCAGGGCCGATCGGCGCAGTCAGGCTGTAACCCTTGAGCGGGTAGACCGGCACCTTCAAGCCCGGCAACGCCAGCCCGGCACTGAGGTGCCCGGCGCACAGCACCAGGCGCTGCACCTCGAGCTGCTCCTGCCCCACCTGCAGCGCCACCACCTGTTCATGGTGGCTGAGCAGCCGCGTGACCGGCTTGCCGAGCAGCAGCTGGCACTGCCCGGACGCACGCAGGCGCTCGGCCAGGCGCTCGCAGAAGCGATGGCAGTCGGCGACTTCTTCATTGGCGGTGAACACGCCACCGATGAAAGGCGCCTGGGCCAGCGCCGGCTCCAATGCCTTGAGTTCGCCAGCCGTGAGCACGTGCTGGCAGGCCGGGTCGAGCACTTGCTCACGCCCATGGGCAAAGGCGCGCTCGCTGCGAAACGCAACCAGCTTGCCGTTGCGCCGCCAGGCGAAGTCCGCCAGGCCGTCTTCCTCGCGCCAGCGCGCCAGCACGGCCTGGCTGTGCAGTGCCAGCTCCAGCAATCGGGCGCCGTTACGGCGATTGACGCTTTTGCGGCATGCCAGCATGAAGGCCAGCAGCCATCGCCACTGCGCCGGGTCCAGGCGCAGCCGCAGCCGCAGCGGCGAGTCGCCCTGCAGCAGCCAGCCCAGCGCCTGCCAAGGCACCCCCGCATCCGCCAAGGGCGCCACATAGCGGTACGACAGCTGCCCGCCATTGGCAAAGCTGGTGGCCGACGCCACGCTGTCGCGCGCATCGATCAGGTCGACCGAATGGCCCTCGCGCACCAGCGCATAAGCTGTGGCCAGGCCGATGACTCCAGCGCCAATTACCGTTATCCGTTGCGTCATGCTGCATCCCTGTCCCGGCTTGCTCGCCCAGACAGTAACAGCCGATCAGGTCGGGCAGCTATGGGGGCCGTTATTGAGGCCCTGGCGCACGTTGCGGCTGAGCAGGCTGGCCTTGCCGTCGTGCCAGGTCAGGGTCAGCACGTAGAGGGTGTCGAAATCGTCACCGCTCCAGTCCTCGGTGATCACCCGCTCCTCGCCCAGGGCCTTGCCGGCCACGGTGTTGATCAGCTCCGGCAGGTAGCCGTGGGACCAGGCCGTATAGACGGTGGCGTTGCGGTATTTTTCGCTGAGCAGTTCGTCGGCGAGGTCTTCGGTATCGTTGGCGCCGAAGTCGATGTTCACCGGCAGGCCCAGGCGAACGGCGCTGGGGGTGATGGTCATCAACGGGCGGATGTAGCTGTAGCTCTGGTCGTGGCTGCCCTCCTCGACGTGCCGCGAGGGGTTGGCGGCGAACACGTAGTCGGCCTTGCCAAAGCGCTCCGGCAACAGCGTGGCCAGGTCCAGCGCGCGGTTGAGGCCCTGGCAGTTCAGCTGCCCCAGCCCTTCTTCGGGTTTTTCGCCATGGCGCAGAAACACCAGGGTCTGGGTACCGTCGACCGGCTGCGCCCGGCTTTCGACCGCCTCCAGTGCCAGGGGCACGGCCACGGCGACCAGGGCCAGGCTCAGCAGCAGCTGGCGACGACGTCGGAGAAAGGATGGCAACTTCATGAAGACGGGCTCTTGTGGCAGTAGGTATCGGGTAAACCCGCCACATCGCCCTGGCTCGGACAAGCCTGGGGCATCCTTGTAGTGAATGCCGTCCTTGGCAACGAGTAGGGCTCAGAGTGCCCTCGACCCGTTTGGTTCCTCCATGAGGGTGGATGCCGTTCCCTAGGCAAGGGTTACCGTAGGGGAATTGTGTTGCTGGATTATTAAGCTCGTCGGGCGTTTTGTATCGCCCTTGAGATCCAGCGCCGCCCACGCGGCGCATCGCGGATAAATCCGCTCCCACATTTGTTGCAACGTGCCTATGCCTGATAGGCCATGGTTGTCAGCCTTTTTGTACGACGCGATTTCTCGGCGGGCGCCAAAGGCGGACAACCATGGCCTGACAGACCGTGGCACGTTGCAACAAATGTGGGAGCGGATTTATCCGCGATGCGCCGCGCGGGCGGCGCTCGATTGTGAGACCAACGTAAGCCTCAAGCCATGCGCCCCTCAATCATCCCGCGTCAACACCTCCAGCAACTCGATCTCGAACGTCAGGTCCGAGTTCGGCGGAATCGCGCCCACGCTGCGCTCGCCATACCCCAGGTGCGCCGGCACCTGCAGCTTGCGCTTGCCGCCGACGCGCATGCCCATCAGGCCCTGGTCCCAGCCCTTGATCACGCGCCCCGTGCCGATCACGCACTGAAAAGGCTTGCCCCGCGACCAGGACGAATCGAACTCGCTGCCGTCGGCCAGCCAGCCGGTGTACTGGGTGGTGATCAAGGCGCCTTTGACGGCGGCCTTGCCGTCGCCTTCGACGAGGTCGGTAATCTGCAGTTCGCTGCTCACAGGCATGCTCCAACGCTGAAATTCAAGGCCGCCCTTTTCGCAGGAATGCCCGGCTTTGGCAAGCCGCAAAGCTCAACCCAGCTGCTCGAAGGCCTGCTGCCCGGTCAGCTCCTTGGTCTGGTTGGCAAAGCAGTACCAGGCCGGTTTCTGCTCGACGAAGATCTGCAGGTCGAACGCCCAGGCCTCGTCGCTGTCGAGCAAGCCCACCGGCACCGCATAGAAGTCGTTGGCCTTGAGCCGGTAGTAGAGGTGCGTGCCGCACCGGCTGCAAAAACCGCGCTGGGCCCAGTCGGACGAATCGTAGACACTGGGCGCTCGCCCTTCGATCAGCGGCGGCTGGCTGCAATGCACCACCAGCATCGGGCCGCCGGTCCACTTGCGGCACATGCTGCAATGGCAGGCGCTGATATGGGTGTTGTCGACCGTGACGCGCAGGTGGGTTTCGCCACACAGGCAGCTGCCGCGTTGTTCCAGGGTCATGGTGGGGCTCCTTGCAAGGGATGGGTGGGCAAGTATAGACGGGCCCAGGCAAGGGCCCGCCGCCCAAGCCGCAGGCTCAGATGTAGATGTTGCCGCGCAGGTACAAGGCCGCGCGGCCGCTGATGATCACCCGGCCATTGCCGGGCACTTCGCACTGCAGTTGGCCCTTGCGTGCACCACCCTGCTCGCAGGTCAGCGCCTGTTTGCCCAGGCGCTCGGCCCACAGCGGCGCCAGCGAGGTATGCGCCGAACCTGTGACCGGGTCTTCGTTGACCCCCACGTTCGGGCCAAACCAGCGGGTGACGAAATCGTAACCACGGCCCGGCGCCGTGACCGCGATGCCGCGCACATCGAAGGCGGCCAGGGCGACGAAGTCGGGCTTGAGCGGGTCGAGCAAGCTGGCGTCGTCGATCATCACCACATAATCGTCGGAGCGATAGACCGCGGCGGCGCCCCGCAAGCCCAGCGCTTCGAGCAGGCCATCCGGGATCGCCACGGCCACCGGCTGCTTGGCCGGGAAGTCCATGGCCAGGTGCCCGTCGGCGTCGCGGCTGACCCGCAGTTCACCGCTGCGGGTGTTGAAACGCAGCACCGCGGCCTGCTCGCCCAGTTGCTCGAACAGCACATAGGCCGACGCCAGGGTGGCGTGGCCGCACAAATCGACTTCGACGGTCGGGGTGAACCAACGCAGGTCGAATGTCTCGCCGTTGCGCACGATATAGGCAGTTTCGGAGAGGTTGTTCTCTTCGGCGATGCGCTGCAGCACGGCATCCGGCAGCCAGTTTTCAAGAGGGATTACCGCTGCAGGGTTGCCACCGAACGGCTCGGCGGTGAAGGCATCGACCTGGAAGATCTCGAGTTGCATGCAAACACTCCTTGAGGCCCGGGCGCTGCCGGGCGGTATCGAAAGCGAAGGTCAAACGCGGACCGGCGTGAGCACCGGCTCGCCAGCAAAGAAAGCCTGCAGATTGCGCAGCACCAGGGTGACCGTGTCGCGCGCAGCCTCTGGGGACTGCCCGGCCACGTGGGGGGTGAGCACGGTGTTGCCGAGGGCCTTGAGGGCTGCGGGCACCGCCGGCTCGTCGTCGAACACGTCCAGCGCCGCACCGGCGATCCGGCCCTGCTGCAGGGCGGTGACCAGCGCCTGGGTGTCCACCACGCTGGCGCGGGCGATGTTCACCAGGTAGCCCTCGGCGCCCAGGGCTTCGAGTACCGGGGCATCGACCAGATGGCGGGTATGCGCGCCACCGGGTGTGGCCACCACCAGGAGGTCCACCGCCTCGGCCAGGTGCAGCGGGCTGTCGTACCAGGTGTAGGGCACGCCCTGGCGCGGGCTGCGGCTGTGGTAGCTGACGGGCATTTCGAAGCCCAGGCTGGCGCGCTTGGCGATGGCTTGGCCGACGGCACCCAGGCCGAGAATACCCAGGCGCTTGCCGCTGACCGAGGGGCTGATGACGCGGTTCCATTCGCCACGGCGGGTGCTGGCATCGGCACGGGGAATATCGCGCAGCAGCGCCAGCAGCATGGCCAGCGTGTGGTCGGCAACCGCGGCGGCGTTGGCACCCGCGCCATTGGTGACCGTGATGCCGCGGGCGGCGGCAGCGGCCAGGTCGACCTGCTCGTAACCGGCGCCGATCACGCAGATGATCTGCAGGGCCGGCAGGGCCTGGATCTCGGCAGCGGTAAGGCCCAGCGGGCCGCGGGTCAGCACGGCATCGATGTCGCCGGCATGGCGCTGGATCGCTTCGGCGCGCAGTTGCGGGGAGGGGGCGCGAATCAAGTGGTAGCCGGCCTGCTCGAGCAGTGGCAGGTAATCATCGACGGTTTCCACCAGCACCAGGACTGTCTTGCGCATGCCACCTCCTTGAATATCAGGGGGGCATTATGCGGAGTCAGGGGCCAGCACAGTCAATCGCAAAATCAGGGGTTAACTGTACTGTATGGGTATAAGGGTATGCCTGTTCTGGCCCTATCGCCGGCAAGCCGGCTCCCACAGGTTAACCACTGAAACATGTGGGAGCCGGCTTGCCGGCGATAGGGACGGTACAGGCTGCCTGGAATTACTGCGCGAAGGCCCGCCCCAGACCACCCGGCACACCGCTGCTATCGGTCTCCTGCCACGGCCCATCCGGGCTCAGCGACCAGCTCCAGCCGCCGTCATAGCGGTAGTAGGTACGCTGGCGGTAGAAGGTGTTGGGCTTTTTCTCCAGCACATACACGCCCAGCTTCGGGTCCCAATGGCTGGCACCGCCCGGTGGCGGCGCGAAGCTGGCAGAGGTGCGCGGCATGGGTTTGGGGATCGCCGCCGGCTTGCTCGGTTGCGTCGACGGCTGGCTGCCCGGCAAAGGCTTGACCACCGGCCCCGGGTGCGAAGGCACCGTCTCCACCGGCGGCGACGGCTGCTCATACGGCTCACGCACCGTACACGCGGACAAACCCAGGGCCAGGGTGATCAGGGTCAGGCGGACGGTACTGTGCATGGCAGGGTTCTCTTACGGGTCGGGGCTGTCGATGACTAATTGTTGGGTGGCCTGGGTCGTATTGGCCAGCGGTGCGCCCTGGCCGATCCACTCGCCATGGGTAGGCTGACCGGCACGCGACACACGTGCAACCAGTTGGACTTCGGCGAAGTCCGACAGTTTCATCTGCGGCATCATCGCATCGGCGTCGGTCAGTTCCACCTCCAGCGGCAACTGCGCCACGGTCACCCGCTTGGCCGCCAGCGGCATGGGTGGGCCATTCTTGGCGCGGGCGAAGATGAACACGGTGTCGTCGGGCTTGACCTTGTCCTTGAGCGCCGCAGCAAGTTCCACCCGCACTTTCAGGCGCGCCGCAGCCACCGGCTTGCCGGCATCGCCGCCCAGGCGCTGCGCCGCGCGGTCGATGCCACCTTGCAGCGCCGCGCGCGAGGCGTCGCCTTCGGGCAATTGCGCCAGCAGGCGCGTCCAGTAATCGATCGCTTCCTGGTAACGCTCGCCCTCGAAGGCGGCGATACCGCGCAGGCCAAGGCTGGTGACTTCATTGGGGTCGGCCTTGAGCGCCTCGTCGGTCAGCGCCTGCACCTGCGGGTTCCATTGCTTGTCGGCAGCAAAGTACAGCGCCTGCGCCCATTGCCCGAGCAGCTCGGGCTGGCGCCCGGCCAGGGCCACGGCACGCTCGTAGGCGCGCGCGGCATCGGCCGGGCGCTGCTCGGCCATGTAGGCACGGCCGAGGAAGTACAAGCCTTCGGCCGAATCGGGCTGGGCTTGCACCGCCCGCTCCAGGCGCGCGGTGATTTCTTCCATGCTCTTGGGTGCGGCGGCGAACTCCTGGGTCAGCTGGACCTTGTCGGCGGCGCCGAAGTGCAGGTACAGCCCCAGGCCCAGCAGCGGCACCAGCACCGCCGCCAACAGCGGCAACGCCTTGCCCAGGTGCCCCTGGCGCGGCGCGTCGGCACCTTCGGTGTCGGCCAGCAATTCGCGCGCGGCCTCGTCGCGGCCGGTGGCCAGTTGCGTATCGTCCAGCACCCCGGCTGCCTGCTGGGCGGCCAGTTCGGCGACACGCTCCTGGTACAGGGCCACGTTCAGCGCAGTACGCTCTTCTTCCTGCTGCTGGCGGCGGCCACGCAGGATCGGGATCAGCAGAAAGCCGAGGGCGGCGAGCAGCAGCAGGCCCGCGCTAAGCCAGAATTCAGTCATGGGTCTGTTCTTTTTCCAGCAGTTTGGCGAGACGCTCGCGTTCTTGCGCGGACAGGTGCTCCACGCCCTCGGCCACCGGGCCACGGCGCCGGCGCACGATCAGCACCAGCACCGCGAAGCCACCGACCAGCAGGATGCCCGGGCCGAACCAGAGCAGCCAGGTACGCCCGCTGAGCGCAGGCTTGTAGCGCACGAAGTCGCCATAGCGGTCGACCATGAAGTCGACGATCTGCTGGTTGCTCTTGCCCTCGCCGAGCATGCGGAAGATCTCGCGGCGCAGGTCGGCGGCAATCGGCGCGTTGGAGTCGGCGATGTCCTGGTTCTGGCATTTGGGGCAGCGCAGTTCCTTGGTCAGTTGCTGATAGCGCTCGCGCTCGGCGTCGTCGCGGAACTGGTAGGTGTCGATGGCCGCCTTGGCCACGCCGGCCAGGCTCATGCCCAGCACGGCGGCTGCAAGCCAGCGCTTCATGGCTTGGCCTCGTCGACCAGGCCCTGGTACAGCGGCGCCAGCTGCTCGCGCCAGACGCTGGCATCGACGATGCCCACGTGCTTGTAGCGGATCACGCCCTTGGCGTCGATCAGGAAGGTTTCCGGCGCGCCGTACACGCCAAGGTCCAGGCCCAGGCTGCCCTGCTCGTCGCGGATGTCCAGCTGGTAGGGGTTGTGGAACTCGGCCAGCCACTTCAGCGCGGCGGCATTGTCATCCTTGTAGTTGATGCCGTAGATCACCACGCCCTGCTCGGCCAGCTGGTTCAGGTACGGGTGCTCGACCTTGCACGACGGGCACCAGGTGGCCCAGACGTTGACCAGTGCCGGGCGGCCCTGCAGGTCGGCCTGGGTGAGGTTGCGATCGCCCTGGGTCGAGGCCAGGGAGAACGCCGGGAACGGCTTGCCGATCATCGCCGAGGGCAGCTCGTCAGGCTTGAGGAACAGCCCTTTGTAGAGGAATACCGCCATCAGCAGGAATACCGCCAAGGGCACCACCATGATCCAACGCTTCATGCAGCTGCTCCAGACACGCCCAGGACATCACGCACCCGGGTCTTGACCTTGACGCGGTAGCGCCGGTCGAAGGCCGCCAGCAAACCGCCCAGGCCGGTCAGCAGACCGCCCAGCCAGATCCAGCGAACGTAAGGCTTGATATGCACCCGCACCGCCCAGGCGCCGTTTTCCAGCGGCTCGCCCAGGGCCACATACAGATCGCGGGTGAAGCCGGCATCGATGCCCGCTTCGGTCATCATCGACTGCTGCACGGTGTACAGGCGTTTTTCCGGGTGCAGGGTAGTCACTTCACGGCCATCGCGGCTGACCACGATGGTGCCCTTGTCGGAGATGAAGTTCGGCCCCTCGAAGTGCTTGGCGCCCTGGAACAGGAAGTGATAGCCACCCAGTTCGACGCTCTCGCCCGGCGCCATGCGCAGGTCGCGCTCGGCGCTGTTGTTGCTCGACAGCACCACGCCCAGGGCGCACACCGCCAGGCCCAGGTGCGCCAGCTGCATGCCCCAGTAGCTGCGGGTGAGGCCGCGCACGCCTTTGGCCAGGCCCTTGTGGCGGGTCTTGTCGAGGATGTCGCGCAGCCCGGCCAGCACCACCCAGGCGGCCAGGGCGAAGGCGCTCAGGGTTGGCCAGTCGAAGTCGTCGACGATCAGGCCGGCCACCGGCGCCAGGACTGCGCTGCCGATCAGCACCGGGGTCATCATGCTCGCCAGCCACTTGCCCGGGGTGTCCTTCCAGCGCACCACCACGCCTACCCCGAGCACCACCATCAGCAGCGCCATCAGCGGCAGGAACAGGGCGTCGAAGTACGGCGGGCCGACCGACAGCTTGGCCCCGGTCAAGGCATCGAGCACCAGCGGGTACAGGGTGCCGAGCAGGATCATCGAGGCCGCCACCACCAGCACCAGGTTGTTGGCCAGCAGCAGTGTTTCGCGCGACCACAGGGCAAAGCCGACCTGGCTCTTGACCACCGGCGCGCGCAGGGCGAACAGGGTCAGCGAGCCGCCGACCACGAACAGCAGGAAGATCAGGATGAACACGCCGCGCGAGGGGTCGGCGGCGAAGGCGTGCACCGAGGTCAGCACGCCGGAACGCACCAGGAAGGTGCCCAGCAGGCTCAGCGAGAAGGCGGCGATCGCCAGCAGCACCGTCCAGCTCTTGAACACGCCGCGCTTCTCGGTCACCGCCAGCGAATGGATCAGCGCGGTGCCCACCAGCCAGGGCATGAACGAGGCGTTTTCCACCGGGTCCCAGAACCACCAGCCGCCCCAGCCCAGCTCGTAGTAGGCCCACCAGGAGCCCAGGGTGATGCCCACCCCGAGAAAGGCCCAGGCGACGATGGTCCAGGGCCGCGACCAGCGCGCCCAGGCGGCGTCCAGGCGGCCGCCGAGCAAGGCGGCGATGGCGAAGGCGAAGGCCACCGAGAAGCCCACGTAGCCCATGTACAGCATCGGCGGGTGAACGATCAGGCCAAAATCCTGCAGCAGCGGGTTGAGGTCGCGACCGTCCACCGGCACTTGCGGCAGCAGGCGTTCGAACGGGTTGGAGGTGATGATCAAGAAGCTCAGGAAGCCCGTGCTGATCATGCCCATCACCGCCAGCACCCGCGCCAGCATCACTTGCGGCAATTGCCGCGAGAAGATCGACACGGCGAAGGTCCAGCCGCCCAGGATCAACGCCCAGAGCAGTAGCGAGCCTTCGTGCGCGCCCCACACGGCGCTGAACTTGTAGTACCAGGGCAAGGCGCTGTTGGAGTTGCTGGCGACATAGGCCACCGAGAAGTTGTCGGTCATGAAGGCATGGGTGAGGCAGGCGAAGGCAAAGGCCAGGAAGGCGAACTGGCCCCAGGCCGCCGGGCGCGCCAGGCTCATCCACAGGCTGTCGCCGCGCCAGGCGCCGAGCAGCGGTACGCTCGCCTGCACCACGGCGAAACAGATCGCCAGGATCATCGCCAGTTGGCCGAGTTCGGGTATCACCAGGGCCGCGTTCATGGCTGGGCCTGCGCTTGGCCGCTTTCTTTCAAGGCCTTGGTCACTTCAGGTGGCATGTATTTCTCATCGTGCTTGGCCAGCACCTCGTCGGCCACCACCACGCCCTCGCCGTTGACCTTGCCCAAAGCGACGATGCCCTGCCCTTCGCGGAACAGGTCGGGGAGGATGCCACGGTAGGTGATCGGCACCGATTTATTGAAGTCGGTGACCACGAAGCGCACATCGAGCGAGTCGGCCGAGCGCTGCACCGAACCCTTCTCGACCATGCCGCCGGCGCGGATGCGGGTGTCCACCGGCGCCTCGCCATTGGCGATCTGGGTGGGGGTATAGAACAGGTTGATGTTCTGCTGCAGGGCGCTCAAGGCAAAGCCGACGGCCACCGCGACACCGGCCAGCAGGCCGAGGATCAGGAACAGGCGTTTCTTGCGCTGCGGATTCACAGGTTGTTCTCCCGGCGCAGACGGCGCGCCTCTTCTTGCAGGTAGCGACGGCGGGCCAGCAGGGGCGCGGCGACATTGATCGCCAGCACCGCCAGGCAGATGCCATAGGCCGACCAGACGTACAGGCCATGGTGGCCCATGGCGAGAAAATCGCCGAATGAAGAAAAGCTCATCACGCGGCCCTCCGACCCAGGCTGTTCAACACTTCTTCGCGCACCCAACTGGCCCGCGCCTCGCGCTTGAGCACCTCGAGGCGCATGCGCAGCAACAGCACCGCACCGAAGAAGCAGTAGAAGCCCAGCGCCGTGCACAGCAGCGGCAGCCACATCTCGGCCGGCATGGCCGGCTTTTCGGTGAGGGTGAAGGTGGCGCCCTGGTGCAGGGTGTTCCACCACTCCACCGAGTACTTGATGATCGGGATGTTGATCACGCCGACGATGGCCAGCACCGCGCAGGCCTTGGCCGCGCTGTCACGGTTGCTGATGGCCTGGCCCAGGGCGATGATGCCGAAATACAGGAACAGCAAAATCAGCATCGAGGTCAGGCGCGCATCCCACACCCACCAGCTGCCCCAGGTCGGCTTGCCCCAGATGGCCCCGGTGACCAGCGCCACGGCGGTCATCCAGGCGCCGATGGGCGCCGCGCACTGCAGGGCGACGTCGGCCAGCTTCATCTTCCACACCAGCCCCACCACCCCGGCCACCGCCAGCAGCACGTAGCAGGACTGGGCCAGCATGGCCGCCGGCACGTGGATGTAGATGATGCGGAAACTGTTGCCCTGCTGGTAGTCCTGGGGGGCGAAGGCCAGGCCCCAGATCACGCCGGTGGCCAGCAGCAGGATGGCGGAAACGGCCAGCCACGGCAGCATGCGGCCGCTGATGGCATAGAACCATTTGGGGGAACCCAGTTTGTGGAACCACGTCCAGCTTATTTTCATCAGGGTACATCCAGGGTATTAGCCGGGCTTGAAAGCCCGGGACTCGTTATTCGCCGACGCTGATCTTCAGGCCGGCCGCTATCGCAAAGGGTGCCAGGGTAACCGCCAGGGCCGTCAGGCTTGCCAGCCACAGCAGGTGGCCGGTGGCGGGCATATTCTGCAACGCCGCCTGCAACGCACCACTGCCCAGGATCAATACAGGGATATACAACGGCAGAATCAGCAACGCCAGCAGCAAACCACCGCGCTTGAGGCCGACCGTCAGCGCCGCGCCCACCGCGCCCAGCAGGCTCAGCACCGGGGTGCCCAGCAGCAGCGAGCCGAGCAGCACCGGCAGGCAATGGCTCGGCAAACCCAGCATCAATGCCAGCAGTGGCGCCAACAATACCAGTGCCAGGCCGGAAAAGATCCAGTGCGCCAGCACCTTGGCCAGCACCAGCAGGGCCAGCGGGTGTGGCGACAGCACCCACTGCTCCAGCGAACCGTCCTCGAAATCGCTGCGAAACAGGCCGTCGAGCGACAGCAGCACCGCCAGCAAAGCCGCGACCCAGACCAGCCCGGGAGACAAGGTTTGCAACAATTGGCTCTCCGGGCCTACCGCCAGCGGAAACAGCGCCACGACGATGGCGAAGAACACCAGGGGGTTGGCCAGCTCGGCCGGGCGGCGGAACAGCAGGCGCGCCTCGCGGCGCAACAACAGAAGAAATACGCTCATGCTGCCCATTGCCCCAGGTTCAGTTCGCGGTAACCGGACGGTTTGTGCGCCAACGTGTGGTGGGTGGTCAGCACCACGGTCCCGCCCTGCTCGCAGTGCGCCGCCAGGTGCGCTTCAAGCTGGGCGACGCCTTGCTTGTCGAGGGCGGTGAAGGGTTCGTCGAGAATCCACAGTGGCGGGCTGTCCAGGTGCAGGCGGGCCAGGGCCACGCGGCGCTGCTGGCCGGCCGACAAGGTATGGCACGGCACGTCCTCGAAGCCGCGCAGGCCAACGGCGCTCAGCGCGGCCCAGATGGCATCGCGGCTGGCCGGCTGGTGCAGGGCGCACAGCCAGGTGAGGTTTTCCTCGGCGCTGAGCAGGTCCTTGATGCCGGCGGCGTGACCGATCCACAGCAGGATGCTGGCCAAGGCATGGCGCTGTTCGGCCAAGGGCTGGCCGCCCAGCAGGATCTGCCCGGCAGTGGGTTGCATCAGCCCGGCCAGCAAACGCAGCAGGCTGGTCTTGCCGCTGCCGTTGGGGCCGCTGATCTGCAGCATGTCGCCTGGCCGCAGCTCGAAATCCAGCTGTTCGAACAGCAGGCGCCAGTCGCGCTCGCAGGCCAGGCCCACGGCTTGGAGGTGAAAGGTCACGGTTTCGCCTTATGCAGTGTCTCAAGTCGCCCCCCTCGCTGCCGTTACAGTGGCAGTGGCGGGCGGCCGGCATTATTACATGCGCGGCTTCGCTGCCAAGAGGGCGGGTTCGACAGGTTGTATACAATCATGACTGAAATCAATAGTCTCGGCGCACAAACCGCGGTCAGCCCCCAGGCGATCAAAGCGGCGATGACCGGCGAGCTGCTCAACCTGACCCAGGCGCAACCCGGCTTGCTCAAGCCTGGCGAAACCGCGCAGGCCGAGGTCTTGACCCTCAAGCAGAGCGGCAGCGAGTTCCAGCTGGTGCTGCGCCTGCTGCTGGCCAATGGCACCCAGGCCCAGGTGCAGGCCAATGCCAGCCAACCGCTGGCACCGGGCAGCCAGGTCACGGTCAGCCAGCCGCAAGGCGATCGCCTGGCGCTGATGGTGCAACAGGCCAATGCCAGCGCTGTCAGCACCCTGACCCAGCTCGACACCAGCAAGGTACCGGTCGGTACGCTGCTGCAGGGCAAGGTGCTGACCAGCCAGCTGCTGCAAAACCCAGGCGCACAGGCCAGCTTCCGCTCGCTGGTCAGCCTGCTCAACACCGCCCAGGCCGGCGCCACCCTGAGCATCGACAGCCCGCGCCCGCTGGCGGTCGGCAGCCTGCTCAGCGCCCTGGTGCAGGGCGACCAGTCGCTGCGTTTCGTGCCCTTGAGCGGGCGCCAGGAACAATTGAATGTCGACCAGCAACTCGCCACCCAACAGGCGCGCCAGGCCTCCCTGCCGGGGTTGCTCGGCGCCCTGCAGCAACTGGCCGGCAGCGCTGATGGCGAACTGCGCGCCAGTGCCGAGCGCCTGCTGGCCAGCCTGCCGGACGCACGCCAGCTGGGCGATGCCAAGGGCCTGGCCCAGGCCTTGGGCAACAGCGGCGTGTTTCTCGAAGCCAAGCTGCTTGGCGGGCTGGCCACGGGCGTGGACCTGAAGGCGCAACTGCTGCGCCTGGTGGCGCAGGTGCCCAGCGACGGCCCGCTCGCCTCTGGCAACCCTTCGACCCTGGCCCAAGTGATGCCGGCCCTGGCCCGCAGCGCCCTGGGCATGCTTGAGCGGGTCAGCCCGCGCCAGCCCCCTGGCGCCTTCCCCCTGCCCTCGCGGCTGCTGCAAGCCATGGAAGAGGAAGGCGACCTGCAGCAACTGCTGCGCCTGGCCGCCGCTGCCATTTCGCGGCTGCAGAGCCATGCCCTGAGCAGCCTGCAACAAAGCGGCACGCTGGAGAACGGCAACCTGCAAACGACCTGGCAAACCGAGATCCCGGTGCGCCATGGCCAGGAGTTCATCCCCTTGCAGGCCAAGCTGCAGCGCGAGGAAACCCCCGAGCAACAGGCCGATCGCCAGCGCGAGCAGCCGGACCCGCTGCAGGCCCTGTGGCGCATCGACCTGGCCTTCGACCTGCCCCCGCTTGGCCCCTTGCAGGTCCAGGCACAACTCACCCAAGGGCGTTTGTCCGGCCAGCTGTGGGCCGAGCGCGAGCAGACCGCGCGGCTGATCGACAGCCAGCTCGGTGTGCTGCGCGAGCGCCTGCTGGCCCGTGGCGTGGAGGTCGGCGACCTGGAGTGCCACCCCGGCATCCCGCCCCAAGGCCCCCGTACCCGCGTGGAACAACGCTGGGTGGATGAAACCGCATGAGCAAGCGCCAACCCCGCCAGGCCATCGCCCTGAGCTACGACGGCCAGCAGGCCCCGACCCTCAGCGCCAAGGGCGACGACGAACTGGCCGAGGCCATCCTGGCCCTGGCCCGCGAGCACGAAGTGCCGATCTACGAAAATGCCGAGCTGGTGCGCCTGCTGGCGCGCCTGGAGCTCGGCGAGCAGATTCCCGAGGCGCTGTACCTGACCATCGCCGAAATCATCGCCTTCGCCTGGCAGTTGCGCGGCAAGGTGCCGGTGGGCTTCGACGATGAACCGGCCGGTGAGCGGGACATCACTCCGGCTGCGCCCTACCTGCTGCCAGGCCCACGGCCCCGGTAACTCAGCCTTATCTACCGCCCGGGGCCCTGCAGCCCCACCCACCCTTGCGCCTCCTTCATCAACCCGAGGCTCAAGCCATGCCTACACCCGCTGTCAACGCCAGAGGCACGCAATTCGTCCGCAACCACCTGCAGCGCTTTCCCCGCCCGGACCGCCAGGCGGCCAGCGCCATTGGCGACTGGTACCGGCAACCAGGGTTGGACATCGACCCCGACCAGACCGACGTGGTGACCCTGCACTACCGCGGCCACAAGGCCATGATCGTCGCCCGCCAGTCGCTGACCCAGGCCGTGCTGTCGAACTGGCAGGGCGAGTCCGACAACAACCTGATCGGCGCACTGATCGGCGAGCCCTGGGCAGGCACCTTCCCCAATGGCCCGCTGACAATCGTGCCGACCCTGCCGGCGCCAGGCTTGTTGCACGAGGGCGCAGCGTTTTCGGTATTCAACGGCCTGTTCCGCAGAACCGCCCCTGAGCGTTTCGACGCAAGCACCCACATACCGGTGCAAGCCGAAGCGCTGCAGGCGTTCATCTGGAACATGGACTTCCACACGCGCTACCAGGCCAGCCTCGACGACTACTGGGGCCAGCACCTGCAAGAACACCGGCTGGCAGCGAAGATCAACTTCATCGCCGCCTGCAACCAGCAGGTGGCGCAGGGCAGCCTGAGCGAGGGCGGGCGCAGGCTGGCCTGGCAGGCCGCCGGGTTGATGGCGCACACCGACGTGATACGCACCAGGGCGTTGAACATCTATGGCTATGCCGCCACCGACCTGCTGTGCATCCGCAGCCAAGGCACCCCGTTGACGCTGCTGTATGTGCCGGGCAACAGCGCGCCGCTGCATGAGTTCGCCAGCCACGAGGCCCTGCAGGATTGGCTGGGCAAACAGTGCCAGAGCGCCGAGAAACGCCAGCAGCTGCGCCAGCATTTCGCCTTGGCCGACCTGCCCGATGGCCTGGACTTCACCGGCCTGGACAGCGCGCTGGAAGGCCTGGGCGCCTATCCGCAGGTGCACCACCTGCCGCCGGATCGCTCGGGTTTCACCACCGATGGGCGCTGGCCGCCGCGCGAATACGTCAATTACCGGCCTGGCAAGTACAGCCCTACCCTCACGGGCGATCTGTTCCTGGCCCTGAGCGAGCGCCAGCGCGCACGCAGCTACCAGGACGCCGACTTCCTCATCACCCGCACCAGCGAGGTCAGCGAAGCCAGGTGGCGTGGCTACCTGCTCAGCGCCACGAACCTGCTGGCGCCGCTGGCGCTGGTGGTGCCTGAACTGGCGCCGGTATTCGCCCTCGGTGGCGTGGCCCTGTTCGGCCTGGGGCTGGATCAGGCCATCAACGGCAAAAGCCAGGAAGCCCGTGCCCAAGGCGTCACTGTTGCCGAGTTCGGCGCGTTCAATGCCCTCCCCCTGGCGGCGTCCGCGGCGGCGGAAGTTGACGCGGTGTTCCGCACCAAGGGGCAGAATTTCCTGCTGCCCCAGTGGGTCAACGAGCAATGGGGCTATCCGCTCAGCCCGCTGTTTCCGCCGAAACTGCCGGACACCGATGTAGCGGATTTCTTCCAGCTCAGCGATACGGTGGAGCCACTGCCACACGGCGACCCCGCCATCGCCAGCGCGGTGATTCGCGTGCCACGCTTCACCGGCGGCGCCGACGAACTGCAGGCCAGCATCTCCGGCTACAACACAGATGTGGTGTACGACATGGCCAGTGATGCCTTTGTGCTGGAATCCGACATGAACGAGGTCGAGCCGACCCACTACATTGCCCAACAAGGTCGCCGGGACCTGGTAGCGCTCCCCCCGGGCGGCCGCCCGGTCTCCGACAGCATGCGCATGAGCAGCTTGCGGGCGATGGGGGTGGATATCCGCTTGCCATTCGACCCTGCCACGCTGACCACCGAGGGGCTGGCCCCGCTACCACGCAAAATTACCTGCATCTGGCTGGGCGATCAGCCCATCGGCCCGCAGCTGCTGGCCAACCTCGAGGCCAATGCGCAGCGCCTGGCCGGCACCGGCTTCGAGCTGCGCCTGTTACTCTCCAACAGCACGCCGGCAGCTTTTGCCGACAACCTCGCCGCAGTCACGGCGCAAGTGCCGGGCCTTGAAGTGTTGCCCCTCGAAGAGCAGCCGTTCTTCACCAGCTTCAAGGCCAGCAAGTACCACGCGCAATATCAGGCTGCCCTGGAAGGCAATGGTGGCGTGGCGCGCAACTACGCCTCGGCCTGCGACGTGCTGCGCTACCGATTGCTGCACCAGGAAGGCGGTTTCTACATGGACCTGGATGACGTGCTGCTGACAACCGGCGAGTCGATAGATGACGTAGAGCTGGCAGCGTCGCCCAAGGGGCTGGTATTGCACCCGCCCATGGGCAACGAGCAGCTGGACATGCGCTGCGACTTCAACAACAGCATGATTGGCAGCCACCCGGGCAACCCGACGCTCGATGCCATTTCCGAGCTGATGCACAAGCGCTACCAGGCCAACCAGGACTTCTACCTGAGCAAACCCGACTTCGAACAGGACCCGGCCGCCTTCAACCGCTACACCCGGCGCCTGAGCTACCTGACCGGCCCGAGGCTGCTGACCGATGTGATCGATGATCAGTTGCCGGACATGTACCAGCTACGCCAACTGCTGAACCTGGTCGGCATCCCCAAAGTCAATCTGGCAGAGGTCATCGACACCCGCGCCGTTGCTCAGGCACTGCGCTCACGAACGCCGCTGAACCGCATTGCCAAGGTCGGCGCCACCCACTCGTGGGAGCACACCTGAAAAAAGGCGACCTGCAGGTCGCCTTGCGCGGCTAGTCGGAGCGGTGCAGCTTGCTCATCAGCTCCGCTTCGGCCTGGGTCAACCCGCAGCTCTCGGTCAGCTCCGCCACGCTGGCGCCCATCCCCACCAGCTTGGCGGCCTGGGAGAAGGTGACGTTGCTCGGGTCGCGCTGCTCCAGGCGCTCCAGGCGGTCTGGCAGGGTCGCCATGGTCGCCCGCAGCTCATGGATCGCATCACCCATGCGCACGGTGCCGTTCTGGTAGTCGTCCAGGCGCTTGGCCAGGTCCTTGATGCGCTGGTCACGCAGCGCATCGCCCACCGCCTGCTGGGCGGCCAGCTCGCGCTGGCGCTTGCTGTAGTTGAGGAAGTACCACAGGCTCAGCGCCCACAGCAGCCCCAGGAAGATGACAGCAACCTCGAAAATCAACTCAGATGTTCTCCAGCTCGGACCACTCTTCCTCGGTCATCATCTTGTCCAGCTCGACCAGAATCAGCAGCTCGCCGTTCTTGTTGCACACGCCCTGGATGAACTTGGCCGACTCTTCGTTGCCCACGTTCGGCGCCGTCTCGATCTCCGACTGGCGCAGGTAGACCACCTCGGCCACGCTGTCGACCAGGATGCCGACCACTTGCTTGTCGGCCTCGATGATGACGATGCGGGTGTTGTCGGTCACGTCCGAAGGCATCAGGCCGAAGCGCTGGCGGGTGTCGATCACCGTCACCACGTTGCCGCGCAGGTTGATGATGCCCAGCACATAGCTCGGCGCGCCCGGTACCGGGGCGATCTCGGTGTAGCGCAGCACTTCCTGCACCTGCATGACGTTGATGCCGTAGGACTCGTTGTCCAGACGGAAGGTTACCCACTGCAGGATTGGATCTTCGGAACCTTGTGCAGACGACTTTTTCATTCCCCTAGCCCTCAAAATCCGCCGATGGCGGTGTGTTCGCAGTTATTGGTGTTTGCCATGCATCTGCTTGACCGCGCCGCTGGCGATCAACTCGGCCAGTTCGGCAACGTCGAGCAGTGCACACATGTGTTCGATGACCGTGCCGGCCAGCCACGGGCGCTGGCCGCGCTGGCTGCGCCATTTGATTTCCGACGGGTCCAGGCGCAGCGAGCGGCTGACCTGGTGCACGGCCAGCCCCCATTCGTAGCCCTGCACCGAAATCACGTAGTTCAGGCCCTGGCGGAAGTCGTCGCGGTAACGGTCGGGCATCACCCAGCGCGCGGTATCCAGCACCTTGAGGTTGCCCGCCTGGCAGGTGAGGATGCCGAGGAACCAGTCCGGCTGGCCGAACAAGGGCGTCAGCTCCTGCCCTTGCAAGCTGTAGATCGAGCCCAGGCACACCAGCGGCACCGCCAGGGTCAGCCCGGCGACGTCGAACAGCAGGCACTCGAAGGGCTCGGCGGCCCAGGCCGGGCGGCCATCGACCGTGGCGCGGGGCGGCGGCGAATCGGGCGCCGGCAGGTGCACCTCGACCAACGGCGCCACAGGTTCAGGCGCCTGCACCTCGGTCAGCACCGGCACGCTGGCCTCGGCCACCACCTGGGCCTCGACCACCATCACCACCGGTTCCTCGACGGCAAGCACGGTCGGCAATACCTTGAGCTGCGGCTCGGCAAACGGCTTGGCCGCGAGGCTTGCGATGGGCGCAGGCTGGCGCGCATCACGGGCCTGCTCCTCACGCACGGCGTCGGCGAACTCGTCGCTGGCCGCGGGCAGGTCGAGCAGGTCTTCGGCCTCGGTGGCCTCCTGCAGCAGGCCATCGAGGTAGGACTGCAAGGCCATCTGCGGCCGGCTGGCGCTTTTCAAGGTCATGACGCCACCTGCACGGCACTTTTGTAGGTGAGCAGGTGCTTGAGCAGCGCCCGGTAGGCAATCACGCCACGGCTCTTGCCGTCGAACTGCGACGGCGTGAGGCCATTGCGGCTGGCATCGCGCAGGCGCGTATCGACCGGGATATAGCCCTGCCACACCTGCTGTTCATAGGTATCGCGCAGCACTTTCAGGGTGCCGAGGGAGGCTTGGGTGCGGCGGTCGAACAAGGTCGGCACGATCTGGTAGGGCAACGCCTGCTTGCGCGAGCGGTTGACCATGGCCAGGGTGCCGATCATGCGCTCCAGGCCTTTGACCGCAAGGAATTCGGTTTGCACCGGGATCACCAGCTGCTGGCTGGCGGCCAGGGCATTGACCATCAGCACGCCGAGCAAGGGCGGGCTGTCGATCAGGGCGAAGTCGAAGTCCTGCCACAGCTGCGCCAGACTCTTGGCGATCACCAGGCCCAGGCCACTCTGCCCCGGCGACTGGCGCTCCAGCACCGCCAGCGCGGTGCTCGACGGCAGCAGCGAAATGCGCGCGTCGCTGGTGGGCAGCAGCAGTTGCCCCGGCAGGCCATCGGGCACCTGGCCCTTGTGCAGGAACAGGTCGTAGCAGCTGTGCTCCAGGGCATCGGGGTTGTGCCCGAAGTAACTGGTCATCGAGCCATGCGGGTCGAGGTCGACGACGACCACGCGCTTGCCCGCCTCGGCCAGCAAGCCGGCCAGGGCGATGGTGGTGGTGGTCTTGCCGACTCCACCTTTTTGATTGGCTACTGCCCAGACTCTCATAGGACAACTCTTGACTCATGGATGCCGCTGAAACCCTGTGGGAGCCGGCTTGCCGGCGAACACCGGCGGCGCCGGTGCCACACACCGCGTTGCCTTCATCGCCGGCAAGCCGGCTCGTACAGAAAACGCGGTGACAGAGAATTGACGAGTTACTGCCCCGCCTTGCTTGCTGGCGTTGCCGGTGCACTTTGTGTGCCAGCCCGGCGCAGCGCGGCGTCCGGGGTGGCGTTGGCGCTGCCGGTACCGGTCAGGCTGCGGCGCACCTCAAGGTTACGGGAAATCACCAGCACCACCCGGCGGTTGCGCGCACGGCCTTCGGCGCTGTCGTTGCTGGCCACCGGCTGATACTCGCCATAGCCCACCGAAGCCATGCGCCCAGGGTTCACCCCGTTCATCGCCAGCAGGCGCACGATGCTCGCCGCCCGCGCCGACGACAGCTCCCAGTTGGTCGGGTACTGCGCGGTGCGGATCGGCAGGTTGTCGGTGAAGCCTTCGACATGCACCGGGTTGGCGAACGGCTTGAGGATGTTGGCGACCTTTTCGATGATGGCGAACGCCTTGTCGCTGGGCATGGCATCGCCGCTGCCGAACAGCAGCGAGGAATTGAGCTCGATCTCCACCCACAGCTCGTTGCCACGCACGGTCATCTGGTCGGACTTGATCAGGTCGCCGAAGGCATCGCGCACGTCGTCGCTGATGGTCTTGAGCGGGTCGACGTTGGTTTGCGCAAGGCCCGCGTCGGTCTGCTCGCTGTCCTTGATCAGCGGCTCGGCCGGCTTGACGCTCAGCGGCTGCTCATCGCCGATGGGGATCGGCTTCATGCTCCGCTCGGGGTCGTTGAACACCCCCAGCAACGCCTGCGAGATGACCTTGTACTTGCCCTCGTTGATCGAGGAAATCGAGTACATGACCACGAAGAACGCGAACAGCAAAGTGATGAAGTCGGCATAGGACACCAGCCAACGCTCGTGGTTTTCGTGTTCCTCGGTGTGACGACGGCGACGCATGGGCTACTCCATGAAGCCTTGCAGCTTCAGCTCGATCGAGCGCGGGTTCTCGCCTTCGGCGATCGACAGCAAGCCTTCGAGGAGCATTTCGCGGTAGCGCGACTGGCGCAACACGATGGCCTTGAGCTTGTTGGCGATCGGCAGCAGGATCAGGTTGGCACTGGCCACGCCGTAGATGGTCGCCACGAACGCCACGGCAATGCCGTTGCCCAGTTGCGAGGGGTCGGCCAGGTTGCCCATCACGTGGATCAGGCCCATCACCGCACCGATGATGCCGATGGTCGGCGCATAGCCGCCCATGCTCTCGAACACCTTGGCAGCCTGGATGTCGCGGCCTTCCTGGGTCAGGAAATCGACCTCGAGGATGCTGCGGATCGACTCCGGCTCGGCGCCGTCGACCAGCAGCTGCAGGCCCTTGCGCGCATACGGGTCGGGCTCGGCATCGGCCACGCCTTCCAGGCCCAGCAGGCCTTCCTTGCGCGCCGTCAGGCTCCAGTTGACCACCCGGTCGATGCCACCGGCCAGGTCCACCCGCGGCGGGAAGATGATCCAGCGCAGAATCTGCAGCGCACGTTTGAACGACGACAGCGGCGACTGCAGCAAGGCCGCCGCCAGGGTGCCGCCGAGCACGATCAGCGCCGCCGGGCCATTGAGCAGCGCACCGACATGGCCGCCTTCGAGGAAGTTGCCGCCGACGATGGCGACGAACGCCAGGATCAGGCCAATCAGGCTTAGCACATCCATCAGACGCAGGCCTCTACCAGGTGCTTGCCGATCTCGTCCAGGCTGTACACCGCGTCGGCCAGGTTGGCCTTGACGATGGCCATGGGCATGCCATAGATCACGCAGCTTGCCTCATCCTGGGCCCACACCGTGCTGCCACCCTGCTTGAGCAGGCGCGCGCCTTCGCGGCCATCGGCGCCCATGCCGGTGAGCACCACCGAGAGCACCTTGTCGCCATACGACTTGGCCGCCGAGCCGAAGGTGATGTCCACGCAGGGCTTGTAGTTGAGGCGCTCGTCACCGGGCAGGATCTTCACCGTGCCACGGCCGTCGATCATCATCTGCTTGCCGCCGGGGGCCAGCAGCGCCAGGCCCGGGCGCAGCACATCGCCGTCCTCGGCTTCCTTGACGTTGATCCTGCACAGCTTGTCGAGGCGCTCGGCAAAGGCCTTGGTGAAGGCCGCCG
Source organism: Pseudomonas sp. NPDC087029 (assembly GCF_044745345.1). Lineage (NCBI taxonomy): Bacteria > Pseudomonadati > Pseudomonadota > Gammaproteobacteria > Pseudomonadales > Pseudomonadaceae > Pseudomonas > Pseudomonas sp. NPDC087029. The sequence goes on along the minus strand of NZ_JBIVAB010000011.1, from coordinate 74,869 downwards.
GCATGTGCTGGATCAGCACGATCGGCGCCGGGAAGTTCGCCGGCAGCTGGGTCAGCACCCGCTGCAGGGCTACCGGGCCGCCGGTGGAGGTGCCGATGGCCACCAGCTTGTAGGGCTTGCGCTTGGGCGCCGGCGAATGCGCCGCCGGGGCCGCTGCAGGGCGGGCAGGCGCGGCGGCACGGGCCGGGGCCGGGCTGGCCAGGCTGCTGGCCGGAGCATGGGCAGCGGCGGGCGCTGCCGGCGCCGGGGCGCTGACCGCTGGCTGGCTGGCATAACCGCCGAAACGGCGGTTGCTGCGCGAGAGGGTATGCACCTTCTCGCACAGCATCTGCTTGACCTTGTCCGGGTTGCGCGAGATGTCTTCGAAGTTCTTCGGCAGGTAGTCGACCGCACCGGCATCCAGCGCATCGAGGGTGACCCGGGCGCCTTCGTGGGTCAGCGAGGAGAACATCAGTACCGGCGTCGGGCAGCGCTGCATGATGTGCCGCACGGCGGTGATGCCATCCATCATGGGCATTTCATAGTCCATGGTGATGACATCGGGCTTGAGCGACAGCGCCTGGTCGATCGCTTCCTTGCCGTTGGTCGCGGTACCTACGACCTGGATCGTCGGGTCCGCCGAGAGGATTTCCGAGACGCGGCGGCGGAAGAAACCCGAATCATCCACCACCAGGACCTTGACTGCCATAAACACTCCATTAGGCGGCGCAACCCGCCAGGGTGCGCCGCCGAAAATCAGATACGCCGTGCCGCGTAACGCTTGAGCATGCTCGGCACGTCGAGGATCAGCGCGATGCGGCCATCACCTGTGATGGTGGCCCCCGACATGCCCGGGGTGCCCTGCAGCATCTTGCCCAGTGGCTTGATTACCACTTCTTCCTGGCCGACCAGTTGATCGACGACAAAGCCGATGCGCTGGGTGCCGACCGAGAGGATCACCACGTGGCCCTCGTGCTGCTCTTCGTGCACCTGGCCCTGGACCAGCCAGCGCTTGAGGTAGAACAGCGGCAGCGCCTTGTCGCGCACGATCACCACTTCCTGGCCGTCGACCACGTTGGTGCGCGACAGGTCGAGGTGGAAGATCTCGTTGACGTTGACCAGCGGGAAGGCGAACGCCTGGTTGCCCAGCATCACCATCAGGGTCGGCATGATCGCCAGGGTCAGCGGCACCTTGATGACGATCTTCGAACCCTGGCCCTTGGCCGAGAAGATGTTGATCGAGCCGTTGAGCTGGGAAATCTTGGTCTTCACCACGTCCATGCCGACACCACGGCCGGACACGTCGGAGATTTCGGTCTTGGTCGAGAAGCCCGGGGCGAAGATCAGGTTGTAGCAGTCCGATTCGCTCAGACGCTCGGCGGCGTCCTTGTCCATCAGGCCCTTTTCCACGGCCTTGGCGCGCAGCACGTTGGGGTCCATGCCCTTGCCGTCGTCGGAGATCGACAGCAGGATGTGGTCGCCTTCCTGTTCGGCCGACAGCACCACCCGGCCGGTGCGGGCCTTGCCGGCGGCTTCACGCTCGTCGGGCATTTCCACGCCATGGTCGACGGCGTTGCGCACCAAGTGCACCAACGGGTCGGCCAGGGCCTCGACCAGGTTCTTGTCCAGGTCGGTCTCTTCGCCGACCAGCTCCAGGTTGATTTCTTTCTTGAGCTGGCGGGCCAGGTCGCGGACCAGGCGCGGGAAGCGGCCGAAGACTTTCTTGATCGGCTGCATGCGGGTCTTCATCACCGCAGTCTGCAGGTCGGCGGTGACCACGTCGAGGTTCGACACGGCCTTGGACATGGCCTCGTCGCCGCTGTTCAGGCCCAGGCGCACCAGGCGGTTACGCACCAGCACCAGTTCGCCGACCATGTTCATGATCTCGTCCAGGCGCGCCGTGTCGACGCGCACGGTGGTTTCCGCTTCGCTGACCGCGTGCTTCTCGGCAGCAGGGGCCGGCGCGCGCGCTGGCGCTGCGGGCTTGGCGGCCGGGGCCGGGGCTGGCTTGGCCACGGGCAGGCTTTGGGCCTTGGCCGCAACGGGCGCGGCAACCGCGGCAGGGGCCTCGGCAGTCACGCTGTCGCCGGAGAACTTGCCCTTGCCATGCAGCTGGTCGAGCAGCGCTTCGAACTCGTGCTCGCTGATCTCGTCGCCACTGGCGGCCGGTGCGCTGCTGGCCACCGGCGCGGCGGCCGGCAGCGCGTCGGCCTGGAAAGTGCCCTTGCCGTGCAACTGGTCGAGCAGCGACTCGAATTCTTCGTCGGTGATTTCGTCGCTCACCGGTGCACTGGCGGCAACGGCCGGCGGCTCGGTGGCGACGACTTCGGCCGAGAACTGGCCCTTGCCGTGCAGCTGGTCGAGCAACGATTCGAACTCGGCGTCGGTGATTTCATCGGTGGCGCCACTGAGGGTTTCACCCTGCAGTTGCTCGGCCGCCGCTTCGGCCTGGGCCTTGACCGCATCGAGCGAGTCGAGCAGCTGTTCGAATTCGGTGTCGGTGATGTCTGCCTCGGCAGCGGGCGCCTCGGCCACCGGCGCCGGGGCTGGCGCAGGCTGGCCGGCAGCGGCAGGCTCGGCCAGGCGCGCCAGGGCTGCCAGCAGCTCGGGGGTGGCCGCCGTCACTTCGCTGCGCTCGCGCACCTGGCCGAACATGCTGTTGACCGTGTCCAGTGCCTCGAGCACCACATCCATCAGTTCGGCATCGACCCGGCGCTCACCTTTGCGCAGGATGTCGAAGACGTTCTCGGCGATATGGCAGCACTCCACCAGCTCGTTGAGCTGGAGGAAGCCGGCGCCCCCTTTTACAGTGTGGAAACCGCGAAAAATGGCATTGAGCAGGTCGGCATCGTCGGGCCGGCTTTCCAGCTCGACCAGTTGCTCGGACAGTTGCTCAAGAATTTCGCCGGCTTCTACCAGGAAATCCTGAAGGATTTCTTCATCGGCGCCGAAGCTCATTAAACGTGCTCCTTAAAAACCCAGGCTGGACAGCAGATCATCGACATCGTCCTGACCGGACACGACGTCTTCACGCTTATCGGCATGAATCTGCGGACCTTCACCCCGAGTCGGATGTTTTTCTTGATCTTTTTCAGCGCGCAGCTGCTGGTGGTCATGTTCGATGCCGGCAAAGCGGTCGACCTGACTGGCCATCAGCACGAGCTTGAGCAGATTGCTTTCGACTTCGGTCACCAGCGCGGTGACGCGCTTGATCACCTGGCCAGTCAGGTCTTGGTAGTCCTGGGCCAGGAGAATGTCGTTGAGGTGGCCGGACACCTTGCGGTTGCCCTCGGCGCTGTGCGTCAGGAAACTGTCGACGCGCTTGACCAGCTCACGGAATTCCGGCGCGGCCACTTCGCGGCGCATGAAACGCTGCCAGTCCAGGCTCAGGCCCTGGGCCTCGGCCGCCAGGTCGTTGAGCACAGGCGTGCTCTCCTCCACCAGGTCCATGGTGCGGTTGGCGGCGCCTTCGGTGAGCTTGACCACGTAGGACAGGCGCTCGGTGGCGTCGGTGATCTGCGAGACTTCCTCGGCCTGCGGCATGTGCGGGTCGATCTGGAAGCTGACGATCGCGCTGTGCAGCTCGCGGGTGAGCTTGCCGACTTCCTGGTACAGGCCGCGGTCGCGAGTCTGGTTGAGCTGATGGATCAGCTGCACCGCCTCGCCGAAACGGCCGCGCTCCAGGCTTTCGACCAGCTCCTGGGCATGCTTCTTCAGGGTCGTTTCGAACTCCCCCAAAGACGTTTGTGATGATTCCATGGCGCCCCCTGACGTGACTCAGCCGTTGACGCGTTCGAAGATCTTCTCGATCTTTTCTTTGAGCACCTGGGCGGTGAACGGCTTGACCACGTAACCATTGACGCCGGCCTGGGCCGCTTCGATGATCTGGTCGCGCTTGGCTTCGGCGGTCACCATCAGCACCGGCATGCCCTTGAGGCGGTCATGGGCGCGCACCTTGCGCAGCAGGTCGATGCCGGACATGCCCGGCATGTTCCAGTCGGTCACCAGGAAGTCGTAATGGCCGCTTTCGAGCATCGGCAGCGCCGTGGTGCCGTCGTCGGCCTCGTCGGTGTTGGTGAAGCCAAGGTCACGCAGCAGATTCTTGATGATTCGCCGCATCGTCGAAAAGTCGTCAACGATGAGGATTTTCATGTCTTTGTTCAAGTAGACCTCCAAGCAGTCTCAAACGCGCTCGGCCTACCGAGCACGCAACTCATTCAATTCGGTACAACATGGAAAACGACTGCAACGATACCGGTCTCAACGTGCCCGCCACTCTCCCAGACGGCTGCGCAGGCGCGCGGCGCACTGGCTGTGCAGCTGGCTGACACGCGACTCGCTGACCCCCAGCACCTCACCGATCTCCTTGAGGTTCAGCTCTTCGTCGTAGTACAGCGCCAGCACCAGCCGCTCGCGTTCCGGCAGGTTGGCGATGGCATCGGTCAGGGCGGCCTGGAAGCGCTCGTCCTCCAGGTCGCGCGATGGCTCGACCTGGCCACTGACGCCGTCCTCGTGCAAGCCTTCGTGCTCGCCGTCCTGCAACAGGTCGTCGAAACTGAACAGGCGGCTGCCCAGGGTATCGTTCAAGATCCCGTAGTAATCATCGAGACTCAATTGGAGTTCGGCAGCAACTTCATGATCTTTAGCGTCACGGCCGGTTCTGGCTTCAACGGCGCGCATCGCGTCGCTGACCATGCGGGTGTTGCGGTGCACCGAACGCGGTGCCCAATCGCCCTTGCGCACCTCGTCGAGCATCGCGCCACGGATGCGGATGCCGGCGTAGGTTTCGAAGCTCGCACCCTTGCTGGCGTCGTACTTGTTGGCAACTTCCAGCAGGCCGATCATGCCGGCCTGGATCAGGTCTTCGACCTGCACGTTGGCCGGCAGGCGCGCCAGCAGGTGGTAGGCAATGCGCTTGACCAACGGGGCGTAGCGTTCGATCAATTCGTACTGGGCGTCCTTGGACGCCTTGCTGTACATCTTGAATCCGCTCGCGTTCATAGCACCGGCCCTGCGCTGGTGGGTTGCACCAGGCGCTCGACGAAGAACTCCAGGTGCCCGCGCGGGTTCGCCGGCAGCGGCCAGCTGTCGACCTTCTGGGCAATGGCCTTGAAGGCCAGCGCGCACTTGGAGCGCGGGAAGGCTTCGTACACTGCGCGCTGCTTCTGCACCGCCTTGCGCACGCACTCGTCGTAAGGCACGGCGCCCACGTACTGCAGGGCAACGTCAAGGAAGCGGTCGGTGACCTTGGTCAGCTTGGCGAACAGGTTGCGCCCTTCCTGCGGGCTCTGCGCCATGTTGGCCAGCACGCGGAAACGGTTCATCCCGTAATCGCGGTTGAGCAGCTTGATCAGGGCGTAGGCGTCGGTGATGGAGGTCGGCTCGTCGCAGACCACCAGCAGCACTTCCTGGGCCGCGCGGACGAAGCTGACTACCGAGTCACCAATACCTGCAGCGGTGTCGATCACCAGCACGTCGAGGTTGTCGCCGATCTCGCTGAAGGCCTGGATCAGGCCGGCATGCTGGGCCGGCGCCAGGTGCACCATGCTCTGGGTGCCCGAGGCCGCCGGCACGATGCGCACACCGCCCGGCCCCTGCAACAGCACATCGCGCAGTTCGCAGCGCCCTTCGATCACGTCGGCCAGGGTGCGCTTGGGGGTCAAGCCCAGCAACACGTCGACATTGGCCAGGCCCAGATCGGCGTCCAGCAGCATGACCCGGCGGCCGAGTTCGGCCAGCGCCAGGGACAGGTTCACTGAAACGTTCGTTTTGCCGACGCCACCTTTACCACCGGTGACGGCGATCACCTGTACGGGATGCATGCTACCCATGTTCGTTGTTTACCTTGTCTCGCTTGGACCCAAGCCACACTAGAGGCATTACAGCGCCCCCCTGGTGTAGGTATTTTGCATACGCTTCATCATCAGCCCGCGCGCCGCGGGTTGTGATAGAGATCAGCGAACATGTCGGCCATGGCCTCTTCGCTGGGCTCGTCTTGCAACTGCACATTGACCGCGCGGGTCACCAACTGGTGCGGGCGCGGCAGGTGCAGGTCATCAGGAATACGCGGGCCATCGGTGAGGTAGGCCACTGGCAGTTCATGACTGATGGCCAGGCTCAGCACATCGCCGAGGCTCGCCGTTTCGTCGAGTTTGGTCAGGATACAACCGGCCAGGCCGCAGCGCTTGTAGCTGTGGTAGGCAGCGGTGAGCACCTGCTTCTGGCTGGTGGTGGCCAGCACCAGGTAATTCTTCGCGGCAATGCCGCGCCCGGCCAGGGTTTCCAGTTGCATGCGCAGCGCCGGGTCGCTGGCCTGCAGGCCGGCGGTATCGATCAGCACCACACGTTTGCGCAGCAGCGGCTCCAGCGCCTGGGCCAGCGACTGGCCCGGGTCGACGTAGGTCACCGGCACGTTGAGGATGCGGCCCAGGGTCTTGAGTTGCTCCTGGGCGCCGATGCGAAAGCTGTCCATGCTCACCAGGGCCAGGTTCTGCGGGCCGTACTTGAGCACATAGCGCGCCGCCAGCTTGGCCAACGTGGTGGTCTTGCCCATGCCGGCCGGGCCGACCATGGCGATCACCCCGCCCTCCTCGATCGGCTCGACCTCGGGCACCTCGATCATCCGCGCCAGGTGCGCCAAAAGCATGCGCCAGGCCTGGCGCGGCTCATCGATTTCAGCCGTGAGGTCGAGCAGTTCGCGGGCGATCGGGCCAGACAGGCCGATACGCTGCAGGCGGCGCCACAGGTTGGCTTGCGCAGGCTTGGCGCCTTGCAGCTGGTTCCAGGCCAGCGAACCGAGCTGCACTTCGAGCAGCTCGCGCAGGCCCGAGAGCTCCGAGCGCATGGCGTCGAACACGCGCTGGTCGACCGGCGCCGGGGCAGCTGCGGCAGCGGCTGCCGGCGCCTCCACGTGCGGCTCGATCAGCGGCTCCGAGGCGGTCAGCGACTGGCCGGCGAACAATTGGCGGTTGCCTTCGCTGGCATCTTCGCGGTTGTCCAGCTCGGCCTGGGCCGTGGCGATGCGCGAATGGGTCTTGCGCAGCTCTTCTTCCAGCTCGGTGTTGGGCACGCGCGGGGCCAGCGCAGACAGCTTGTAGTCCAGCGCGGCCGTCAGCTCGACACCGCCGGCGATGCGGCGGTTGCCGATGATGGCGGCATCGGAGCCCAGCTCATCACGGACCAGCTTCATGGCCTGACGCATATCGGCGGCGAAAAAACGCTTAACTTGCATAACCCACTACCTCAGCCGTTGGGGCCCACGGTGGCAACGATGGTGACTTGCTTGTTATCCGGTATTTCCTGATACGCCAGAACATGCAAATTCGGTACAGCCAGGCGACCGAAGCGCGACAGCATGGCGCGGATCGGGCCGGCGACCAGAAGGATGGCCGGCTGGCCCTGCATCTCCTGACGCTGGGCTGCTTCGATCAACGAACGCTGCAGCTTTTCGGCCATGCTCGGCTCCAGAAGAACACCGTCTTCCTGACCTTGCCCGGCCCTTTGCAGACTATTGAGCAAAATCTGTTCCAACCTTGGCTCAAGGGTGATCACAGGCAGCTCGGACTCAACGCCGACAATGCTTTGCACGATGGCACGACACAATCCGACGCGCACTGCCGCGACCAGCGCGGCGGTATCTTGACTCTTGCCGGCATTGTTCGCGATGGCCTCGGCAATGCTGCGAATATCACGTACTGGCACTTGCTCGGCAAGCAACGCTTGCAGGACCTTGAGCAGCCCCGACAAGGAAATGACACCCGGTACCAGTTCCTCGGCAAGTTTAGGCGAAGCCTTGGACAATACCTGCAGCAGCTGCTGCACCTCTTCGTGGCCGATCAGCTCGTGGCAGTGCTTCTGCAGGATCTGGTTGAGGTGGGTGGCCACCACCGTACTGGCATCGACCACGGTGTAGCCCAGCGACTGCGCCTGGGCCCGCTGGCCGACGTCGATCCACACCGCCTCCAGGCCGAATGCCGGGTCGCGCGCGGCAATGCCGTTGAGGGTGCCGAACACCTGGCCAGGGTTGATCGCCAGCTCCCGGTCCGGGTAGATCTCGGCCTCGGCCAGGATCACCCCCATCAGCGTCAGGCGGTAGGCACTGGGCTGCAGGTCGAGGTTGTCGCGGATGTGCACGGTGGGCATGAGAAAGCCCAGGTCCTGGGACAGCTTCTTGCGCACGCCCTTGATCCGCGCCAGCAGCTGGCCACCCTGGTTGCGGTCGACCAGCGGGATCAGGCGGTAGCCGACCTCCAGGCCGATCATGTCGATGGGGGTGACGTCGTCCCAGCCCAGTTCCTTGGTATCCATCGCACGTTGCGGCGAAGGCAGCAGGTCCTGCTGGCGCTGGGCTTCCTGCAGCGCCTCGACCTTGGCCTTCTGCTGCTTCTTCCACACCAGGTACGCGCCACCGGCGGCCAGCAGGCCGAGGCTGAGGAAGGCGATGTGCGGCATGCCCGGCACCAGGCCCATGACGATCATCAGGCCGGCCGATACCGCCAGCGCCTTTGGCGAATCGAACATCTGCCGGTTGATCAGCTTGCCCATGTCCTCGGAGCCCGAGGCACGGGTGACCATGATCGCGGCGGCGGTGGACAACAGCAGGGATGGCAATTGCGCCACCAAACCGTCACCAATGGTCAACAAGGCGTACACCTTGCCCGCATCGCCGAAGCTCATGCCGTGCTGCAGCATGCCGATGAGCATGCCGCCGATCAGGTTGATGAACAGGATCAGCAGGCCGGCGATGGCGTCACCGCGCACGAACTTGCTGGCACCGTCCATCGAGCCGTAGAACTCGGCCTCCTGGGCCACCTCGGCGCGGCGCGCCTTGGCCTGGGCCTGGTCGATCAGGCCGGCATTGAGGTCGGCGTCGATGGCCATCTGCTTGCCGGGCATGGCGTCGAGGGTGAAGCGCGCGCTCACCTCCGAGATACGCCCGGCACCCTTGGTCACCACCACGAAGTTGATGATCATGAGGATGGCGAACACCACCGCACCCACGACATAGTTGCCGCCGATCACCACCTCGCCGAAGGCCTGGATCACCTTGCCCGCGGCGCCATGGCCCTCCTGGCCGTGGAGCATGACCACGCGCGTGGAGGCGACGTTCAGGGCCAGGCGCAACAGCGTGGCAATCAGCAAGATGGTGGGGAACGCGGCAAAGTCCAGCGGCCGCAGGGCGTACACGCAGACCAGCAGGACCACGATCGACAGGGCGATGTTGAAGGTGAAGAAGACGTCGAGCAGGAACGGCGGTATCGGCAACATCATCATTGCCAACATCACCAGCAGCAACAACGGCACCCCCAGGTTGCCCCGGCCGAGACCGGCCAGGTTTTGCCGGGCGTTGCTGATTAACTGAGTGCGATCCACCGCGATTCCTCTTCATGCAAAACTTTGACGCCCAAGGGGCGCTTGGGCGTGGCTCTGCAAGAAGCCTTCCAACTTTGGGTTTTGTGCGGGCAGGGCCGGCCCTATCGCCGGCAAGCCGGCTCCCACACCACCCACTCTGTGGGAGCCGGCTTGCCGGCGATTGGGCCCTCAGCTGTCGCGGCGAAGGTCTGGCGGGATCGGCAGGTCTTCCTTCAACGGCTCCGGCCGCTTGCCCTTGCCCGAGCGGTACTGGCGAATCTGGAACACGTATGCCAGCACCTGCGCCACGGCCAGGTACAGCCCCGCCGGGATCTCCTGCTCGACTTCGGTGGAGTAGTAGATCGCCCGCGCCAACTCGGGCGACTCGAGAATCTGCACCTTGTGCTCCACGGCGATCTCGCGAATCTTCAAGGCAATGAAGTCGGTACCCTTGGCCAGCAATAGCGGCGCCGCCCCACCCTGCTCCGGGTCGTATTTCAGGGCCACGGCATAGTGCGTGGGGTTGGTGATGATCACATCGGCCTCAGGCACCGCGGCCATCATGCGCCGCTGCGACACCTCGCGCTGCAGCTGGCGGATGCGCTGCTTGACCTCGGGCTTGCCCTCGCTGTCCTTGTACTCGTCCTTGACCTCCTGCTTGGTCATCTTCAGCTTCTTGTGCGTCTGGTACAGCTGGAACGGCACGTCCGCCGCCGCGATGATCAACAGGCCCGCCGCCATCCACAGGGCACTCCAGCCCACCACCTGGACGCTGTGGATGATCGCCTGCTCCAGCGGCTCGTTGGCGATCGCCAGCAGCGCCTGGCGGTCATTGCTGAGCACCACCAGCGCCACCACCAGGATCATGAAGAACTTGGCCATCGCCTTGAGCAGTTCGGTCAGCGAGTTCAGCGAGAACATGCGCTTGATCCCCGACAAGGGGTTCATGCGACTGAACTTGGGCTGCAGCAGGCTCCCGGAGAAGATGAACCCGCCCAGCAAGATGGACGATACGAAGGCGATCACGAACAGCAGCACCAGGATCGGCTGCACCGCCCAGATCGCCATCTTGCCCGAGGCCAGCAGGAACTGGCCCATGGAGCGCTCATCGACCAGCACTTCACGGGTCAGTGAGAAGTTCATGCGCATCAGCGTCATCAGGGTTTCGGCCAGGTTGCCGCCAAAGGCCAGCAAGGCCCCGGCACCGGCGAGGGTCACCGACACCGTGTTCAGCTCCTTGGAGCGGGCGATCTCACCTTTTTCGCGCGCGGTGCGCTTGCGTTTTTCGGTGGGGTCTTCCGTCTTGTCCTGACCGCTCTCGCTCTCGGCCATGCTCAGCGCGCCCTTGCCAGTTCACGCAGCCATTGCAGCGCTTCGCTGGCCAATGCCTGGTAATGGGAAAGAATGTCGGCCAGGCCCACCCAGAAGATGCCGATGCCCAGCACCAGGGTCAGCGGGAAGCCGATCGAGAAGATGTTCAGCTGCGGCGCAGCGCGGGTCATCACGCCAAAGGCGATGTTCACCACCAAAAGCGAAGCGATCGCCGGCAGAATCAGCAACAGCCCGGAGCCGAACACCCAGCTCAGGCGCCCGGCCATTTCCCAGAACTGGTTGGCCATCAGCGCATTGCCCACCGGCAAGGTGGTAAAGCTCTCGGTGAGGATCTCGAACGCCACCAGGTGGCCGTTCATCAGCAGGAACAGCACGCTCACCAGCATGGTCATGAACTGGCTGACCACGGCCACGTTGACGCCGTTGGCCGGGTCGACCATGGAGGCGAAGGCCATGCCCATCTGCACCGCGACGATCTGCCCGGCAATGACGAAGGCCTGGAACAGCAGCTGCAGGGAAAACCCGAACAGCGCGCCGACGATGACCTGCTCGCCGCACAGCAGCAGGCCACGCAGGCTCAGCGGGTCGAATTCGGGCAACGGCGGCAGTGCCGGCACGATCACCACGGTGATGGCCACCGCCGCGTACAGGCGGATGCGCGCCGGCAGCATGCGCGTGCCGAAGATCGGCATGGTCATCAGCAGCGCCGTCACCCGGAACAGCGGCAGGATGAAGGTGGCGACCCAGGTGCCGATCTGCGCGTCGGTCAGCTCCAGCATGGCCGCCTCAACCGATCAGCTGCGGGATGCTGGTGTACAGGCCGGTGATGTACTCCATGAACTTCTGCACCAGCCAAGGGCCGGCGACGATCAGCGTCACCAGCATGACCAGCAGGCGCGGCAGGAAGCTCAGGGTCTGTTCGTTGATCTGCGTGGCGGCCTGGAACATCGCCACCATCAAGCCCACCAGCAGGCTCGGCACCACCAGGATGGCAACCATCAGCGTGGTCAGCCACAGCGCATCGCGGAACAGGTCGACAGCTACTTCAGGGGTCATGCGGGGCTCTCCTTGACGGCGTCAGACGCCGCCGAAACTGCCGGCCAGGGTGCCCATGATCAACGCCCAGCCATCGACCAGGACGAACAGCATGATCTTGAACGGCAGCGAGATGATCAGCGGCGACAGCATCATCATACCCATGGCCATCAGCACACTGGCCACCACCATGTCGATGATCAGGAACGGGATGAAGATCATGAAGCCGATCTGGAACGCGGTCTTCAGCTCGGAGGTGACGAACGCCGGCACCAGGATCGTCAGCGGCACCTGGTCGGGGCCGGCGATGTCGGTGCGCTTGGACAGGCGCATGAACAAGTCCAGGTCGCTCTGCCGGGTTTGCGCCAGCATGAAGTCCTTGAGCGGCCCCTGGGCCTTGTCGATGGCTTGCTGGGCGGTCATCTGCTCTTTCAGGTAGGGCTGCAGGGCGTCCTGGTTCACCCGGTCGAACACCGGGGCCATGATGAACATGGTCAGGAACAGCGCCATGCCGGTCAGCACCTGGTTCGACGGCGTCTGCTGCAGGCCCAGGGCCTGGCGCAGGATCGAGAACACGATGATGATGCGGGTGAAGCTGGTCATCAGGATGACGAACGCCGGGATGAAGCTCAGCGCCGTCATGATCAGCAGGATCTGCAGGCTGACCGAATACTCCTGCTGCCCGTCCGGGCCGTTGGACAGGGTGATGGCCGGGATCGACAGCGGGTCGGCCGCCAGCGCCAGCGGCGCGGCCAGCAGCAGCGCGATGGGCAGCAAGGTGCTCAACAGGGTGCGCAAGGCGCGGCTCATCACTTCTTGTCCTTCTGATCCTTGCCCATCAGCTCCATCAGCCGCTGGGCGAATTCCGGCGTTGCCTGGCGGGCACTGGCAGGCACCTGCACCGGCTCCGCCAGCACATGCAAGGCCTCGATGCTGCCGGGGCTGTGGCCGATGAGAATCTGCTCGTTGCCCACCTGCACCAGCAGCAGCCGGTCACGCGGGCCGATGGCGCGGCTGCCGACGATCTCGATCACCTGGCCGCCCTTGGGGGTGGCGCCCTGCATGCGGCGCAGCGCCCAGGCCAGGAAGAAGATCAGGCCGACCACCAGCAACAGGCCGAAGACCATCTGCGCCAGCTGCCCGCCCAGGCTGCCGGGCGCGGCTGCGGCCGGCGCGGCCGGGGTGGCGGCCACGGCGGCAATCGCCACTTCGCTGGCCAGCAAGCCGACCAGGGCCATCGCGGCCCGCATCGTGCCCTTCACTCAGCGCAGCTTCTTGATGCGTTCGCTGGGGCTGATCACGTCGGTCAGGCGGATGCCGAACTTCTCGTTGACCACGACCACCTCGCCATGGGCGATCAGGGTGCCGTTGACCAGCACGTCGAGCGGCTCGCCGGCCAGGCGGTCAAGCTCGATCACCGAGCCCTGGTTGAGCTGCAGCAGGTTGCGGATGTTGATCTCGGTGCTGCCCACTTCCATGGAGATGTTCACCGGAATGTCGAGGATCACGTCCAGGTTGGGGCCTTCGAGGCTGACGTTTTCCTTGGGCCGCGGCGAGCTTGCGAACTCTTCCATCGGCAGGCGGCCGGCGCCTGAGCTGCCGGCATCGGCGCCGAGCAGCGCGTCGATGTCGGCCTGGCCGGCGTCACCGGTTTCTTCCAGGGCCGCAGCCCATTCATCGGCCAGGGCCTGGTCCTCGGGGGAGGTGATCTCGTTTTCGTTAGCCATGATGTCCTCGGCAGGCATTCAATTCGTAGTGAGCGACCGGCACGCCGTCAGCGGCGTTCGATCGGGTCGATGATCTGCAGGGCCAGGTTGCCCTTGTGCGAGCCCAGGCGCGCCTTGAACGACGGCACGCCGTTGGCGCGCAGCACCAGGTGCTCGGGCAGCTCCACCGGGATCACGTCGCCGACCTGCATGTGCAGGATGTCGCGCAGCTTCAGCTGGCGGCGGGCAACGGTGGCGGTCAGCGGCACCGACACGTCCAGCACGTCCTCGCGCAGGGCCTTGACCCAGCGCTCGTCCTGGTCGTCCAGGTCGGACTGGAAGCCGGCATCGAGCATTTCGCGCACCGGCTCGATCATCGAGTACGGCATGGTCACGTGCAGGTCGCCGCCACCGCCGTCGAGCTCGATGTGGAAGGTCGACACCACCACCGCCTCGCTCGGCCCGACGATGTTGGCCATGGCCGGGTTGACCTCGGAGTTCATGTACTCGAAGTTGACCGGCATGATCGCCTGCCAGGCTTCCTTGAGGTCGACGAAGCACTGGTCCAGCACCATGCGCACCACGCGCAGCTCGGTCGGGGTGAATTCGCGGCCTTCGATCTTGGCGTGACGGCCGTCGCCGCCGAAGAAGTTGTCCACCAGCTTGAACACCAGCTTGGCGTCGAGGATGAACAGCGAGGTGCCGCGCAGCGGCTTGATCTTCACCAGGTTGAGGCTGGTGGGCACGTACAGCGAATGCACGTACTCGCCGAACTTCATCACCTGCACGCCACCCACGGCCACGTCGGCGGAGCGGCGCAGCAGGTTGAACATGCTGATGCGGGTGTAGCGGGCGAAGCGCTCGTTGATCATTTCCAGGGTCGGCATGCGACCCCGCACGATACGGTCCTGGCTGGTCAGGTCGTAGCTCTTGATGCTGCCAGGCTCGGCAGCGCTTTCGGTCTGTACCAGCCCATCGTCGACGCCATGCAGCAGGGCATCGATCTCATCCTGGGACAGCAGGTCCTGTACGGCCATGGCGGACTCCTACTGCAATACGAAATTGGTGAACAGCAACTGGTCGACCACAGGTTTGCCGACTTCCTTCTGCGCCACTTCCTGCACCACCGCGGTGGCTTTCTGACGCAGCATCTCCTGGCCCACCGGGCTGCCGGCCAGGCTGTCGAAGCCCTGCCCGGAGAACATCATCACCAGGTTGTTGCGGATCACCGGCATGTGCACCTTCAGGGCATCCAGGTCGGCCTGGTTGCGGCCTTGCAGGGTGATGCTCACCTGCATGTAGCGCTGGCGGCCGTTCTGGTTGAAATTGACCACGAAGGCGGGGGCCAGCGGCTCGTAGATCGCCGCCGGCTTGACGTTGGCCGCCGCCGGGTCGGCCGCCGGGGCCGGCTCGCTCTTGTGCATGATGAACCAGGTGGCGCCCACCGACAGGCCGACGGCCAGCAGCAGTGCCAGCACCAGCAGCAGGATCAGCTTGAGTTTGCCTTTAGCGGCGGGGTCTTTCACTGCGTCGCTCTTCGCCATGCCAATAATCCGTCGTCCAGCGGGGTTTCAAAGGAGATGACGTGGCTTGAGCAAGTGTTATGCCAGATTTCGGGTTTTAGTCTGTACCGGCCCTATCGCCGGCAAGCCGGCTCCCACAGGTACACCACTGCACCAAAGTCGGTGGTGTACCTGTGGGAGCGGGCTTGCCCCGCGAAGAGGCCGGTGCTGCCACGGCAAATCAGGCGTAGAAGTCGACCGCGCTGTCGCCGATGACCACCTGCTGCTCGACCGGCCGGGCGGCATCGGCAACGTCACCACCCCGCTCGCCAGCGCCACCTTCCTGCGCCCGGCGCGCCGCCACGCCGGACAACTGCGAGCCATCCTGCTGCGCCTGCTGCTGTTGCTGCCCGCGCGACTGGTCGGCGACGTTGACGTCCGGCTGCGCCAGCCCCTGCTGGGCGAACAGCTCGCGCAAGCGGTGCACCTGGCTGTCCAGCGCATCGCGCACGCCGGCATGGCCGCTGATGAAGGTGACCTGGGTCGACTGGTCCGCCGCCAGGTTGACGCGAATGTCCAGGCGCCCAAGCTCCGCCGGCTCCAACTGGATATCGGCCGACTTGAGGTTCTGGCTGGACAGGTACATGACCCGGTTGACCAGGCCCTCGGCCCAGGCGTTCTGGTTCATCGCCAGCGGCTGGTGCAGGGGGCTCGGGGTCACCGGCACGGCGTTGGCGGTCTTGGCCGTGGCCGCCTGGGTCAGGCTGGCAAGGCGGTTGGCAAAATCATCGATGCGGGTATCGCTGCTGGCGTTCTTGGTGTCTTTCAGGCCGTCTTCGAGCAAGGCGCCGAAGGCCTTGTCACCCGACTCCGCATGGCCTGCCTCGGCTTCGACCTTGTCGACCAGGTTCGCCAATGGATTGACGGCCACCGGGCCATCCTCGGCCTGCGGCTGCTGCGCGGTGTTGGCGGCATGCGCCGAGGTGGTGCCTTTGGCTTGGGCGCTCTGCTCCAGCGCCAGGCGCAGGGTGGGCATGTTGGCCAGGGCGTCGGCCTCGGGGTCGAAGGTTTCGCCGGCATCCTCTTCAGGCAACGCCGGCGCCGGTGGTTGCTGAGCGGCCGCCTGCAACACCGGCGCCACGGTCTGGGCCTGGGCCTGCAACAGCTGCGCGCCCGGCTGGGCATCGGTGACCTGGCCGGCTACCAGGTTGGCATCCACCGAGCTTGCGTCGGCGTCGGTGCTGGCCTGGGCCTGGTCGCTGGCTGGCAATTTGTTGCCGTCATCGGCAACGGCCGGCTTGTCGGCTGCCGCCGCCTTGCCGCCCTGGTCGGTGTCAGGCTTGTCCTTGGGCTTGACCTTGTCGTCGCGCAGCGAAGGCTTGTCGCGGCCCTGGTTGGCCATCACCTGGTCGAAGCCACCGCCCTGCCCGCCCGCCGCCTGCAGCGGTTTGTCCAGCCGCGAGGAAGCAGCGTTCGACGGCTTGCTCAGGGTGCTGGATTGCAACAAAGGGTTGGGTGCGACAGGCATTGAAAGGTCTCCGCGCCAAAAACATGAATATCGTCCTGGCACAGACAGGCAAAACTCGCGCCAACCTGCCGATCAGCTTGCCGAGACCCGCTCGCGCTCGGCACGATAGAAGCGCTGCACCTCCAGGTATTCCTGGTCGATACGCTGGATCAGGTCCTCGATGCCGTACAACGCGCGCTCCTTGACCCGCTCCTCCAGCTGCTGGCAAAGCTGGGCCAGGCCGACCGCACCCATGTTGCCGCTGCTGCCCTTGAAGCTGTGGGCCGCCATGCCCAGCTCGTCGGCAGTGCGGGCACCGTGCAACTGGCTCAGGCGCCGCTCGGAGTCTTCGAGGAAGGTTTCCAGCAACTGCAGGTAGCCCTCCTCCATCACCTCTTGCAGGTCCCTGAGCACCCTGTGGTCGATATGCATGTCAGTCACTTGCTCACTCCTTGATCAAGCCGGATTATGACCGAGCCGCCCGGCGGCTCACCATTCGAAATGCACCTGGGCACAACGCCCGCCTTCGCGCCACTGCGCGCTGCTGGCAAGCCGTCGCACCAGGCTCAGGCCACGACCACTGAGGCCCTGGTCCTGCGGCGGGCGCGAAAGCACCCGGTGCACATCGAAGCCGGCGCCGCTGTCGCGCACTTCGATCATCAGACGCCCACCACCGGCCAGCGGTTCCACTTTCAGGTCGATGCGCACGAAGCCCTCGGCCAGCACGCCCAGCCGCCGGGCGCGCTCCTGATAGTAATCGGCAAAGCCCTGCACGTCCCGCTTGAGCCGCGAATCCAGGCCCAGCACGCCATGCTCCAGGGCATTGGAATACAGCTCGCTGAGCACGCTGTGCAACGCCCCGGTGCGCGGCCGCAAGCCGTGGATCTCCTGCAGCAATTGCACCAGGTAGGGCACCGGGTTGAATCGCTTGAGGCTTTCGCCACGCAGTTCGAAGCCTAGCGACCAGTCCAGCGGGCTGGAGCGCCCGCTGTCGGAATAGAGGGTCGGCGCCGGCACCCGCTCTTCGGCGGCGAACATGCGGATGTCACACAGGCTGATGTCGTCCCGCGGGCGCCCGCCAAAACCCTGCAGTGCCTGCATCACCTCGTCGAACAGGCGCACCGGGTCGCGGTTGGCCGCCAGCACCGTGCGCAGGCGCTCGACGCCGAACAGCCGCTCCTGATCGTCCGCAGTATCGACCACGCCATCGGACAGCAGCAGCAACCGCTCGCCCGCCGCCAGCGGCAGTACCTCGGTGCTGTCGTCGAAGCGCTCGGCGGCGAGAATGCCCAGCGGCAGATGGCGCGAGGCCAGGGTGGACAGCACGTCTCCTGCGCCCGACAGCCGATAGCCATCCGGCATGCCGCCGTTCCACACCTCCACGGTGCCACGCTGCACGCTCAGGTTCAGCAGCAGCGCGCAGCAGAACATGTCGACCGGCAAGATGCGTTTGAGCTTGGCGTTCATCTCACGCAGCATCTGCGCCAGGCCGTAGCCCTTGGCGGTCATGCCGTAGAACACCTCGGCCAGGGGCATGGCGCCCACAGCGGCCGGCAGACCGTGCCCGGTGAAGTCGCCGAGCAGCACGTGCATGTCGCCCGAGGGCGTGAACGCCGCGAGTAGCAGGTCGCCGTTGAACAGCGCGTAAGGCGACTGCAAGTAACGGATGTTAGGTGCGGTGATGCAGCCGGAATGGGCGACCTTGTCGAACACCGCCTTGGCCACGCGCTGTTCGTTGAGCAGGTGATGGTGATGGCGGGTGATCAGGTCGCGTTGTTCGAGGACCGTCGCCTGCAGCCGGCGCAGGCGGTCCATGGCGCGGATCTTGGCGCCGAGAATCACCGCACTGTAGGGCTTGGCCATGAAGTCATCGCCCCCGGCCTCCAGGCAGCGCACCAGGGCACCCTCCTCGTTCAGCGAGGTCAGGAAGATGATCGGCACCAGCGCCTCGCCGGCCAGGGCCTTGATCTGCCGCGCCGCCTCGAAGCCGTCCATCACCGGCATCAAGGCATCGAGCAAGACGATATGCGGGCGCTTTTCGGCGAACAGCGCCACCGCCTGTTCGCCGTTTTCCGCCGTGAAGACCTGATGCCCCTGGCGCCGGACGATCTGCGCCAGCAACAGGCGGTCGGTGGCGCCATCTTCGGCCACCAGCACGGTCAACGCCTGTTCGGGAGGCATCTGGGCGTTCAACTGATGTCGAACAGTTTTTCGAAATTGGAGATGGCCAGGATCTTGCGCACGTCGGAGCTGGCATGCACCACCCGCACATCCGAGTCGTCGCCGCCGGCGTGGTCGCGCAGCAACAGCAGCATGCCGAGCGCGGAGCTGTCCAGGTAGGTGGTGTCCTTCAGGTCGACCACGACCGAGTCGGGCTTTTTCGCCTGGCGCTCGTAAGCATCGCGAAACTCCTGATGCTTGCCGAAATCGAAGCGCCCCTTGACCTTGATCGTGAGTTTTTTCCCGTCCTGCGAAAAATCGGTCTCGACTGCCATGCTAGCGATTCCTTCGATGATGGCGAATGCAACTCTTCAAGGTTTAGCAGGCGCTAGCGGTAGTGGCAAACCGGGGATGCCTGATGCGGCCCTATCGCCGGCAAGCCGGCTCCCACAGGTAGGGCACTGGCACGGCTCCTGTGGGAGCCGGCTTGCCGGCGATAGGGCCGCCGCAGGTTACAGATGCCCCTGCCGGGGCAGCCGCTGGGACAGTTCATCGAGCAAGCGCTGCTCGCGCTTGTCTTCGGCCCGCCGCGCTTCGTCCATGTACCGCTGTACCAGCTTGCGCAGCCCTTCGACCCGTGCATACGCCTGCTGCCAGGTACCACGGGCGTTCTTCAGGTTGTTCTGGTGCCAGAGCAGGCTCTGGCGCTGCTGGGTCATCGCCGTTTCGAGCTGAGCCAGAAAGCGCTGGTAGTTGAGCAGCCAGCTGCCATCGACACCCTGCCCACCGCGCTCGATCCACTGCGCCTGGTAACCCTCGCGAAACGACTCGAGCTCGCCCAGCTTGGCCTGGGCCTGGGCCACCAGCTGCTGGAAGTGCCCCAGGCGCTGGGCAGCCTTGCGCTCGGCCTCCTCGGCCATGGTCACCACCGGCGCCAGGCGCGCGGCACGGCTGGGCATGCTCATAGGCTACTCAACCATTGCCCGGGGGCATGAAGATCGACCCCAGTTGCTGGCGGCTCTGGGCCATGCCGACGTTCTCGTCCAGCCCCTGGCGCAGAAAGTCCACCAGCTTGGGCTGCAGGGCGATGGCCAGGTCGGTTTCCGGATCGCCGCCGGCGACATAGGCGCCGACGCTGATCAGGTCGCGGCTTTGCGACAGGCGCGACCACAGCTGCTTGAATTTCTGCGCCTGGCGCAGGTGGTCGGCATCGACCACTTGCGGCATGACCCGGCTGATCGAGGCCTCGATATCGATGGCCGGGTAGTGGCCTTCCTCGGCCAGCCGCCGGGACAGCACGAAGTGGCCGTCGAGCACGCCACGCGCCGAGTCGGCGATCGGGTCCTGCTGGTCGTCGCCTTCGGACAACACGGTATAGAACGCAGTGATCGAGCCACCCCCGGGTTCGCCGTTGCCGGCACGCTCCACCAACTTGGGCAGCTTGGCGAACACCGACGGCGGGTAGCCGCGCGTCGCCGGCGGCTCGCCGATGGCCAGGGCGATTTCACGCTGGGCCTGGGCAAAGCGGGTCAGCGAGTCCATCAGCAACAGGACATTCTTGCCCTTGTCGCGAAAATATTCGGCGATGCGCGTGCAGTACATGGCCGCACGCAGGCGCATCAGCGGCGCATCGTCGGCGGGGGATGCGACCACCACCGAGCGCTTGAGGCCCTCTTCGCCGAGGATGTGCTCGATGAATTCCTTGACCTCGCGGCCCCGCTCGCCAATCAGCCCGACCACGATGATCTCGGCCTCGGTGAAGCGCGTCATCATGCCCAGCAGCACCGATTTACCCACGCCGGTACCGGCGAACAGGCCCAGGCGCTGGCCGCGCCCGACGGTCAGCAGGCCATTGATGCTGCGGATACCCACGTCCAGCGGCTGGCTGATCGGGTCGCGGTTGAGCGGGTTGATGATCGGGCCATCCATCGGCACCCAGTCTTCGGCCTTCATCCCGCCCTTGCCGTCCAGCGCGCGGCCGGCGCCGTCGAGCACCCGGCCGAGCATGCTCATGCCCATGGGCAGGCGGCCGCTGTCGTCCAGCGGCACCACCCGCGCGCCCGGGGCGATGCCGGCGATGCTGCCGACCGGCATGAGGAACACCTTGTTGCCGGAAAAGCCCATGACCTCGGCTTCGACCTGCACCGGGTGGTAGCTGTCGTCGTTGATCACCAGGCAGCGCCCGCCGACCGCGGCGCGCAGGCCCTCGGCCTCGAGGGTGAGGCCGACCATGCGCAGCAGGCGGCCTTCGACCACGGGCTGCGCCGGCAGCTCGATGGCTTCGGCGTAGCCGCTCAGGCGCTTGCCGAAGCTGGTGCGGTCAAGGCGCATCGCTGGCGCCTATCTCGACCGACACATCCGGCGCTGCCGGATGCAGGGCGTGGTCGTGCAGCTGGTCGAACAGCTGCGCCACGGCCTTCTCGATGCGCGTTTCCATGGTCGCGTCGATGCGGCTGTGCAAGGTCTCGATCCGGCAACCACCGGGCAGCAGGGCATCGTCCTCGAGCAGCTTCCAGCTCTCCTCGTGGCGCTCGCGCAGGGCCTTGGCCAGCTCGAAGTCCTGGGGGTTGAGGTGGATGCGAATGTTGTCGGCGCCCATGGGCAGCAGCTTCAAGGCTTCGCGCAGCACCTGGGTGATCTGGCTGGAGTCGCTGCGCAGTTCGCGGCCGATGACCTGGCGGGCCATGTGCGCCACCAGGTGCACCATGGTCTTTTCGATCTGCGTGTCCTGCTCGGCGATGGGCTCGAACAGGTGCTCCATCAGTTGCTCAAGGTTGGCCAGCTTGGCATTGAGCGCTTCCTCGGCCTCTTGGCGCACCTTCAGCTGGGTGCTGTGAAAACCTTCGCGCTCGCCGGTGGCGAAGCCTTCGTTGTAGGCCTCCTGGCGGATCGCTTCGAGTTCTTCGAGGGTCAGCGGCTGGACTTCTTCCAGCGGCACTTCCTCGACTTCTTCCTCGACCACTTCCGGTTCCGGTTCCGGCTCAGGTGCAGGCTCCGGGTCGAAGCTGGGCAACGCCCAGACGTCGACGCCCACGAGGTCGCGGGCGCGGATCAGGTCACTGGGGTGGGATTCTTTGGTGGGCATGTTCTCAGGTACTCAAAAACCCTGTTCGACCAATGCGCCCCCTGTAGGAGCGGCCTTGTGTCGCGAAAGGGCTGCACAGCAGCCCCAGCAATTTATGCAACAACACTGAAATCCTGAATCCAGAATCCAGAATCCAAAATCCTGGGGCCGCTTCGCAGCCCTTTCGCGACACAAGGCCGCTCCTACAGAGGACCTGTGGATCAGATCATTTCCTCGGCGCCTTTGCCGCCGAGCACGATCTCGCCGGCCTCGGCCATGCGCCGGGCGATGGTGAGGATTTCCTTCTGCGCGGTCTCGACGTCGCTGACGCGCACCGGCCCCTTGGCTTCCAGGTCGTCGCGCAGCAGCTCCGAGGCACGCTTGGACATGTTCTTGAAGATCTTGTCCTTGACCCGCTCGTCGGCGCCCTTGAGCGACACCACCAGCACATCGGAGGACACCTCGCGCAGCAGCGCCTGGATGCCGCGGTCGTCGACATCGGCCAGGTTGTTGAAGACGAACATCAAGTCTTCGATCTGCTCCGACAGGTCGTTGTCGATCTCGCGGATCGAGTCCATCAGTGCACCTTCCACGGAGCTGTCGAGGAAGTTCATGATGTCGGCGGCGCGCTTGATGCCGCCCAGGGTGGTGCGCGCGGCATTGGAGTTGCCCGAGAACTGCTTCTCGAGAATCTGGTTCAGCTCCTTGAGCGCCGCCGGCTGCACGGTATTGAGCGACGACACGCGCAGGATGATGTCCAGGCGTACCTTGTGGTCGAAGTTGCTCAGCACTTCGCCGGCCTGGTCAGGGTCCAGGTAGGCGACCACGATGGCCTGGATCTGCGGGTGCTCGTAGCGGATCACGTCGGCCACCGCACGCGGCTCCATCCACTTGAGGCTGTCCAGGCCGCTGGTGTTGCCACCGAGCAGGATGCGGTCGATCAGGCCGTTGGCCTTGTCTTCGCCCAGGGCCTGGTTGAGCATCTTGCGGATGTAGCCATCGGAGCCCACGCCCAGGCTGGTCTGGTCGCCGACGATCTCGACGAACTCGCTCATCACCTGCTCGACCTGCTCGCGGTGCACGTTGCCCATCTGCGCCATGGCCACACCGACCCGCTGCACTTCCTTGGGGCCCATGTGTCGCAGCACTTGCGCAGCATCGGTCTCGCCGAGCGACAGCAGCAGGATGGCTGCCTTGTCGACCCGGCTGAGCTTGGCGGTAATGGCTCGATTGTCACTCATCGGCGTTGATCCACTCTTTCACGACCTGGGCCACGCGGCCCGGGTCTTCGGCCACCAGGCCTTTGATTGCGTTGAGCTGCGCCTCGTAACCCTCGCTCGGGCTTGGCAACAGAATGCTTGTCGGGCCACCCAGGCTGACGCGGTCGTTGGCCAGTTCGCCATCCAGACCGATCATGCCGCCCAGCTCCATGTCGCTGTCCGTGGCAGCATGCTTGCCGCCGCCAGTGATGTTGTTGAGTACCGGGCGCAGCACGCCGAACACCAGCACCAGGATGAACAGCACGCCCAGCACTTGCTTGACGATGTCCCAGAACCACGGCTGCTGGTAGAAGGCGATGTCGGCGATCACCTCGCCGCGGTCGGCGGCGAACGGCACGTTCATCACCGTCACGCTGTCGCCACGGCTGGCATCGAAGCCCACCGCGTCCTGCACCAGGCGGGTGAAGCGCGCCAGGTCTTCGGCGCCCCACGGCGCACGGGTGGTTTCGCCGTTGGCGTCGACCTTGACCTGGTCATCGACCACCACGGCCACCGACAGGCGGGTCAGGCGCCCCTGCTGCTGGCGGGTGTGGCTGATGGAGCGGTCCAGCTCGAAGTTCTTGGTGGTCTGCTGGCGCTTGTCCGAAGGGTACGGCGCGAGCATCGGCTGGCCGGTGGCCGGGTCCATGACCTGCTGGCCGTTGGCGTCCACCAAAGGCTGGCCAGGTTGGATCGCGGCGGCGGCGCCTGGGGCGCCCGCGGTGGTCTGCGGCGCCGAGGCCGGGCCTGGTGGCTGGTTGCTCAGGGCACCCGGCACGCCTTGCGGGCCCTGGCTGCTGGCGCGCTGCTCGTTGACCGACTGCTCGCTGCGCAGCGCGGGTTGGTCCGGGTTGAACTGCTCGGAGGTCGATTCGACCGCGCTGAAGTCAAGGTCAGCCGACACTTCGGCCTTGTAGCGGTCGTTGCCCAGCACCGGCTGCAGGATGTTGTGCACGCGCTGGGTGAGCATGCCTTCCATGCGGCGGCTGTAGTCGTACTGCTTGCCGGCCATGGTCAAGGCGGTGTCCTGCAGCTGCTCGGAGAGCAGGTTGCCCTTCTGGTCGACCACGGTGACCTGCGACTTGTCCAGCTCCGGCACACTGGTGGCGACCAGGTTGACGATGGCCATCACCTGGCCGGCTTCCAGCGAACGCCCCGGGTACAGCTCGACCAGCACCGAGGCGCTGGGCTTGCGCTCGTCGCGCACGAACACCGAGCTTTTCGGGATCGCCAGGTGCACGCGGGCGGCCTTGACGTTGTTCAGGCTGGACACGGTGCGCGCCAGCTCGCCTTCCAGGCTGCGGCGGTAGCGGGTGGCTTCCATGAACTGGCTGGTGCCCAGGCCCTGCTCCTTGTCGAGCAGCTCGAAACCGACGTTGCCATCGCTGGGCGCCACGCCGGCGGCTGCCAGTTTCAGGCGCGCACGGGAGAGGTCGTCGGCCTTGACCAGCAGAGCCCCGGAGTTGGGCTCGACGTTGTAGGGGATGTCGGCAGCGGCCAGGGTATCCATGACCTGCTTGGTGTCCATGCCGGCCAGGCTGCCATACAGCGGGCGGTAGTCCGGCTGCTGCGACCACAGCACCACGGCGAAGCCGATCGCCACGCTCGCCGCCAGCCCGACCAGCAGGCCAACCTGGCGCAGCATGGGCATCTGCGAGATGTTTTCCAGAAACGCCATGCCGAACAGCGGCGGCTTGCTCGCGGGCGAACCGCTCTTGGCGGGGGCGTTTTCGACGACTGCTTCAGCCATGACTCACTTCCGTCCTCAAACCGGCATCTGCATGATGTCCTGGTACGCCTGGACCAGCTTGTTGCGTACCTGGGTCAACGCCTGCATGGACACGCTGGCTTTCTGCGAAGCGATCATCACGTCGGTCAGGTCGACGCCGCTCTTGCCGATTTCGAAGGCATTGGCCAGCTGGGTCGACGCCTGCTGGGTCTCATGCACCTTGCCGATGGCCTGGCCGAGCATGTCGGCAAAGCTGCTCTGCCCCGGCGCCAGCTCAGGCGCGGCAGTGGCTTTGGGCGCGGACATGGCTTCTGCCTGCATGGCCCGCATGTCCAACATCAGACGATTGAATTCAACACCTTGGCTCATGAACTTCTCTCTCCGGCGGCCGCATTTTTTTGACACTCATGCGGCGGATAGCCCAGAACTAGCAACAAGAGTGCCAGCCCGCTCGACGATCTTTGAAATGGCGCGATCAGCCGTACAGGCTGGCTTCCACGTCCAGGCCGGCATCACGCATCTGCGCCAGCTTGTAGCGCAGGGTGCGCGGGCTGATGCCGAGCCGTTCGGCAGCCTCCTTGCGGCGACCGCGTTCGGCGCGCAGGGTGTCGATGATCATCTGGAATTCGTGGCGACGCATGTCGTCGCCTAGGCCGCCTGCATCCGCCGTGGCCGGCTCGGATAATGGCGCAATAGTGGCCTGCGCCGCAGCCGACAAGGGAATGGCGCCTGCCAGACAGAAATCCGCCGCTTCGATCACCCCGCCCTGCTGCAGGATCAGCGCCCGCTGCAAGGCGTTGTCCAGCTCGCGCACGTTGCCCGGCCAGCTGTGCGCCTGCAGGCAGGCACGGGCCTCGGCCGATAAACGCACCGGCGCATGCTTCATCTTCGCCACGTGCCGCGCCAGCAGGCGCTCGGCCAGCGGCAGGATGTCGCCGGCGCGCTCGCGCAGCGGTTGCCAGGCCAGGGGGAACACCGACAAGCGATAGAACAGGTCTTCACGGAAGCGCCCGGCCGCCACTTCGCCGGCCATGTCGCGGTTGCTGGTGGCCAGCACGCGGATGTCCAGGGCAATCGGCTTGCGCCCGCCGACCCGCTCCACTTCACGCTCCTGCAGCACGCGCAGCAACTTGGCCTGCAGGCCCAGGGGCATCTCGGAGATTTCGTCGAGCAGCAAGGTGCCGCCTTCGGCCTGCTCGAACTTGCCTGCCTGGGCAGCGATGGCGCCGGTGAAGGCGCCCTTTTCATGGCCGAACAGCGTGGCTTCGAGCATGTTGTCGGGGATCGCCGCGCAGTTGATCGCCACGAACGGCTGGGCCGCGCGCGGTGACTGCTGGTGGATGTAGCGCGCCAGCACTTCCTTGCCAGTACCCGACTCGCCGGAAATGAGCACCGTGGAATCGCTGCGCGCCACCCGCGCGGCCAGCTCCAGCAGTTGCCGGCTGGCAGCCTCGTTGGCCACCGGCCCTTCATCTGCGCCAAGGCGCCCCGCCGCATGGCGCTCGACCAGGCTCAGCAGCGCCTTGGGCTCGAACGGCTTGACCAGGTAGTCCGCCGCGCCCTGGCGCATGGCCTCGACGGCACGCTCCACGGCTGCGTGGGCGGTCATCAGCAGCACCGGCAGCTGCGGGTAATGGCGGCGCAATTGCGCCAGCAGCTGGTGGCCGTCCATACCTGGCATGTTCACATCGCTGACCACCAGGCTGAACGCCTCGCCCGCCACCGCCTGCAGCGCCTCCTCGGCACTGCCTACGGCCTGGTAGGCGAAGCCCCCGATCTCCAGGGTGTCGCCCAGCGCCTGGCGCAAGGCGCGGTCGTCTTCGACCAGCAGCACCTTGATGGGCATCACAGGCCCTCCGCCGGCTGGCCGTCGATCAGTGGCAGCACCACTGTCACGCAGGTGCCGCGGCCGACCCTGGAACGCAGTTGCAGACTGCCCTGGTGCGCACGCACCACGGCCTTGACCACGGCCAGCCCGAGCCCGGTGCCGGTGGCCTTGGTGGTGAGGAACGGCTCGCCCAGGCGCCCGAGCAGCTCGGGCGCAATGCCGCTGCCGGCATCGCTGATGCACAGGTGCAGGCTGTGCTGGCGGCGGAACAGGTGCACCTTGAGCCGCGCCGGGCTTTCGCTGGCCTGCAGGGCATTTTCGATCAGGTTGAGCAAGGCGCCGACCAGGGTATCGCGGTTGCACAGCAGCTCGCCCAGGTGGGTGTCGCACTGCCAGCGCACGGCATGCCCCTGCACATGGGCCTGGGCCGCGTGCTGCAGGGCCTGGAACAGGGCTTTGGGGGTCAGCCGGTCGGTCATCGGCAGCTCGCCGCGGGCGAACACCAGCATGTCGCGCACCTGGTGCTCGAGCTCGTGCAGGCGCTCCTTCAGGCTGCCGGCAAAACGTTGACGGGTCTCTGGCGCGAGCTCGCGCTCGCCATCGGCCAGGTGGCTGGCGTAGAGCATGGCCGCCGACAATGGCGTGCGGATCTGGTGGGCCAGCGACGCCACCATGCGGCCCAGCGAAGACAGCCGTTCGTGGCGCGCCAGCTGGTCTTGCAGGCGACGGGTTTCAGTCAGGTCGTTGAGCAGCACCAACTGGCCGGGCTCGGCGTCCAGCGAACGCGTGGCGATGGACAGGCGGCGCCCGTCACGCAGCGACACTTCGTGGCCGTCGTCCTTGCGCGGGGCGAAGCAGCGGCCGATCACCTGGCGCCAGAGCTGGCCCAGCAAGGGCTCGCCAAGCAGCTCGCAGGCCGCGGGGTTGGCTTCACGCACCAGGCCTTGGTCATCGATCACCACCACCCCACCGGGCAGCAGGTCGAGCAGGTTCTGCAGGCGGTTGGCCAGGCGCTCCTTCTCGTTCAGCTCGGCCATGCGCTGGGCGCCGACCACCGCCAGCTCGCCCTTGAGCTCGCTGACGCGGGCTTCGAGCATGCTGTAGGACTGGTTGAGCTGGGAGGAAACCTGGTTGAACAGGGCGAACGCCTGCTCCAGCCCCTCTCGACTCTCCTGTTCGACCGGGGTACGCCCCTGCAGATCAAGGGCTCGGGAATGGTGGGCGGCCTGGGGCATCGTGCTCTCTCGCGTGGCTGACCGTCATAAAAACGGTGTGGTGCCAGCGGTGTAGCAATAGCCGTGCCGGGGATGGGGGTTTTGGGTTTTTACAGGCCCGGCCCTATCGCCGGCAAGCCGGCTCCCACAGGTGCACCACAAGCCTCAAGTGGTGGGAGCCGGCTTGCCGGCGATAGGGCCGGTACAGGCCAAATCAATCTTCGGCCTGGTCCTCGCCGCCTTGGCGGCTCATGCCGTACTTGCGCATCTTCTCCACCAAGGTGGTGCGGCGAATGCGCAAGCGCTCGGCCGCACGCGCCACGATCCCGTTGGCATCGTCCAGCGCCTGCTGGATCAAACCCTGCTCCAGGCTGCCCAGGTAGTCCTTCAGGTCCAGCCCTTCCGGCGGCAGCATGGCGTGGTTGGCGAAGTTCGGCGCATGGCCGTTGATCGCCACGCGCTCTTCGAGGTCGCTGCGCAGGCTGTCGACCAGCTGCTCGTCCTCGTCGTCGATGTAGCGGAACTTCTTCGGCAGCTCCGACACACCAATCACCCCGTAGGGGTGCATGATGGCCATGCGCTCGACCAGGTTGGCCAGCTCGCGGACGTTGCCCGGCCAGCCATGGCGGCACAGCGACATGATGGCTGCGGAGTTGAAGCGGATCGAGCCACGTTTCTCGTGCTCCATGCGCGAGATCAGCTCGTTCATCAGCAGCGGGATGTCTTCCACGCGCTCACGCAGCGGCGCCATCTCGATGGGGAACACGTTGAGGCGGTAGTACAGGTCTTCGCGGAAGGTGCCTTCCTCGATCATGCTCTCGAGGTTCTTGTGGGTCGCGGCGATGATGCGTACATCGATGCTCTGGGTCTTGTTGCTGCCCACCCGCTCGAAGGTACGTTCCTGCAGCACGCGCAAGAGCTTGACCTGCATCGGCAGCGGCATGTCGCCGATCTCGTCGAGGAACAAGGTGCCGCCGTTGGCCAGCTCGAAACGCCCGGCACGGCTGGTGATGGCCCCGGTGAAGGCGCCCTTTTCATGGCCGAACAGTTCGCTTTCCAGCAGCTCGGCCGGAATCGCCCCGCAGTTGACCGGCACGAACGGCGCTTCGCGGCGCTTGGAGTGGTAGTGCAGGTTGCGCGCCACCACCTCCTTGCCGGTGCCGGACTCACCAAGGATCAGCACGCTGGCGTCGGTATCGGCCACCTGCTGCATCATCTGGCGCACATGCTGGATGGCACGGCTGGTGCCGACCAGGCTGCGGAACAGGTTGGGCTCGCGCTGGCGACCGCGCTCGCGGGCCTGGTCGTACATCTCGCGGTAGACCTGGGCACGGTGCAGCGAGTCGAGCAGCTGGCTGTAGCTGGGCGGCATTTCCAGGTTGGACAGCACCCGGCGGCGAAGCTCTTCGGGGTAGTCTGCAGAAGAAATTTCACCAATCAGCAGCACCGGAAGGAACTCATCCCACCCTGCCACGGTCTTAAGCAGCCCAAGCACTCCGGCTGGAGCATTGACGGCACCGATCAGCACGCAGAGCACTTCGCGACTGGAAGACAACGATTCGACTACCTGCTGCCAGTCCTGGCTGGAGCACGATAGGTTCTCTTCCCCGAGAAAGTTCAGTACCACCGCCAAGTCGCGGCGGCGGGCGCTGTCGTCATCGATCAGAAGAATCTTGGTTTCACGCCACATGCAATAGCAACTTCCCTAGTCATATCGGCGCCCGAAGGCATGCGCGACATCATTCCGACTGAATGGTCAGTGTTCGGACGTCTGAAATTCGAAAACAGCCACTAGTAAAGTCAAAAAAACGCATACAGTCAAATTAATGGCGGACGGCTTTTTGCCCATCTGTGGTTCACGTGAACAGATGGTATACCTTAGCCGCGTTTTTCGCCTGACGGATTTGCATCATCTCGTCGACTATTGATTGACGCTCGCCACTTGCAACATCAATTAATTGGCGGTAGACGAGCAAAAGCTGCTCCAGGCTGTCGCGCACGTCGGCCTCGTTGCCCTGTGCCTCGGTCAGCACATCGTCAATGCGCAGGCGGCATTGCAGGTCGAGTTCACCGACCGCATCCCAGTCGCGGCTGGCCAGGGCGGCCAGCAGCAACTCGCGGGTCTGTTCGATTCGGGCGATTACCTCGGTCATGTCATCCTCCTTGATCAGGAAGCCGCCGACGGGTCGCCGATCGCATCCCAACCTTCTTTCACGGTGATCAGCAGGCGCGCCACTTCGTCGATGATGGCGGGGTCGCTCTTCACGTTGGCTTCGACCAGGCGGCGGCTCATGTAGGTGTACAGGCTGTCCAGTTCGGCCAGGCTGTCGGCGTGGTTTTCCAGATCCAGGCCTTCGCGCAGGCCACCGATGATGTCGATGGCCTTGCCGATCAGGATGCCCTTCTGGGCGATGTCATTACGCGCCATGGCGCCTTTGGCCTGGGCCATGCGGTCCAGGCCGCCCTGCATCAGCATCTGCACCAAACGGTGCGGGCTGGCTTCGGACGTCTGCGCCACACCGTTGACTTTCTGGTATTGCCGAAGGGCCAACATCGGGTTCATGGATCTACCTCGTTGCAGCGAAAAAGGTTGCTTGTACCCTGTGTATCGCCGCCCCGTCAAAAAACTTTAGGGCCAAAACGAAAAGCCCGGCGCGTCGATGAACGCAGCCGGGCTCTTGTCATTCAGGCCGAATCAGGACTTCTTGGCCTGGGCGTTGATCGCATCGAAGATCGAGGTGATCTGGTCGGCCTGAGCTTTCATCTTGCCCAGCGCGGTGTCCAGAGCCACGTATTTCTTGGTCAGCGATTCGGTCAGCGACTCGGTGCGACGATCCAGCGCAGCCTGCTGGTCGCTGAGGTTTTTCGCGACCTTATCAAGGTTGGATTTGCGCGTGGCGAGGCTACCATCGGTAGCGTTGTACGGGTCGATCGCCTTGTTCATGCGCTCGAAAATGCCGTTGGTGCCGGTGAACAAGGCCTGGACTTCAGTGCCCAGTTTCTTGTCGTTCATCGCCGAAGTGAACTTGGTGGTGTTGAATTCCAGCGTGCCATCTTTCTGAGTGTTGATACCCAACTGGCTCAGGGATGTCAGCTGATCGCCACTACCCACCTCGCTCAGCACCTTGCGCACATCGGACAACAGCGAGCGAGTGGTCGGGTCGTTGGTCAACGGGCCAAGGACCAGATTGTCATTCGCGTCACGCGAGGTGGTGGTCAGCGAAGTGATCGCTTTTTGCAGGGTGTTGTAGGAATCGACAAAGCTCTGCACCGACTTTTTCAATCCATCGTTGTCGGCAGCTACAGTGATCTTGGTCGACGTGCCTGCAGCACCGTTCGCCGTGGCACCCGTCAACTCCAGGGTCATGCCGCTGATCGCATCGCTGATGGTGTTTTTCGCGCTCTTGACGGTCAGGCCGTCCACGGTCAACTCGGCATCCTTGG
This sequence comes from Pseudomonas sp. NPDC087029, assembly GCF_044745345.1. Lineage (NCBI taxonomy): Bacteria > Pseudomonadati > Pseudomonadota > Gammaproteobacteria > Pseudomonadales > Pseudomonadaceae > Pseudomonas > Pseudomonas sp. NPDC087029. The sequence goes on along the minus strand of NZ_JBIVAB010000011.1, from coordinate 43,759 downwards.
CCAGGTCGGTGATATAGCCCGCCCCGGTCCCCGTCATCTTGGTTGTGCCACTGATTTCAAGCTCAGCGATGCCGCTCACCGAAATATCGGAGCCCTTGCCCGTGGTGGTGGAACCAATGACTAGGCGCGAACCACTCTCTTCGTTGACGATGTTCGCGGAAAGTCCCTTGGCGCCCAGCTCCTTGTTGATCTGGTCGCGCACGCTTTGCAGGGTCGAGCCGGCAGCCACCTTGACCTTGTAGTCGTTGCCACCCTGGGAAATGGTCAGCTCGCCCTCAGGAATTGCCGTGCTCGCACCAGTGTCGAACGACTGACTAGCCACCTTGGACGAGGTTGCCAGGTTGATCACCTTGATGTCGTAGCTACCGGCCACTGCCGCGTTGCTCGACTTGACCTTGACCACAGCCTCGTTGCCCGAGCTGGCAGCGAACGCGTTGAACGACGGCGCGTCCTTGTCATTGAGTTTTTTCATGGCGTCCTGGAACGCCGTGAGGGCACTGCGCAGCGAGCCAATGCCCGAGATCATCGCGGTATTGTTGCTGGTCTGGCGGGTGATCTGCGCCTTTTTTGCCGCCGTATCGGCGGTAACCAGAGCATTCACGATCTCGGTGATGTTCAGACCGGACCCAAGGCCGGTACTGGGAGCAATCGGGCTTGCCATGCTGTAGTCCCTCTCTCAACGCTTCACGCCCGCTCCAGCGGACCGTGATGCATCACTTCATTGAAATTCGCCGCCGATCATACCTTGGCGTCGAACAGAACACTTTTGACATCACTCAGGCTGTGGGCAATCCGCAACGCCTCTTCCGAAGGCAGCTGGCGAATCAGCTCACCGCTATCGGTCGCGATGACTTTGACAACAATCTTGCCGGACTCTTCATCCGTGGAGAATTCCAGATTGCGTTGTGACGCTTTCAGGAACTTCTCGATCTCCGCGACGGCGCTCTTGACCTTGTCGGTATCCTTCACCGCCAGGGGGGCTTTCTTGTCGTCCTCGGGTTTGACCTGCTCCGTCGACCGGACAACCGGCTTTTCGGTAACCTGCTCGGCCGAACGTGCGGCCGGATAAGACAGGTTCAGCTTGACGCTCATGTCCATGTCCACCACCTCGCAATGAAAAGGCGGGGAAGCGCCGCAAGAGCACTCCCCCGCCAGCAACTAGGCAGATTAGCCCAGCAGCTTCAGTACTGCCGACGGCAGCTGGTTGGCCTGAGCCAGAACCGAGGTCGAAGCTTGCTGCAGGGTCTGCTGCTTGGTCAGCTGAGCAGTTTCGGCAGCGAAGTCGGTGTCCTGTACGCGGCCACGAGCAGCTTCGGCGTTTTCGTTGATGTTTTGCAGGTTGTTGATGGTGCTGGTCAGACGGTTCTGCGAAGCACCCAGGTCAGCACGGTTGGTGTTGATGGTCTGCAGAGCGGTGTCGATGGCAGCAACAGCGGCGCTGTAGTTGGTTTCCGACAGGGCGCTGCTGGAGCCCTGGATGTTGATCGAAGAGCCGATACCCAGCGAGGAGGCGTCGAACTTCTGGTTCAGGTTGATGGTGATCTGGTTCACGCCGCCGGTGTTCGAGCCAACCTGGAAGGTCATGGTCGAAGCCGAACCGTCCAGCAGGTTCTTGCCGTTGAGCTGGGTGCTGTTGGCGATACGGGTCAGTTCCGAGGACATCGACTGGAATTCTTTGTCCAGAGCGATACGGTCGTCGGCGCTGTTGGAGTCGTTTCGCGACTGGATGGCCAGTTCACGCATACGCTGCAGAATGTTGGTCTGCTCTTGCATCGCACCTTCAGCGGTCTGGGCGATGGAGATACCGTCGTTGGCGTTTTTGATAGCCATGGTCTGACCACGGATCTGCGAGGTCATGCGGGTAGCGATCTGCAGGCCGGCAGCGTCGTCTTTGGCGCTGTTGATTTTCAGGCCGGAGGACAGGCGGGTCATCGAGGTGGCCAGCGCGTCGGTAGCACGGTTCAGGTTCTTCTGGACGCCCAGGGAGGTGGTGTTGGTGTTAACAGTCAAAGCCATGACGAATTCCTCGTTGGATTGGGTACTACGGCTTCCGGCCTTGGCAATTCGCCGGGTGCGGCACAGAGAACCTTCGTAATGGTTATCGTCGTCTGGGCGGGTTGCTTTAGGGATTTTTCAAAAAAAATTGCTGGCATCCTGCCAGCCCAATGAAATCAAGGGTTTGACGCCAGAATTCAGGCGCTAGCGTGAGATTGCAGCAAACAAAAACGCCACCCGAGGGTGGCGTTCATTTGCGAGGCGGCGCGCGATCAGTTTTTACGCTCGATGATCGCCGAGCCCCACGACAACCCTACGCCGAAACCACTGAGAGCAACGCGCGCATGCTGCGAGCCCATCACGTGCTTTTCCAGCAGCAGCGGAATGCTAGACGACACCGTATTCCCGGTCTCGACCATGTCCTTGACGAACTTTTGCTTGTGCACGCCATCATCGAAGCGCGCCGAGACCGCATCGACAATGGCCGCGCTGCCCTGGTGCAGGCAGTACAGGTCGATGTCGTCAGCGCCCAGTTCGCTGGCTTCGAGCAGCTGTTTGAGGTGCGCAGGCACCTTGACCAGGGCGAAGTTGTAGACCTGGCGGCCGTTCATGAAGAACTTGCCATCGGTGGTGCGCAGATGCTCGGCCCCTGCGCCATCGCTGCCGAACAGCGACTTGCCCAACTGCCAGGTAGCGCCCTCGCCCATCCAGGTCGCGGTGGCGGCATCGCCGAACAACATGGTGGTATTGCGATCTTCCGGGTCGACGATCTTCGAGTACGGGTCTGCGGTGATCAGCAGGCCATTCTTCAAGCCTGCGGCTTCCATGAAGCCCTTCATTGCATACAGGCCATAGACATAGCCGGAGCAGCCAAGCGAAATGTCGAAGGCGGCGAGCGCCGTGGACAGGCCAAGCTTGTGCTGAACGATTGCAGCGGTGTGCGGCAGGCCTTCGGCGTCACCATTCTGGGTGACCACGATGACGGCGTCGATGGAGGCCGGGTCCAGCGATGGATTGGCAGCGAACAGATTCTTGGCGGCCTCGACGCAGAGGTCGGAAGTTTCCTGGGCGGCTTCCTTGCGGGGCAAGAACGTCGAGCCGATCTTGCCAAAGATGAAATCCTGGTCCTTGCCGAATTTCGCGCCCTGGGCGTAGTTGTCCACGCCTTCAGTCGGCACGTAGCTGGCGATGCTTTTAATGCCAATCATATGGCTTCCCAATTCAGTAACAGCGAAATACCCGTCGCGGCCTAAACGACAAAACGCCAGGCGATGGGTGCAAGCCCTATCCCTGACGCTGTGTCCGGGCGACACGACGGTTCCCGGTTTCGACAATATACAGTGAAGATGCCCGTTCTGACTCCCGAGTCACGCGCTTTTTGTCGCCCGACTGAATCCAGGCGCAGCAATCATCCTGCGCCACGCGCCCAGGCCAGCGGCCAATGCCAGCGTGAAGGCCGGCTCAACCGCTCAGGGCAACGGCCCAGCGGCCCATGCTGTCGATGGATTGATCGAGCGTCGTCCAGGTGTCCAGGCCCAACGCACGCGCCTTGCCGATATGCGGCACGTAGTAGGACCGCGCTTGCGCGGCAGTGTCTCGGCCGAGGATTCGTACCGGCTTACCCGGGGCCAGGCGCGCGACCACCCGATGGGCCAGCTCGGCGATGCTCAGTGCATTGTCCGAGCCGACGTTGTAAGCGTGCCCCCCCTCCCCCTTGGCAAGCAGTGCGAGTAGCCAAGCAGCCAGGTCAGCGCCATGCAGGTAACTGCGCACCGCACTGCCGCTGGAATGGAGTACGAGCTCATCTTGATACAAGGCGTCGCGCACGAAGTTGCCGATGGCGAAATGCGCGTCCAATACCAGTCCAGGCCCGGAAAAGGCGAAACAGCGGGTGAAAACCACCTCAAGGCCGTAGCGCTGGGCGTAGAGCGCGGCGAGGGTTTCCTGGGCGCGCTTGCCTTCACCGTAGGCACTGGCAGGCTGCGTACTGTCACAGGCCCCGGTACTGCTTTCCAGTACCGGGCAGGCCCATGGAATCGCGCCATACTGCGCCCCGCTGCCAGTGAACAATACGCGCCGGGCACCGCTGCGCACTGCCAGGTCCAGGACATTGCGGGCGCCTAGCAGGATCGTGTCATAGAGCTGCAGCGCGTCCGCCTGACCGGCACCCAAGGTGTCGGTGGCAGCATGGATCACCCCGTCGAGCCTAACGCCTGCCAGCGCGTGCTCGAGCGAGCGAACATCGGCCTGCAGCCATTGGATCCAGCCTGCGCCGGAATATTCCGGGTTCTGGCAGAGAAACTGCCGGGGCGATCGAGAAACCGCCGTTACCCGGATCGCTGCGCCATTTCGATTGAGGTTGGCAAGCATCGCCAGCAACCATTTACCAAAAAACCCGGTGCAGCCGGTCAGCAGCAAGTGCTGCCGCGACAAGGCCGTCACATCCACATGGGCGGCAATACGCTGGATATCCTGGGCCATCACGGCCTCGACAGGCGATGACCTCATGATGTCGCCCCCAGCCAAGCCTCACGCCATCGCACAAGCGCGGGGCCATCCAGCATCCAGTCCTGCAACACACATTGGCGCAGGTAATCGCCGAGCTGCGCAACAGCATCCAGGTCGCCGACATGCAGCCGGATCGCTTCGACCCATGCAGTGGTGTGGTCAGCTACGCGCTTGACCGGCAATTCGCCGTGGTGCGCTTCGATATCGCTGCAGATCACCGGTACACCGCACACGCCATGCTCCAGCAGGCGCAGATGGCTCTTGCACCGGTTGAGCAAATTGTCGCACAACGGCGCCACGGCCAGGTCGAGGTTCAACGAAGCGAGCTTGCCGGGATACTGGACCGGGGTCACCGCGGCATGGATCTCATGCATGTATGGCCGCAGGTGTTCCGGACAACTGCCAAGCACGACCCAGTGCACTTCGCCAGCCAGCGCCTTGACCGCGTCGGCGATCATATCGAGATCGTCCAGCTCTCCCAGGCCTCCCACCCAGCCCACCCGAGGCTTGTCATCGCAGCGGCGTAGGCTCTGCAGGCCCGCCCACTGCTCGGGCGCAAGGCGATCGCCCAACACCTGGATATCCACGCCGATGCCATCGCAGACCTGGGCCATGAAGTGCGTTGGCACCAGCAGGCGGTCCACGTTTTCGATGCCCAACTGCAGCAAGGCCCACACGTCATCCGGTCGCTGCCGCGCAAAAGGCCCCTGCAGTCGGGCGCCCGGCAGGTAGGTGGCCAGGTCGTAGACCTTGAAGGCCTTGCTGAACACCTTCATGCGACGCATGGCCTGAACATGCGAAGGGTCGAGCGCGCCTTGGATGATGATCGCATCGGGCGCAAAGCGCTCCAGTGCCGGCATTTCCAGCCATTTTCCAAGCCGTGCGCCCTGGATCTGCCCGCATGCGTTCAAGGCATCGAAAGGTTGTTCGAGCCGATGCTGACTACCACCCGTTCCGCTCTCCAGGGCCAGCACCGTCGGCAGTGCGGCCACGGCCGACAGCGGACGCCAGGAAACCGCAGTATCAGCGTAGGCAAAGATCTGGCTACCATCGCCCACGACCAGGTTCGGATTGCTCGCAGCATCCCGCGCGATCGCAGGCAACCAGCGAGCGTACAGGCCATCTTCCTGCTCGACGGTGGCACCCGCCCTTTCGGCGTTACTGATCAACAGCTGGGCGCGCGGTGTCCACACATTCAAGTAACCCTCCTGCCGCAGTTTCAGGCACAGGTCTACGTGCGCCCAAGGCGCCATCTGCGTATCGAAACCGCCCAACGAGACGAACAACGCTCGGCTCACCATCAGGCATCGTTCGCCCAGAGCCGTGTAGTTTTGATCGACTTCCAGGCGATGCAGGTAACCGGGAGCATCGCTCGGCATCCCCTGAAAAGGCGCGGCGACCGGCCCCGACAGCCCCAACAGCAGACCGGCGTCGCAAATCCGGCCATCGCCATCGATCAACTTGGCACCCACGCTTCCCACTTCGGGTCGCATGGCGTGATTGAGCATCTGCGCCAACCAGTCCCTTTCGATCACACCGGCATGGGCATCGAGAAACAGCAGGAACTCGCCACGCCCCGCATTTGCCGCTTGATTCAGCACCGCCTGCGGCTCGAGTTCGGCAGCAAACCGCAGCACCCGCAGATGGCCGGCGGCCATCTGTTCGATGCCTGCCAACCACTGCAGGACAGCCGCATCGTCATTACCATGGTCGAGCAGCAACACTTCGTAATTGTGGTAGTCGGTGCCTTCGAGCAGGCTCTGCAGGCAGCGCTGGGCATAGGCGAGCTGGCCCTGCACGCGGATCAGGATGCTGACGGGTGGGCAACTGTCATGGCCATAGTCAAGCTCGTATCGGCCTGGCCTGCGCGAAGTCACCGCCGCCGCGGGATAGCCGCGCTGCCGCAGGTGCGCTTCGATTGCCTCGCGCTGCGGGGCTAGGTCCTGCAACAGCGGCGCAGGGCCAATCACCAACGGCTCGCTGATATGCCCCAGGCCATCCAGGCCCGCGACCTCGATCAGGCGCAGGATGAAGGCCAACTCGAAGGCATCAGGGTAATCGGCATCGAAACCGCCGAGCCCCAGCCAGACTTCCCGATCGAACAGCCAATGACGGGCCATGGCCGCAGGCAGGCTCAAAAGCAAGTCAAGGTTGAGGGCCGGACGCAGTTGCAATTCGAGCGCACCGCCGCTGCCCTGCAGCGCCTCGTCGGCATACACCGCGCGGCAGTTTGGCGCGGCGGCGCGTTCCAACACCAGGCTCAGCACACCGGAGGCGGTCAGTGTTTCGCCAGCTTCCAACAACATGAAAAGGTCACAGGCGCAGTCGGCAACCTGTGCATTGATGGCCGCCACTAGGCCCTGCCCGCCCGCAATCACCAGGGGCAGCACCGAAAGGCCAGGCGCAGCGAGCGCCGTCAGGCTGTCGACTGTCTTGCGCAGCGCAGCAGGCCCACCCTGGCGATCGACGATCACCACCGCCAGGCGCAGCCCGGGCCGCGTTTGAAGGTACTGGTCGACTTGGGCACGCTGGGCCTCGCTCAGGCTGCGCCGCTCTAGCCAGCGCTGCGCCTCGCTGACCTGTGAACGCACGCGGAACTGCTCGACGGCTTGCTGGGTCACGTCGATGAAATGGTCGAGTGCCGCCCAGAATGTGCGCTGGTGCTGCAACAGGCTCTCGCGCAACAACGGCAGCGTCTGCCTGGCGTGCCGCAGAGTCTGCGGGGTGTTGCCCCAGGCAACGCCGTAGCTGTTGTTCTCATGCTGCGACAGCGGTCGAGGTGCGTAGGCACCCGGCAACACCACGGCGATGCACCCGCACAGGGCGGCCTCTGCCGCCAGGCCCGACGGCTCCGTGCAATAGAAGTACTCGCAGCTCTGGAACAGCGCGGCCAATTCTTCCCAGGAGCCCGGGCTCTGCCCGGTGATCTCCACGGCGTCGGCACCGAGCAGCGCCGGGTCGATCTCCACCTGGCCCTTCCGACCTCGGTAATAGCAGACCTTGCCGGCAATGCGCGTGGCGCTGTCTCCCGGCGGGCAGAAGATGCTGAGGTCGACCGCCGGCATGTACAGCACACGGTCTTCGTCCATGCCCGGTTGCAACAGATCGCGGGTGTAGGCGAACAGCACATCCGTTTCGGCGAACGGGCTGACACTGGCGAGGAATCCTGGCCGATTCAGCAGGTAGCGCACCACCACATTGCCCTTGAACGGGTTGCCATCGACCACCTCCGGGTAAACGATGATCGGCTCCACACCCTGCGCCTTGTGTACCGCGATGACTGCTTCGGTCAGCAGCGGTGTCATCAGACCAGCATTCATGCCTGCTGCCGCGACGTAGGCCTCCTGCCCGGCGCGCATCAAGGCATCGCACAACATGTGCAGTACCCGGATACCCGCCGAACTGCGGCGGTAGTCCGGGGCCATGATGTAGTAAGGGCTGGGTCGCTTGGCAAACAACGAACGGACCATCTGGAACTCCTGACAACTGACCGGTGAACGTGACCGGGCCCACAAAGGGCCCGGTCGCTTCCTGACTGGCGCCTTACAGCGCGCGAATGGAATTGTCGTAGTGCTCGAACAGCACTTCCCCGGAATTGTTGTAATCGGCGAATGACATGTCCTTCTTCGGCACCCGCCACTCTCCGTAGACGAAGTCCAGGTAGCCGTAGGCATCGCTTGGCGCCTTGAGCGTCGCGCCAAACAATTGCACTTGATCGAAACCGTCGAAGTGCCGCTCGGGGCAGAACCATTCCGGCATGGCGCCGATCACCACGGCCGAACCGTCGCGGCGCACCCGGCGCGCGATGTCGGTTTCGAACGGGATGATCGCGTCGCTCCCATCGACGTTGTCGCAGGTGATGCGGATAGCGAAATCGACGCCATGGGTGGCGATCACTTCGATACGCCACTGCACGCCGTCGTGCACCGGCAGGCTGTCACGGTTTTCCCGCACCAACCCGACCAGGTGCTCGAACTGCTCGGCATTCACGGAAAAATCGATATCGTCGTCCCAGGCGATGAAGTCGCCCTCGCGCAAAGCGCCGAGCAACGTACCGAAGTCCAGGTAGAGATCGATGCCTGCAGCATCGGTCATGGCGTCGAGGGCGATCACCAACTCGCTGGCGAGCCGCTTAGTCAACGGCTGGGAGAACGGATGGATATCGCGCATCCCCTTCATTTCACGCTTGCCCGGAATCACTGCCGGCAGATGCTCCAGGCCCAATTCCGTCAGCTGCTTGAGGATACTGTCCGACCAGACGCTAGTGATCACGATTACTTCGCAATCGGACTGGGCAATCTGCTGCGCGGCAATCACCGGGTAGCCATTGAACAGCCCCCCCTGTTTGCCTGGGTCATTGTCGGCCACGGCCAGAATATTCAGTGCCGGGTTCTGCTCGATGAACAGGCCACCACTCTTGCCCGCACCGAAGAGGACGATTTTCTTACCTTGCAGGTCCTGCATGTCAGTTACCTCGGTTCACTGTTGCTCAATTTTTCTGCGCGACGCAACGGCCCACCTTGGCATCTTCGTCGCGGAACTTGGCCAGGCCATGCCCTTCTATCTGGTAGACGATGCTGAACCCTGCCCGCTCGATGCCGGCCAATGCATTGCCATGCTCCAGGTAGCGACGGTAGTGGTCGGTGCCGAAGATCTTGTCCTGGGCTGCATCGTCCACCGTGCGGTATTCGAAGAACACCTGGCTGCCGGAGGGCAGCAGCACGCCCAGCAAGTCCAGCAACGCCGCTGCCTCGGCCTCCTCGATTGCATGCAGGAAGAAGCGTGCATACACAGCCACCTTGCGCTTGCCGAGCAAAAAATCCTGGATGGCCTCGCGGGCGGCACCTGCCGTGGACTGCACATAACGCGCACGATCATGGGCCGAGCGCGACCGGCATAGCTCGATTGCCTCCTTCGAGGCATCCAGCGCCAAAAGCTCGAAGCCATTGGCCGCAAAGAATTCGCTGTCGCGACCATTGCCACAGCCGAACTCGATGATGCCGTCGACGTCTGCGAGTTCGTTGATGACAAACGCGGCAAACTGCGAGGGATACGCCGGCGCGCCCTTTTTACGACTGCTGTAGAAGCTGTCCCAGTAGTTCGACTTTTCCGACAGGCTCATGGTCTTCCCTCATCACTGCTCAGCGCGTACAGCACAGTGTCGAAGGTGCTGTGAGCGTGGCAGCGCAAATAAAATCGATAGTTCAGTCCGTAGCCGTGCAGCTGTTCGAAGATGCTCCACAGGTGTTCGGCGCGGTGATAGATGCTGATGGCCAGGTTCGGCCGATGGCGGGCCAAGGTTTGCCTTGCGCCTTCCAGCGCCGCAGGTTCCTCGCCTTCGATATCCATCTTGATCAAGTTCGGTGCAAAGCCCGCCAAGGCGTCGTCGATGCGCACGCAGGTCACTGTCTCGCCTCCCGACTCGATAAGGTGGCCGCCCGCGCCCAGCGCACCGTCAAAGCCCACCTGGCGGTTGCGGTCAGACACCCCGCAAGGGAAATTCACCGCGTCCAGGCCACGTACGCTCTCGACCAGGGCTGCATAGTTCTGCAGATTCGGTTCGAAGCACGCGACCGATGCGAATGCCACCCCTGCCTCACGCATTTCTGCCACGGTGTCGCCCACGTAGGCGCCGCAATCGATGAAACGCAATGGCTGTGGCCAGGCTGGCAAGTCGGAGGGGAAATACTGGCGTGGCGACGGCGTGGGCAGGCTCAGGTAGTCGCCGCTGGTTCGAAACTCGACGATGCGGTCGAGCAACTCGCGGCTGGCCTGATCGGCCAGGTGCTCGCGCATGAACGCGATACGCTCGGCATGGGCCTGGTAATAAGCGCCTTCAACCAGCCAGTAGCGAAACGGCTGACCTTCAGGCATCAAGTTGACGAACTGGACCAGGCTGAGCACTTGGCCAAAACCCAGCTGGCGCAGGTCTCGCACCACCTCGGCCACATCGACGTAGTTGTTGAACAGGCCGATGATCACACAGGCCTGCGCCGGGTCATGGGCTTGGGCCCAGGCCTGTGCGCTGCTGACGCCGACACCTTGGACCTGGCCCAACGAGGTGTCGCGATCGAGAAAGCCATCGACACGGATATCACGCGCTGCCAGGTAGGCTTGCACACGCTGCCCTGCCAGGCGCGCGCCGTAGACCAGCAAGTGCTTGAAGTTCTGCCGATCAAGCATGGCTGGCTCCCACGCGCACCAGTACCGCGTGACCATTGAGGTTGTGCAGGAAGCGGAAATCCGGGTTGCCCTGGATGAACTCATTGACCAGGCGTGTCACACCCTCGCAACCAAAGAACCCGTAGTCGTCGAACACCACCACCGCACCTGGCAGAAGACGAGGCAATGCCCAGTTCAGGACATCCTGTGCCGACTCGTAGACATCGACGTCGATGTGCAGCAAAGCCAATTGCCCCGTCACCCGTTCGGCGTTCTGCTCGGGGAACATGCCTTGGAGCAACTGCACGCGGTCGGCGACCCCGCACTTACGCGCCAGGGCCTGGACCAGGCCGATATCGGTGTCGGCGTGTTCGCCGCCCTGATAGCGGGTATCGTGGCTGCCAGCCTTGACCACGCCGGCGAAGGTATCGGCGAGGAACACCTGGCGACCAGGGCGCTTGCTGGCCATCGCCAGCAAGCAGCCGGAGCCACCACGCCAGACGCCGACCTCGAGGAAGTCTCCCTCGAGGTGTTCCAGCTGGCGCGCCAGCGACCACAGCTCGTACAAGCGATACTTGTCGACCAGGGTGTTGCCCTGGACTTGCGCCAGTGCTCGCGCGAAGGCCTGGTCGCCCTGCCAGGGCGCATAGCTTGCGTAGGGCAGCAGGCGCTCGTGGTGGATTTCCGGCGAGCGGGCATGCGCCCATGCGCGAGTGCCACGCAAGTAGCGATAACTCCAGCCCGTCAGCGTTCTCTTCAGCCACGCCATATCAGTCGTGCTCCGAAATGGCCATCTGCGCCGCGAACTCATCCCGCGGCAGGAACGGGTACAGATCTTCCAGCGCACCGGTTTCCGGCTTGCCCTGCTCGTTGATGCGCGTCATGACGCGCGGCACGCGCGCTTCTTCGACCTGCACGACGACTTCGCAGACCACCGGGCCGTCGCGCTCGAGCACCGCCAGCAGTTGCTCATCGAGTGCGTCATGGCTGTCGATACGCGCGTAGCCCACCCCGTAGGCGGCGGTGAGTTGCTGCAGGTCGGGCAGTTGCAGGCCGCTGCTGGAATCGGCACCGACCAGTAACTTGAAGTGCGCGTTCTGCGAAGTACGGATCGAGGCGTAACCCTGGTTGTTGATCACGAAGCACTTGATCGGCAACTTCTGCGCCGCCAAGGTGGCCAGTTCCTGGATGTTCATCTGCACACCACCGTCGCCATCCACGCAGATGGTCTGCTTGCGTCCCGCCGCCAGGCAGGCGCCGATGGCCGCCGGCACGCCGAAGCCCATCGAACCGGTGCCGCGGTTGTGGAAGCAGCGCTGGTCCTTCTTCAAACGCAGGTTGAGCAGGAACAGCTCCGATGCGAATCCGGAGCTGCCCGGGGCAATGACGTCGCCTTCTTGGAGCAGGTCCGAAAGCCGGTCGCTGAAGTGGTACATGCTGACGCCCTGGCTGTCGTCGGCATGCTCGGCCTGCAGCAGCGGGTAGCGTGCACGCCAGGTCGCGATCTGCGCGCGCCAGCGGCTGAAGTCAGGCAGACGCTCGGCATTCACCGCCGCCTGCAGTTGCTCGACGAACGGCTTGACGTCGCACACCACCGGCAATTCGATGTCCATCTGCAACTTGGCAATCTCGGCCGGGTCGATATCGACCACGACTTTTTTCGCCTTGGGTGCGAAGTGCGCATGGTTGTAGGCGGTCAGCGCCATGTCCAGGCGCGAGCCGAGCACGATCAGCAGGTCGCAATTTTGCAAGGTGAAGTTGGCCCAGCGCGGCGCGATCGAGCCTGGGCGGCCACCGTACAGCGGATGCTCGTCTTCGATCAGGTCCATCGCCAGCCAGGTTGGCATTACCGGCACCCCAGCACTCTGCGCCAGTTGCCGGAACGCCTCGACTGCCCCCGCCATGCGGATGCCGCTGCCGGCAATGATGCCGGGGCGCTTGGCCTGCTTGAGCAGCGCCAGGGTACGAGCTACCGGCTCGGCCAGGTCGACCGCTGCAGCTGGCGCAGGCAGGCGCGCCCGGCGCAAGGTCGACGGGTCGATCTGCACCGCCTGCACATCCAGCGGCACGTCCAGCCACACCGGGCCACGACGGCCAGTGAGCGCGGCATGTTCCAGTTCGTCGAACACCTCGGCCACGGCCAGCGGGTCGGTCAGTGTCACCGCGCGCTTGGTGATCGACGACACGATCGAGACGATATCGGCTTCTTGCACGCCCAGCATGCGCAAGCCGCTGCCGGCCTTGAGGTCAGCGGTCTTCACCTGCCCTGAGATGAAGAACACCGGGGTGGAGTCCAGCCACGCACCCAAGGTCGCGGTGACCGCGTTGGTCGCGCCCGGGCCGCAGGTGGTCATGCACGCGCTTGGCCCGCCCGACAGTTTGCCGGCAGCTTCGGCGGCGATGCCACAGGCCTGTTCATGCAGGCATAGGATCGGCTCGAGGTCAGGGTGACGGCCCAAGGCATCGTTCAGATGCATGGCACCGCCGCCCGGCAGGAAGAACACCTGTTTGATGCCCAGCTCTGCCAGCCGATTCATGATGTAGTCAGCTACACGCATCTTGTTTCCCATCTCTCAAACCTCAGTTCGCCGAACGTCCGGCTCAATTCAATCGATTCAAAAATGCCAGCGCCGACCAAAAACCTGCGCCGTGATCCTTGTGGCCTTGCCATACCTCTGGAATGAAGCTCGTCTCGGCGTGGGTCTTGATCTGCGCCCAGGCCGCAGGCCAGTCGATGTCGCCAGTGCCCATCAACACGCCTTCGCCGTTGGTGCCCTTGGCGTCGGCCACGTGCAGGTGTGCCGAATACGGCAGCAGCAAGCCCAGGGCCTCCTGGAAGTCGAGGCCGAAGTGGAAGCAGGTCATCTGCAGGTGCGACAGGTCCAGGCACAGGCGCATGCCGCTGTCACGGGCCTGGGCGGCCAGCTCGTCCGGCATCATGAAAATATTCTGGTGACGCTGGCCGCCGAAATGCCAAGGGAACGGCGCCATGTTCTGCGGGATAAGCTCGGTGCTGCCGAAGTCGACTTGCGCGCAGCTCTCGTAGAAGCGCTGGTACAGCTCCGGGCGCATCCCCAAAGGGCGTGGCGCATCGGCAGAGAAGCCGCCAATATTGGCGACGATCAGCCGGGCATCGGCCTCTGGGAAGAAGTCGGCGATCTCCTCGGTGGCCTCCACCACCCGCTGCAGGTTGTCGATGGAGCGCCGGCGGTAGGCTGGGTCATCTGCAACCAGGTCGAGCAACTCGCTGTTCTCGAACAGTTCCGGGGCGTGCACCACCAGGCGCGAACAGGCCACCGGCGCGAGGAACGGCTGCGGCTTGAGACTCAGGTCGCGATAGGACAGGTGAAACTCGAACAGGTCAGGCTCGATGCGCCGGCGGTAGTCGAGGAAATCGTGGTAGCGCACCGGCACTCCCCAGCGCACCGGCATGTCGAAGGCCAGCTTCTGTTCGGGCTGCAGCTCTTGAAGATCGCTTTCGAACAGGAAGTCGCCCTGGGCGATATCACGCTGCGCCGGCTTGCCCAGCAACTCTTCCAGGCGGTAGGGCGCCAGGCCCTGGCCAGGGCTGGCGATGCGCAGCATGTCCGCTTCGAGGACACTGCCACGGGCGATGGGGCGGGCGGCGATCACGCTCTTGCCGAGGTTCTCGCGGTTGAGCAGCTCGCCCTGGCTGGCGTGACGACCGGGCCCCTGCCACGGCAGTGCCAGTTCCAACTGGCGAATGCCTTCGACCAGTTGGCGGAACTCGGTGGGCTCCAGGCTGGCCAGGTGGTCCGGCCCTTCCATGTCACGATCCAGGGTGATGTGGCGCTCCACCAGTTTCGCCCCCAGCGCCACGGCGCCCAGAGTGATGGCGATGCCACGTTCATGCCCCGAGTAGCCAACCAGCCCATGCAACTGCTGCAGGCGCCGCAGATATCCCAACTGGATATCGGACTCCGGAGCCGGATACGCGCTGTTGCAGTGCAGCAGCGCAAACGGCGTGCCCAATGCCTGCAACTGCTCGATCGCACGGATGATCTCGTGCTCGAACGACATGCCGGTGGACAGGATCAGCGGCTTGCCCAGGCTCGCAGCTTTGGCAATCAGGTACGGGTTGCACAAGTCTGCCGAGGCGATCTTCAACGCCGCCACGTCGAACTCGGCAAGCGCATCGACACTCGGCTCGTCCCAGGGCGTGCACAAGTAGGTGATGCCCTTCTGCGCGCAGTATTCGCGCACCTGGCGGTGCTGGTCGAGGCTCAGCTCGACCTTGTCCAGCAGGTCCTGGATGTATTCGACGCCCAGGTCTTCGGCGCGCGAGCCATCGGCCTTGCGCCGGTACAGCGCGTCGCGGTTGCGCAGCTGGAACTTGACGCAGTCGGCACCGGCCTCGATCGCCGCATCCACCAGTTGCCGGGCCAGCTCCAGGGAGCCGTTGTGGTTGTTGCCCACTTCGGCGATGACGTAGACGCGATCGCCGCCAACGGGGACGCCGTCGAGAAGAATGGAAGTCATTGGATTTTCGCTCGCCATGAGGTTACGCCGCTGGATTCAAAGCGGAAATTCTGGGTCTGGCAGCCCACACCCGCCAGCACGTCGATCACGCGCTGGCGCAGTTGCGGCTGCACGTAAAACAGGAAGAAGCCACCGCCGCCGGCACCGAGCAGCTTGCCGCCCACCGCCCCGGCGGCGATTGCCGCATCGTAGATGGCGTCAAGGCGTCCGTGGCTGATCGCCGAGGAAAAGCGCTTCTTCAGCCGCCACGCTTCATCCAGGCATTCACCGACCCCGCGCAACTCGCCACGAATCAGGTGCCGGTGCATGCGCCGGCACAGGGTGACACTGGCGTGTAGCAACTCGGTCTGCGACGCTTCAGCCGCGATCTCTTCGCGCTGCAGTTCATGCAGGCGACCCGAGTCATGGGAAATGCCAGTGTTGCACAGTAGCAGGCACGATTCGAACTCATTACGAATGGCGTCTTCCAGGCGGATCGGGTGCACCAGGTTGCGCTGGTTTTCGAATTCGATCAGGTTGAAGCCGCCGAACGCCGAAGCGTACTGGTCCTGCCAGCCACCGGCGATGCCGAAGCAAAGGCGCTCGGCCTGGAACGCCAGCTCGGCGATCTCGTAGGTGCTCCAGCGGTCCTGGCGCAGCTCATTGAATACCGCGATGGTGGCCGTGGTAGCCGCAGAAGAGCCGCCAAGACCCGACCCCACCGGGAAGTCCGATCGAAGAAACAGGTCGAAGCCGTACTTGGGTTTGATCACCGCCACGATGGTCGCCAGCAAGCTCTTTTCTGGCGCGGCAAGCAAGTCTGCCAGACAAGCGAAATGCTCTTCCCGACCTAGGTCTTCGGCGTGGATATTGATTTGCTTGTCGTTGCGCGGCACCAGCGTGGCATGGGCGTAGAGGCCCACGGTGCAGCTCAGCACGGCGGCCGGATGGTCGATGAAGAAATAGGTCAGGTCGGTGCCGCCTCCGCAGAAACTCATGCGCACCGGCGCCCGCGCCCGCGCCAGCACCGGTACTTCGGCACTGGCAGCCAGCTGGCGGGTATAGACCTCGACCAGCCGTTGCTCGACATCCAAACCTGGTAGGGCAATGTAGCCCAGGTCGAACAACTTGAGCAGTTCTTCACGCGTGGTACCCACAGGTACCGCACGGAACTGACGGTTCATGCAGGCAGTCACCGGCACGTCGGTCTGCCCGCCCTGTAGCAGGTGGCGGCGCACGTCGCCGTTGGTCACCACGCCAACCAGGCGGCCGGCGCCATCGACGACGAAAACGATCTGCAAGGCGCCGGCCTCGATGCGCTCGACAGCGTCGAGGATGCTGTGCTTTTCGCTGATGCTCAGCGTCGTGACGAGTGAATTCATTGGGCGGCGCTCATCTGGAATTCGCTGGAGTAACGGGCAAACGATTCCGGCGTGCCGATATCGATGAATCGCCCCTGGTACTGGCACACAGCAACCGCACTGCGCTGCAGCAAGGCAGGCAACAGATCGCGCTCGAGCGAGCAGGCATGTCCGGCGGCTGCAGCAAACGCCTCAGCGTCGAACGCATAGACCCCGGCATTGATCAGCCCTGGGCCTATCACGCCCTTTTCGTTGATCGCACGCAGCGCGCCGTCTTCGCCAAGCACCAGGCTGCCGTAGCGACTGCGATCGTCGACCTGTACGCCGAGCATCGCGTTGACCGAGGACTGGACCGCCAGGCGGTAGGCTGCGGCATCCAGATAAGTGTCGGCATTGAGCACCAGGTAACGCCCCGCTGCCGGGCTGACATGCAGCGCGTTGAGCAGCGCCCCGCCGGTACCCAGAGGCTCGGCTTCGACCACCAGCTGCAATGCCAGGCCACTGGCCTGAGCCACGGCCGGCAATTGTTCGGCCACCTGGTCGGCTCGGTAGTGGGCACACAGCACCACCTCGGTAATGCCGGCCTGCGCCAGCTGGCACAGCACTGCCTGCAAGAACGGCGCGCCATGCACGCTGACCAGGGCTTTTTGCGAGCCCTGGGTCACGCTCTGCAGGCGCGTGCCGAAGCCGCCGCACAGAACGTAGGCGCGCATCAGCACAGCCTCCGCACGTATTGCTCGATGCTGCTGGCAGCATGTTCCAGGTGATCGTCGGTCAAGCCTGGCCACAAGCCGATCCAGAAGGTGTCCTTCATGACTTTGTCGGTCACCTTCAGCTCACCGGAGACGCGGTATTCCAGGCCTTGCAGGTAAGGCTGGCGCGTCAGGTTTCCGGCGAACAGCAGGCGTGTGCCGACGTTCTGCGCATCGAGGTGGCGCAGCAGGTCCAGGCGCTCGACGCCACAACCGTCGCGCAGCGTCAGCGGGAAGCCGAACCAGGAGGGGTCGCTGTTGGGCGTGGCATGGGGCAGGATCAGCTGATCGCTGCAACCGGCCAGGCGCTCGCTGAGCCAGGTAAAATTGCGCTTGCGCGCGGCGATGAAGTCATCGACCCGGTCCATCTGCGCAAGGGCACAGGCAGCCTGCATGTCGGTAATCTTCAGGTTGTAGCCCAGGTGCGAGTAGGTGTACTTGTGGTCATAGCCTTGCGGCAGGTCGCCCAGCTGCCAGCAGAAGCGCTTGGAGCAGGTGTTGTCCTCGCCCGGGCCGCAATAACAGTCACGCCCCCAGTCGCGGTATGACTCGACAATGCGCTTGAGCAGCGGCGAATCGGTGAACACCGCACCGCCCTCGCCCATGGTGATGTGGTGCGCCGGGTAGAAGCTCAGAGTGCCCAAGTCGCCGAAGCTGCCGACCTGGCGCCCCGCGTAGGTGGCACCGAGGGCATCGCAGCAGTCTTCGATCAACCACAAGCCATAGCGGTCGCACAGCTCGCGCACCACCTTGAGGTTGAATGGGTTGCCCAGGGTGTGGGCCAGCATGATCGCCTTGGTCTTCGGGCTGATGGCCGCCTCGATCAACCCAGGGTCGATGTTGTAGGTGCCCATTTCGATATCCACGAACACCGGCACTGCGCCGAACTGCAGGATCGGATTGACCGTGGTCGGGAAGCCCGCCGCTACGCCGATGACTTCATCTCCTTTGCGTATGGCGCGGTCGCCCAGGCGCGGCGATGTGAGTGCGGAAAACGCCAGCAGGTTGGCCGAGGATCCGGAGTTGGCGGTCAGCGCACCACGGCGCCCCAGGTAGCGCGCCAGGCGCTTTTCGAACGCCTGGTTGAAGCGCCCGGTGGTCAGCCAGCCGTCCAGCACAGCCTCGGTCATCGCCTGTAGCTCCGGCGCGCCGATGACCTTGCCCGATGGCGGCACGGCATGCTGCCCCGGCACGAACGCAGGGGCGGTCAGCTCGAGCTCCGCGTAGCGGCCTACCAGTTCGGCAATTTGCTGGCGCAACTGCTGCGCCGTTTGATCAGTCATTGTTTTCCGCCTTCATGGGCCGCGATCTGCGCGCGGCTGTATTGCTGCATGTCTTGACCCTCGCGCCAGGCGCGATGCCATTCCAGGGTCTGCCGCAGCGCCTGCTGCAGATCCCACTGCGGGCGCCAGCCCAACTGTTGGCGTGCCCGGGATGAATCAAGGGTGAGCAACCCTGCCTCGTGGGGCTGGGCACCGGCTTCTACCGCCCAGTGGGCGTCGCCTGGCCACAGCGAGGCCATCGCCTCGACCACCTCGCCCACGGTCGCCGTGCCTTCGCTGTCAGGTCCGAAGTTCCAGGCCTGAGCCAGTGCCTGGCCCTGCTCAACCAAGGCCTGGGCCAACAGCAGGTAACCCTGCAAGGGGTCAAGCACATGCTGCCAGGGGCGCACCGCCCCCGGGTAGCGCAAGGTCAGCGCCTGGCCTGCGTCCCACGCACGGAGAATGTCGGGCAGCAGGCGGTCGGCCGACCAGTCGCCACCGCCGATCACATTGCCGGCCCGCGCCGTTGCCAAGGCGACACCGCGTTCACGCAGGAACGACTCGCGCCAGGAGGCGCAGAGCAGTTCGACGCAGGCCTTGCTGCTGCTGTAGGGGTCGTGGCCACCTAGGGCGTCCTGCTCGCGGTAGGGCCACAGCCATTCGCGGTTCTCGTAGCATTTGTCGCTGGTCACCACCAGCACCGCACGCACGCTATCGCAGCGGCGCACCGCCTCGAGCAGGTTGAGCGTGCCGGTGACGTTGGTGGCATAGGTCTGCGCAGGCGTACGGTAGGACTCGCGCACCAGCGGCTGCGCCGCGAGGTGCAGGACGATCTGCGGCTCAAAGGTCATCAGGCTGCGCGCCAGCTGATCGGCATCGCGGATATCGGCAAACTCGCCAGCCACCCGCTCGCCCAGGCGGGCGCTGTCGTGCATGGCAGGTGAGGTGCAAGGTGCCAGCGAATAGCCGTACACCTCGGCACCCAGCTCGCTGAGCCACAACGCCAGCCAACTGCCCTTGAAACCGCTGTGGCCGGTCAGGAATACCCTGCGCCCGGCCCAGAAACTGCGGCTTACGACCATACCCGCCATTGCGCCTCTCCCGACTTCCAGCGCTCTTCCAGGTAGGTACGGTCACGCAGGGTGTCCATCGCCTGCCAGAAGCCACGGTGGGTATGGGTCATCAACTGACCGTTGCTGGCCAGGGCACGCATGGGTTCGTATTCCCAGGTGGTGTCATCGCCTTCGATGTAGTCGAAGATGCCCGGCTCGAGCACGAAGAAACCGCCATTGATCCAGCCGCCGTCGCCCAAGGGCTTTTCCTGAAAACCATGCACCTGCTCGCCACGCACATCCAGCGCACCGTAGCGTCCCGGAGGCTGCACGGCGGTGACCGTCGACAGCTTGCCGTGCCCCTTGTGGAAATCGATCAGCGCCGGAATATCGACGTCGGCGACACCGTCGCCGTAAGTCAGGCAGAAGGTGTCGTCTCCGACATAATCGCGCACACGCTTCAGGCGCCCGCCAGTAGCGGTGTTGTCCCCGGTGTCGACCAGAGTCACGCGCCACGGCTCGGCATTGCGGTTATGGATGTGCATGCGGTTTTCCGACATGTCGAAAGTCACGTCGGACATGTGCAGGAAGTAGTTGGCAAAGTACTCCTTGATCACATAGCCCTTGTACCCCAGGCAGATCACGAAGTCGTTGATGCCGTGATGGGAGTAGATCTTCATGATGTGCCAGATGATCGGCTTGCCACCGATCTCGATCATCGGCTTGGGGCGAAGGTGCGATTCTTCGCTGATGCGTGTACCCAGGCCGCCGGCCAGGATGACTGTTTTCATTGTCGACTCACCTTGAGAGGCCGATGCCCCGACCGGGCTGACAAAATACTGACCAATTCAGCAACTTGGGCAGGCGAAGCAAAAAGATTGCCAACTTGCCCCGCGACGAGGCCACAGCAGGCGAATGGCATGAAAAAGCGCCGAAAGGCAGGTGTTCATACGGGTACCAATGCCATTTGTCAGGCAAAAAAAAGCCGGGCTGAGCCCGGCTTCTCATGCCGCTGAGGCTAGCCCAGCTCACGCAACCAGCGTGGCCCGGCCTCACCCGGCTGCTCGCCGATGCCGTATGCGCCATCCACGGCCAGCGCCCGTGCAAATGCCCAGGGCGCTCGCGCCACCAGCGCCTCGCGCACTGGGGGCGTCAGCACCGGCACGCCGCCATTGAACAATTGCGCCTGTGGCGCCACGAGCACCAGCAGGCCAGCCTGCGACACCTGCAGGCACAGCTCGATGTCCGGCGTACCGCCCTGCGGCAAGCCGCCCAGCGCTTCGAACACCTCCTTGCGCACCATCAGGCCGTCGGCCGACACCGCGTGACTAGCTCGCACCACCTCCAACGCCAGTACATCGGCACTGGCTCGACCAGCCACGCCCAACCAACTAGCGTGCACCTGCCGATCTTCCAGCAACTCGTAGCCGGCGTGACTGATACTGCCGTCAGCGCCGTACATCTGGCAGCCAACCACACCTACTTCGGGGCGCTGAGCCTGGTTGAGCAGGGCCTCGATCCAACCCGGGTTGGCGACAAGGCTGCGGTCGCTCATCAGCACCAAGTACTCGCCACGCGCCTGTCCCGCCGCCTGATTGAAACGCTCCGACTGCACCTGCGACGGGCAGCACACCACCCTGACCCGGCCACCCAGGTTGGCTTGCTGCAACTGCTCATCCTCGCCGACCACCAACACTTCATAGCGTGGATAGCGAGTACGCTGCTGGATGCTGGCAAGGCTCGCGCCGAGCTGCTGCATATCGCCACTGGCTGACAACAGGATACTGACCATCGGCGTGGCGGCATGGCGAAACTCGATGTCCAGGCGCCCCTCGCGCCCCGGCACCACTTGAGCCTGGTAGCCCAATACACCCAAGTGCCGGTCGAGCGTGGCCAGCACGCCCGGCTGCATCGCCTCACGGTCGATCTGGCCGACCACCAGGTATTCGTCGACATGCGCCAGGCCGCCCAGGCCACGGGCCTCGATCACGCGCAGCAGCAGGTCGAACTCCAGTGCCTGACGGCAGGCATCGCTGTATCCGCCAACATCCAGCAGCACTTCCCTGCGCAGCAGCCAGTGCTGCGCCATGAGGTCCGGACGGCTGCGCAGCAGGTCGACGTCGGCCCCAGGGCGCTGGATAGCGATCAGGCGGCCTTCGACATCGCGCTGCACTTCATTGCCACAGACTGCCGTGCATTGCCCGGCTTGCGCCAGTTCGACCTGCAGGCGCAGCAAGCCGCTGCCGGCCAGTTCGTCACCGGCCTGCAACAGCATCAACCAGTCGCTCGGCAGCTGGCGAACCACCTGGTTGAGATGCGAAACGAGGGTGTCAGGCATGACCTTGATGAAGTGCAAGGTATCGCGCACGGTGGTGATCGCCGGCAACTGGCCGGCCTTGAGCACGACGATGCGCAAATCGCTCAAACCACTGGCGACCACGCTGTCAAAAGTGCGCTGCAGGGCTTCGTCATCATCCGCCAGGTCGATGACAAGCAGTGCCATGCTGCTGCGCCGACCGGCCTTGAGGTGCTTGCGCACCCGCTGCCGGCCGGCATCGTCCAGGGTCGCCTGGGCCAGGGCCTGCAGCACACGCCCCGAAGGAGTGTGTGCCAGGCGCTCGGCAACCGGCGGTGCGCCGGCCTGTTGCAAGCGTTCGATCCAGGCCTGCAGCTCATGCCGAGCATCGTCTTCATCGTCCGCCAAAGTAGCGAGCAGCAGGCTACAGATCTGCGGCGCGAACAAGTTGACCGACAGCGCCTGCCAGTAGCGCGTGCGCAGCGTCTTGACGTTGTCGTTGGCATGCTGCTGCAACAAGTCGCGCTGGCGCACCCAGGCGCCCTCCAGCGCCCGCACATGGGCCTGGCCCGCTGGCCAGGCGTGCTGCAGGAACTCCAGCGCCGACAACTGGCGGAACAGCGCGGCGTTGTAGTACGGCAACTCGACGTATTGACGGGCCTCGAAGCTGCGCTCCGGCTCGTTGACCACACTGGCCCATGGCGAGACAAACAGCAACGGTGCCGGGTCGGGTGCACCCAGGCTCAGGGCGAACTGGCGCAGGATGGCAAAGCCTTCCTCGCCTGCGAAGTCGCCCGCTTGCTGCTCATCCCATTGGCGCAGGGTTCGGATGGCCGGCAGCATGGCGTCGGCCTCGACAGCCAGTTCGACGCACTCGCTGACCACCTGAGTCTGCTCGAGGACCTTGATATCCCCTTGACACAACAGCGCGAAGGACAGGCCGAGCAGCCAGTCCTGGTCCGCCATCTGCCGCGCCGCATCGTCCAGGGCGCTGCGCAAGGCCTCCACACGCAGCACTGCACGCCACGGCTGCAGCCCACTGATGCCGTATTGCTGCACGCGATCACGCAGCCCACCTGGCAGCACCTGGTGCGCGGTGCGGCCCAAACGGTAGTAACTGACCGTGCTGTTGCCAGGCTGCATGCCCAACGCATAGCCCTGCACGCCCATCACCTGGGGGTGAGCGTGCAGCCAGTCCTGAGCCTGCTGCAAGGCATCGATCAGCAGGAAGTCACTGTCCCTGGCCAGCACCACGAAGGGGCTGTCGACCTGGTCCAGCGCCTGCTTCAGCGCGGCAAGCAACTGCCCTTCGGTGACCCCGTCGATGACGCTGCCCTGGCAGCCAGCCGCCTGCAGGTAGGCCATGGCACGTGCGCGGTAATCCTGATCGGCGCTGCCCAACAGCAAGACTCGGGTATCGCGCAGCGACAAGGTGTTCACGGTTGTTTGTCCAGTCATATTGTACCCGATGCTCAAAATCCAGTGATACCGCAGGCGGCGCCCTGGGTGCCGCCGCGGCGCTTCAGTCGCTCAACCATGCGTTGGCCCAGTGCTGCAGATGGCGCTCGGTCAGCACGTAGTCGCGCAGCACCACCTCGCGCAGGGCATCGCCCTGGCGGTAGCTGGCATCCGGGTCGGCCAGGTGCATGCGAATCGCCCCCAACCACTCGTGCGGCTGATTGCCGGCCACCCGCGTGCACGGCAGGTAGCCGGCATAGGCCTTGGTGTCCGAGCAGATGACCGGGAAACCACAGGCGCCGTATTCCAGCAGGCGCAAGTTGCTCTTGCAGTCGTTGAACAGGTTCTGCTCCAGCGGGGCCAACGCCAGGTCCAGATTGAGGCTGGCGAGCTTCTGCGGATAGAACGCCATAGGTATGCCCTGATGGAACTCCTTCACATAAGGCTTCAGCGCATCCGGGCACATACCGAAGAACACCCAGTCGACCTCGTCGGCCAATGCCTTGACCACTTCCAGCAGCAGCTCAAGGTCGCCCCGGTGACTGGTGCCTCCCGCCCACCCAACGCGGGGCCGAGCGCTGGTCTGACGCTCGCTTTCCAAGCCGCACCAAAGGTGCGCCGCGAGCATGTTGGGCACCACCTGGATATCGTGATGCATGCTCGACAAGGCATCTGCCAACGGCTCGGTGGAAGCGATCACCCGGTCGCACATCGCAATGCCCTGGCTCACTGCCTCGCGAATGTCGGCCGGCATGTTGCGCGAGTGGTCGTTACGTTTTGGCACATCGATGATGTAGTCATCGATCTCGTAGATATGCCGGGCACTGGAGGAGCGCACCAGCCGCCCCATCTCCTCGACCGAGGCCATCTTGCTGCGGTACTGGAACACCAGCACATCGGGCTTTTCACGCTCCAGCTCGATCAGGTCAGGGAATCGATAGCCCACACGCCCCTGCACCCAGCTGGCGTTTTCCAGCTCAAGGAACGGCTGCGCCAGGCGATAATGCCCCACCGCCGAGGAGTTCACCGGCAACGCCAGCACCGCAGGCAGCACCCGCTTGAGGAAAGGGTCCCAACCCTGGCGCAACCCGGGTTCGAGGGTGAAGCTGGCCATCTTGAGGCTGAGGTTGCGATTGTAGGCCGGGTCGCGCGCAACCTTGGCCAGCCAGCGCTGATAGAAAAGATCCTTGTCCTGCGCCAGTTGCTGATGGTCCGCGCCACCGTCGCTGGCGGCCCCCAGGCATGCCAGCAACGCTGCGGGCGTCCATACCAGCAAATACCCCTGCTCGCCGGCCCGCAGGCAGAAATCGGCATCCTGCAACGAACCTTGCAAGCCGTCGAGATCGAAACCACCCAGGGCGTCGAACAGCTCGCGGCGCACCAACAAGCAGTCGAGCGCCAGCGCGCTGCAGTTCTGCGTGGAGCGCAGCCTGTGCATGTAGCCGCTTTCGCCTGCCGGCAAACCCACGAATGGAGTGCCCACCTCGCCATGCAGGCCCAGCACCAACCCTGCGCCTACCACCTGACCTGCCGCGTCGCACAGTTTGGGCCCCACCACGCCGACTTCCGGGCGTTGGGCCTGAGCCATCAACTCACCCAACCAACGCGCGTCGAAGGCCACGCAAGCGCTGTCGAGCATCAGCAGGAAATCGCCGCGCGCCGCTGCGCGCGCTTCATGCAGGCGGGCCGGGCGCGTACCGGCGGCCACTTCGACTACCCGCAACTGGTCACTGCCCAGGCTTTGCATGGCCTGCAACCAATGACGCAGTTCGAGTGGGGCATCGGCGGCGGCAATCAGCAGCACTTCGAAGTTGCCATAGGCGGTGTGCTCGAACACCGACTCGACGCAACGCCGAGCCCTGGCCAGGTCATCGCCGACACTCACCAGGATCGACACGCCGGCCTGGCCTTCATGGCGATAGGTGACCTGGCACACGGCCTGGTCCGCGGCCCCCTCGACATCCGCCTCGACACCCAGGCGCTGCAGGTGCGCCTGTACCACCCGGGAGGCTTGCGCCACACAGCGCGGATCACTCAACCATTGGCCGAAGTCCCACTGGCTGTGCACCAACAGCTCGTCGATATGCTCGACCACCTGCAAACCACGACTTTCCACCAGGCGCCAGAACAGATCGTGAGGAGCGAGGATGTCGAACTGCTGATCGAAGCCGCCTGCAGCCAGCAGCGCCTTGCACTCGAACGCCAACAAACGCCCGACATAAGGCAAGCTGCGCATCAGGTCGAGGTTGAAGTCCGGCTTGAAGATCGGCATGACCGGGTTAAGGGTATCGTGCCCCCCTTCGTCGACATACAGGCACACCCGATCACGCAATACCATGCGCTCGGCCATGATGGCCAACGCCTGAGGCACCAGGCGGTCGCCAGCATGCAGCAGGAAGACCCAGTCGGCGCCATCGGCCTGCAGCAGGCGCGCTTGCAATTGTGCAAGACCGTTGCCCTGCAGGGGCAGGCACTCAACCCCGGGCAACTGCGGCACCTTGACCTGGGGCGCGGCGAGCACCCAGCAGGCTGCCGGCGCATAGGACTGGCTCGCCAGGCTGTCGAGCGTCGCTCGCAAGGCCGGTTCCTCACCCGCCTCGGCCCAGATCACCGGCACGATGCGCGGCTTCGCCGGCCATTGCTCGAAGCGCTTGGGCAGCAGTTTGAGCTGGGCATCAGACAGCGAGCGGTATTCCAACCACTCGCCATAGACTTCTTCGAACGACAGGCTGTCGCTGCCCACCTGCTGTTGCGTGCGCGCCTCCTGCAAGGCACTGAGACCATTGAGGTCATATTCTTCCCAGCACGTCTGCTGGTCATCCACATACCGCGCCACCGGCACATAGCGCACCCAGCCTCTGGCTGGCGCCGCTTCGCTGCCGCGCGCCGCCAGCATCGCCTTGATCCAGCCTGTCTCGATGGGGTGGGCCAGAGTGACGCTGGGATGATGGCTCAGTCGCCCAGGGTGCAGCCGCTCGACGCTCAGAAAACGCTCGAGGTGACCTAGGTTGCCACGGCGCATCAGGCAGATGTACAGCGCCAGGTCCAGGCGCGCGACGAAGCCCTGCCCTTGCTCGACCAGTGCCGGCAGAAACGCCTTCACCTGGGCAACGCGCATCAGCGCATGGCTGAGGCCGCCGAACAGGTTCGGGGCACCCACTTCCAGCGCTTCGAGCAGGTCACTGCCCTTGAGCACGGCTTCTTCCGGGCACAATACACTGTTGAGGTTGCGCGACGGCAGCAAGGCACCGTGGGCATCACACAACATGCGCTGGCAGATGGTCAGGCTGACGTCGGCGTGGGCGTTCATCAGCGCCGCCTGCAGGCTCACGCAGTCGGTGAACAGCAGGTCGTCGTCGCAAAGAAACTTGATCAGCTCGCCACGCGCCTGTTCGAGGCACATCAACAGATTGCGAGCGAACCCCAGCGTCTGCGGGTTGCGCAGGTAGCGCACCGGTTTGCCGGTCTCGCTCGCCACCTCTTCGACGATCCGTTGCACGTCCTCGCCGCGGCTGTCGTCGCACACCAGCACTTCGAGATGCGCATGATCCTGGTTCACCGCACTGAGCAGGGCGCTGCGCAGAAAGCCTGGATTGAATGCCGGGATGGCAAGAGTGACGAGTGCCGAATGATTCACGATGAGGGACCTGGGAGATGGTCCGCGCACCACCCTGAAAGTGCGATGCGCGGCCGCTGAAACGAAGGGACGATCAGATGTAGTTGACCAGCGACAACCCGGCAACCTTGGCATAGGCCTGCAGCGACGCCTGCAGCATGTTGGTCTGCATCTGCAGGCGCAGCATCACCTCGGCCGGGTCGCTTTCGCGGATCGAGCTCTGCGTCTTGGTATTCTCGGTGCTCAGCGCCTCGTTGGTTTCCGACTGCACGTCCAGCGCCTGGCCGCGGCCACCGATGGCACTGATCGACGAGGATACCTGGTCAGTGGCGCTGGCGATGTTGCCGATCGCCGAATCCAGCGAGGCGAGGAAGTTCTGCCGGGCAACCGGATCGTTGTCGACCGGGCTGGTCAACGCCTTGCGCAACTGGCCGATGGTGTCGAGCACATTCTGGGTCTGGTGGGTATCGACCTTCACGCCGAACGAATCACCTGCGCTAGGCGCGCCCGACAACTCGAAGCTGACTCCTGCCGCCGTGGCGGTGGTTCCGTTCGGGCCACCCAGGGCACCGGAGGCGACTGGTCGGCTGTCTGCGGTCACAGGCGATGCATACAGCTCGAAGGTGTTGGTACCGGTGAACTTGAGCACCGCACCGCCCGACGGGAATGCCGCCTTATAGGCAGCCTGATCGGTGATGGCCGCGCCCGTCACCTGCTCCGACGAGGTATTGCCGGGACTGCGGGTGCCGGAAACCTGGTCGGCCTTCGAGCTCAGGCTGAAGGTGTGGCCGGCAATGGCGGCGTCTTCGTTGCCCTTGTCGCCATCCTTGAAGGTGATGTCCAGGCGCAGCTCGACACCACGGAAGCTGATGCTGGTGTTATCGCCATTTGGGTCGAACTTGCCGCCCTGGCTGGCTTCGAGGGTGACGTCGTTGTTGTTGGCGTCGGTGATCTTGTACTCGGTGCTGCTGACGAATTCGATCTTGTAAGGCTCACCGCTGCGAAAGCGATCATTGTAGGTCGAGCTGCCGGAGACCTGGCCGTTGGACAGGCTGACGCGGCCATCATCGGTGGCCGGGGCGGTCAGCTTGGTTTCACTTCGGCTGGTATTGAGCGCTTGTTCGAAGGCATCGTAACCGGTCTCGTTGGCCGCCAGGCTGAGCATGTCGCCCACCTGCAGGCTCAGCTTGCCCTGGTCACCCTGGTAGCTGTAGGTGCCGTCGGCATTGCGTACATAGGGCGGGGTATCGCCCTTGGAGCCGGAGAAGATGTACTTGCCGTTCTCGTCCTTGCTGTTCATCAGCGAGAACAGCTGGTCTTCCAGCGAAGACAACTCGTCGGCGTTGGCTTTGCGATCGGCATCGGTGAAGGTGCCGTTGCCCGAACTCACCGCCAGTTCATTGACCCGCTGCAGGATCGTGCCGATGGCGTTCAAGGTGCTCTCGGTAGTGCCAAGGGAATTGCGCACGCTGGTAATGTTGCCCGAGTACTGCTTGAGCATGTTCTGTTGCTGTTCGAGCTGCAGCAGGCGCGCCGCGCCGACCGGGTCGTCCTTTGCCGAACGCACGCGGATTCCATCGCTGGCATCCTGCTGGCTTTTCACCGCGTTGGCGAAGTTGCGCTGATAGTTGGCGCTGCTGGTGTTGTAGAACTGCGAAGTAGAGATGCGTACGCTCACGATCTACGGCTCCTTAAAGACTGTTGATCAGGGTGGCGAAGGTTTCCTGGGCCGCCTTGATGATCTGCGACGACGCGGTGTAGTACTGCTGGAACTTGATCAGGTTGCCGGTCTCTTCATCGATCGACACGCCCGACAGGTTGTTGCGGCTTTCCAGCGCCGAGGTGTGCAGCGCCGTGGTGGCATCGCTGTCCATCTCGGCCTGGCCGGCCTTGCCGCCCACGTTGGACACCAGCTTGGCGTAGGCATCGGTGAAGCTGATGCCCTTGCCATTGGCGCCGACATCGACGGTGGGCTTGGTCTGCAGGTCGATCACCGACTGGCCGTTGCGGTTGTCCGCCGAGCCTGCGCCGGTCAGCGCCACGGTGTAGCTGTCGCCATTTTTCGGCGCACCGGAAACGCTCATCTCGAAGGTGAAGTTGCCACCCAGCGAGTTGCCATTGCCATCGACCATCGGTACCGACAGCTGCAGCTTGTTTTCCTGGCCTGGCACGATGGTGCCGCTGCCGATCTCGGTGCCCTTGGCGTCGTACATCTTGTACGCCTGGGGCGAGGTGGTTTCGTCACCGAACACCAGCTTGACCGGCGTCGAGTACTTCAGGCCGTTCTGCAGCTGGGTGCGCTGGGCGGCATCGTAGATGTCCAGCTTGGAGGTCAGGGTCGGCTGGGTGATCACGCCGGTGCCCTTGTTGCCCGCGCCGTTGCTGGCGGTCAGGGGCGAGGCCAGGGCCAGGCGCTTGGGGTCGGTGAGCACGGTGTCGATGTTGGCCGCGGCATTGCGCGTGGGGGTGACCTTGAAGCTGTCACCGGCGCTCAGGCCGCCGCCATTGAGCGACAGGGTGAAGCCATCGATCACCGGTGGCGGGTTGTCGCTGAGGTCGAAGCTGCCCATGTCGGTGCCTTCTGGCAGCTTGCGCACGTTGTAGCCGGTGGCGCTGGTGAAGGTCACCTGGTAGTCGCTGGTGCTCAGCTTGCCGGTGTCCTTGATGGTCACATCGAGGTTGCCGGAGCCGGCGCTGTTGCCCTGCTTGGCGACGCTGCGCTCGCTGATGGCCTTGAGGCTGTTGATGTCGCCGAACAGCGTGGCGCCAAAGTCACCGTTCTTGTCGATGCCCTGGGCCAGCTGGCTGTTGATGGCATCGGCCACCACCAGGGCCACGCGGCCCAGCTCGTTGAGCGCGGGGTCGAGGGTTTCCTTGCGGTAGCGGATCAGGCCGCCGAGCTCACCACCTGTGGTGCTGTTGGTGATGTCCATCTTGGTCGAGCCGCGGTTGAGGATCAGGCTCAAGCGCGTCGGGTCGGTGGCGCTCGGCGCCACGCCCAGGGTCTGGGTGGTCTTGCCGAGCACCAGCGACTGGCCGTTCTTCAGGTAGATGTCGTAGTTGCCGTCGCGCTCGACCACGTCGGCGCCGACCAGCTTGTTGAGCTCGCGCACGGCGCCGTCGCGCTGGTCGAGCAGGTCGTTGGGCTGGCCGGAGATGGCGCTGACGCGGGAAATCTGGTCATTGAGGTCGGCGATGGTCTTGGTCAGGTTGTTCACCTGGTCGGCCAGCGACGTCATGTTGCTGTTGATGTTGCTGTTCTGCTGGTTGAGCTGCGCAGCCAGGGTATTGAAGCGCTTGCTCAGCGACTGCGCGCTGGTCAGCAGCAGCTGGCGCGAGGCGTCTTCGGTGGGCTTGGCCGCAGCGTCCTGCATGGCGCTGAAGAAGCTCTGCAGGGCGGCGGTGATGCCGGTGTCGCTGCTCGACAGGGCGGTGTCCAGCGGCGAGATCTGGTCCAGGTAGGAGGAGGCATCGCTGCTCAGCGAGGTGGTGGTGCGCAGCTGGTTCTCGAGGAACGAGTTGTACACCCGGCGCACGTCGGCCAGCGTGGTGCCGCTGCCCATGAAGACCTGGCCGACCTGCTGGCCGCCCTTGGTCTTCTGCACGTTCTGCTGGCGCGAGTAGCTCTCGACGTCGGCGTTGGCGATGTTGTTACCGAGGGTGTACATCCCCGACTGCGCGGCGCCAAGCCCCGACATACCAATGTTGATCAGACTCGCCATGGTTCCATGCCCTTAAAGTTTCGTTGTGGTACCGAGCGCTGCGTATTGCTCGTACGACTTCATCTGTCTTGCGATCTGCGAGATCTTGCTGGCGTAATTCGGGTCGGTGGCGTACCCGGCCTTCTGCAACTCTTGCACGAACTGTTCTGGCTTATCGGCCGACTTCACCGCATCTTGATAGCGCGAATTGTTCTGCAGCAGGCTGACCAGGTCGTGGAAACTGTCCTGGTAGGAATCGTAGGAACGGAACGCCGCCGTTTCCTTGACGAACTGGCCATCGCGAAACTCGCTGGTGATCGCCCGCGCCGAATCGCCTTGCCAGTTGCCGGTGGCCTTGATGCCGAACAGGTTGTGGCTGCTGCTGCCGTCGCTGTTGCGCATCACCGACTTGCCCCAGCCGGTTTCCAGCGCCGCCTGGGCCACCAGGTAACGTGGGTCGACACCGATGCGCTTGGCGGCCTGTTCGGCCATCGGCAGCATGGTGGCGACGAATTCATCGCTGTCGGCAAAGGCTTTCTTCGGCGCCAAAGGCGGCTGGGCCACGGCGCGGCCGGTGATGCGCAGGCCGTTGTCTGGCACCGCCACGGCCCTGGCCACCTGCTGGCCGTCGCGCACCGGCACGGCGGCGGTATTGGTGGCTGCGGCCGTGCCGCCTGCAGACGGCACGATGCCGGCCAGCAGGCGGTCGGTGAGCTTGCTCGGCAAGGCCAGGCGCCGCGAGTTGAGCGCAGCCACGTCGTTGCGCGCAGCCGATTGGGCCGCATGCGCAGGCTCAGCAACTTTGTTGCCCCACAGCGTCGGGGCATTGCCCTCGATGCGCGGGAACGGGCTGGTGTTGGCCGGCGCCGGCTTGTGCTTGGACAGCTGGCGCACCAGCACGTCCTGCAGGCCGATACCGCCGCCCTCGCGGGACATGCTCACGGCCAGCTGCTGGTCGTACATGTCGCGGTACTGTTTGACCGTCTCGGTGTTCATCGGGTTGTCGTCGGCCAGCACATCGCTGGCCTTGCGCGAGGCCTTGAGCATCTCGCTGATGAAAAGCGACTCGAATTCCTGGGCCACCTTGCGCACGTTGGCATCGCTGTCGCGGTCACCGTGCTTGAGCGAGCTCAGGCGATTGAGGTCGGTGTAGGCGCCACTGTCGGCGGTGCTGGAGACCAGGCTCTTGGAGTTCATCGCCAGCGTCCTCAGATCACGATCAGGTCGGCTTGCAAGGCGCCGGCCTGCTTCAGGGCTTCGAGGATGGCCATCAGGTCGCCGGGCGCTGCGCCCACCTGGTTCACCGCACGGACGATCTCATCCAGCGTGGTGCCCGGGCCGAACTTGAACATCGGCTTGGCTTCCTGCTCGGCATTGACCCGCGAGCGCGGCACCACGGCGGTCTGGCCATTGGAGAACGGCCCCGGCTGGCTGACGATCGGGTCTTCGGTGATGGTCACGGTGAGGCTGCCATGGGTCACCGCCGCCGGCGAAACCTTGACGTTCTGGCCAATGACGATGGTGCCGGTGCGCGAGTTGATGATGACCTTGGCCACGGCCTGGCCCGGGTCGATCTCGAGGTTTTCCAGGATCGACAGGTAGTCGACGCGCTGGCTCGGGTCCATCGGCGCACTGACGCGCACCGAACCGCCGTCCACGGCCTGGGCCACACCTGGGCCGAGCAGTTCGTTGACCTTGTCGACGATGCGCTTGGCGGTGGTGAAGTCGGGGCGGTTGAGGTTCAGGGTCAGGGTATTGCCCTGGTTGAAACCGCTCGGCACCGCACGCTCGACCGAGGCGCCGCCAGGGATGCGGCCGGCCGACGGAACGTTGACGGTGATCTTCGAGCCGTCACGGCCTTCGGCATCGAAGCCGCCGACCACCAGGTTGCCCTGGGCGATCGCATAGACGTTGCCGTCGATACCCTTGAGCGGGGTCATCAGCAGGCTGCCGCCGCGCAGGCTCTTGGAGTTGCCGATCGAGGAGACGGTGATGTCCACCACCTGGCCCGGCTTGGCGAAGGCCGGCAGGTCGGCATGCACCGACACCGCGGCGACGTTCTTGAGCTGCACGTTGCCCGAGCCCGGCGGCACCTTGATGCCGAACTGCGACAGCATGTTGTTGAAGGTCTGCAGGGTGAACGGCGTCTGGGTGGTCTGGTCACCCGTGCCGTTGAGCCCCACCACCAGGCCGTAACCGATCAACTGGTTGGAACGCACGCCGGAAATGCTGGCGATGTCCTTCAGGCGCTCGGCATGGGCACCGAACGCGCAGGACAGGAGCAAGGTTGCGGCAATCAGCTGCCTAAGGTTGAACATGTTCATCCGTACTCAGAAAGGCCAGAGCGGGCTGATGAAGAAGCGATCGAGCCAACCCGGCTGGCTGGCATCGGCGAACGAGCCGGTGCCCGAATAGGTGATGCGTGCATCGGCCACACGGGTCGAGGGCACGGTGTTGTCGGTGGCGATGTCGTCGGCACGTATCAGGCCGGCGATGCGCACCAGCTCTTCGCCGGTGTTCAGGGTCAGCCATTTTTCGCCGCGCACGGCGATGATGCCGTTGGGCAGCACTTCGGCGACGGTGACGGTGATCGAACCGGTCAGGGTGTTGCCCTGGGTCGCCTTGCTGTCGCCCTTGGTGGTGCGGTCACCGCTGTAGCCGGCTTCCAGGCTCAGGTCGCCACTGCCGAACGGGTTGTTGGTGTTCGGCGTGGTGCCGAACAGCGAGGTCAGGCCGATGTCTGCCTTGCTGTTCTTCTGGATCTGCGAGCCGGCGTTCTTGCTCGCCGAGGTTCGCTCGTTGAGCGTGATGGTAATGATGTCACCGACCCGGAAGGCCTTGCGGTCGGTGTACAGGCCCTGCTCGAAGCCGGCCTGGTAGATCGAACCGTTGTTGGCCGCCGCCGGCAACGGGGTGCGCGGCAGAACCGGCGCGTAGTACGGGTCGTTGGGCTTGGGCGTCGGCGCGACGCAACCAGCCAGCAACACCGCCCCCCCCAGGGCGAAGACAGACAACGAACGCTTCATGACGCATTACCTCACGGTGTAACGGTGACTAGGGCTTAGAGCTGCTGGGTAACGAACGACAGCATCTGGTCGGCGGTGGAGATGACCTTGGAGTTCATCTCGTAGGCACGCTGGGTGGTGATCATGTTCACCAGTTCTTCGACGGTGCTGACGTTGGAGTTTTCCAGGGTCTGCTGCAGGGTGGTGCCGAAGCCGTTGAGGCCCGGGGTACCGACCTGTGGCGCGCCGCTGGCGGCGGTTTCCAGGAACAGGTTCTCGCCAATGGCTTGCAGGCCGGCCGGGTTGATGAAGTCGGCGGTCTGGATGTTGCCGATGACCTGCGCAGCCGGGTTGCCGGCGGTGGTGATCGACACGGTGCCGTCCTGGCCGACGGTGAAGGTCTGGGCGTCGTTCGGCACCACGATCGCAGGCTCCAGGGCGAAGCCGTTGGCGGTGACGATCTGGCCGTCGGAGTTCAGGTGGAAGGTACCGTCACGGGTGTACGAGACAGTGCCGTCCGGCTGCAGCACCTGGAAGAAGCCGCGGCCGTTGACGGCCATGTCCAGCGGGTTCTCGGTGGTCTGCAGGCTGCCGGTCTGGAAGTTCTTCTGGGTGCCGACGATGCGCACACCGGTACCGACCTGCAGGCCCGACGGCAGTTCGCTGTCCTGGGTCGACTGGGCACCTGGCTGGCGCTTGATCTGGTACAGCAGGTCCTGGAACTCGGCGCGGTCACGCTTGAAGCCGGTGGTGGAAACGTTGGCCAGGTTGTTGGAAATGACCGTGAGGTTGGTGTCCTGGGCGGACAGGCCGGTTTTAGCGACCCAAAGAGCCGGAAGCATCAGTTTTCTCCTCGTGCGCCTGTTTTACGGCACCCGTTCAAGTGTGGTTAGCCGAGTTGCAAAACACGCGCCATGGCTTCGTCGCCTTCCTTGGCCGCGTTCATCATCTTCACGTGCAGTTCGAATTGGCGGGACAGCGCCAGCACCGAGGTCATTTCTTCCACGGCGTTGACGTTGCTGCCTTCCAGAAAGCCCGAGACCACCCGCACGTTGACGTCGGCCGCCGCTGGCTGGCCGTTGGCGGTGTGGATCAGCCCATCCAGGCCCTTGGTCATGCCCTTGGTGTCGGGGTTGACCAGCTTGATGCGGTCGACCTCGGCCATCACCCGTGGGTCTTCGCCCATGGAGCGGATGCTGATGGTGCCGTCTTCGCCAACTTCGACTTTCTGCTCGGGCGGAATGGCGATCGGGCCGCCGTTGCCGATCACCGGCATGCCGTTGCCGGCGCGCAGCACGCCGAGGGCATCGATGTTCAGGCTGCCGGTACGCACGTAGGCTTCGCTGCCATCGGGGGCCTGCACGGCGATGAAGCCCTGCCCGGCCACGGCCACGTCCAGGTCACGCCCGGTCTCGACCATCGGCCCTTCGCTGAAGTCGGTGGCCGGGCGCTCGGTCATGGCAAAGGCCCGCGACGGAAAGCTGTCACCGAACACCGGCATCGAGCGCGCCTGCTCCAGGTCGCGCTGGAAGCCGTTGGTGGAAATGTTCGCCAGGTTGTTGGCGTGGGCCTTCTGCGCCAGCGCGTTCTGGCTGGCGCCGGTCATGGCCACGTAAAGCATCTTGTCCACAGTCATCCTCCGCTGCACTGGCGAGCGCTTGCCGCTTGCCGCTGCTGTGCAGGCACTGAAGCAAGTTCCGAACCAACTTTGAGAAAGTGAGAAAAAGCCCGTGAATACGGGCTTCTGCGGGGGATGCCTGGGAAGTGGACGCCGGTTATCCGGCGCGAGGTTGCCGGTGGCGGCAATGTGGCCTTATCGCCGGCAAGCCGGCTCCCACAAGGTATGAGCCTGTGGGAGCCGGCTTGCCGGCGATAGGGCCGCTACATCCCTCACCGCTCCCGGCACCCACCATTGTTGTAAGGCCCGGCAAAGCGCTTCCAGCCCTCCCCCGGCGACCACTGCGAGCACACCAGGCGCCCATCCACCTGGCTTTCCCAGCGCCACCACGGCGCGGTGCCCGCTTGCGCCTGGTACAGGCAAAAAGCAGCAAGCAATGCGACCAGCAGCTTTTTCATGATGCCTCCGGCAAAAACGACGAACCCCTTCATGACAAAGGGGTTCGGCCACACACCCTCAAGCAGCGACCATCAGGTCATCTGGATGATGGTCTGCATGATGGTGCTTTCGGTGGAGATGGTCTTGGCGTTCGCCTGGTAGTTGCTCTGCGCCTTGATCAGCTCGACCAGCTCCTGGGTCAGGTTGACGTTGGAGCCTTCCAGGGCGTTGGACTCGACACTGCCCAGGGTACCGGTCTTCGGCGCATCGATGCCTGGGATGCCGGAGCTGTAGGTCTCGGTCCAGCGGGTACCGCCAATCTGCTGCAGGCCCTGCTCGTTGGCAAAGCCGGCCAGCGCCACCTGGCCGATGGCGCGCGACTGCTGGTTGCTGAAGCTGGCGAACATGACGCCGGTGGAGTCGATGCTCAGGCTCGACAG
Organism: Pseudomonas sp. NPDC087029; assembly: GCF_044745345.1. Lineage (NCBI taxonomy): Bacteria > Pseudomonadati > Pseudomonadota > Gammaproteobacteria > Pseudomonadales > Pseudomonadaceae > Pseudomonas > Pseudomonas sp. NPDC087029. The sequence goes on along the minus strand of NZ_JBIVAB010000011.1, from coordinate 7,616 downwards.
GATACCGGTGGCATAGCCGTCCTGGGACTGCGACATGCGCGCGGTCTCGGTGTTGTAGGAGGTGGTGCTGTTCATCGACAGCTTCATGCCCTCGGCATTGCCGGTGGCGCCATTGCCTGCCCAGTTGCCGGCCGAATCCTTAACCGCGGGCACCCAACCGGTCATGGTGAAGGTGTTGTTGGTCACGGTGAACGACGAACCTGCCGGGTGGCCGGTGTCATCGGCCGACATGCTCTTCACCGAACCATCGCTGTTGAAGCTGATGGTGCCGGTCAGTGGCGTGGTCGACGACGGGTCGAACGGGTTGCGGCCGTCGACCAGGGTGTACATGGTCCACTCGTTGGTGTCGGTCTTGCGGTAGAACTGCTCCAGGGTGTGCTCGTTGCCCTGGCTGTCATACACCTTGGTCGGGAACGACTTGGTGTAGGTGGTTTCGTCGGAGGGGTCGAACACCTTGTTCGGGACCATGGTGCCGGTGCCGTCATCGACGGTCAGCGGGATGTCGCCGGCCGAGGAGTTGAGGTTGATGCCCTGGTCGATCAGGGTGGTGGCCTTGGGCTTGAGCGCCGAGGTGTCGATCTTCAGGTCGGTCAGCACGCCCTTCTGGATCTTGCCGTTGGAGTCGGCGGCGTAGCCTTGCAGGCGCAGGCCGTCGGAGGTGACCACGAAGTTGTTCTTGTCGGCCTGGAAGGCACCGGCACGGGTGTAGACGCGCGTGCCGTTGTCGGACAGCACGAAGAAGCCCTGGCCCTGGATACCCATGTCCAGCACGTTGCCGGTGGTGGCCACGTCACCCTGGGTGAACTGCTGCGAAACCGCAGCCAGGCGCACGCCGGCGCCGACCTGGTTCTTGCCCACGCCCAGGCGGTTGGCGCCGGCGTAGACGTCGGCGAACTCGGCGCGCGAGGATTTGAAACCGGTGGTGTTGACGTTGGCGATGTTGTTGCCGGTGACGTCCAGTTGCTTGTTGGCTGCGTACAGACCGCTAAGGCCGATATTGAAAGACATGAATTCGCTCCTTGTGCCGCGCTAGCGGGCCTTAGATACCAATGGTTTGTACGTCGGAGAGGGACACTTTGCCGACACCTGCGAGGTTGAGCACCATCTCGCCGGTGGCGTTGAAGCTGACGCTGGTCACCTTGGCCGGCAGCAGGGTGTTCATCTGCACGGCCTTGCCGTCGACGGTGGTGCTGGCGGCAAAGGTGTAGGTGCCCGGCTCGACCTTCTCGCCCTTGGCATTGGTGCCATCCCAGATGAAGTCGGCATAACCGGCTTTCTGCTCGCCCAGCTCGATGGTCTTGACGGTGTTGCCGTCCTTGTCCTTGATGGTGACCTTCGCTTCGCTGATCGCCTGGGGCACGACGAACTGGCCGTTGAAGCTGTCGGCGGTGTCGACCACTGCCTTGTCGTTCTGCACCACCACCGAGCGCCCCACCAGCGACGAGGCCTGCAGCGCCTGGGACGAGGCCATGGCATTGGTGATGCTGGTGACCGAGTCGTTCAGGTTGGTGATGCCTTCAAGGCTGCTGAACTGCGCAAGCTGGGCGACGAACTCGCTGTTGTCCTGCGGGTCGAGCGGGTTCTGGTGCTGCATCTGGGTAACCAGCAACTGCAGGAACGCGTCCTTGCCGAGCGCGTCGGAACCGGTCTTGGACGCGGTATCGACGGTTTTCTTGGTGGTGCCACCGACACCCGATGCCGTCAGGACATCGTTGAGGTTCACACCGCTGGTGCTATCGACTGCCATGGTCTGGATTCCTTATCACTGACCCAGGGTCAGGACTTTCTGCATCATGTTCTTGGCGGTGTTCATCAGCTCGGCGTTGGTCTGGAACGCTCGGCTGGCGGAAATCATGTCGGCCATTTCCTCGACCACGTTGACGTTCGGGTAATAGACGTAGCCGTCCTTGTTCGCCGCCGGGTGGTTAGGCTCGTAGCGCGCCTCGAGGTTGCTCTGGTCTTCGACGATGCCTTTGACCTGCACACCCTGGCCCGCTTCGCCCTGGTCTTCGAACAGCGACTGGCTGCCGCCGGCCTGGGCGTTCTGGAAGGTGGTGGCGAACACCGGGTGACGCGCGCGGTAGGTCTGGTCGATGCTCGAGGACACGGTTTCGGCGTTGGCGATGTTCGAGGCAACGGTGTTGAGGCGGGTGTTCTGCGCGCTCATGCCGCTGCCGGCAATGTTGAAAACACTGGAAAGGGACATGGTCATTCTCCGCGCAGGGCCGATACCAGCCCTTTGAATTTACTGTTGAGCAAGGTGAAGCTGGCCTGGAAACCCATGGCGTTCTCGGTGTAGTTCGATTGCTCGATCTGCGCGTCCACGGTGTTTTGGTCGATCGACGGCTGCGTCGGGGTGCGGTACTGCAGGCTCTCGTCGTTCATCGCCAGGCCTTCGGCCTCGATGTGCCGGCTGTTGGTGCGGTCCATGGCGAAGCGCCCGCCCTGCTGCTTCTGGCTCTCGGCGGCGAGCACCGAGGAGAAGTCCATGTCGCGCGCCTTGTAGTTGGGCGTGTCGGCGTTGGCGATGTTGTTGGCCAGCACCTCGGCACGCTGGGCGCGAAAGCCCAGGGCTTTTTCGTGGATACCAAGTGCCTTGTCGAAGCTGATGCTCATGTCGGGGAAACCTTCGAAGGTTGACCGGAATGTCGTTGGCCTGGGTATAGCAAGTGCTGTGCCAAGGTTTGCAAAGGCCGTAATTGCTGGGCGGCGAGGGATGCGAGGGCGGCCGTGATGCCAGAAAAGCGGCAAAGTGCTTCCGCCTGGTGGGGGGAAAGCGGCAATTGCCGGGTGGCAAAAGCGGCAAAACAAAAAATTGACGTCAGAGGGGCCGCTTTGCGGCCCATCGCCGGCAAGCCGGCTCCCACAAGGGTTTGGTGGTGGCCTTGAAATTGTGGGAAGCCAGTGCGCGCAAACAAAAAGGCCGGCAACTTTCGCTGCCGGCCCCTTGGGTTTACTTGGCCTGGTAGATGATCCCCGGGCTGCACTGCACCATCTGGTAATGGTCCGGCAACCCGTTGAGCGCCTCGGACGCCCCGAGGAACAGGTAACCACCCGGTTTCAGCGTGCTGTGGATGCGCAGCAGAATGTCCTTCTTCACCTGCGCCGAGAAGTAGATCAGCACGTTGCGGCAGAACACGATGTCGAACTTGCCCAGCGCGGCATAACTGTCGAGCAGGTTGAACGAGCGGAACTCGACCCGGCTGCGAATCGCCGGCTTGACCGCCCAGCGCCCCGGCTCCTTGACGTCGAAGTAGCGTTGCAGGCGCTCCTGGGACAGCCCGCGGGCAATCGCCAGGCTGTCGTACTCGCCGGTCTTGCAGTTGTTGAGCATCGAGCCGGACAGGTCGGTGGCAACGATCTGCGCGCCCATTTTCAACTGGCCCAGGTTGCTGCGCTCGAACTCGTCGATGGCCATGGAAATGGAATACGGCTCCTGGCCCGACGAGCACGCCGCCGACCACATGCGCAAGCGCTGGCCGGGGTTGTTCCTGATGAACTCGGGAATCACCTTGTTCTTCAGCACTTCGAACGGGTAGGTATCGCGAAACCACAACGTCTCGTTGGTGGTCATGGCGTCGACCACCAGCTCGCGCAGGCCGCCACGCGGTTGCGTCTGGATGCGCTGCACCAGCTCGCCCAGGCTCTTGATGCCCTGTTGCTCCATCAGCTTGTTGAGACGGCTGGAGACCAGGTATTGCTTATTCTCGCCCAGCAGGATCCCACAGGCTTTCTCCAGGAAGACCCGGAACTGTTCGAACTCCAAATTACCCGTAGACACTACTGCCGCCTCTTTTCAATCACTGGTGCCGGGAGCATGCCCCCCGGCTGCTTCAATGCGTTGCCTTGATCCGGTCGACCACGCGCTGGGCCAGGTCGTCCGGCTTGAACTTGGCCAGGAAGTCATCGGCTCCGACCTTCTTGACCATCGCCTGGTTGAACACCCCGGACAGGGAAGTATGCAGGCAGATGTGCAATTTTTGCATGCGCGGATCGCTGCGTATCTCTGCAGTGAGGGTGTAGCCGTCCATTTCTGGCATTTCAATGTCCGAGATCATCATCAGGAACTCTTCTTCCGGCCTTTTGCCCTCCTCCACCAGCTTGCGCAGGTAGTCCAGGGCCTGGCGGCCGTCATTGAGCGCCACCACTTCCACACCCACCGTCTGCAGGCAGCGGCTGACCTGCTTGCGCGCCACCGACGAATCATCCACGGTCAGCACCCGCAGCAGCACGGCCTTGTCCTGCACTTCGGCATCGACCACGCCGGCGGATACCTGCTCGGACGACGGCGCCACCTCGGCCAGCACCTTTTCCACGTCGATGATCTCGACCATGCGGTTGTCCACCCGGGTGACCGCGGTCAGGTAGTGGTCGCGGCCGGTGCCCTTGGGTGGCGGATGGATCTCTTCCCAGTTCATGTTGACGATGCGCTCGACCGAGTGCACCAGAAAGCCTTGGGTCTTGGTGTTGTACTCGGTGATGATCACGAAGCTGTTGCGCGTCTCTTCCTTCAACCCGGGCAAGCCGGTGGCCATCGACAGGTCGAGAATCGGGATGGTCGCCCCGCGAATGTTGGCCACGCCGCGCACCACCGGGTGCGACTTGGGCAGCACGGTCAGCTCCGGGCACTGCAGCACTTCGCGGACCTTGAATACGTTGATGCCGTAGAGCTGCTCGCCATTGAGGCGGAAAAGCAGCAGTTCCAGGCGATTCTGCCCCACCAGCTGAGTGCGCTGGTTGACTGAATCCATTACCCCCGCCATGCCTGACTCCTTTTGGTATCTGCCTTTTTAGTAGCGACTCTGACAGCGAGTCGGCACGGGCTTTGCTTTTTTGAGCGCCATGTACATGAAAACGACAATTTTCCGACGACTGACGCACCTGCTGAGCGGCTCGCTCGCCGCGCTGTGCCTGCTGGCACCGGGCGCTCGCACGCTGGCGGATGCGGTTACCTTGCCTGAACAGCTTATCGGCGTCACCCAAGGGTTTCTTGAATTCGCCGTCGAGGACTACCTGGCCACCACCCAGACCGTGGGGCGCTACGAAATCCAGGTCAGCCCGCTGGACCCGCGCCTGCGCATGCCGCTGTGCAGCCAGCAGCTCGATGCCTCGCTGGAAAGCCCGGCGCAGCCGCTGGGCCGGGTGACGGTGCGGGTGCGCTGCGATGGCAGTGCGCCATGGACGCTGTTCGTGCCGGCCACCGTGAAGCTGTTTCGCGAGGTGGTGGTGGTCACCCGCCCGCTGCGGCGTGACAACGTGATCGGCGAGGGCGACGTGGCCCTGCGCGAGCGTGATGTGGGCACCCTGACCCAGGGTTTTCTCAGCGACCTGGACCAGGCCGTGGGCATGAAGATGCTGCGCTCCACGGTGATCGACCAGGTGCTCACCCCGCAGCACCTGGAGCAGGCCGAGGTGGTGCGCAAGGGCGACCATGTGGTGATTACCGCGCGCAGCGGCAGCCTCAGCGTGCGCATGCCGGGCGAAGCCCTGAGCAAGGGCGGCCAGGGCGAGCAGATCCGCGTGCGCAACCTGAATTCGCAACGGGTGGTCAAAGCCCGGGTCACCGGGCCCGGCCAGGTCGAGGTGGCCATGTAGATTAGGCTGGCGGTGCGCTGGCGCTTTTCCTAAACTGTGTCGGAAACGGGTTCGCGGGCTTGCCGATAGGCGGCTATGCATTTGTGCCTAAAGTTTCTTTCGGGTTGGCCGAAAACAAGGCAAGCGTCCAAATACCCAGAGGTTTCTGATCATGGTCATCGACTTCAGTCGTTTGAATAACTCTCCGTCCGTCACGGGCGGCGTTCGCGGCACTGCCGCACCGGGCACTGCCGAGAAGGCCGGTGAACCGGCTGCAGCGCCAGCCGGCACCAGCGCCAGCGGAGAAGCGGTACACCTCAGCCAAGAGGCCCAGCAGTTGCAGAAGATCAGCGACAAGCTGCGCGACCAGCCCGTTGTCGACAACGCCCGCGTGGCGCAGTTGAAGCAGGCCATCGCCGACGGCAGCTACAAGGTCGATGCCGGCCGGGTCGCCAGCAAACTGCTCGATTTCGAAGCCCAGCGCTGACCGTTTGGCGCGCTGACTTCACGGACGCTTTAAAAGCCAAGAGTTAGCCATGCACGACATCACTTTGCTGCAACTGATCGAAGACGACATCGCCCCGACCGAGGAGCTGCTCGACCTCCTGCAAAGAGAGTCCGTAGCCCTGCACAGTCGGGACCTGGCGCCGCTGGAGGGCATCCTCGCCCGCAAGCAGTCGCTGATCGTCCTGCTCGAGCAGCAAGGCCTGCGCCGCAACCACCTGCTCACCAGCCTCGGCCTGAGCGCCGACCGCGCCGGGGTAGAGGCGCTGGCTGCACAGTCGGACAACGGCGCATTGATCATGCAGCAGCTCAACGTGCTGACCCAGCTGATGGACACCTGCCAGAAGGTCAACGAGACCAACGGCCGGATCATCCAGGTGCAACAGCACGTCACGGCCAACCAGATCAGAATCCTCATGGGCGGCGACTCTCCGTCGCTCTACGACAGCCGTGGCGCCACCTCGCCACTGGCCAAGCCACGGGCGCTCAGCCAAGTTTGATTATTTGTATCAAGGCACGGAACATACTGGCAAAATGCCGTTACTTGCGTGTGCCGTTTTTGCCTGGAGATTGATAACCCGTGTTCAATGAAACCGACGCTCCGCAGCCGCCAAAGGTGCTGAACACTCCTCTGGAGATCGCCGCCAACCTGCGCCAGCTGCAGGAGAGCCATGATCCCTTGATCATCACCTTCCACGAGCGCAGCCAGCGGTTCCAGAGCTACGTGGTGCACGTGGACCGTGAGAGCAACACCCTGGCGCTGGACGAAATGATCCCGCGCGATGGCGAAAAATTCATAGAGAACGGTGAAGCGTTCCGCGTCGAAGGCTTCCATGACGGTGTGCGCATCGCCTGGGAGTGCGACCATCAACTGAAGATCACCGAGGTCGACGGCCACCGTTCGTACCGCGGCGCGCTGCCCCTCGAAATGACCTACCACCAGCGCCGCAACGCCTTCCGCGCTGCGCTGAAGCTGTCGCAACTGGTCGATGTCATGCTCGATGGCACCCACCTCAAGGGCAATGGCGCCCTGCGCGGCAAGCTGCTGGACATCTCCGCCACCGGCTGCAAGCTGCGCTTCGAAGGCAATGTCGAAGACCGCCTGCAACTGGGCCAGGTGTACGAGCGCTTCAAGGCAGGCAACCCGCTGGGCCTGGTGGACACCATGGTCGAGCTGCGCCACCTGCACCATGAAGAGCGCATCAACACCACCTTCGCCGGCGTGCGCTTCCACAACCTCAGTGGCCAGGCGCAGCGCAAGATCGAAAGCTTCGTGTACCAGCTGCAGCGTGAAGCGCGGCGGTTCGATAAAGACGATTACTGATCGATTGCCGGATGCAAGAACGCCACCCATCGGGTGGCGTTTTCTTTTGCACATTACCTGGGCCGGCCTCTTCGCGGGACAAGCCCGCTCCCACAGGTTGGAAGAGCAGTGGTGTACCGGTGGGAGCAACTGTCTTCTTATGGAAGCTGGCCTTGCCGACGATGGGGCGCGTAGCGCCCCAGGCCCGGCTGTGCCGGGCATTGCTAGCAAGGCT
>NZ_JBIVAB010000010.1:0-197142 GCF_044745345.1 Pseudomonas sp. NPDC087029 | reverse complement strand
GGCTGGCAACCATGGCCTATCAGGCATAGGCACGTTGCAACAAATGTAGGAGCGGATTTATCCGCGATGCGCCGCGCGGGCGGCGCTCGATCTCAAGAACACAAAAGGCCTAAATCCCACCCCCAAAAACCACCCATGTCTCCGTCAGAAATCTACACTGGCCGACACCCGCAACACCCGCGGTGTGCCCTGGGTCAGGTAATTGTTCGAGGTCGACGCCGAAGCCCAGTACGCCTTGTTGGCCACGTTCTCGACATTGGCGCGCAGGGTCACCTGCTTGTCATCCACCTTGAAGCTGTACCGCCCGCCCAGGTCGACCCGCGTCCAGGCCGGGATGCTCAGGCTGTTGTCGGTATTGACGTACTGCCCACCGGTACGCAGCACCCGGGCACTGAGCGCAGCCCCCGCGATACCCGGCACATCCCAGTCCGCCCCGAGGTTGTACTGGAAGCGCGGCACGCCCGGTGCGCGGTTGCCGTCGTTGCGGCCATTGGCGGTGTTGTCCAGCTCGGTGTGCATGAACACCGCGCCCGTGAGCAGGCGCAGGCCATCGATCGGCTCGCCGAACACATTCAGCTCGACGCCCTTGTTCACCTGCTCGCCATCCATGCTGAAGGTGTCCTTGGTTTCGCCCGGCGCACGGAAGGTGGTGCTGTTGGGCTGTTCGATGCGGTACACGCCCAAGGTCGCGCCAAAGCTGTTCCAGTCCAGCTTCACCCCAGCCTCCACCTGCTTGCTGCGCCTGGGCGGGAACACTTCGTTGGCGTTGCTCACGCTGGACGGCGCGGTCGGGCCCTGGGCCAGGCCTTCGATGCGGTTGGCGTAGAACGACACATGCTCCCAGGGCTTGAGCACCAGGCCATACACCGGCGTGGTCACAGATTCGTCGTAGTTGGCATTGCGCACGCCGGTGGCAGTGGCCCAGCCGTCGACGCCGATCGACTGCCGGCGCACGCCCACGGTCAGCAGGACGCGGTCGTCGAGAAAGCCCAGGGTGTCGGACACCGCCGCGCTCTTGATGCGGTTCTTGCCGACGATGCGCGGGTCGTGCAGGTCGCTGCCGGAGTAGGTGTTGGTCGGGCGCGGCACCTTCACCGGGTGATACAGGTTGGAGTCGAAACGGTTGGCCGCGGTGATCGCCTGGTAGGCCGAGCGCTGTTCGCCCCACATCCCCGACAGGCCGAAGTTGACCCGGTGGCTGACCGGCCCGGTGGCGAAGCGGCCGTTGAGGCCGGCCATGGCGCTCTTGTTGTCCTCGTCGTGGGGCGGATAGAGGTAGCCGCCGCGTGCCGTGCCGTTCTCGTCGCTGACGTACAGCGAGGAATACTCGCCGTTCTCGCGGGTGTGCTTGGCGCCGGCGCCGGCGTACAGCGTCCAGTTGTCGTCGAGGTCGTACTCGGCGTTGACCATGCCATAGGTGTCTTCGAGCTGCGACCAGGTCCAGTCCTGGGAATAGTTGTCGCGTGCCGAGGGCGCATGGGGCACCTTGCTGCCGGTGGGGTAGATCACCGCGCGGCCCTGGTTGATGCGCTCCTTCTGGTAGCCAAGGTCGGTGGACAGGCGCAGGCGCTCGCCACGGTAGTCCAGGGCCACGGCAACCAGGGTGGAATGCTGCGCTTCGTCGTGCACGCCGGTGCCGCCGTCATGCTGGGCCAGGTTGATGCGCGCGCCGAAGCGGTTGTCTTCGCCAAAGCGCTTGCCCAGGTCGAGGTGGCCGCCGATGTTGGCGCCCGTGGCGTAGTCGAGGGTGACGTGGCGGGTCGGGGTGTCCTCGGCGCGCTTGGGCACCAGGTTCACTGCACCGCCGATGCCGCTGCCCTGGGGCGCGACGCCATTGAGGAAGGCATTCGGGCCCTTGAACACCTCGACGCGCTCCAGCGCCTCGGTGGTGACGATCTGCCGCGGCAGCACGCCGTACAGGCCGTTGTAGCTGATGTCGTCGGTGTTCAGCGGCAAGCCGCGAATGGTGAACACCTGGGAGAAGTTGCCAAAGCCGGCCGATTGGCGCACGGCCGCATCGTTAAGCAGCACGTCGCCGAGGGTGCGCGCCTGCTGGTCGGCGATGGTCTTGGCGGTATAGCTGGTGACGCTGAATGGCACGTCGCTGATCGGCTGGTCACCCAGCACGCCCAGGCGGGCGCTGCGGGCGACCTGGCCGCCTTGCCAGGTGTCGCTGCTGGCCGCCAGGTCGCTGTTGATGGTAGTGGCGCCCAGCTCCAGGGCATCGCCCAGTTCCACTGCCGGGGCCAGGGTGTAGCCGCCGCTGTCGGTGGCGATCAGGCTGTAGCCGCTGCCGGCGAGCAGGCGGGCGAAACCGTCCGCCACGCTGTAGCTGCCGTCCAGGCCCGAGCTTTGCGCGCCCTTGAGCAGCGCCGGGTCGAACGACAGCGCCACCCCGGCGCTGGCGGCGAAGCGCGCCAGCACATCGGCCAGCGGGCCGCCGGCGATGTGGTAGCTGCGCGCGCTGGCGGCAGGTTCGGCGGCCAGCAGCAGGGGCGCCGGGGCGAGGGTGCCGAGGGCCATGGCCAGGCTCAGGGCTTTGAGGCGCAAGTGGGGGCGAGGCGTCATGCGAGGGTCCTGTGGGTGCAGAAAACGTGGGTTCTGCACTCATCACCGGACGACGCAGGAAAAGGTATCAGGCAACGGCAATAATTTTCACACCCTGGGCTCGACCGTCACCCAATAGCGGGTCAGGCCGTGGATCGCCACCGGCAGGGTCTCGCCAAGCAGGCGCAGGCTGGCATCGCTGTCGGTCACGGGGAAGGCGCCCGAGACGCGCAAATCGGCCACCGCCGGGTGGCAGCGCAACAGCCCAGGGCGATAGCGGCCAAGCTCCTGCAGCAGGTCGGCCAGGCGCATGCCACGGGCCAGCAGCATGCCGTGCTGCCAGGCCAGGGCGTCGCTGTCCAGCGCCATGGCCGGCTGCACCCGGGTGGCATCGAAGGCGCTGCGCTGGCCGGCCTGCAGCAGAAGATGGCCGCTGCCGTGCAGGGGCTGCGCATCCACTGCGCCTTCGAGCACGGCCACGCGGGTCAGCGGGCCGTCCAGGCGCACGCTGAAGCGCGTGCCCAGGGCTTGTGCCTGGCCGTGCAGGGTACGCACCCGCAGTGGCCGGGCATCCTTGGCAGTGGTGACGAGGATTTCGCCGGCCAGCAGCTCGATGTGCCGCGCCTGGGCGTTGAAGTCGATATTGATGGCACTGTCGGTGTTCAGCAGCACCTGGCTGCCATCGGCCAGGGTCAGCGGGCGTTGCTCGCCGACCGCCGTGCGGGCGTCGGCGCGCCATTGCTGCCACGGCGTTTCGCGCCAGGCCAGCCACGCCGCCGGCGCCCCCAGCAGCAACAGGCCCAGGCGCTGCATGGCCTGGCGCCGGCTGACACTGCCTTGCTGGCTCAGCCGGCGCAGGGTTTGCCCGGCAACCGGCGTGGGCAGGCGGCGGAAATCGCCGAGCAGCGCCTCGGCGCGCTGCCAGGCCTGGGCATGCTCGGCGCTGCGCTGGCACCAGGCCTGGACGGCGCGGTGGTCGTCCTCGGTGGCGCTGCCCGACTGCAATTGCACCAGCCAGTCGGCGGCCTCGCCGAGGATGTGCGGGTCGATGCGCGGGTTCATGCATCCAGGCTCAGGCAGGCCAGGAAGGCCGTGCGCATGTCACGTTTGACGGTAATCAGCGATACGCTCAGCTGCGCGGCGATTTCGCTGTAGGTCAGGCCATCGAGCTGCGACAGCAGGAACACCTGGCGCACCCGGGCGGGCATTTCCCGCAGCATGGCGTCGACGCGGTACAGGGTTTCCAGGATCAGCCAGCGGGTTTCCGCCGATGGCACCTCGGGCTCGGGCAGGTGGGCGATGGTCTCAAGGTAGGCACGCTCGACGTCCTGGCGCCGCCAGCGGTCGACCAGCAGGCCCTTGGCGATGTGGGTGAGCAAGGCCCGCGGCTCGCTGCCGAACCCCGCCGTGGCCTGGCGGCCGAGCAGGCGCACGAAGGTGTCGTGGGCAAGGTCCGCGGCATCGCAGGCATTGCCCAGCTTGCGCCCCAGCCAGCCCTGCAGCCAGCTGTGGTGCTCGGTGTACAGCGTCTTGACCTGCAGGTTCAGGGTGGGGTCGGCGGGCGGCATGGGGAATGAGGTTGTAATTAAGAATTGATCGCATTCTAATCACCTGGCCCCATCGCCGGCAAGACGGCGATGGGGCCAATACCCCGTCAGCGCATCAACCGCCCACCACCATCGAGGTGAACGGCGCCACATACGCCTGCAAGGTCACCAGGAAACCCACCAGAATCGCCAGGATGATCGAGTGGAAGAACACGTAGCGCAGGATTTCACCCTCATGCCCATACCAACGGGTAGCCGTGGACGCCACCACGATCGACTGCGCATCGACCATCTTGCCCATCACGCCACCGGAGCTGTTGGCCGCCGCCATCAGCACCGGGCTAAGCCCCAGCTGCTCTGCCGTCACCCGCTGCAGCCCGCCGAACAGCACGTTGGAGGCCGTGTCCGACCCCGTCAGCGCCACCCCCAGCCAGCCGAGCAGGGTGCCGAACATCGGGTAGAAGATGCCAGTGGCGGCGAACGCCAGCCCCATGGTCGCGTCCAGCCCCGAGTAGCGCGTGAGAAAGCCCAGCGCCAGCATGGCGACGATGGTGATCAGCGAATAGCGCACCACCCACAGCGTGCGCAGGTACTGGCGCCCCAGTTCCAGCGGCGAATAGCCCATCAGCAGCCCGCCGAGAATCGCCGCCAGCAGGATGCCGCTGCCGGTGGCGGTGAACCAGGTGAACTTGTACTGGGCGTCTTCTTTCTTCGGCGCCGGTACCACTGGCGGCACCTTCTCGATGTGCTGGTGGATGGTGTCGAAGGTGAATACCGGGGCGAACACCGGGTTGGCCTCGCGCAGCGGCTTGCCCTGCGGGTCGAGCATGGCCGCGCCGCTGGCCGGGTCGATGGCTGCGCGGGTGTCGAACAGGTTCTTGAAGCTCGCCGTGCCCCAGGCGAACACGAACACGGTGAGGATGATCCACGGCATCCACGCCTTGAGCACGCTGCGCTGGTCACGCTGGGCGAAGGCGGCGTTGCTGCCGGGGCGGTCGTCGGCCTCGACCTTGGAGTTGTCCACGCGCCCGGTCAGCGCCGCCGAGGTGTGTACCGTGCCGGGCTTCCACACCCGCAGGAAGGCGGTGAGGCAGGCCATGGAAATCAGCGCGGCGATCACGTCCACCAGCATCGGCCCATGGAAGTTCGACACCAGGAACTGTGGAATCGCGAAGCTCACCCCGGCCACCAGGATCGCCGGCCAGATCTCCAGCATCTTGCGCCAGCCGGCGAAGGCCCAGATCAGCCAGAACGGCACGATCACCGAGAAGAACGGCAATTGCCGGCCGACCATGGCCGACAGCTCCATTTCATCCAGCCCGGTGACCTTGGCCAAGGTGATGATCGGCGTGCCCAAGGCACCGAAGGCCACCGGCGCGGTGTTGGCGATCAGCGCCAGGCCCGAGGCTGCCAGCGGCGAGAAGCCCAGGCCGATGAGAATCGCCCCGGTCACCGCCACTGGCGTGCCGAAGCCCGCCGCGCCCTCGAAGAAGGCGCCGAAGCAGAAGGCGATCAGCAGCAGCTGCAGGCGGCGGTCATCGGTGATGCGCGCCAGTGAGTCCTGCAGCACCTTGAACGAGCCGTTCTCGGTGGTGAGCCGGTGCAGGAAGATGATGTTGAGCACGATCCAGCCGATCGGCAGCAAGCCGTTGGCCGCCCCGTACAGCGCGGCGGAGCCGGCCATGCTGGCCGGCATGCCGAAGGCGAAGATCGAGATCAGCAATGCCGAACCCAGGGCGAGCAGGGCGGCGATGTGGGCTTTGATATGAAAGAAGGCCAGTGCGGCCAGCATCACCACCACCGGGATGGCGGCCATGAGGGTGGAGAGCCAGGGGCTTGCGAACGGGTCGTAGATTTGCTGCCAGACCATTTGCCACCTCGATTGTTGTTTTGTGAGGTTTCGCGTTTTTGGGCAGGTTGGCATGCAGGGATGCCAGGGGGAGTATAGGAAGGATTTTGTCCGAGGTTGATGTTCCGGCAATACCGGCCCCGCGAAAGGGCCGCTACCGCCGCTACAAGGCCCTTTCCAGAAACGCGGCCGTGCGGCTGTCACCCCATCGGGCAACTTCCTCAGGAGGCCCGCTCACAACAACTTTGCCCCCTGCATCCCCAGCCCCCGGCCCGATATCGATCACCCAGTCGCTCTGCGCCACCACGCGCATGTCATGCTCGACCACCACCACACTGTGCCCGCTGTCCACCAGCCGGTTGAGCTGCACCAGCAGCCGGTCGATGTCCTGGGGGTGCAGGCCGTTGGTGGGCTCGTCCAGCACATACAGGGTGGCCCCCCGGGCCATGCGCTGCAGCTCGGTGGCCAGCTTGATGCGCTGCGCTTCGCCGCCGGACAGCTCGGTGGCCGGCTGGCCCAGGCGCAGGTAGCCCAGGCCGATGTCCTGCAGCACCTGCAGGCAACGCCGCGCCGGTGGCTGCTCGGCAAACACCTGCAGCGCCTGGTCGACGGTCAGCTGCAGCACCTGGGCGATGGTCATACCTGCCCAGGTCACGGCCAGGGTCTGGGGGTTGTAGCGGGCGCCATGGCACGTCGGGCAGGGTGCATAGACGCTGGGCATGAACAGCAGCTCGACGCTGACGAAGCCTTCGCCCTCGCAGTTTTCGCAGCGGCCCTTGGCAACGTTGAACGAGAAGCGCCCGGCATCGAAGCCCTTTGCCTTGGCCTGCTCGGTGGCGGCAAACAGCTTGCGCACGTGGTCGAACAGGCCGGTGTAGGTGGCCAGGTTGGAGCGTGGCGTGCGGCCGATGGGCTTCTGGTCGACCTGCACCAGCCGCTTGATGTGCTCAAGGCCCGCGCTCACGTAGCCGCTGCCGAGCTGCTCGGGTTCATCTTCCAGGCTCTGCTCTTCGGCCTCGGCGCGTTGTTCGGCGTGGCCCAGGTGGGCGCCGACCAGCTCCAGCAAGGCCTGGCTGACCAGGCTCGACTTGCCCGACCCGGAAACCCCGGTGACCGCGGTGAAGCAACCCAGTGGAAACTGCGCGCTGAGCTCGCGCAGGTTGTTGCGGCTGATGCCCTCGAGCTGCAGCCAGGCCTGCGCCTGGCGCGCTGTGCGACGGGCGGGCCGGGCCTCGGCGAACAGGTAGGCGGCGGTACGCGAGGCCGCCACCTGGGCAAGGCCCGCAGGCGGGCCGCTGTACAGCACCTGGCCGCCGTGCTCGCCGGCCGCCGGGCCGACGTCCACCAGCCAGTCGGCGCGGCGCATGGTGTCCAGGTCGTGTTCCACCACATACACCGAGTTGCCCGCCTGCTTGAGCCGCTGCAAGGCCTCGAACAGCGCCTCGCTGTCGGCGGGGTGCAGCCCCGCCGAGGGTTCGTCCAGCACATAGATCACGCCAAACAGCTGCGAGTTGAGCTGGGTGGCCAGGCGCAGGCGCTGCAGCTCGCCGGACGACAAGGTCGGCGTGCTGCGCTCCAGGGCCAGGTAGCCCAGGCCAAGGTCGATCAGGGTGTCGATGCGCTCGAGCAGCTCGACACTGATGCGCTGGGCGGCCAGGCGCTTTTCCAGGGTCAGGTTGTCGTCGTGCTGCTCCAGGTAGCCGTGCGCCGAAACCTTGCGAAACACCTCGGCCAAGGCCTGCAGCGGCAGGCGCGAGAGTTCGCCGATGTCACGCCCGGCGAACGTCACCTGCAGCGCCTCGCGCTTGAGCCGCTTGCCCTGGCACAGCGGGCAGGGGCTGGGGCGCATGAACTGGGCAACGCGCTTGCGCATTTGCGCGCTCTGCGAATGCATGAAGGTGTGCAGCACATAGCGCCGCGCACCGCTGAAGGTGCCCTGGTAGCTGGGTTCGAGCTTGCGCTTGAGCGCGGCGCGGGTCTGCGCCGGGGTGAGGCCGGCGTACACCGGCACGGTCGGCGTTTCTTCGGTGTAGAGGATCCAGTCGCGTTGTGCCTGGGGCAAATCGCGCCAAGGGACATCCACGTCATAGCCCAGGGTCACCAGGATGTCGCGCAGGTTCTGCCCCTGCCAGGCCATCGGCCAGGCCGCCACGGCCCGCTCGCGGATGGTCAGCGACGGGTCCGGGACCATGCTCGCCTCGGTCACCTCGTAGACCCGGCCCAGGCCATGGCATTCGGGGCAGGCGCCTTGCGGGGTGTTCGGCGAGAAGTCCTCGGCATACAGCATCGGCTGGCCGGGCGGATAGCTGCCGGCGCGCGAGTAGAGCATGCGGATCGAGCTGGACAGGGTGGTGACGCTGCCCACCGAAGAACGCGCGCTGGGCGTGCCGCGCTGCTGTTGCAGGGCCACGGCCGGGGGCAGGCCTTCGATGGCGTCCACGTCCGGCACCCCGACCTGGTCGATCAGGCGCCGGGCATAGGGCGCGACCGACTCGAAATAGCGGCGCTGGGCCTCGGCGTAGAGGGTGGAGAAGGCCAGCGAGGATTTGCCCGAGCCGGAGACGCCAGTGAACACCACCAGGGCATCGCGCGGGATGTCGACGTCGATGTTCTTGAGGTTGTGCTCGCGGGCGCCACGGACGCGGATGAAGCCGGGTGGGGTGGGGTGGCGGGGCGGCATGGGGGCTGTCCTTGGCAGTGGGGAAGCTAAGTTAGCAGTATTTGAATTGGCATGGGCGACGGGGCTTGGTTTGTGCGGGAAGACTGGCGGATAACCTTTACTTCAAGGCAAGACCGGGACAGGCACCAGTGCCACAGTCGATACCGAACGCTTGGGAACGGCCCGCAAATCTGGGTGCTTTGCTTCATTCGGATAAAGGTTTGAAGCTCTGCAGGACATGGTCCCAAAACGCTAGTGCCTGATCGTCCGACTGGAAATGGGTGCCTTGCTCATGCGTACCCAGTTCGATGGCAATGTAGGGGCGGGTGTTAGATTCCAAGGTGCCCTCATACTCAAATTGGAAAGCATAGAACGTTTTGCCGTCAAAGGTTGCGCTGACGGCCACCTCCTCGCCATGTATTCCACCGACACTGCGATTACGTTTTCGAAGTAGGTTTATCTTGCCTGAGTTGGCCAGGTCGCTGATGGAATGGTCATAGTGTTTGTCATCAAATCGCTGCAAGAGGTTGGGTTCTTTTTTTACGATGCCTTTAGTGAGAAGGCTGATATAGGTCTCTGGGTGCCCCGCTATCTGCGCGCCCATGTAGATCGATTCAAAGAATTTATCGTTGGGTAGCGTCGTGTAGCCCGCCTCAACGGCAAAAGCGCCCGCTGGAGGCGCCTCGCCCGGATTGCGGAAATTAATGGCATTGCTCAACATTCGCATCTTTTCAATGCCGCCGGGCACGCCCCTTTCAGAAATTGTCTTGGCCATCAGGTGATAAAGCGTATTTTTATGGGTTAGGAAGAAGGCGTTGAAGGTGTAGAAGCTTTCCAACCGTGAAATAATAAGTACGCTGCCGTTATCGAGAGGCACTGTTCTTTCGTAGCGGCTACTGGTGCCCCGGGCGATACCTTTTTTTAGCGCTTCGACTTTTTGACCTAAAAGTATTGCTAGGTCGGCCTGTGCGTTTTTACTGACGAGTTCGAGTTTTTCGTCGAGCAGTTTGTAGTCGGCTGAAATTTCTGATTCCTTTGGCAGGGCGATCTGAAAGCGGCCGAAATAATGGGTGCTCCAGTTGTTATTATCCATTCTGCTGCTTTCAGTTATATTGGCTGCTTCGGCGGTATCGAATAGGCAAAAGACAAGTATCATCAAGAATGCATGCATCGAACGGTCCATTCGTGGTTGCTTGCGTCGTGGGAGTGCACGCGCCATCGCCTCTGTCCATTAAATGGCAGATTCGATTCGCTAGCGCTGAAATTACGTGCGCTTACTAGCTGAACGAATGCCCCATGACGGGTTGCATGGGGCGGCTCGGTTGGATCCTTGAGTTATCTCGCAGCCAGCGAATCGAGCGCGGTATCCCAAATTGACATGAATTCGGTTTCTGTCAACGCGTTGGGCTCATCCGGATTAGAGAATCCTGTTCCAGCGGCCGGTTTTTGCTTGGAAGTAAAGCTGTAGTCCAAGTCCAGGCGAAGTTCAGGTTTGTCCTCGCTGTTAGGGATGCCAGGGAAATACCAGATAGCATTGATTTCGGTCAAATAACCGCCATCTGTTTTTTGTGTATTCGCCTCAATGACTTCTTCACCCACGACACCATTGACAGTACGCTTCGTATTTCGGTATATCCGGTGTTCCGCTTCCGATTTCAATTGCCAAGCAGCCTGGTCGCTGGGCGATGGTTCACTGCCGTTTCTTTCCGACAACGCTGGGTTGGCTTCACCGGCATACTGTTTAGAGGTGAATTTTGCTCGAAGCTTGGGGCGCTCGGCGAATGTGAAGTGAACATAAACGCCCTCGTCACCGGTCGAATGGGGTAGGCAGCCATCAACAAAACACACCCCTGAGTTGCGCGTCACGCCGTTGTGGTCAATGCGTTGAAGTATTGATTTGATTTGCTCGTCTTTGTTGAGTGTGCTGTCATTCCCCAGTTCGAACTTCAGATTGTTGGCCCAATGATAAGCCACCGTCGAATAGACAACCTTGTTGATAGGCGATCCGTCGAGATCTTCACCTGTAATTCGCGTGTAGTCATATTTGTAGAGGAGGGCACCGTCGGACAGCTTCTCTTGAATTGCGGGGTGTTCAGCATTGCCCGAGTTGCGGCTTTCGATAGCCAGCCAGGCTTTTTGAGCCTCACGCATTGCCCGGGCCTTGATGTAACCCGGTGTAATGGTCAAAGGAAGGCCGTCCAAATCCAGTGAAGCACCGCTCATTACCGCATCGGATGGCAGATCAAGCGTGTAACGTCCGACCAGAACCGTCTTGGAAATAGTTTCAGGGTTTTCCATTATTGGCGATGCTCCAGAAGCGAATGGGGAGGTCAATGCGACGGCGAGCAGGCCGCAGTGAATGGGCAGGCAAAGGCTGCGCTTGGCAAAATTGAGAAACTCTAGCATAGGCTTTTGGCGCTTTTGGCAAGGCTGAGAATGGAGTGCAACGTGATCGCTCGGGCCGACTTGTCGTTATAGGAAGCGCTGTGTTCGAAGCCGGATAGGCGCGCTGAAAACTTGATATGGCGAGTGACAGCATCAGCAGAGTGCGTGGGGACGGTGCCATCGCCTGAATCATCTTGAGAAGCCATGGCCGCATGGTAGGCATCGCCACCGTAATCAGCGCCAATGACGGCAGGCCCATACAATGGCTGGTAGGCGATTTTCCCGGCGGTTTGAGTATTGTTAAGCGTTAAATAATTGATTCTGTTATCCGTGCTCAATCGCAAATTAGCCGTCACGTCTTCAGACGCCTTCGGCGAGAATTGACCTGTCTTGTTTTGGAACGCTTTCAAAATCCAGTCGATTTTGTTCCATGCTGGATGTTTGCCGTCGGCGCCAAAGTGCGCGTAGGTTTCTGGGAAATAATAGGTGCCCAGCGTCATATGGAAATTCTGGGCCATTTTGAGATTTTTCAGGTAAAGATACCAGCCACTTTGAAGGGCCTGCATGTCTTTGGCGCGAGGCTCCACCAGGCGTGGATCGCACAGTCGCCACCAGGCTGTCGTCTTGGAATAGATCTCGTCATACGGGTTGTTGGCCTTGGGCATCGACATCAACAGCGGGCCATTTTCCTTCTCCCAGCGGACATTCAGCCAGCCATTGCCGTAAAGTTGATTAGGCAGTAGTTGCAATGGGCCGGGTGCGGCAAAAACCGGCGTGACCTCATCCGCATTTGCGCCGATCGCCATACGGCCCTTCCAGTCTTCCCAACCTGCTCGCACACGCCTGTACGCGGTACCGGCACCAATTGCCGGTTGCACACCGTGTACAACGCCCAAAATATTTTTTGGGTGCTTCTGGGCACAGCGCCGCCCAACCAGTCCGCCCATGGAGTGAGTGACGAGAATGACGTTATCGCATTTCAATTGCAGACGTGTTCTGCAGTCGTTGAGTACAAATTGAATATAGCTCGCCAGATCATCCGCAGACTCTTCGTTGCTCCTTAGCCAATTGTAGCCGCAGGCATAGACCGGGTAACTCCATGACGACGCCTTCTTGTAAGCATCCAGGTCGAGCGCTTGATATCCCTTGATGGCTTGAATACTTCCTTCGAAGGCAAGCATGGCGCCTTTTATTCTCGGTTTGTTCTTGCCGTCATCATGGTAGAGATTTTTGAGCTCAGCCTCTAGAAAGCTCAATATAGGACCGTAGCCGCCGAGATCACTCAAGAGAACAGTACCCCAACCTCGCTTTTCTATCTCTGCTTTCGGCAGCGGACAGCTGTCCAGGTCAAATCCGGAAAAATCGGCCTCGCCCGGCGCGCGGGGCACTTTCGTTTGGTCCGGGTCGAGTAAGGCCTTCTTCTCAGCAGGGGTGAGTCGATTGAAGCCGCCAACGAGACTTTTGACACCCATCCACCCCAGGCTGTCAGGAAACCAGCTCCAACGGCCCTCGAGTTTTTTGACAAGGTTCTTATTTTTGCCGGTTGCAAGCAGCGGGGTGCCCATGATGCCGGGAACGAACACGATGGGTATCGCCTGCCTAGGGCTTATGTACAACAAGTTGTCCGCACAACCTGTGTTTTCCAACGGAGCCGATGCCTGTTCGCGCCCATCGGGCCCTATTTCGGTTCGCAGCGTAGTTTGTTTCTGTTCCATACGACACCCTTGATTATTCGATGATCTTGAGGAGGTACTTGCCTAGCATGTCGCTCTTTTGCTGCTGGGCGCGGCCTTCGGCATCAGTAATGCCGCTGATGATGCTGCCGTCCTCTCGATGAATTTCGTATTTCACATTGCGTGCCACTTCCCCATTTTGATATTTGAGCGCAACGCGTTTTTCAAATTTCGCATCCGGCATGTCATTGAAGCTGTGCGACAAACTGGTTGGGCCACTGAAGGTCTTCTTCGCCCCCTTGACATCAATGGTCCCCGGCGCGTGAATTTCGATATTGCCGCCCTTGATGCGGATATAGCCGCCGCCACTCGTGAGCAAGATGCCATCCTTGGCCGCAATCTCGATGCCCGCCGCAGTGGAGCTGAGCTTCATGTTCTGCAGCGAGGTCAGCAGCATTTCGTCGTTCTGCGCCTGCAACTCCACCTTGCCTTTGGCCGCAAACAACTTGGCCCCGGCGTTCTGCGCAAACAGGCTGATGCTCTGCACCACACTGGCCAGCAGCGACTTGCCGCTGGCGATGCTGACATCCTCACCGGTACTCACGGTCAGGTGCTTGCCACTGTGCAGGTGAGTGTTCTGCGGCGTGGCGGTGGCGATGTCGGCCGGGGAAGAGGCGATCAGCAGCGGCTTCTGGTAACCCGGGGTCTTGCCGCGCCCGCCGTTGCGAATTGCCCAGGCGGTATCGCCGCCGTTGCGCTGCTGTTCGCTCGGGCCCTGGCTGGGGCTGCTGTTGTCGTTGCCGTAGGTGACGTCCGCGTCGGCGTTGAGCTGGGTCAGGCTGTCGAGGCCGGCTTGCAGGTCGTTGGCGTTGTGCTGCTGGGCGGTGTCGGAGAGGGTCTTGAGGCGTTGTTCGCTGTTCTGCAGCTGCTGCTGGGCTTCGCTGATGTCGAGCTGGGCGCCTTCGGCGTTGCTGCGCTTCCAGGTGCTCAGGTACAGGCCTTGCTGGGCGCGCAGGGCGCCATAGGCGTCGGTGCGCAGCTCGAAGCCGGTGCCGCGCAGGCCGCCGCGGTTGTTGCCACGCTGGTCGATCAGGTAGCCGAGGTTGAGCTGGGTGTGGCCGTGGCTGCTGTGGAGTTGCGTGCGCACCTGGCCGGTGGAGTCGTCCATCACCCACTGGTTGAAACCGCCGCCGCCGACTTCCTTGCTCTTGTAGCCGCTCATCAGGCCGCTGGAGTGCCAGGCGGGTTTGTGGCCGCCGTACACCTGGCCCATGACCAGCGGGCGGTCGATGTCGTTGTCGAGGAAGGTGACCACCACTTCTTCGCCGGCGCGCGGCACGTGCACGCTGCCCCAGTCGGGGCCGCTGCTCGGTTGCAGCATGCGCAGCCAGCACGAACTCAATTCACCGTCCTGGCTCAGGCGGTCCCAGTGGAAGCGCACGCACAGGCGGTTGAGGCTGTCGGTGAACACTTCGTGGCCGCTGGGGGTGACCACCACGGCGGTCTGCGGGCCAGGGCAGGTGGGTTTGGCGTGTTCGAACGGGCTGCGGTAGGGGGCGCTGTGCAGCTGGCCTTCGAAGGTGCTGAGGAAAAAGCCATAAGACGCTTCGCTCAAGGCCGAACCGAGCAGGTTGTCGGGAGGCGCCGGGCGCACCGATTTGAACAGCGGTGCCAGGCTACCGGGCGCGTCACGGCGCTGCTGGGCCATGGGCAGGTTGCTTTCAGCGAAGAACTGCACCTCGATCAGCATGAACTGCCGCGCCTCGGCGGCCTTGCGTGCGTACAGCGGGTGCTGGGTCAGCTCGAACCAGCGCCCGGCCTGCAACTGGCGCACCCCACCCTGGCCGTGCACACGGCGGGCCTGGGATTCGCGCTGTTCGATCTGCACGCGGCTCAGCCACTCGCCGCGCTCCTGTTTCTGCCAGGTGTACTGGCCCTGGTATTCGTAGCGTTCCAGGGCGGCAGGCGCGGAGGCGGCCTGCAGCGCCGGCATCACGCTTTCCCGCGGTTGGCTGTGCGCCAGGTAATCGACGCTGCGCCAGTTGAGCTTGCCGCTGAGCAGCTGCGAGCCGGTGCTCCACTGGGTGATGCTGTCCTGTTTTTCGGTGACGCTCTGGGTATGGAACGGCAGGCTTTGCGGGGCGAGAGCGGGCAGGGTGTCGACGCTGTCGGTGAAGACGATGCAGTGGCTGTCGGCCTGGTGCTCGACGTACCAGAACAGGCCCTCGAGTTCGCACCAGCGCTGCACGAAGTTGGCGTCGGTTTCGTTGAATTGGGTGACGTAGGACAGCGGCGCGTACTCGCGGCGCAGGTCCAGGCGGTAGTTGCCCTTGGCCTGGGGGTACTGGGCGAACACGGCTTCGAGAATGGCTGGCAGGTTCTTGTCCTGCCAGATGCGGCAGTCGCTGCGGTATTCGAGCAGGCTGAACCAGGGTGCGAACACCAGTTGCCAGTCGTGCAGGCCGCCGTCGCTGCCCAGGTAGCGCACGCTCTCGACCAGGCCGTGGCGCGGGGCCTGGGTGCCGTCGTCGCAGAGCAGCGCCAGGGTGACGGGTTGGCCGATGAGTTTCTCCGGGTCGTACTCGGTGTCCTGCACCAGCACATCGAGGGTGTAGCGCGGGGTGCGGCCGAGGCGCTCGACGCCGTGGGCGCGCAGGGCCTGGAGCGCGTCGGCACCCAGCGGGGTGGTCAGCTGCAGCAGGCGGCCGCTTTGCGAGAGCGGGGTGCCGAAGGTCAGGTCCATGACAAGGGATCTCCTGAGTGGGGGCTGAAGAGTGGGTTATTCCAGGGCCTTGATGGGCGGGTCCTGGTAGTTTTCATCGATGGCGATGCCCATCTGCTTCAGGCGTGCTTCGGTTTGGGCGCGTTCCTGGGCCATGCGTTTGAGTTCAGCGGGGAGAAGGGTTGTCCATTTCTCCCTGTCTTCACTTTCAAAGTAACCTTTGTAGAATTCAGATTCGGATTCGACGGTGAGAGTGAATAAATAGGAACCCTGTTCCTCAGGAGCAGTCTCGCTCTTTTCACGTTGGACGAAAAGTGTCAGATAGATACCATCCTTGTAAAAATACCAGTTGCTGAACATTGGCATGGCCAACCATTCTTCCTGAGTAAGCACTAATGCGGGATCACTCCAAGGACCTGTCCCGATTGGTTTGCCCAAGACCGACCTGGGGTTGTCGAATTTTTTCGCCTGATCCCCCGAAATCCTGGCTTCGTTTTGCATGATAAATCGATGCCATCCTTGGTCGAGTAAACCGTTTGCCAGCTTGCGAAAATAATCCATAGCAAGCGAATATGAAGAGTCTTGGTTGACGCCCCCTAGGGTAATGTTAGCATCATTTATAATGTCGCTATTGTAAGTACCTAGCGTAACAGCTACGGCATCATCGAAATGAAGGGATGTCGATGAGTGAGGGTTCATGGTAAGATCCGCCCTCTGTCTCTCAGCAAATGACAGCGAATATTCGTAGAGACAGATGCCGAGCATGCAATCCTTTTGAAATTCAACAGAAGAATTAGAGGCTGCACTTTCGATACTTTCGTTAATTTTAAATTCTATAGCTGGCTTATTGCTGCCCATCTGTGACTCTCCACACGCTGCAAGGAGGATAAATATAGCAAGCCCTGAGATCTTATACATTGTCACTCCAGTTTGCGATGGTGCGAATACTTTCATGCATATAAGGGGCTTGAATATTCAGTGGGTTATTCCAGGGCCTTGATGGGCGGGTCCTGGTAGTTTTCATCGATGGCGATGCCCATCTGCTTCAGGCGTGCTTCGGTTTGGGCGCGTTCCTGGGCCATGCGTTTGAGTTCTTCAGGAATAAGTTTCAGCCAATCGTCACGATCGTCACTCGCAACAAATTCTTTGTAGAACTCCGATTCGGACCGTGCATTTAATGTAAATAGGTAAGATCCCTTTTCTCGCGGCGATTCAGCGCTGTTCTCTCGCTGCATGCTTAGAATCAGATAGATACCATCTTTATAAAAGTACCAGTCGTTGAACATTGGCAGCGATAGCCACTCTTCCAAGTTTAATCTCAGTGAAGGGTCAAGCCATGGACCTGTGCCGACGGGCTTGCTCAGCACCCTGCTGGTGCTTTCAAATTTTTTGGCTTCTAAACCCGGTATCCTTGCCTCGTTCGGCATGATGAACCGATGCCAACCCTGTGCCAGCAAGTTGTCTACTCGCTGATAGAAGTAGCCCATGGCCTGGGCGTGTGGTGAGTTAGGGCTGACGCCACCAAGCGTGATTTCTGCATCATTTACGATATCGCTTTCATCTGTGCCGAGCGTCACGCTCACCGCATCCTCAAAATTTAAAGAGGTCGTGGTTTTAGGGTTCATTAATACGGTCGCGCGACGATCTCTGCTAAATGAAAGAGAATATTTATAGAGGCAAATGCCTAACTTGCAGTCCTTGCCGAACTGCTCCGAAGAAGATCCTAGCGCCTTCTCGACAGGCGCGCCCAACTCAAATCGTATAGTGGGCTTTTCGCGATTCATGTCCGCCTCCCCACAGCCGACAAGCCCCAGCAAAAATGCATATCTGGCGAACTTCATCATCAGGTGTGCTCACTCGTTTGCAGGCCAGCAACTGCTACCTGCGAAGGGCCAAGCAACCACCCCTGGGTCTGCGTCGAGCCATGCCGGTCGAACACCAGCACCGCGCCCTGCAGGCTGTTGGCCGCCTGCAAGGCGAGCGCCAGCGCGCTCATCTCGCTGATCCCATGCCCGTATTCGCCCGCCAGCAGGGCATGCCCGATAACGTGCTGCTGCAGGTCGCAGTCGGGCAGGCAGGTGTTGAGGAACTGATACAGGTGCTCAAGCCGGTTGTCGTCGTGGTGGCCGTCCGTGACCAGGGCCTTCACTTCGGCGATTGCCATACGGCTGCGTTCGCACAACTGCTCGGCCACCTGCTCGAGGCCTCCCGTGCTCTTGCGCGGCTGCAAGGCGCGCGGGCCATGGGCCTCGGTCACTGGCGGATAAAGCTGCCAGCGCGCATTGCCTTCGGGGTTGGCCAGGTCGACCCGTTGCAGGTTCAGCACGGCAATCGCTTCGCCTGCCATGCGCTCGCCTGCAAGGCCGCCGGCCCTGGCCAGGGTCGCCCACGAGTCGAGGCCGATGCACAGCAGGTTCGGCGCCTGCAGGTCATTCTGCAGCGCCCAGGGCAGCCAGGTGGCAAAGGCTTGCTCGGGGGCGATGAAACCGTGCCCGGGCAGGTAGTCGAATGGCCACATTTCCAGCGCAGCATCCAGCCACGGGTCGGCCTCTATGTCGGTCGGCGCGAACAGCACGACCTGGGTCTGGTCCCAGTCCAGCTCGGCGGCAAAGTCGTGCCATTGGCCGAACATGCCTTGTAGCAGTTGCCGCGCCCTTGGCAGGGCATGGACTTCGGCGCGCTCAGTACCTGCACGGATGCGCCGCACATTGCGCCGGTGCCCGGCCGGGCTGACCAGCCGTGGGTCGTGTTCGAAATCGGCGGTCAGCTTGCCCAGCGCCTTGCCGGCCCTGGCCTCGGCCGGGCTCAGGTTGGGCAGCCACAGCCAGGCATCGGCCAGCCCAATGCGCGTGCTGTCGTAGTGCGCCACGGGGCGCGGCGGTGGGGCCAGGCGCTGTTGCTGTTCGCGTCGCTCGCCGATCACATCCCACAGTGAACGGTGGCCCTGGGCAAAGGGTTTCAACATGCGGGCTGTCCTTAGAGTATTCCGGTGTCGCTGTTGGTCGCGATCAGGCTGGAGCCGCAGGCGGTCTTGTCGCCATGGCGGGCCACCGGCATGCCGTCGACCAGGGTGGTGCTGTCGCCGCTGGCGATCACGCAGGCACCGTGCAGGCACATCACCTTGTCGCCCATCCGGGCCACGGCGCGGCCGTTGACCACGGTGGAGGATGAGCCCTGCACGACCATGCCGCCGCGGTCGGTGGGGTCGTTCAAGAGAATGATCGGACGCATGTCGAAACTCCTTTTCTGGCGGCTAGGACCACAAATCAGTCACGAGGTTGCAAGGTGCCGAGCACATCGCGGATGCCATCGACCACGCCGCTGTCCTTGATCACATCGTTGAGCCAGGACTCCAGCGGCATGTTGCCCCACTTGATCGCCCGCTCCACCAGGTACGGCACCGGGCTGTGCGGTTCGGTCTGCTTGAAGAATTGCGCCACGCCCTGGAGCAGGGCAAAGGCTTCCTCGCGGTTCAGCGGGGTGGTGCGCAGGGGCGCATCGCTGCTGCGCTGCGTGGGCGCGCGGGTGGCAACGGCGTCGGCTTCTGGCCTGTGCTCGGGCTCGCTCGGGGCGGGCGCCGTGAGCCGTTCCACACCGCGCTCCTTGAGCAGGCGCTCGACCAGTTGGCGGGCGTCCAGCAGCACGTCATTGAGTGCCAGGAAGCTTGGTACATCCTGCTCGAACGCGGCGTCGGCGGCCGCTTGCAGCTGCTGGCAGGCGTGCAGGCACTGGCTGATCTGGGCGTGGCGCAGGTGCAGGTGTTCGGTGTCGGTGAGCACCACCGAGCGCTGGAACAGTTCGGCGTTGATCTTGCCTTCTTCCAGTTCCTGGTGCATTGCCGAGGGGTTTTGCCGGGCGAGGTTCTCGACCTGCCGCGACTCTTCGTACTTGTGCAGGCTGTAGTGTTGCCCCTGGGTAATCGGCAGGGTGCGCACCACTTGGGTCAGCGTGGTAGTCAGCCACGCCAGGCGGGCCGCGCGTTCCTCCACACCCTCGTCGAGGGCGGGGTACAGCGTGTCCCAGAAATCTTCCAGCAGGGCCTGGGCCACTGCCAGGGAAAAACGGACCCCAACAAAGTGCTTGCGGTGGGCCAGGCCTTCGCTCAGCCACGCCACCAGCATCAGGTCCTTGCTTTGCTCGGTGAGGCCGGCCGCAGCGAGTTGGATCACCTGCTCCCAGTCGGCCTGCTTGAGGTCGGTTTGCCAGTCGCCCTGGGTCAGGTAGTCGGCATCGGCGCGGCGAGCTTCCTTGATCTGATCGAACAGGCTGGAAAAACTCAGGTCCTCGCCGGCACCGCCATCGATCGGGGCGCGCAAGGCAGACAATGAAAGGTCGTCGAGAATGTCGGTCATGGACGGCTCTGCAGCAAAGGTAAAAGGAAGGTCACCGTGCCGAAGCGGCACGGGACCCTCGAGCGAGCTGCCCGTTACCGGCGGCAGCTCAGGTCAGGCTCAGGCATAGACCTTGTTCAGCGAACGGTCCCAGCCGCCGGTGACCTTGCCGCCACCTGCGCCATCGGAACGCTTCTGCTGGGTGTAGGTGGTCTTGATGCGCGAGAAGTTGAACTTGATCTCTTCCATCGGCAGGTCGCTTTCGGCTTTGGCTTCGCCGTCGATCGGCAGGTTGCCAAGGAAGTTGACCGAGGAGATCACCACTTCTTCGAGGGTGATGGTCAGGTAGGTCACCTTGTCACCACCGGCACGGTTCACGTTCAGCACCACTTCCTTGATGTGCTGGCCTTTGCAGCACGCCTCGAAGGCCTTGGCAGAGGCCTTGTCGACGTACTTGCGGATGGTGAAGTCGCTCAGATTGACACGCTCGGACGACGCACCGCCGGAGGAGCTGGCAGTGGCCGAAGTGGCCTGGGTGGCGCCGTACTGGTAGCCCAGTACTTCGATCCAGTCCTTGTGCTTGTCGTCCAGTGCTTCGCCTGGGATGCCGTCAATCTTGAGGTAAGCGTCAAATGCCATTTTTACGTTTCTCCATAGGTGTAAAGGGCTTCCATGATCCATAGCGTGGACCTGCCCTGAGGTTGACCCCGGCGAACGGTTCACCGGGATCGTATTGAGACCGGGCGTCAATCAAGTGCCCGGACCTCGATCTCTACGCGCCTGTTCGGTTCCAGGCACTGAATCAGTTCGGCGCGCGGCGCTTGCAGGTTGCAGCGCACCAGTGGTTTGTTGCTGCCTTCGCCCACGGCGTCGACCAGTTCTGCCGGCAGGCCCTTGCCCACCAGGTAGGTCTTGATGGTCTGCGCGCGTTGCCGCGAAACCTGCAGGTTGCTCTGCGCATCGCCGATCTGGTCGGCGTGGCCGGTGATGACGATCTTGCCGACGTTGGGGGTGTTCAGCAGTTTGTTGGCGATGCTGCTCAACTGGCGCTGGCCGGCGGCCTCAAGGCTCTGGAAGTCGGCGCGGCCGAAGGCGAACAGCGTGTCGGACTCCAGGGTGATGGTCTCGATGGCACGCAGCGAGCGCGACAGCAGGCTGTTGATGTAGTTGCGCGAGCTGGAAATCAGGAACGCGTTGTTGAGGATGCGCGGCACGTCCGGTTCGCGGACCTGGTCGCTGTAGAAGGCGATCTGGCGCCCGGCGAACTGGTAGTCGTCGGCTTCGCCGGCAGCTTGCGCGGATTGCCCGGCAGTGCGTGGCACCTGCTTGTAGATCGCCGGGTACCAGTAGTCGGGGATGCGCGCCTTGAGCACGGCTGGCTCGGCTTGCTCGCGCTGGGCCTTGGACAGCATCAGGTAGGTGTCCAGGGTGGTCTGGCCGAACGTGGCGACCGATTGGGCACGGTTGTCCACCGGCAGGGCGCGTGGCTCGACACTGTCGATGCCGCTCACCGCTTCCAGGCGCGCGGCATTGCGCTGGTAGATCTTGATGCTGCTGAGCAGGTACAGCGAGCGCGTCAGGTTGTCGGCGGTGGGCTTGAGCATCACTTTTTCCAGCTGGGCGAAATAGCGCTCGCGGATGAAGGGCTCGATGTCGTGGCCGCTGTACAGACCCATGCGCATGGCCAGCGGCACGCCGTCGACGTGGTGGCGGGCATACAGTTCGGCCGCCGCCTGGCGCAGCTGGTCGAGGGTGTGCCAATCGGTGTACTGCTGGCTGGCTGCGGCGTCCTGTTGCTGGGCGGCCTGCAGATTGCCGGCCACGGCCTGGATGGCGGCCTTGTTGTTGCTGTACGACCAGCCCCAGGCCAGGCACAACGTCAACCCCGCAACGCCAGCGGCGGCGACCCAGGCGGCCTTGCGCCGGGCCTCGCGGTGGTTGCTGGTGTACAGCGCCACCAGGTGCTGGTCAGGGATGATCACTTTGCGGAACAGGCTGGCGATGAACAGCGGCGCGGCCTGGTTGTGGCCACCCGCGGTGTGGGCAGGCGCGGCCAGGGCGAAGCGCTCGCGCACCTGGCGGGCATAGGCTCCCTGGGCCGGCTCATCGGCGTCCAGGGCGCTGGTGAAGTAGAAACCACGCAGCAGTTCGGCGCTCTGGTAAGGGTTGGCGCGCAGCAGGTCGGTGACAAAACCCTTGAGCAGCGGCTTGAGCGCCGCCAGCTCCAGCGGCAGGCGGTAGGCGGCCGGGTCCTGGCGGGTCAGCTGGATGTCCTGCTCAAGCACTTGCTGGTCGGCCAGTGCCTGCCAGTGCTCGACCAACGCGTCCAGCGCGCTGGCAAAGCGGCTGCCCCAATCGGCCTGTGCGAAGCCTTCGTGGGCGAAGGTCTTGCCCATGACCTCGTCACGGGCGGCGGGGTCGAGCTGACGCAGGAAATGGGTGAAGCCTGGCAGCAGGTCGCACTTGCTGAACACCAGGTAGATCGGCAAGCGCAGCGCCAGCAACTCGTGCGCCTCCTGGATACGCTCGCGCAGGCGCTTGGCCAGGCGCTCGCGGCCTTCGGCGCCGGCATTGAGGATGTCTTCGATGCTGACAGCCACGATCAGGCCGTTGAGCGGGCGGCGCTGGCGGTGCTGGCGCAGCAGGCCGAGGAAGGCGCGCCACTTGCCGGCTTCTTCCTGGTTGTCGATGTAGCGCCCGGCGGTGTCGAGCAGCACGGCTTCGGAGCTGAAGAACCAATCGCAGTTGCGTGTGCCGCCAAGGCCTGCAACCCGTGCGCCTTCGCGGTCGGCGTAAGGGAAGGTGAGGCCGGACTGGTAGAGCATGGTGCTCTTGCCCGAGGCCGGCTGGCCGATCACCAGGTACCAGGGCAGGGCATACAGGGCGTCCTTGTTCGCCCCCGGCTTGGCCGAACCCTGCAGGCGCTCCAGGCTCTGCAGCAGGCGCTCGCGCAGCAGGCTCACTTCTTCGCGGTCCTGGGGGCTGGCATTGAGCACCGCTTGGTCGGCGTCATCGCGCAGCAGGGCCTGCAGGTCGTGGTGGTTGGACACGCCTCGGTACATCAGCAGCACGTAGGCGGCCGACAACAGCATGAACAGCCCGATACCGGCCAGCAGGCTGTAGAGCGAGGCAAAGCCCAGCGCCACGCCAGCCGCCCAGACCAGGAAGATGGCCAGGAAGAACACCACGCCGAGCACATACGGCTGGTATTTGAAGAAGTAGTACTTGAGCCTGTTCATCGATACTGTTCGTCCCGCGCGCTGGCAAAGCGCTCAATGAAATCGTTCAGCGCCAGGTCGTCGGCTGGCAGCGCCAAGGCGCCACCTGCCGCTGGCTGGGGCAAAGGGTCCAGCAGGTTGTAGCGCTCATGGGCGCCGGCCACGCCAGTCAGCACGCGGTACACCTCGTCGCAGCCGCGCGAGGCGAAGCACAGCAGTCCCGGGCGCATGAAGTTGTCCACGAGCACGCTGACATCCGGCATGCCGGCGCTGCCGCGCAGGCGTGACAGCAGCGTGCACCAGAGGTCGGCCATCGGCCGCTTGAGCCCGCTCTGCGCAGGCAGGGGCAGGTTGATCGCGGCAGGCTGCCCGTGCTTGAGGGCGGCGCGCAGGCGGTACAGGCTGGCCATGCCGGCCTGGGTGTCGAACTCCGGGTAGCTGTGGCGCAACGGCCGGGCGACGTCGTGCAGGTTGAAATCGCGCAGAAACTTCTCGTGCACCCGGCGGTACAGGTCCAGGTCTTGCGCGGTCCAGCCGCGCATGGCCTTGATCCGGGCGAACAGCTCGGCCATGTCGCTGCCTTGCGCGGCCTGCATCAGCAGCGGCTTGATCTGCCCGGCAAACAGCTCGCTGAGGATGTGTGGGCTGACGAACTGGCCGTCGTGCTCCACGCGGATGCTCTGGAACACCATGAACGGGTAGCGCCGTCCGCTGGTGTCGCGCGAGCTGATGAAGCCGCCGAGCAGCCACTGCCCGCTGCGGCTGCGGTAGCAGAAGAAGCACACCGGCAGGGCGTCGAAACGCTCGCGCCAGTCGGCTTCGGCCTGCATCCGGCCAAGGCCGTTCTGCAGCCACAGGTCGAACTCGCAGACCTCCGGCAGGGCGCCGTTGAGGCTGACGAAGTCGGCGCTGGCCGGGACTTTGCCGAAACACCCGATCATCGTGCGCGGGCCCCTTGCATCGTGCTTGCCATCGTCAGTTCACCCGCGCGCTGTCATTGAGCACGCTCAGTGCCTTGACCTGGGCCAGGTCGGTCATCTTCACCCCGCCGTAGTTGCGTACCACCAGGCTCACCGGGCCTGCCACCGATTGCCAGGTAAAACGCTGCTGGATGGTGTCCAGGTCGCTGACCCGGGCACTGTCATTCATCTTCAGCAGGCCCCAGCGGCCGGGGTAGTCGAACACGGTGATGCGCTGGCCTTCCAGGGTCACCACGTCCAGGCGTGCGCCCGGTGTGTTGTTGCTGCCTGGCCAGGCGAAACGGTTCCAGCTGGTGCGGCCGTTGCGGTAGTGCTGCTCCTGGCCATCGAGGGTGAAGATGATGTCGGTGTAGCGGGCGGACGGTTCGAGCATGATCTCGAAGCCGTTCTCGCGGTCCGACAGGCTGGCGATCACCTGGCCCACGGAGCTGGCCTTGTCGATGCTGTCGACCATCCGCGCGTTGACCAGGGGGCTGGTGTTGTTGCCGCTGCCCATGCCCAGCCCTTCGCCTGCGGCCAGGTTGCCGATTTGGTTGCGCTTGAAGGCCGGCAGCAAGCCGCTGTCGGGGTCGACGAAGCGCTGCAGGTCCTTGACCGAGGCTTCGTTGTCGCTGCTGGCGACGATCGGGTAGCGGTGCGCCATGACTTGCTGCCAGGGGCGGGCGATGTCCTGCGCCCAGGCTTTGGCGATCTGCTGCCCGGCGGGGTCGCGCAGGGTTTCCCAGGTGTACTGCAGCGGCGAATTGAACAGCCGCAGCAGCGACTCGGAGAGGCTGCCGGCGCTGGTGTCGACGCTGGTCTCGATGTAGTTGCGCACCAGGGTCACCTCCGAAGGCTGGCCTTCGAGGGTTTCGCTGATCAGCAGCTTGCTGTTCTTGCCCACGTCCTGGGAGCGCTGGATATTGCTCAGGCGCACCTTGAGCTTGCGCAGGGCAGCCAGGTAGCGGTCCATCACGGTACTGTCGGCGCCCTCGGCGTTTTGCGCGGCGAACAGCCGCGAGACCGGCTCGAAGCGCTTGGCCAGGCTGGCGTCGTCAACCCGTGGCAGCTTGGCGACGATGGCTTCTGCCGCAGCGCCCTGGCTGGCGAACACGCCCTTGATGCTGCTCCAGAAGCTGTCCTCGGCAGCATTGGCCGGGGAGGCGGAGGCCTGCTTGGGCAGGTCCCAGTCGGTGTTGTGGTTGACCGCGGCCAGCAGGCTCTTGACCGGCGAGTTCTGCACGTCGCTGAGCACGGTCAGGCGTTCGCTGGCATTGGCCATGTCGGTGAAGTGGCGCACACCCACGCCTTGCAGCAAGGTGAACCAGGCATCGGCGTAGTCGGCCTTGTAGCGGGCCAGCAGCTCACGCATGAAGTTGGCCTTCTGCACCAGGCCATTGCCGCCTTCACCGTCGAGCACCCAGTCGCTGTCGTTGCGCAGCTCGCCCGAGAGCAGCTTGATCAGCTCGGGCTGGACGAACGTTTCCCAACCCTGGCGGGTATAGAAAGCCGGTACCGATTCTGCCGAGAACAGCTGGTTGCGGCTGTTGGCCGGGACCATGTCGGCCAGGGTCAGCGCCGGATACTGGCGGCCGGATTCCAGTTGCAGGCGCAGGTATTCGCGGTCGACCAGGGAGCTTGCGATCATGAACGAGCGCAGGCTCTGGCGCGCATCGGTGACCAGCTGCTCGTTGCGCCGCAGGGCGGGCGCCGTGCCTTGCTGCAGGTAGCGCACGTACATGGCGCTGTTGGCGGCGATCAGCTCGGGGCTGATCGCCTGCCCCTGTGCCTGCGCCGCCTCGACCCAGGCGCGTGGCAGCTCGGTGGCGACGAAATCGGCATCCGGGTGCGCCTGCGGGTTGGACAGGATCAGGTAGAGCTTGAGCGCGCTGTACGCTTCGATCACCGAGGCGATCTGCTGCTCGCTGAGGCGCCCGAGGCTGTCTTCGGACAGCGACAGCCCGGCGGTGAGAGCGGTGTCTTCCGAGGAGTCGGCGCTGGATACCGAACGGGCCTTGTCCTGCAGCGCATCGAGCGCGCGGCGCCGGCCTTCCTGGCCCAGTGCCTGGCTGCCGTTGCCGGCGACGGCAGTCAGCCGTTCGGCCACCTGGGGCGCCTTGAATACCTTGACGCCTTGGGCAGGGGCGGCGTTGCTCGCCGCTGCGTTGGCCGGGCGGCGCTTGCCGCTGTCGGCCAACGGGGTGCGGTCGATGGTTTCGGCAAACTGGTTGAGCGCGCGCAGTTGTACTTGCAGCTGCTTGCCGATCGGCTCCAGGGCCTGGGTGCGCAGTTGCTGCAGGTAAGCCTGGCGCAGCGGGCCGAGCAGGTCGGCGCCACTGTACAGGCCAGCGCCCAGCGCCAGCGGAACGCCTTGGGTATCGTAGCCCTCGAACTCGCCCAGGTAGCGGCGCAGCTGCTCCATGGCCTGGCCGGAAGCCAGGCGCTCGGCCTGGTCCGGCGCCTGTTCGAGTTCGCTCAGTTCGCCGCCGATACTGCCCAGCACTTGGCGGTTGTTGTGGAACGACACACCTTCCCAGGCCAGCAGCGCCACGCCGGCAAGGGCTGCGGCACCGGCCAGCGCCGGGGTGAGGGCGCGGGTACGCCCCTGGCGCGAGTAGTACAGGCTCAGGTTGCGGTCGGGGAACACCACCTCGCGGAAGGTGCCGGTAATGAAGTAACTCTTGTCACCGATCTTTTCTGCAAGCCGGCCGGTACCTGCGCGTTCGCTGGCCTGTAGCGCGTAATGGGCGCCCAGCGCATCTTCATACACCGGCGGCAGTTGCTCGTCGGTCTGCAGTGCGCTGGTAAAGTACACGCCGCGCACGATCGGCGGTGTGCGGCCTTCGGCAGTGCGTTCGAACTGCTCCAGAAAGCCGCCCAGCACGCTGGCCAGCTCGGCGAAATAATTGGGGAACTGCAGCAGCTCGACGTCGGCCGTGTTGCCGGCGCCGATCAGCTGGCCGTCGACGTGTTCGCGAACACTGCCCAGCAACTGGCTGAAGCGCGCTTGGGCCACGGCGCGCAAGCCTTTGCTGCGCACCTCGGCGAGCGGGAAGGTCATGCCCAGAGGTTGTTGGCGCTGGTTGTTGTCCAGGCCTTCGAAAGCCTGGTTGAAGCCCGGCAGCAGGTCGGTCTTGCTCAGCATCAGGTACAGCGGCGGGTTGACCCCCAGGCACTCGCTGTACTCGTCGATGCGCCCGACCAGGCGTGCGGCGATGGCCTCGCGTTCGGCAACCGTGGCGCAGATGATCTCCGGCAGGCTGACCACCAGCACCAGGCCGTTGACCGCAGGCTTGCTGCGCTGCTTGCGCAGCAGTTTGAGGAACGCGGCGAACTCGCTGGCCGAGGCATCGTCACGCAGGTAGCGCCCGGCGGTGTCGATCAGCACCGCCTCGGGGCTGAAGTACCAGTCGCAGTGCTGGGTGCCGCTGTCGAAGCCGCTGGCCTGGGCGCCGGCAATCGAGGCATGCAGCCCGGAGCGGGTCAACAGCGAAGTCTTGCCCGAGGCCGACATGCCGATTACCAGGTACCACGGCAGGTCGGACAGCGCCGAGGCGCCGCCACCCCCTGCCGAGCGTGCCGAACGCAGCATGGCGATGGCGTGCTTGAGGCGCTCGCGCAGCACATGCTGATCGCGAAACTCGCCTTCGCTGCCCAGCGAACGGTCGACTTCCAGCTGGACCAGGTGCTCGATGTTCTGCTCGGCGCGGATGCGCCGGTACTGGCGCAGCACCACCAGCAACAGGCACAGCGCGCTGAACAGCGTCATGGCCACGTACACCTGCTCCGGTGCCAGCTGCCAACGCGGCAGGGCGAACCAGCAGATCAACAAGCCGATCACCCAGCCCAGGGCCAGCGCGAACCAGAAATTCTTCAAACAGCGCAGTAGTGCTTTCATGTCTTCCTGACCGTACCCAAGTTAAACGCCGAACAGTTGTCGGACCTGTTCTGCCAATGCCGCGACTTCCTTGCCCAGCAACCAGTCCAGGGTCAGGTACACGGCGCCGCAGACAAGTGCCACCAGCACCAGGTAAAGCCACAGCGGCACTTCGTAGCGCAGCATCTGCGAGACCTGGTCGGGCAGCGCCCACTGCGCGGCGAGTGCCTTGCGTGGCGCACGGTGGCGGGCGATGTCCTGGCCCAGGGTGTTGGCGATGTAGCGCAGCTGGTCTTTCTGCTCCAGGCTGTACTTGCCCTCGAAGCCCAGGGCCAGGCACAGGTGGTACACCTCGAGCACATCGAGGTTGCGCTTGACGTCGCTGCGCAGGCTGTCGAGCTTGTCGAAGAAGCCCTGGCCGGCCAGGTGCACGCCGAAGTACTGGAACTGCAGCGGGTTGATCTCGATCTGGTTGCGGATCTCGCTGGGCCCGGCATTGAGCACGCTCTCGTCGAGAAACGCGCACAGCGCGTACTGGGCGTCCTTGACCTGCTCGACGCTGTAGTTGGCACGCCGCGCATCGCGCTCCAGCGCCGGGAAGAACTCATCGACACTGGCGCGCAGGCGCTTGACGTCGACTACCTTGTTGCCCCGGCGAATCATCAGCGCCATGGTCAGGAAGTCCTTGACCAGGTCCTTGAGGGTCGAGGGTTGTTCGACGGCGGTCACGCCGCCTGGCATCACGGCAACAGTCATTTGAGCACCGCCATCAGTTCGAGCTTGAGGTTCTTGAAGGCACTGGGCACGTAGAAGGCGATGGCGTTGGCGCCCATCATGCGTTCATACACGCGGCCATGCGGTTCGATCGCGAAGTACTGGTTGTCCAGGCGCACCGGGATGGCATTGGGCGTGCGCACGCAGTGGTTGAGCGTGGCGCCGGGCATGGCGGTGTTGACCACCACTTCGATGTCTTCCGGCGAGCCGACCTTGAACGCCCGCGGTACCAGTTCCAGCACCTGGGCGCCGGGCATGTCGGCGTGCACCGAGATGTAGAAGTCGGCATCGGCCAGGCGCGGGTCGTTGAGGCGGCCGACGTAGTACGACGGGCGCGTCTGGTCCAGCGCAATCGGGATGTACTGGTTGGGCACCACGCTGTTGAGCAGCTCGCGCACCAGCCGGTCGAGCTTGAGCATCGAGGCGGCCGGATCGTGGTGGTCGTAGGGCGCAATGTCATCCAGGCGGGCGTTGAGCGAGAAGGTCAGCAGGCTACCGGCCAGCTCGGCGAGGAAGCGGTACAACTGCTCCGGGTGCAGCCGCGGGTGCTGCAGCAAGTGGGCAAGGCCCGGGTAGGCGCGGTTGACGGTGTACAGCAGCCAGAACAGGCTGACGTCGCTGGAGCCGAACTCGGCGATCTGGTCGGCGCGCTCGCGGCGCCGCCCGGACAACGTTTCGCTCTTGCTCTGCAGCAGCGCCAGCAGGCGCTGGGCGATGGTCAGCAAGGTGTCGTGGGCGCCCAGGTGCAAGGCGGGGTGGACGAACTGGCTGTCGACGCTGAAGGCGTTGAGGTTGTTGCGCTGCAGGTGCAGCAGCGGGCAATAGCTGTAGCCGTCCAGGGCATCGCCATCGACCAGCAGCACCACGTTCAGGCGCAGGCTGGTGATCTCGTTCTCCAGGTCGCCTTCGTTGAGGTCGGGCAGGGTATCGAAGGCCTTGCGGTAGCGGCGTGCGCCCTGGCGTTCGGCACCTTCCTCGAGGTAGTTGGCGCTGTAGGGTTCTGCCAGCTTGAGGGCGGCATACACCTTCAGGCCCGAGCCCTGCATCACGTCCTTGAGGTCGCGGGCGGCGGGCAGCGGGTCGTGCTGCGGGGCATCGAACACCGAGCCGTCAGGGAACACCAGGTGCAGGCGCTTGAGCTGCAGGATGCCGCCGCTCAGGGCCTGCTCGTCGACTTCCAGGGCTTGCACGCCCCAGTGGAACGGCGAGCTGCGCAGGCTTGCCTGGGCCAGCTGGTGCTGGTGGAACTCGTCCTGGTACTGGAAGTGCTGGGGCAGGAGGAACATGCCCTCCGACCACATCACACGGCTTTTCTTACTCATGGATACCTTCCAGTGCTGAGTCGAACAGGTTGTTCATCGATTTCTTCATGGATTGGTCGGCGGCCTGTTCGGCCGCCTGCTGCGCGGAGTCCAGCGCCTTGGCCTGCAGCTGCTGGGCCACGGTGGGCTGCGGTTGCGCCGGCTGCAAAGTGGCCACGGCCTGCTGGTTGGGCAGCTCCAGCACGTCCTGGCCGCGCTCGGCGGTGATGGCGTTGTGGTCGAGCAGGATGCGGCCGCCACTGGAGGAGAAGAAGATGCCGTCCTTGCGGAAGGCGTCGGCGTTGAAGGCCATCTTCCAGCGGCCACCGCTTTCGTCGCGGAAGAAGGCGGCCACGGCCACGTAGCGTGCCTGTTTGTTCAAGGGCCAGCGCTGGATGTCGCCGATGCCGGGCAGCACCACCCGCTCACGGCTGTCGAGCAGGGTATTGCCCAGCGCCTGCTCCGGGTGCTGCTGCAAGGTGTCGGCATCGCTGCTGACGAAGCGCTCCAGGCTGGTGAGCTGGTAGATCCGGGTGACCACCGACAGCGGCGTGCCGGCAGCGTCCGGGTTCAGCTGGTTGCCACCGTCGATGGTGAGGATCACCTGCTCGTCGCTGCTGAACAGCATGTCGCCAGCCCACGTGTCGTCGACTCGCTTGCCGAC
This sequence comes from Pseudomonas sp. NPDC087029, assembly GCF_044745345.1. NCBI lineage: Bacteria > Pseudomonadati > Pseudomonadota > Gammaproteobacteria > Pseudomonadales > Pseudomonadaceae > Pseudomonas > Pseudomonas sp. NPDC087029. The sequence goes on along the minus strand of NZ_JBIVAB010000010.1, from coordinate 166,636 downwards.
CCGGTCGGTGATGCCGCAGGCGCTCAGCGCCGATGCCACGATCAATACACCCAGTAACCTGCCCATTGCCCTGCTCCTGATGATTCGCTCTGGCAGCACCCGTGCTGCCGATGGTCCCTGCGTCAACGTGTGTATCCCTTACGCCAGGCTGTAGGTGAAACCACCGGCCTCATCCAGGTCGATGCGCAGGCTGTTGATCGGCTGGTCCTCGGCCATGCGCGCCAGTACATGCTCGGCCAGCTCCGGCATGAGGCTGCCCGAGAGGATGTTGTCGATGTTGCGTGCACCGCTGTCGACTTCGGTGCAGCGCGCGGCAATCGCCGGCACCAGCGCCGGGCCAAAGTGCAGCTGGGCCTGGTGGTTGTGCTCGAAGCGTTGGCGGATACGCGCAAGCTTCAGGCCGACGATGCGTTCGAGAATGGCGTCCTGCACCGGGTAGTAGGGGACGATGCTCAGGCGGCCGAGGAATGCCGGCTTGAACACGGCATTGAGCTGCTCGCGCAGGTCCTCGACCAGTTGCGCCGGGGCTGGGGCCTGTACGGCCCCCAGGCAGGTGCGCATGATGTGCTCGGTGCCGACGTTGGAGGTAAGGATGATCACCGTGTTGCGGAAGTTGATCTCGCGCCCTTCGCCGTCGTCCAGCACGCCCTTGTCGAACACCTGGAAGAACAGTTCGAGCACGTCGGGGTGGGCCTTTTCCACCTCGTCGAGCAGCACCACGCTGTAAGGCTTGCGGCGCACCGCTTCGGTCAGCACGCCGCCTTCGCCGTAGCCGACGTAGCCGGGTGGCGAACCCTTGAGGCTGGAGACGGTGTGGGCCTCCTGGTACTCGGACATGTTGATGGTGATCACGTTGCGCTCGCCGCCGTAGAGGGTGTCGGCCAGGGCCAGGGCGGTCTCGGTCTTGCCCACGCCGCTGGGGCCGAGCAGCAGGAACACGCCGATCGGCTTGTTCGGGTCTTCCATGCGCGCCCGGGAAATCTTGATGCGCTTGCCGATCTCGTGCAGGGCGTGGTCCTGGCCGAGCACGCGCTCGGCCATCAGCGCGGGCAGGCGCTGCACGGTGTCGATTTCGTCGCGCAGCATCTTGCCCAGCGGGATGCCGGTCCAACCGGCGATCACTTCACCGATGGTGGCGCCATCGACCAGGGCGTGGACCAGCGGCTCCTCGCCCTGGACATCGGCCAACTGGTTGCGCAGTGCGGCCAGTTCGGTGCGGTTGTCGGTGTCACTGGCCTCGCCCAGGGCGTGGATCTGGCGCACCAGTTCCAGCTCGCGCTGCCACTGCAGGTTCAGCCGCTGCTGGCGCTCGCTGGCCTGAGCGAGTTGTTCGTGCAGTTGCTCGAGCCGGCGCTGGTGGTCGCTGCCTTGGCGTTGCTCCTGCTGCAGCAGGGTGATTTCCGCCTGGAGGTGGCCGACCAGGCGCAGGCAGTCTTCAAGACGCCCCGGTTGCGCGCTCTGGCCCAGGGCAACCCTGGCGCAGGCGGTGTCGAGCACGCTGACAGCCTTGTCCGGCAGCTGCCGGCCGGTGATGTAGCGGCTGGACAGGCGCACCGCCTGCACCAGGGCATCGTCCATCACCGCCACGCGGTGGTGCGCCTGCATCTTGTCGAGCAGCCCGCGCAGCATATAGATAGCCTGCTGTTCGTCTGGCTCCTCAACCTTGACCACCTGGAAGCGGCGGGCGAGGGCGGCGTCTTTTTCGAAGTACTTCTTGTATTCGGCCCAGGTGGTGGCGGCGATGGTGCGCAATTCGCCGCGCGCCAAAGCTGGCTTGAGCAGGTTGGCCGCATCGTTCTGTCCGGCCTGGCCACCGGAGCCGATCAGCGTGTGGGCTTCGTCGATGAACAGGATGATCGGGTGGACGCTGCGCTTGGTCTCCTCGATCACCGATTTCAGGCGGTTCTCGAACTCACCCTTGATCCCGGCACCGGCCTGCAGCAGGCCCAGGTCCAGGGTGTGGATGGCGACGCCCTTGAGTGGCGCCGGCACATCGCCCTGGGCGATACGCAGGGCCAGGCCCTCGACCACGGCAGTTTTGCCGACGCCGGCTTCGCCGGTGAGGATCGGGTTGTTCTGCCGGCGGCGGGTGAGGATATCGACCATCTGCCGAACTTCGGCTTCGCGGCCCAGCACCGGGTCGATCCGGCCTTCGCGGGCACTGCGGGTCAGGTCGACGGTGTACTGGTCCAGCGCCGGGGTCTTGCCCGACCCCGCGGCCCGGGCGGGCGCTGCGCTGCCGGCGGCGGCCAGCGGCGTGGCCTGCTGGGCTTCACCACTGGCGCTGATCAGCTCGGCCAGGTTGGCGCGCAGGTCGTCGACGTTGACCTTTTCCAGTTCGGCCGCGCTGGCCAGCACCAGCCGGCGCAGGTCGGGGTCATTGAGCAGGGCCAGCAGCAGGTAGCCGCTGCGGATCTGTTGGCTGGCGTATTCGATCGAGGCCAGCACCCAGGCGCGTTCGATCAGCTGGGTGATGTGCGGCGACAGGGCGGGGGTGCGGGTGTTGCCAGTCTTGAACCCTTCCAGTGCCTGGGCCAGCTGCGATTGCAGGCGCTCGACCACCACATCGTAATGACGCAGCAGCGGGCGCAGGTCGTTGTCGTCGCCTTCGAGCAGTTGCAACAGCACGTGCTCGATGTCCACTTCGTAGTGACGCTCGGCAAGGCACAGCGCGGCGGCGCTCTCGGTGGCGCTGCGGCAGGTGTCGTTGAGCTTGGCAAACAAGGACTTGAGATTCACAGCGAGACCCCATCAAAAGGAATACTAAAAATGCCGCAGCGCACAGGCTTGGCCTGGCTGCCGGGCCGCTTCAGCCAGCCCATCCAGCCCAGCGCCACGCCGCCTTGGCGGCCCAGGCGGGCAACCGGTACGGCTTCGGGCTTGAGTTGCGGTGCCAGTTCGAAATCAAGGCTCGGGCCGAGGTAGAAGCGCACCAGCTCGACCAGCTTGCGGTAGGTATCGGTGCCCGGCAGCAAGCGCTGGTAATCGGCCAGCTCCAGCGGGCCGATCTCGATACGCACGCACGACTGGTAGTCCCAGACGCGGTTGCCGGCGACGCTGCTCTGGCCCAGCTGGGCGTTCTGCCGGCCCAGGCGCGTGCACTGCTCGGGCGCCAGTTGCAGCCAGCGCCCGGCGAACTGAGTTACGGTGAACGTCAGGCCGAAGTAGAAGCACAGCATCGCCTGCAGGTTCTGCGGGTTGCGCGGGCGCTGGGTGAACAACCCGGCGAAATGGCTGTACAGCTCGTGGCGCAACCCCGCGCCGGCTTCGCCGAACTTGCGCTTCTGGCCTTGCTCGCCGAAGCCCACCAGGTTGAGCAGGTAGCGTTCGAAGTCCGAGGCGCCGTTGCGCTCATGCTCGATGTGGAACCGGTACTTCTGCCAGGCCTGGTAGAACAGCGCGACCATGCGGTGGGAGAACAGGTCCAGGAACGCGTGCGCGGCATCGTCGCGGTACTGGATGTGACGGTTCATCAGCAGCTCGGTGTAGGGCCGCGGCAGCACGCCCGACGGGCCCACCAGGCCCATGAAGGTCACCTGCACCTCGGACAGCGGCTGGCCGTTGATGTTGCTGCGCTCGGCGCGCTCGAACTTCAGTTCGCTGACTTCGCTGACCGGGAAGTTCAGCGACAGTTGCGAGCGAAAACGCAGCGGGTCTTCATGCGGCCGGGTTTCCGGGTCGATACGCCCGGCACGGCTGTAGTGCAGGCGCAGCAGCCGTACCAGTTGGAAGAATTCGAACCGGTAGGGCTCCGCGCGTGCCTGGTCGATCAGACCAGGGGTTGATCGCCGGTTCTGGCTGGCCATTGTACGATTCTCTTTTCCCGCTGACGGGTACGCAGGGTGAGTTGGGTGAAGCTGTTGACGGTGCAGTACTGGCTGAAGAAGTGATCGAGGATCTTGCCGAACAGGAACACGCCGCTGCCGATGTACTGGCTTTCGTCCAGTTCCAGGGTGATGCCCACGCCGCGCACGAAATTCGGCCGCGGGTGGCCGATGCGCGCCACCACCGGTTCGCTCTTGATCGACAGGATGCCGCTGATCTGCTTGCGCACGGCCGATGTGCGCCGGTAGTCGTAGAGGCTGAGCATTTCCTGCAGCACCTCCTTGCCATTGGCCACCAGCGACAGGTGGTTCAGCGACAGGTGCGAGACCAGCCGCCAGATCAGGCCTTCGCCCAGGGGCACGCGGGCCGTGGCGGTGGGTTTGCGCAGCATGCGGATGCTGTCGACCACGCCGTCCTGGTCGAGGCTGAAGTCGCTCTGGTTGCCGCCGTAGCTGAGCAGTTGCGGCAAGTCGCGGTTGCTGCAGGTCAGGGCGATGCTCAGGGTGTCGTTGCTGGTGTCGATCAGGTCCAGCTCGCGGTCGACCACGCGGATCAGCATGTCGGTGCCGCCCTGGCTGCCGCGCCGTGACGGTTGCCGGCGGCCGATCCAGTAGCAGGCATCCGGGCCCAGCTCACCGCGCGGTTCGAAGAATGGGTTGCAGGCGCTGACCGTGTCTTTGCCAGCCAGCTTGCGCACCCGCAGCACGCGGTCGATCGACACCACTTCGGCGTTGCCTTGCAGGCGCACGTCCGGGGTCACCGGATATTCGGGCAGCGCGTGGGTCAGCTTGATCGGCTCGGCCTGATGCTTGAACAGGTTGATGATCGGCGTGCAGCCGAGCTTGAAGTTGTTGCGGCCGATGTTCTGCGCCAGGCGTACCAGGCGCTCGCCCAGCTCGAAGTGGGCGAAGTAGAAGTTGATCTCCAGCGTGCGCAGGTCACGCCCGGCCAGGCTGCGCTTGAGCCCGCCGATGTCGAAGAACATGAACTTGTCGGGGAAGGTGAAGTAGTCATGCAGCAGGCGGTAGCCGGCGAACGAGCGCGACGAGTAGTCGACCAGGCCATCGGCGGCTTCGAAACCCACGGCCTGCAGGGCATCGGCGGGCAGGCCGATCTCGCGGCGCTGGCCATTCTCGGTGAAGCTCAGGGTGGCCTTGGCCAGGTTGTTGAACAACAGTTCGTACAGTTGCAGCATCAACGTGCTTTCGCCGTCGAGGAAGAACCGCAGCGAGTGGATGTCCAGCTGGCCGAAGTGCTGGTCAGTGGTCGCCGCCAGGGCGATTTTCAGGTGGGCGACCAGGTCGGCGCTGTGGCCGTTGAACACCGAGCGTTCGAGTTCGACGAACGCGGCATCCTGGACCGCGATGGGCCACAGTTGTACCGGGTAGCAGGTGCGGAACCGGCAGGCGACACCGTCGACAACGCGCGAAGCGATTTCGCTGTGGCGCTCGATGGTATGGCAGCCGGTCAACGCCGCCCGGTTGCCGGCGCAGAACTCGGCGATCGACAACGCCGGGGTAGGGCGCAGGTAATGCGGGTAGAGAACTTCGAGGAAGGCTTCGACGATTTCCGGAAACTCGTCATCGAGCTTTTTATGAATCCGTGCCGAAAGGAACGAAAACGCTTCGATCAGGCGCTCGGTGTGCGGGTCTTCGCAGTTGTCCCCTTCGATCAGCAGGCGCGAGGCGATTTTCGGGTACTCGCGCGCAAATTCCTGCCCGAGGTAGCGCAGGTGCGAGAGTTCCTTTTCGTAGTAGGGCAGCAGATCGTCGAGCATCAGTTGAGGTTCTGCACTTTGTATTCTTGGGTATTGACCTGGAGTACCGCATCGAAGGACACCTGGCGCGTGGCGTCCTGCAGGTGCAGCACCGCATCGACCCGGAAGGTCAGCATGCGGTGGCCCACTTGCTGGTTCATCAATTGCACGCGCACCGCGCGAAAGCGTTTGTCGCCCACGCTGATGGCGCGTTCCAGCTGCGCCTGGATCAACCGCCGGTCCTCGGGGTTGAGCACGCCCTTGCTGGTGAAGTCGGGCATGCCGTACTCAAGGATGCTGCCGGCCAGTTGCGGATGGCTGCCCAGGCGCTCGGCGACCAGGCACTGGCGGGTATTGACCAGCACCTCGAGGTCGCGGATCAGGCTGGCCTTGTAATCGGCCAAAGAGCACAGGCGCCCGGACACCGCCTCGCTTGCCTGATGCGGTACATCATCGAGCAAGCGATCGAGCAGCGTGGGTACCAATTGGTAGTGACGGCTCATGGGTGAACTGCGCCTTCCTGGCCTGGGTTCGATCAGCTACGGGTGGATTGCGGAAGTTCGGCGACCAGGCGCAGCGAGGCGGTCAGTTCGTCGAGCTGGTAGTGCGGGCGCAGGAACGCCACGGCCTTGTAGGCACCCGGCTTGCCGGGCACTTCCACGACCTCGACACTGGCTTCGCGCAGCGGGAACTTGGCCTTGGCCTCCTGGCCCGCGGTGTCGTCGAGCAGCACGTAGTCAGCCAGCCATTCGTTGAGGAACGACTCGACGTCCTTGCGCGAGGCAAAGCTGCCGATCTTGTCGCGCATGATCGCCTTCATGTAGTGGGCGATGCGCGAAGTGGCGAAGATGTACTGCAGCTGCGCCGACAGGCGTGCGTTGGCGTTGGCAATGTCGGTGTTGTACTGCTTCTGCTTCTGTGCTGACTGGGTGCCGAAGAACGCGGCGTAGTCGGTGCCCTTGCAGTGCACCAGGGGGATGAAGCCCAGGTCCGACAGCTCTTTTTCGCGGCGGTCGGTGATAGCGATTTCAGTCGGGCACTTAAGCGCGACTTCGCCGTCGTCGGTCTTGAAGGTGTGGGTCGGCAGCCCTTCGACCAGGCCTCCGCCTTCCACGCCACGAATCGCCACGCACCAGCCGTAGCGCGAGAAGGCGTCGGTGACGCGCGTGCCCAGGGCGTAGGCGGCGTTCATCCACAGGTACTTGTTGTGGTCGCGGCCGTCGACGCTTTCGACGAAATTGAATTCGTCCACCGGCACGGTATCCGGGCCGTAGGGCAGGCGGCCAAGCACATGGGGCAAGGTCAGGCCGACGTAGCGCGAGTCTTCCGAGGCGCGGAACGACTTCCACTTGGCGTACTCGACGGTGTCGAAGATCTTCGCCAGGTCGCGCGGGCCGGACATGTCGGTGAACGAGTCCCAGCCGAACAGCTCGGGCGAGGCAGCCGAAATGAACGGTGCGTGGGCAGCGGCGGCGACGTGCGAGATTTCTTCGAGCAGGTACATGTCTTCGGGGCTGCGGGTGAACTCGTAGTCGCCCAGCAGCATGCCGAATGGCGCGCCGCCAAAGGTGCCGTATTCCTCTTCGTAGATTTTCTTGAACAGCGCGCTCTGGTCGAATTCGCTGGCAGCCTTCAGATCGCGCACCAGGTCTTTCTTCGAGGCGTTGAGCAGGTGGATCTTCAGCGTGGTGCTGGTTTCGGTCTGGTCGACCTGGTACTTCAGGCCGCGCCACGAAGCCTCCAACTGCTGGAACTCGCGGGCGTGCATGATCTCGTTCATCTGCTCGGAGAGCATCGCGTCGATTTCGGCGATGCGTGCATCCAGTACCGCGATCAGGTCCTTGCTCGGCGTCAGTTCGCCTTCCAGTACCTGGCCGACCAGTTCACCGATCAGGTCGCGGGTGCGGCTGCGTTCGGTTTCCGAGCGGGCCACGCGGCTTTCGGAAATGATGCTGTCGAGCAGCGAGGCCTGCGGGGCGAAGTGCTCGACTTCGACCAGGTCGGTGTCCTGCTGCGGCAGTGCTTGTTTGTCGGTCATCGTCTGGCTCCTGCTTACTCGTTGCCGTCGGCGGCGGGGACGGCGGCCTCGCGACCGAATTCCTTGCCCAGGGTTTTCAGCTTCTCGGTGTTCTGCAGCACGTCCATCAGCAGCTCTTCGAGCTTGTCGTTGCCGCCCATCTTGTTGCGCAGGTCAGCCAGCTTGTTGCGCACTTCCAGCAGCTTGCGCAGCGGCTCGACCTGCTTGACCACGTTCTGCGGCTCGAAGTCTTCCATGCTGTTGAAGTTCAGCTCCACGCCCAGTTGGGTGCCGTTCTTGGCCAGGGTGTTGTCGACGCGGTAGGTCAGGCGCGGCTTGATGCCCTTGAGCACGCCGTTGAAGTTGTCGCGGTCGATGAACACGAACTTGCGGTCCTTGAGCTTGGGCAAGGGCTCCAGCGGGTTGCCGGAGAAATCCCCCAGCACGCCGACGACGAAGGGCAGTTCCTTTTTCTCGATCGCATCGCCGATGTCCACGTCGTAGGTGATGTGGACCCGCGGCGCGCGAACGCGGTCGAGTTTGTGCTGGGTACTTTCCTTCTTCGCCATCGTGATCTCCAATGCGAGCAATTCGCTGCGAAACTTGGCGCGGCCCGGTAGCGGGCCGCGCGTTACAGTCCTTCGATCGTCAGCAGCAGGCGCTGACGGATTTCGTCGTTCATTTCCAGGATGTTGTCGCGGCCCACCAGCTCTTCGAAGCTGGTGTTGCCGGCAATCTGCGTGCTGCTGCGGATGACCGAATCGTCCGGAAGCTCCGAACGCACCGGCGCGCTGATGACGCAGAACGGCAGGTCGCCCAGGCCCTTGAGGCGCTCGAAGCTCAGGCCGAAGCGCAGGCCTTCGAACAGCCGGCCAAGGCCGGGCGACTTGCTCAGGCAGTAGAACAGCACCAGGTAGTGCACCACGAAGCGGTACAGCTCGGCGCTGCTGCGATTGGGGTCGTTGATGACGCTGCGAAAGCGCGCCAGCTCGAAGCCCTGGAAGCCCACCACCCAGCGCACCGGGCTGGTGATACGGATGACCTGGCCGCTCTGGGCCAGCACCTTGTCGTATTCGAGGGGGAACAATTCGGGGGTGGTGCTGATGAGGTTGAGCGGCACGTCCAGCTCGCTCACCAGCTGGAAAGGGGAGGCCGAGCCGATGCGCTCGTAGAGTTCGATAAGCGACTGGAAGTGGCCCTGGGTTTCGCGCCCGCTGCTGCGTTGCGCGCCCTGCAGGTATTCGCCGAACAGCGTTTGCGGACGGATCAGCGGGGCCACGGTGGCGAGGTAATCCGACGCCTGCGCCTTGAGCGCATCGGAAATAGCCCGCGTCTGGCCACGCAGCCTGATCAGTGCTTCGACATCGAATGTCTGGGTCATTGGTGCATCGTCCATGAAGCTTGCTGTTCGTCCATGTTGCGCCTTGCGCACCGACCTGAAATCGCGGTGCTGGCACATGAATATCGTGTTGCCAGTAATGTCGTGTAGGGCAGCTCGTCGTAGGAGAAGTTCCAGCGACGGCGGCGATTTTTTCCTTGTTTTGTGAACGGGTGCAATGGTGTCGCATTGCTATCGATTGATGGTTGAGGGCGCGGAAAATAGGCGATTGGCCCCGGAGGGAGTGGGTTTTGCGCGGGAAGAGTGAGCGCTGGATTCACCTCAAAATTATTTTTGAAAAAGTGAATCGCGTCGCATTTTTTGCCCGATGAACGGGTGTGTTTTCGGCTGGGCAATTGGCCATTAAATGATGGCAATGCGACGGAATACGGCGCGCCAGAGGCCTTGTAGGAGCGGATTTATCCGCGATGAAAACAACCCCGCACATGAGTAGTGCTTCACCCTGGACCGCGGATCAATCCGCCACCAAAGACTATGAAACCCTTCCCTCTACAACGCAGTTCCACCACGTGGAACCACATTCCATTGTGCTCCCACCCCCACTCGCGCTTATCTGTCCCCACCCACGACCTGCCTTTTCCCCGTCGTGATCTCAAGCGAACAACAAAAAACGGGACCCACCCGCGCGAGGAGATTCCCCATGTCGCAGCATCAGCACATCCTGGCCTGGCTCAATGACGTGGCCAGCGACCTGCACGCCATCCGCCACGATATCCACGCCCACCCCGAACTCGGTTTCGAAGAAAGCCGCACCTCAGCCCTGGTCGCGTCCTTGCTGCAGCAGTGGGGCTATGAAGTGCACACCGGCATCGGCAAGACCGGTGTGGTCGGTGTGCTGCGCAATGGCAGCAGCCCACGCAAGCTGGGCCTGCGCGCCGACATGGACGCACTGCCGATCATCGAGGCCACCGGCGCCCCATACAGCAGCCGCCACCAGGGCTGCATGCACGCCTGCGGCCATGACGGGCACACCACCATGCTGCTGGGCGCGGCGCGCTACCTGGCGGCGACGCGGCAGTTCGATGGCACGCTGACGCTGATCTTCCAGCCGGCCGAGGAGGGCCAGGGCGGGGCAGAGGCGATGCTGGCCGATGGCTTGCTGGAGCGCTTCCCCTGCGATGCGCTGTTCGGCATGCACAACATGCCGGGGCTGCCGGCGGGGCACCTGGGCTTTCGCGAGGGGCCGATGATGGCGTCGCAGGACTTGCTCACGGTGACCATCGACGGCGTCGGCGGGCATGGCTCGATGCCGCACCTGACGGTCGACCCGCTGGTGGCGGCGGCCAGTGTGGTGATGGCGCTGCAGACGGTGGTGGCGCGCAATATCGATGCCCAGGAGGCCGCGGTGGTGACGGTCGGGGCGCTGCAGGCGGGGGAGGCGGCCAACGTCATTCCACAGCAAGCGCTGCTGCGCCTGAGCCTGCGCGCGCTGGATGCCAAGGTGCGGGCGCAGACGCTGGAGCGGGTGCGGGCGATCATCACCCAGCAGGCCGAGAGCTTTGGCTGCACCAGCACCATCGAGCACCGCCCGGCGTACCCGGTGCTGGTCAACCATGCTGCGGAAAACGCCTTTGCCACCCAGGTCGGGGTCGAGCTGCTCGGCGCCGAGGCGGTGGATGGCAACACCCGCAAGCTGATGGGCAGCGAGGACTTCGCCTGGATGCTGCAGCGCTGCCCGGGCGCTTACCTGTTCATCGGCAACGGTGAAAAACGGCCGATGGTGCACAACCCCGCCTACGACTTCAACGACGACATCCTGCTGACCGGCGCGGCCTACTGGGGCGCGTTGGCGGAACGCTGGCTCGCGCCGGCCTGACCTTCCTGTATTGACCACTGCCGCTGGAACCTGGGCGCGACCGCGCCTGGGCGATCACTTGAACGTTGCTGGCCAACCGAAATGGAGTGTTCCGCATGCAGATTTCCAATACAGGCGCGTCGCGTACCCGGCAAGTGGTCGCGGCCGTCATCGGCAATGCCCTGGAGTGGTACGACTTCATCGTGTACGGCTTCCTGGCGAGCATCATCGCCCGCCAGTTCTTCCCCTCCGACGACGAATACGCTTCGCTGCTGATGGCCCTGGCCACCTTCGGCGTGGGCTTTTTCATGCGCCCGGTAGGCGGCGTGCTGCTGGGCGTGTATGCCGACCGCAAGGGGCGCAAGGCGGCGATGCAGCTGATCATTCGGCTGATGACCGTGTCCATCGCGATGATCGCCTTCGCCCCCAGCTACCTGGCCATCGGCATGGGCGCGCCGCTGCTGATCGTGGTGGCGCGCATGCTGCAGGGCTTTGCCACCGGCGGCGAGTACGCCAGCGCCACGGCGTTTCTGGTGGAGAGTGCGCCGGCCCATCGCAAGGGGCTGTATGGCTCGTGGCAGCTGGTGGGGCAATGCCTGGCGGTGTTCTCGGGGGCGGCGATGGTCGCGCTGGTGACCCACCTGTGCACGCCCGAGGCTTTGGACAGCTGGGGCTGGCGGATTCCGTTCGTGCTCGGCTTGCTGATCGGGCCGGTGGGGCTGTGGATTCGCAAGCACATGGAAGAGCCCGAGGAGTTTCTCGAAGCGCGCAAGCAGGCCAAGGGCGAGGCGCCCGGGCTGCTGCAGGTGCTGCGTGAGCATCGGCGCAGCCTGCTGGTGTCGATGGGCCTGGCCTGTGGCGCGACGGTGTCGTTCTACGTGGTGCTGGTGAACATGCCGACCTTCGCCCACAAGAACCTCGGCCTGCCGCTGGACCAGGTGCTGCTGGTGCAGATGCTCGCCGTGGGCCTGATGACCGTGGTCATCCCGCTGGCCGGCGCGCTGTCGGACCGGCTCGGCCGGCGGCCGGTGCTGATGGCCTTTACCCTGGCGTTTTTCGTGATGGTCTACCCGCTGTACGTGTGGGTGGCGGCGGCGCCGTCGATCGAGCGCCTGCTGGTGATGCAGCTGCTGCTGTGCACGGCCATCGGCGGCTTCTTCGGCCCGGCGCCGACCGCGCTGGCCGAGCAGTTTCCGGTGGCGGTGCGCTCCACCGGCGTGTCGGTGGCCTACAACGTGGCGGTGATGGTGTTCGGCGGCTTTGCGCCGCTGATCGTCACCTGGCTGAGCAAGGTGCTGGGCACGCCGGTGGCGCCGTCGTTCTACGTGCTGTTCGCCTGCCTGCTGACCCTGCTGGGCACCTACTGCCTGAAAGAGGCGCCGCGCGCCGCCAAACCCGTTGCCTACAACCTTGGAGTGAAACCGTGAACGCGTTAGCCATCGACCCGATCGTCAGCCTCGACGCCGAGGCGCTGTCCCAGGCGATCCATGCCCGCCAGTATTCCTGCCGTGAGGTGATGCAGGCGTACCTGGCGCAGATCGAGCGGTTCAACCCCAAGGTCAATGCGCTGGTGTCGTTGCGTGATGCCGAGGCGGTGCTGGCCGAGGCCGACGAGCGCGACCGCGAATTGGCGCGCGGCCAGTCACGCGGCTGGATGCACGGCATGCCCCAGGCGATCAAGGACCTGGCCGCCACCGCCGGGCTGCGCACCACCCTGGGCTCGCCCCTGTTCGCCGAGCAGGTGCCGAGCGAGGATGCGATCAGCGTGGCGCGGATGCGCGCGAGCGGGGCGATCATCGTCGGCAAGAGCAACGTGCCGGAGTTCGGCCTGGGCTCGCAGAGCTACAACACGCTGTTCGGCACCACCACCAATGCCTATGACCACAGCCGCGTGGCCGGCGGCAGCAGCGGCGGGGCGGCGGCGGCGCTGGCCATGCGCCTGCTGCCGGTGGCCGACGGCAGCGACATGATGGGCTCGCTGCGCAACCCGGCGGCGTTCAACAACGTCTACGGCCTGCGCCCCTCGCAAGGCCGGGTGCCGTTCGGGCCGACGCCGGAGCTGTTCGTCCAGCAGTTGGCCACTGAAGGCCCGATGGGGCGCAGCGTGCAGGATGTGGCGCGGTTGCTGACCGTGCAAGCCGGGCACGACCCGCGTGTGCCGTTGTCGATCAACGCCGGCACCATCGATTTTGCGGCGCAGTTGTCGCGCAGCTTCAAGGGCGCGCGGCTGGGCTGGCTGGGCGACTATGACGGCTACCTGGCGATGGACGATGGGGTCATGGCGCTGTGCGAAGCGGCGCTGGCGGATTTTGCCGAGCTGGGCTGCGAGGTCGAGGCCTGCCAGCCCGCCTTCGAGCCGGCGCGCTTGTGGCGCTGCTGGCTCACCCACCGCCACTTCCTGGTGCACGGCAACCTGGGCGCCGCCTATGCCGACCCGGCCAGGCGCGCCTTGCTCAAGCCCGAGGCGCAATGGGAAGTGGAAGGCGGCCTGAGGTTGGGCGCGCAGGACCTGTACCAGGCGTCAGTCGACCGCAGTGCCTGGTACCAGGCATTGGCCAGCTTGTTCGAGCGTTACGATTTTTTGCTGTTGCCAGCGGCCCAGGTGTTTCCTTTCGACGCAGCCGTGCCGTGGCCGCAGGTGGTTGGCGGGCGGGCGATGGACACCTACCACCGCTGGATGGAGGTGGTGATCGGCGCCACCCTGGCCGGCTTGCCGAGCATGAGCGTGCCGGTGGGCTTCAATGCCGCCGGCCTGCCCATGGGCCTGCAGATCATCGGCCCGGCCCAGGCCGACCAGGCCGTGCTGCAGCTGGCCTATGCCCATGAACAGCTGACCCGCTGGGTCGAGCGTTGCCCGCCAAGCGGCCTGCAAGCGCGCTGAAGGCCCTGGCCAGGCCCGTATCTTGCTGGGCATGATGACCATCCACGCACAGACACGGAGGTCAACTTCATGGGCACTCACATCGGTACAGCCTCTGACGGCGGTGGCGTGCGCTCGGTGGAGCGGGCGCTGGCCATCGTCGAGCTGCTGGGCGAGCACCAGGCGCTGGGGCTCGAAGAGCTGCACTACCTGACCACGCTGCCCAAGGCCACGGTGTCGCGCATGCTCGCCACCTTGCAGGAGCAGGGCTGGGTCTACCGTGGCCTGAGCGACCGGCGCTACCGCCTGTGTGCGCGGCGCCTGTTCGGCGACCGCCAGCAGCGTTTCAAGAGCCACCTGGTGGAAAGCGCAGCGCCGCTGCTGCTGGAGTTGAGCGAGCGCACGGGGTTGGTGGCGGACCTTTCGTGCTTTGACGGCGAGCGCCTGGAGGTGATGGAAAGCGCCATTCCCCAGGTGCTGCGCAAGCGCTACCCGAACAACTGCCAGATCGTCGGGCACCACGCCAGCCTGTTTCACTCGGCCATGGGCCGGGCGTGCCTGAAGGAGCTGGCGGTGGATGAGGTGCAGCGGCTGGCGGCCCATGAGCGGGTAGGGGATGAGGGGCTCTTGCGGGATATCGAGGCCGATGCGCACAAGGGTTTCGGGCAGCGCACCGAGGGGTTCTGGGAGTATCCGGTGCGCTTGCCGTTCCTGATCCGGGCGATTGCGCTGCCGGTGCGGGTGGAGGGGCGCCTGGCGGGGAGTATCGCCTTGCATTGGCCGCTGGACCAGGCACCGGTGGAGCGGGTGCTCAGCCTGCACCTGAACAGCCTGGCGCAGGCGGTGGGGGATGTGCAGCGGGCGGTGGTGAATTAGGGGGGGCATGCCTTGGGTTTTTGGGGGGGGGTGAGATCGAGCGCCGCCCGCGCGGCGCATCGCGGATGAATCCGCTCCTACATCTATTGCAACGTGCCACGGTCTGTCAGGCCATGGTTGTCCGCTTTTGGCGCCCGTCGAGAAATCGCGTCGTGCCACCAAGGCTGGCAACCATGGCCTTTCAGGCATAGGCTCGTTGCAACAAATGTAGGAGCGGATTCATCCGCGATGCGCCGCGCGGGCGGCGCTCGATCTCACTCCCCACTCAAAACCCCAGACAAGCACCAAAGGCCCCACCCATGCTGGTCGTCGAACACCTGCAAAAGTCCTTCACCACCGCCCAAGGCACCCTGCCTGTGCTGCGTGGCGTCGACCTGTCCCTGGCCCGCGGCAGCAGCCTGGCGCTGATGGGCGAGTCCGGCAGCGGCAAGAGCACCTTGCTGCACCTGGTCGCCGGCCTCGACCGCGCCGACGGCGGGCGCATCCTGATCGACGGCCAAGCCCTCGACCCGCGCGATGAGTCTGCCCTGGCCCGCTGGCGGCGCGAGGGCATCGGCCTGGTGTTCCAGCAATACAACCTCATCAGCAGCCTCGACGTGGCCGCCAACCTGGCCTTCCAGGCCCGCCTGGCCGGGCGCCACGACCCGGCCTGGGCCGCGCACCTGGCACAGCGGCTGGGGCTTGCCGAGCTGCTGCAGCGCTACCCCGAGCAGTTGTCCGGCGGCCAGCAGCAGCGCCTGGCCATCGGCCGTGCACTGGCCGGCCGGCCTGCGCTGCTGCTCGCCGACGAGCCCACCGGCAGCCTCGATGAGCACAACGGCGACGAGGTGCTGGCGCTGTTGCTGCAACTGGTCGAGGAAGCCGCCAGCACCCTGTTGATGGTCACCCACAGCCAGCGCCTGGCCGCACGCCTGCAGCAGCGCTGCGTGCTGCACCAGGGCCGGGTGCAGGCGGCATGAACAGCCTCGGCCTGGCCCTGCAGGCGCTGTGCAGCCATTGGTGGCGCCACCGCCTGCAGGGCATCAGCATCTTCACCGGGTTGTGCCTGGCCACGGCGCTGTGGGCCGGGGTGCAGGCGCTCAACAGCCAGGCCCGCAACGATTACGCCCAGGCCCGCGCGCTGCTGGCCGGGCCGGCCTACCCGCAACTGCTGGCGCGCAGCGGGCAGCGCTTCGACCAGGCGCTGTACGTGCAGCTGCGCAGGCAAGGCTGGCAGGTGACGCCCGTGCTCGAAGGGCGCTTGCAGGTCGATGCCGGGCAGTCGCTCAGGGTGCTGGGCATCGAGCCGCTCAGCCTGCTGCCGGGCATGGCCGTGGCCGGCGCGCAAGCCCAAGCGTTCGACCTGCAAGCCTTCATCGGCCCACCCGGGCAAACCCTGGTCGGCCCGGATACCTTGCGCCAACTGGGGCGCACGGTGGGCGAGCACGTGCGCACGGCAGAGGGGCAGTTGCTGCCGCCCCTGGCGCTGAGCGCAAACCTTGCGCCGGGGGTGCTGGTGGTGGACATCGGCCAGGCGCAGGCGCTGCTCAAGGCGCCGGGCCAACTGTCGCGGCTCATCACTGAGCGCGAGCAGCCTTTGCCTGCGCAGCTTGCGGCCAGCCTGAGGCTGCAGCCGGCCAGCGACGATGCCGACCTGCAGCGCCTGACCGACAGCTTTCACCTCAACCTCACGGCGCTGGGCCTGCTGGCCTTTGTGGTCGGCCTGTTCATCGCCCATGCGGCCATCGGCCTGGCCCTGGAGCAACGGCGCGGGCTGATGCGTACCCTGCGGGCCTGTGGCGTCAGCCTGCGCACGCTGCTCACGGCCCTGGCCGTGGAACTGGGGTTGTTCGCGCTGCTGGGGGGCTTGGTGGGTGTGTTCGCCGGCTACCTGATCGCCGCCTCGCTGCTGCCCGACTTCGCCTCCAGCCTGCGGGGGCTGTACGGCGCCGAGGTGGCGGGGCAACTGCATCTGCCCTGGCACTGGTGGCTGGCGGGTATGGCCGTGAGCCTGCTGGGGGCGCTGCTGGCCGGCTTCGACAGCCTGCTGCGCGCGGCGCGCCTGCCGCTGTTGGGGCTGGCCCAGCCGCAGGCCTGGCGCCTGGCACAACTGCCGTGGCTGCGGCGCCAGGCCCTGGCGGCCGGCGTGTTGCTGCTTGCAGCCCTGGGCTGCGGCTATTTCGGCAACAGCTTGCCCTACGCGTTCGCCTTGCTTGCCACCTTGCTGCTGGGGGCGGCGCTGTTGTTGCCCGGGCTGCTGGCACTGCTGCTCGCCGGTGCTGCGCGCTTGGCGCGGGCGCCCCTGGCCCAGTGGTTCGTGGCCGACAGCCGGCAACAGCTGCCGGCCCTGAGCCTGGCGTTGATGGCGTTGTTGCTGGCATTGGCTGCCAGCGTCGGGGTGGGCGGGATGACCGAGGGCTTTCGCCGCACCTTCATCGGCTGGCTCGACCAGCGCCTGGCGGCGGATTTGTATGTCACGCCACGGGACAGCGAGCAGGCGCAACAGCTCTACGCCCAGTTGCGCGACAACCCCGCCGTCAGCGCCGTGCTGCCGAGCTGGCGGGTGGAGTGGCAGCTGCAGCACTGGCCGGTGCAGGTGCAAGGGGTGGTCGACCATCCGTTCTACGCACGCCACTGGCCGTTGCTGGCCAGCACGCCGGATGCCTGGGCGCAGCTCGCCTCGGGCCAGGGCGCCATGCTCAGCGAGCAACTGGTGCGGCGCCTGGGCCTGGCCCTGGGCGAGCGCGTGACGTTGCCCGGCGAGCCGCCGCAGGCCATGACGCTGGTGGGCATCTACGCCGACTACGGCAACCCCAAGGGCCATGTACTGGTCAACGCCGACTGGCTGCGTGCCCATGCCCCGGCCGCCAGCCTGGCCGGCCTGAGCGTGCTGGCGCAACCGGGGCGGGTGGCCGCGCTGGAGCAGCAGCTGCAGCAACGCTTTGCCCTGGAGGACGACCAAATCGTCGAGCAGGCCCAGCTAAAGGCCTGGTCGACGGCGATCTTCAGCCGCACCTTCGCCGTCACCGCCGCCCTGAACAGCCTAACCCTCGGCGTGGCAGCGGTGGCGCTGTTCATCAGCCAGCTCACCCTCGGCCAGCGCCGCCTCGGGCAACTGGCGCCCTTGTGGGCGCTGGGTGTGCCGCGCCGCTGGCTGGGCTGGCTGTGCCTGGGCCAGGCGCTGCTGCTCAGCGCCTTCACCGTGCTCCTGGCGCTGCCCTTGGGCCTGCTGCTGGCCTGGTGCCTGGTGGCGGTGGTGAACGTGCAGGCATTCGGCTGGCGCTTGCCGTGGCAGGTGTTCCCCGGGCAACTGCTGCAACTGGCGGCGCTGGGCATGCTCACCAGCCTGCTCGCCAGTGCCTGGCCGTTGTGGCAACTGGCGCGATGCCAGCCCCGGCAATTGCTCCGGCAGTTCTCCGATGAAGTGTGAAACCTGGCTGCTGCTGGCCTGCCTGCTGCTGGCCGGGTGCGACGCGCCTGCACCGGCGGCCAAGGGCTATGCCGGCCTTGGCAGCGAGGCGGGGGCATTCAGCCAGGTAACGCCCGGCGTGCCGCTGGTGTTCCCCCGCGACCACGGCGCCCATGATGGCTATCGCATCGAGTGGTGGTACGTCACCGCCAACCTCGAAGATGCCCAGGGCCGTGCCTGGGGCGCGCAATGGACGCTGTTCCGCTCGGCCCTGCGCCCGGGGCCGGAAACCCACGACTGGCACAGCCCGAACCTGTGGATGGGCCATGCGGCGCTGACCGGGCCAGGCGGCCACCAGGTCGCCGAAACCCTGGCCCGGGGCGGGGTGGGCCAGGCGGGGGTGACGGCCGCGCCGTTTCAGGCCTGGATCGATGACTGGTCACTGCAAGGGGCGCCAGGCATCGAGCGTTTGCGCATGCGTGCACGTGGGCAGGGCTTTGCCTACGACCTGCAGTTGGCCAGCGACAAACCGCTGGTGCTGCATGGCCTGCAGGGCTACAGCGAAAAATCCGGCAAGGGCCAGGCGTCGTACTACTACAGCCAGCCGTTCTACCAGGTGACTGGCGAGGTTGAACGCGCAGGGCAGCGCATTGCCGTGACCGGCCAGGCCTGGCTCGACCGCGAGTGGAGCAGCCAGCCCTTGGCGGCCGGGCAGCGGGGCTGGGACTGGTTCTCCTTGCATCTGCAGGGCGGCGCCAAGCTGATGCTGTTCCAGGTGCGTGAGGACAAGGGCCAAGCCTATCGCGCCGGGACCTGGGTCGATGCCCAGGGGCACTCGCAGGCGTTGCAGGGCGCGCAGATCGAGCTCACGCCGCTGGCCTGGGCGCGACAGGCCAATGGCAAGCAGGTGCCCACGCGCTGGCGGGTGCAGGTGCCGTCGCAGCGGGTGGATGTCGAGGTCGAGGCGCTTGAGCCCAAGGCCTGGATGAACACGCGGTTCGCGTATTGGGAGGGGCCGGTGCGGGTGAAGGGGAGTGAGGCGGGGCGGGGGTATCTGGAGATGACGGGGTATTGAGCGGGGGGGCACGGCTTGAGGGTTGTGTTGCGGCATAAATCGAGCGCCGCCCGCGCGGCGCATCGCGGATGAATCCGCTCCTACATTTGTTGCAACGTGCCACGGTCTGTCAGGCCATGGTTGTCCGCTTTTGGCGCCCACCGAGAAATCGCGTCGTGCCACCAAGGCTGGCAACCATGGCCTACCAGGCATAGGTACGTTGCAACAAATGTAGGAGCGGATTCATCCGCGATGCGCCGCGCGGGCGGCGCTCGATCTCAAATACCCCGCAAAACCCAAGGCATGCCCCCGACTCTTCCCCTCAATGCCCGCCTTTCATCCGCCGCGCCACCAGGTAGATGCCCAAGCCCACCAGCGCCGCCGCCGCGCCAATGTACCCGGTGCTGGTCCACCCCAGCTCGGCACTGATGGCCATGCCTCCAAACCACGGCCCCAGCGCATTGGCCAGGTTGAACGCCGCATGGTTGGACGCCGCCGCCAGGCTCGGCGCCTCATGGGCAATGTCCATCAAACGGATCTGCAACGGCGCCGCCAGCGCAATCATGGTGCCGACCAGCCCGATCCCCAGCAGCAGGCTCCACAGCGCCTGGGCCGCGAAGGTGAAGAACAGCAGCACCACCATCGACCATACCAGCACCATGCCCACCGCGCGGAACTGGTAACGGTCGAACAGCTTGCCCCCGGCAACGTTGCCGATGATGCCGCCCACGCCGAACGCCGCCAGGCCGAACGGGATCCACTGCGGCGCCACCTGGGTCACCTGCAGCATGGTCGGCGCCAGGTAGCTGAACACGCAGAACATGCCGGCAAAGCCGATGGACGCAATGCCCAGCGCCATCCACACCTGGGGCAGGCGGAAGGCCTGCAGCTCCTTGCGCGGGTCGCTGCGGGGTTCATCGTGGGGTTGCGGGACATAGCGCCACACCAGGGCAATGGTGCACAGGGCGATCGCCCCCACCAGCACGAACGCCGAGCGCCAGCCGAAGAACTGCCCAAGGAAGGTGGCGATCGGGTTGCCCAGCAGCATCGCCAGGGTCAGCCCCATCATCACCCGCGCCACGGCGCCCGCGCGCTGGTTGCTCGGCACCATGCTCGAGGCCACCACCGCGGCAATGCCGAAGTACGCCCCGTGGGGCAGGCCGCTGATGAAGCGAAAGGCCACCAGCCCGGCAAAGGACGGCGCAAAGGCCGTGGCCAGGTTGCCGATGGCGTACAGCGCCATCAGCAGCAACAGCAGGTGCTTGCGCAGCAGCTTGGCGCCGAGGATCGCCAGCGCGGGCGCCCCCACCACCACGCCCAGTGCATAGGCGCTGATGGCATGGCCCACCTGCGGCTCGCTCAACTGCAGGTTGCCGGCGATATCGGGCATCAGGCCCATGATCGCGAACTCGCCGGTGCCAATGGCAAAGCTGCCCAAGGCCATGGCCGCTTCCATCTTGCCCACTGCGCCTTTGCTGGCGGCGAGCGGGGGTAATTGCTGAACAGACATCGGGATCCTTACTGAAACTGGCTGAAACGTTCAACGCGCGATGATAGACGACATGCCTGCGCGCTGTAACATTTTGCATTAATTGCCGACGCTCATAAAATGCATGCATCAATCCGCCGGTTTCCGAGTGCGCGCCCATGGCCATCAACTTCGACCTCAACGACCTGCAGGCCTTCCGTGCAGTGGTCGAGCAAGGCAGCTTTCGCAAGGCCGCCGAGGCGGTGCGCATCTCGCAGCCGGCGCTGAGCCGGCGCATCGACAAGCTCGAAGACGCCCTGGGCGTGCGCTTGTTCGAGCGCACCACGCGCAAGGTCAGCCTGACCCAGGCCGGGCGCGGCTTCATGCCCAGCGTCGAGCGCTTGCTCGACGACCTGGACAACGCCCTCCTGGGCATCAGCGAAGTGGCCTCGACGCGGCTCGGCCAGGTCACGGTGGCCTGTGTGCCGTCGGCGGCGTACTACTTCATGCCGCGGGTCATCGCCCACTACCACCAGCAATTCCCGCGGATCAAGGTCAAGGTGCTCGATGCCAGCGCCCACGAGGTGCTGAGCGCGGTGGTCGATGGCGAGGCGGATTTCGGCCTGAGCTTCATGGGCACCCAGGAGGCCGATGTCGACTTCGAGCCCCTGGTGCAGGAGCACTATGTGCTGGCATGCCGGCGCGATCACCCGCTGGCCGGGCGCAGCAGCGTCAGCTGGCAGGCGTTCTACCAGCAGGCCTACATTTCCCTGGGCAAGACCTCCGGCAACCGCTTCCTGCTCGACCAAGCGCTGGGCGGCATCGTGCCCCAGCGCCAGAGCATCTGCGAAACCCGCCATGTCACCACCATGATCGGCCTGGTCGAGGCCGGGCTGGGCGTGGCGGCGGTGCCGGCGATGGCGATGCCGGCGGCCGACCACCCGATCCTCACCTCGGTGGCCCTGGTTGAGCCCCAGGTGCTGCGCAGTGTCGGCCTGATCAAGCGCCGGGGCCGTACCCTGACCCCGGCGGCATTGGCGCTGGAGCGCCTGGTGGTGGACATGAAGGTCGAGGTCAGCGGCTGACCGAGTCCAGCCCGGTGGCCTGCACGGCCTGCTGGGCCGCAGGCGCGGCCAGGTAGGCGAGCAGTGCCCTGGCCTGTTGCGGGTGGTCGGCATTGACCGGGATGCCTGCGGCAAAGCGCGTGACCGACTGCACGGCCTCCGGCAGCTTGCCGACGAAGCTCACCCCCGGCACCGGCAACAGCTCGCTGACCTGCTGCAAGCCAACCTGGTAACTGCCCTTGGCAACCTCCATGGCCACCGGGGTCTTCACAACCATGCTGGCCTTGGGCGCGAGCTGTTGCTCGATGCCCAGCCGCTTGAACAGCTGGTTCTGCACGTACAGGCCGCTGGCGCTGTCCGAGTAGGCCACCGACTGGGCGGCCAGCAGGGTGTTCTTCAAGGCCTCCACGCTGGCGATATCCGGCTTGGCTTCGCCAGCGCGCACCACCATGCCGATGCGCGAATCGGCCAGCTCCACCCGTGAGGCCGGGTCGACCTTGCCCTGGCGGATCAGCTCATCGAGCGCGTAGCCGACCATGATCACCACGTCGGCCTTCTCGCCACGGGCCAGCCGATTGGGGATCGCCTCCGGCGCCTGGCCCATCGACGGGCCCAGGGCTGTGTCGAGGGTGTTGCCGGTGGCGGCCGCGAACTTCGGGCCCAGTGCCTGGTAGGCCGCGGTGAACCCGCCGGAGGTCATCACCCGCAGTTGCTCGGCATGGGCGGTGCCGGCGAGGCTTGCGCAGGCGAGCAGGGCAAGGCTGTGCAGCAGTGTGCGCATGCTCATGCTCCTTCAGGCCACTGCCGGTTGCAGTTGGCCGCGCGACTTGCGGTAGAGGAACAGCGTCGCAGCCAGCGCGCAGAGCGCGGCAAAGCTCATCCAGTAGCCGGGGGCGGCCTTGTCGGCGGTGTACTGGATCAGGAAGGTCGAAATCGCCGGGGTGAAACCGCCGAACACCGCCGTGGCCAGGCTGTAGGCCAGGGAGAAGCCCGCCACCCGCACCTCGACCGGCATGATTTCGGTGAGCGCAGGGATCATCGCGCCGTTGTACAGGCCATAGATGAACGACAGCCACAGCAGCACCAGCAGCATGTGCATGAAGCTTGGCGCATTGACCAGGAACGTCAGCGCAGGGTAGGCGCTGGCCAGGGTCAGCAGGGTCATGGCGATCAGCACCGGCCGGCGCCCGATGCGGTCGGACAGCGCGCCGCCCAGCGGCAGCCAGATGAAGTTCGACACCCCCACCAGCAAGGTCACCAGCAGCGCATCGGCGGTGCTCAGGTGCAGCACCGTCTTGCCGAAGGTGGGTGCATACACGGTGATCAGGTAGAACGCGGTGGTGGTCAGCGCCACCATCAGCATGCCGGCCAGCACCGTCGCCCAGTGCTGCAGCAGGGTGCGCAGCACCTCGGCCATGGCCGGGCGGTGCTTGCGCGCGGCGTATTCCTCGGACTCCTGCAGGTTGCGCCGCAGCAGGAAGATGAACGGCACGATCAGGCAGCCGACGAAGAACGGAATGCGCCAGCCCCAGTCGGCGATCATCGCCGCTGGCATCCACTGGTTCAGGGCGTAGCCCAGGGCCGCGGCGACGATGATCGCCACCTGCTGGCTGCCCGACTGCCAGCTGGTGAAGAAGCCCTTGTTGCCGGGCGTGGCGATTTCCGCCAGGTACACCGACACACCGCCCAGCTCCGCGCCGGCCGAAAAGCCCTGCAGCAGCCGCCCGAGCAGCACCAGGGCCGGGGCGAGCAGGCCGATGGATTCGTAGCCGGGCACCAGCACGATGAGGATCGTGCCGCTGGCCATGATCGACAGGGTCACGATCAGGCCTTTGCGCCGGCCCACCTCGTCGATGTAGGCACCCAGCACCACGGCGCCCAGCGGGCGCATCAAGAAGCCTGCGCCGAACACGGCGAAGGTCATCATCAGGGACGCGAATTCACTGCTGGCAGGGAAGAACACCGCGGCAATCTGCGTGGCGTAGAAACCGAAGAGGAAGAAGTCGAACTGCTCGAGGAAGTTGCCCGACGTGACCCGGAAGATTGCGCCGGCGCGGGAGCGCCCGGAGGCGGTTGCTGCTGTCATTGCCTGTACTCCATACCGCTTTTGTGACGTGCGCCGCTGGGACGGCGCACGGTTCTTATAGGCGGACGAGGGTGCTACAGGGCCATTGATTAGAGAATTGCATTGTTCGCATCGATTGATGCCCAGCGCGGATCAATCCGCCATCTGCAACTCCGGCAGGCTCACGCGAAACGCCTTGGTCAGCCCCATCAGGCAGATGAAGCCCACGCCCAGCCAGCACAGGCCGATGGTGAACGACATGCTCGACAAGCTGGTCCACAGCCACAGCGTGCTGAGGAACCCCAGGGCCGGGATGGCGCCGTACAGCAGGTAATTGCGCGCACCGCGCAGCTTCTGGTCGAGCAGGTAGTGCTTGACCACTGCCAGGTTGACCGCCGAGAACGCGAACAGCGCACCGAAGCTGATCATGTTGGCGACCGTGTCCAGGGTGATGAACAAGGCGACCAGCGACAGCGTGCTGACCAGCATGATCGCCGTGGCCGGCACGCGCTTTTTCGTCACCAGGCGGCCGAACACCCGTGGCAGCGCACCGTCACGCCCCATGGCGAACAGCACCCGCGAAACGCTGGCCTGGGACACCATCGCCGAGGCGAAGCAACCGGCCACGTAGGTGGCGGTAAAGCCGGTCACCAGCAGCTCGCCGCCAACCCGGCGCATCACGTCCACCGAGGCCGAGTCCGGGTCGGCGAAGCTGGCCCACTCGGGGAACACCTGCTGGGCGAAGTACGACACCAGCAGGAACAGCAGCCCGCCGATCACCGACACCGCCATGATCGCCTGGGGGATGCGCTTGGTCGGGTTGCTGGTTTCCTCGGCCATGGTCGACACCGCATCAAAACCCAGGAACGACAGGCACAGCACCGCGGCACCGGCCATCACCAGCGGCACGCTGAAACCCTCGTGGTGGAACGGTGCCAGCAGCGACACCGGCGCCGCCTGCTCGCTCAGGTTGCGCACCGACAAGGCGACGAACACCACGATGAACACCAGCTGCGCCACCACCAGCAACCAGTTGACCCGGGTGATCGATTCGATGCCGATCAGGTTGAGGAAGGTGACCAGGGCAATCGAGCCCAGCACCCACACCCAGGCATGCACGGCGGGGAAGTATTCGGACATGTAGATGCCGATCAGCAGGTAGCTGAGCAGCGGCAGGAAGATGTAGTCGAGCAGCAGGGTCCAGCCGGCGATGAAGCCGAAGTGGCTGCCAAAGGCCTTGCGCGTGTAGGTGTAGACGGAGCCGGAGTAGGGGTGGGCCTGGACCATGCGCCCGTAGCTGTAGGCGGTCAGCAGCATGGCGGCGAGGGTCAGCATGTAGGCGGTGGGCAGGTGGCCCTTGGTCATCTGGGTGACCAGCCCGTAAGTGGTGAAGACTGCCAGGGGCACCATGTACGCCAGGCCGAACAGCACCAGCGCGGTCATGCTCATGGACTTTCTGAAGCGGCCTGAAGCGGCCGGTTGCGACGCAGGGTGATGGGCAGGGGCAGAGTCTGTATTTGTTGTTGTATGCATTGCTAACTCCTGAAATGGAATGCAGGACGCCGCAGTAGGCGAGCGGGCTCGCTACTGGTCTTGGGAGTTCGATCAGGGACGGGTCAGGGGTGGGGCTGGAGAATGCTCCCACACTCCGGGGGTGGCAGAAATCACCCTTTGGGGGGAGCAAATGCCTTGAAGAACACAGTTGCTCCCACAGGTAGATGTGAGCTGCTTGCCGATTCGCTAGCCCAGCAGGCTCTCCAGGTTGGACAGGATCGAGGCTGCGTCGTAAGGCTTGCGCACCACCGGCACATGCTTGAGGTGCGCAGGAATGCTGACGCTGTCGCCATACCCGGTGGCGAACAGGAACGGTATGCCCAGGCGCGTCAGTGCGTCGGCCACGGCGATGGAGGTGCCGGTGCTCAGGTTGATGTCCAGGATCGCCACATCCGGCTCATGGCTGGTCAACAGCTTCAGCGCCTCGGCTTCGGAGCTGGCGGTGATGACGTCGTCGATCTGCGCATCGGCCAGAATCTGCTCCAGGCCCACGGCGATCACCAGCTGGTCTTCGAGAATCAGCACGCAGGCATCCACCAGCGCGGCGCAGTCGGGCAGCGCGGCGGGGACGGCGACGGTCGGGTTGTCGTGGCTGAAGTCCTCGACCAGGGTCAGGTGCCTGGCCGGGATCTTGAACACGCCATACAGGCCCTCCGGCCGGTACTCCACGGTGCTGCTGCCGCCCAGGTCGAAGGGGATGCTGCGCTCGATCAGCACCGAGCCAAAGCCGCTGCGGCTTGGCGGGCGCACGCTGGGGCCGCCGCGCTCGCACCAGATGATTTCGCAAGCGCCGCCGGCATCCACCGCCCAGGTCACCGACAGCCGGCCGCCGGCACCCGACAGCGCGCCGTACTTGGCGGCGTTGGTGGCCAGCTCGTGCAGCACCAGGGCCAGTACCGAGTAGGCCCGGGCATCGACGAGCAAGGCCGGGCCGTGCAGCTCCAGGGCCTCGGCCGAGGTGCGGTAGGGTGACAGTTCGGCTTCGAGCAAGGTGGCGAAGCGCCCGCCGCCGTCACCGCGCACGACCTGGTCGTGGGCCAGCGACAATGCCTGGATGCGGCCCTTGAGGGTGGCCACGTAGTTGTTCAGGCTCTGGTTCTCCGAGGCCGGGTGGGCCACCAGCGCGCCGATCAGCGAGAGGATGTTCTTGACCCGGTGGTTGAGCTCCTCGTTGAGCATGCGCTGGCGCACGTCGGCCTTGGAGCGCTCGTCGGCCAGCAGCTCGCTGTTGTGCAGGACCACTTCGACGATCGCGGCGCGGATCGCTTCGCCAAACTGGCGGTCCTGTTCGCTCCAGGGCAAGGCGTGCTGGTGCACGGTCTGCTTCCACACGGCAAAGCTCTTGCGCGGCGTCAGGCGTTCGCCCAGCGGGCCGCTTTCGTAGGTCTTGTTGGGGTCGCCCGCCCAGTCCAGGGTTTCTACCAGCTCCTTGCGAAACAGCATGAGGTAGTCCCTGGGGTGCTGGGACATCGGCACGATCAGCACGCCCGACACCTCGACGGCGTAGCCCTGGGCCGCGGGGTGGGCCATCGACAGGCTGTTGGAGGCCCAGGTGCGCCCCTCGGCGACACTTTCGGCAAAACTCAGCAGGCCGGGGATCGCCGCCTTGGGCGGGGTCAGGCCGTCGGCCGACCAGCGCCCCTGCAGCGCCATGCCGATGCCATCGCAAGGGATCAGGGCCTTGAAGTCGGCCAGGCGCGAGCGCAGCAGCGCCTCGATGTCGTCGGCGCGGTGGGCGTCGCGCAGCAGGTTGTCGAGCACCTGGCGTGCATGCGCGGCGGCTTGCAGGGTGTGCCTGGCGCGCAGGGTCTGCAGGTGCAGGGAGAAAAATTCGCCGAACATTTCCGCCGCCACCCGTTGGCCCATGGCCAGGCTGCGCGGTGCGTAATGGTGGCAGGCAATCAGGCCCCACAGGGCCCCGTCGACGATCACCGAAATGGACATCGAGGCGCCCACGCCCATGTTGCTCAGGTACTCGCAGTGGATCGGCGAGACGCTGCGCAGGTGCGCGTAGGAGAGGTCCAGCGGCTCGCCGGAGAGGTCCAGGACCGGCACGATGGGCACGGTCTTGAAGCGCGCATCGGAAATGATCCGTACCGGGTTGCGCAGGTACAGCGCACGGGCCTGCTGGGGGATGTCCGAGGCCGGGAAGTACTGCCCCAGGAAGCTTTCCAGGCCACTGCGCCTGGCCTCAGCCACCACCTTGCCGGCGCCGTCGGGGCCAAGCTGGTAGATCATCACCCGGTCATAGCCGAGCAGGGCGCGCACGCGCCGGGCCGTGTCCTGGATCAGCTTGTCCGAGCGCTCGATCTCGCGCAGCTGGGCGATCACCGTGCGCACCAGCTCCACCGGCTCGGCGATGCTCGCGCCGGAGGGCTCGAACTCGAGGATGACCGTGCCTTTGTAGATGTGCGCCGACACGTCGAACGCCTGGCCCGAGGCGACCACCACGCCGAACGACAGCGCCGGGCGCGAGGCCTCCTTGACCCGTGCCAGCGAGTTGCGCAGGGTGTGTGCGGCTTCGCTGCCGATCACTGCCTCCAGGCGCTGGCCATTGAGCTCGCTGGCGACGCCGAGCATGGCCTGGCTGTTGGCCGAATGGCGCAGGATGATGCTGGCCGAGGCGTTGCAGGCCAAGAGGCAGCCGTGCGGCTGGATGCTGCCAGGAATCTGGATGGGTTCGCGGTCACAGTTGGTCAAGTTGACCTGAGGTAGCACAGTCATAGGTTCCTGCCGGTTTCCCAAAGACCGGCTGCCTGTGTGACCGCCGAACATTTTCAGGTAAACGAAGTAGTTACATTCATGTTCAGTCTCGGAGTCTAGCTGGCGTGCCTGCCTTCGTCACCTTGGGCCCGCGCGCAGGGCAGGCGCTGCGCGAGGGCTCTGGCCAGGCCGTTCAGCCTTTGGCCGGTGCCGAGGCCAGGGGGTTGCGCCGGCTCATCAGGGCGTAGTAGGCCAGGGCCGGGAACAGCAGGCCGACCGCCCAGGCCAGGTCGATGCCCTGCAGGCTGCGCGCCACCGGCCCGACATACAGCGACGTGCTCATGAACGGCACCTCCAGCACGATGGTGGCCAGGAACACCGCGACCGCAATGCCATTGACCCGCCCATAGATGCCGCTGGGCGCGAAGATGTCGGCTATCCGGTACTCGCCTTTGCGCAAGGCGTAGTAGTCGACCAGGTTGATCGCCGTCCACGGGATCAGGAAGTAGCTCATGAAGAAGATGAAGTTGAGGAAGAACTGCAAGAAGTCATCCTGGGCCAGGGTGCACAGCCCGGTGGCCGCCGCGCAGATCACCAGCATGAAGCCGGCGCGCACGCGCGGGGTGACCTTGAGCGCGGCAAACGGCTCGATCACGGTCACGGTGGACATGAACGCGCCGTACAGGTTGAACACGTTGATGGCCACCTGGCCGTAGAGCACGAAGGCGAAGGTCAACAGCGTGCTGCCGCCAAGAAACCCGACCAGGTTCAGGCCGACGTTGTCGCTGAACCCGGCCATGCCCTTGGCCAGCAAGGCGCCCAGCACCATCATCCAGCTGCCGCCGAGCACCGTGCCCAGGTAGCTGTACCAGAACACCTGGCGGGTGCTGGTGCGGGTGGGCAGGTAGCGCGAATAGTCCGCCACGTAGGGGGCGTAGGACAGCTGCCAGGTCACCGCGATGCTCACCGAGGCCAGGAAGGCCACGCCATCGAAGCCCTGCAGCGCCCACTGCCCGGGCGCCGTCGGCAGCGCCAGGGCAAGCACCGTGGCGATGCCGAATACGCCGATGGAGGCCAGCGACAGCACCTTCTGGAAGCGGTGGATCAGGTTGTAGCCGAACAACGCCACCAGAAAGCAGGCCAGCCCCAGCAGCACGATGTTGACGCCATTGCCGAACGGGCTGGCGGCGGCCACCGCCTGGGCCGCCAGCAGGGTGTTGCTGACGAAGAAGCCCAGGTAGATGAGCATCACGAACAGCAGCGGCACGATGGCCCCGTATACGCCGAACTGCGCCCGGCTCTGGATCATCTGCGGGATGCCCAGGCGCGGCCCCTGGGCCGAGTGCGAGGCCATGAACACCGCGCCGATCAACGAGCCCAGCACGATCGCCAGCACGCTCCAGAACAGGTTCAGGCCCAGGCTTACCGGCAGCACCCCGGCCGCCACCGTGGTGATGTTGGCGTTGGCGCCGAACCAGACGAAGAACAGTGAACGTGGCTCGCCGTGGCGTTCGTTTTCGGGGATGTAGTCGATGCTTCTGTTTTCAACTTTCATGACGGTTTCTCCAATCAACGTTCGGCGACGAGGCGGCTTTCGAGGCGCGCGATGGCCTCGACGAAAGCATCGGGCTGGAAGGCCAGGTGGTCGGGCTCGGTGGTGCGCAGCGAGGTGGCCGGCAGGTTGTGCAAGCGTCTGAGCAGCTGCTGGGTGCTGATCAGGTCGAGCCCGTAGATCCAGTTGGAGAGCATGAACAGCGCCGAATAATGGGCGGCCTGGGTGGTGGCGGTGCAGGCGTCGGTGACCAGGGTCAGCTGGAAGTCGTGCTGGTAGGCGTCGAACAGGCTGGTGAGTACGCAGACGTCGGTCAGCACACCCGTCACGATCAGGTGGTGGATGCCGCGCCGGTGCAGCATCTGCACCAGCCGCGTGCCGTGGAAGGCGCTGTAGCGGTGCTTGTCGATCACCACGTCGCCGGCTTGCGGCGCCAGGGCATCGACGATCTCCACTGCCTGGGTGCCGGCGCAGTACGTGGCGGGGCGGCCCTCTGCGTCAAGCGGTTCACCGTGCAGCAGGTCGTGGCCGTGGGCGTCGTTGACATGGCGGGTGTAGAACAGCGGGATGTTCAGCTTGCGCGCCGCGTCGATCAACGCGGCGGTGTGCTCGATCACGGAGTCGAAGCGTTCGAGGCTGAAGCCATCTTCCTTTTGCAGGTCGATGATGAGTAGGGCGGTCTGCTGGGTCATCAGGTTTCTTCCGGGTGCAACGGCCCGCGCAGCGCCATGCAGGCGCCGCAGGGGCTGTGCGGCAGAGGGAGGCAGCGGCCGGCGAGCGGCCACTGCCATGGGCGAGCATGCTCGGGGAAGGACCTAGGCGACTATCTGCCAGAAACCGTTCTGCTTGGCGGCCACGCAGGCGCGCGGCCGTTTCAGGTGAACCTGGGAGGGGGCGGTGGCACGGCGCAGGTAGCCTTTCATGGCGCACGGTGCAGCGTCGTGTGTAAAGCCAGGAAGGTGGATGGACATGCGTTCATGCTCGTGGGGTTCGGGCATGCAAAAGCAATAACCAGGCCAGCCCCTCTCTCCTGTGGGAGGCGGCTTGCCGGCGATAGGGCCCGAACAGGCGGCAGATTCAGGTTAGTCTGCACCGGCCTCATCGCCGGCAAGCCGGCTCCCACAGGGGAGGGGGGGGATGGCATAGACCGGTGAATGTTACGAATGGTATGCGGCATACCATAAGACAGTGGTACGCAACGTAACGCCCGTAACACCCGCGCCGGTGTACCATCCCGCCACCCTACATACAGCTCAGCAATCAGGAGACGCAATGATCAAGATCGGCGACGCACTGCCCGATGTGACCCTCTACCAGTACAGCGATGGCCAAGGCAGTTGCCCGCTGGGCCCGCAGGCGTTTTCCCTGCGCGAACGCTGCGCCGGCAAAAAGGTGCTGATCTTCGGCCTGCCCGGCGCCTTCACCCCGACCTGCTCGGAGCGCCATGTCCCCGGCTACCTGGCCATGGCGCAGGCGCTGGCGGCTGCAGGCGTCGACGAAATCATCTGTGTGGCGGTGAACGATGCCTTCGTCATGCACGCCTGGGGCAAGACCTTCGCCGAACAAGGCCCGGTCAGCATGATCTCCGATGGCAATGCCGAGCTCACCGACGCCCTGGGCCTGGCCCAGGACGCCTCGGCCCGGGGCATGGGGCGGCGCTCCCAGCGTTATGCCTTGCTGGCCGATGACCTGGTGGTGAAACACCTTGCCGTGGATGCGCCAGGCAAGCTTGAAGTGAGCGATGCGCAGAGCATGCTGGCGGTCGTCTAGCGTTTGCCTGTTATGGCCCTATCGCCGGCAAGCCGGCTCCCACAGGGTTTTGGGTGGGAGCTGGTTTGCCGGCGGTCACGCTGCCGCCTTGCTTACGGCCTCGATCAACTGCGCCTTGCGCATGCGTGAACGGCCCGCGATGTTCAGGCTGCGCGCCCGCGCCAGCAGCTCCTGCTTGGTCATGTCCTGCAAGCTGTGCCCAGGCCGCGGCACGCCGTGCTTGGTCGCCACCGCGCGGCGCGCAGACGATTCGCGCGCCTTGGCCTTGGCGGCGGGGCTCTTGGCCTGGCCCGAGCCGCCCTTACGCTCGCCGC
The DNA here is from genome assembly GCF_044745345.1 of Pseudomonas sp. NPDC087029. Lineage (NCBI taxonomy): Bacteria > Pseudomonadati > Pseudomonadota > Gammaproteobacteria > Pseudomonadales > Pseudomonadaceae > Pseudomonas > Pseudomonas sp. NPDC087029. The sequence continues at coordinate 135,176 of NZ_JBIVAB010000010.1, read as the reverse complement.
CGCCCGATTGCTTGTTGACCGTCGCCCAGGCCCGCGCCTCGGCTTCGTCCTTGCTCACGCCCTTGGCCTCGTAGCCTTGCTCGATGTGCTCGGCCTTGCGTTTCTGCTTGTCGGTGTACTTGCCTTTGTCTCCACGGGGCATGGTGAACCTCCTGCGCGTCGGTGGGTTGCCGTTCTATCAGCTCTGACTGCGGCGCAGCGCCGAAAGCACCGTTCACGGCATCGATAAGCCGACAAAATGATCTATACCCAATACGGCAGTCGCTCCTGACCCGTTGCAGCACACCGCCAGGCGCAATTCCAGAACCCTGTGAGCACAAGGAGTTTGTGATGGCGGATGCAAGCAAGAAAATGAGCCTGGTCGGGCTCACCACGCTGGTGACGGTGAACATGATGGGCTCGGGGATCATCCTGCTGCCCACCAACATGGCGCAGCTGGGCGCCGTTTCGCTGCTGAGCTGGGTGTTCACCGCCATCGGCTCGATGGCCATCGCCTACTGCCTGGCCCAGTGCGGGGTGTTCTGCACCCGCTCGGGCGGCTTGTCGGCCTACACCGAGGAGGCCCATGCGAAGTCGGGCTTCTTCCTCTGCTCCTACTTGTACTTTCTTTCCCTGGCCATCGCCAACGTGGCCGTGGCCATTTCCGCGGTGGGCTACATGACCGCCTTCGTGCCCTGGCTGGGCAGCGGGGCGATACCACTGTGCGTGGGCACCATCGGGTTGATCTGGCTGACCACCATCGCCAATTTCGGCGGGCCGAAAATCACCGGCAAGATCGGCGCGTTCACCGTGTGGGGGGTGATCATTCCGGTGGCGGGGCTGAGTATCTTCGGCTGGTACTGGTTCAGGCCCGAGGTGCTCATGGCCGCCTGGAACCCCAACCAACTGCCGATCTCCGAGGCCATCAGCAAGGCCATCCCGCTGACCCTGTGGGCGTTTCTGGGCATGGAGTCGGCCGCCCAGGCCACCGATGCCGTGGAAAACCCCCGGCGCAACGTGCCGCTGGCCTGCCTGTTCGGCACGCTGGGGGCGGCGGTGGTGTACGTGCTGTCGACCACGGTGATCCAGGGCATCATCCCCAATGCCGAGCTGGCCAAGTCCTCGGCGCCGTTCGCGCTGGTCTACGGCAGCCTGTTCGGCCCGGGGGTGGGCAGCGTGGTCATGGCCCTGGCGGTGATGGCCTGTGTCGGCTCGCTGCTGGGCTGGCAGTTCACCCTGGCGCAAACCGCCAAGATGACCGCCGACCAGGACCTGTTCCTCAAGCTGTTCGGCAAGGTCAATGCGATGAACGCTCCGGTGATCGGCATGACCGTGTGCGCCTTGCTGCAAACGGTGATGGCGCTGTCGACCATTTCCCCCGATGCCGCCGCCCAGTTCGGCAGGCTGGTCAGCCTGGCGGCGGTGACCAACCTCATCCCCTACATCACGGCGCTGACCGGCTTGCTGGTGATCATGCACAAGGCCGGGGTCGGCCCCGCAGTCTACACCCGCAACATGGTGGTGCTGCTGGTGGCCGTGGGCTACTCGCTGTACGCCTTGCACGCCTGCGGCCTGGAGGCGGTGATGGGCGGCACCCTGGTGCTGGCCATCGGTTACCTGCTGTACGGCTTCTTGGGCCAGAAGTTCACCGACAGCGCATCCACGCTCAAGCCGCCTGCGCCCTTGAGCAACAACGGCAGCAATGCCACCAGGTAGATCAGCGGCAGCTTGTAGTTGCCAAAGCCGTGGTCGCTGATCGAGTAGCCCTGGGCCAGTTGCGCCAGCGTCGACCACTGCGCGGGCCAGTGCACGGCGGCGATGGCGACCAGGGTCACGACGATCAGCGCAGCGCTCGCCAGCCGGGTACCCAGGCCCAGCAGCAGGAGCAGCGGGGCGATCAGCTCGGCCCACATCGACACCTGCCAGTCGAACCCGGCGGAAAAGTGGTTGAAGGGGAAGGGGAAGTTGGCGTGGATCTGTTCGAACCAGTTCTCCCCACGCCACTTCTCCAGGCCCGATTCGAAGAACTCCCAGGCCAGAAACAGCCGCAAGGGGATGTCCCAGCCCCAGGCGGCGGCGCGGTCGAGTCGTTCGAAAGTCAGCTTGAGCGGGTTCACGGGGAATGCGGACATGGGTACCTCGGCGCTATCAATGGATGGGCCGCCAGGGTGGCAGCCGCAGTTATCCGGGATATGTCCGCTACAGGTGCCGAATGTATCGCTGTGTAGCTCAGTGCGCGTCGGCGGACGGTTGCGCCGGGGGCTGGACCTTGCGCATCAAGGGCACCAGCAAGGTGGCGAAGATGAAGCACAGCATGATCACCAGGAAGGCGTCGGCGTAGGTCAGGGTCTGCGCTTCGCGAAAGGTCAGCGCCCACAGCCGCTGCAGCGCGCTCTGGCTGGCGTCGAGGCTGTTCTGGCCCAGCAGCTGGGCGTTGCTGCTCCATTGTTCGAGCCAGCCGTTCATGGTTTCGTTTCGCACGTTCAAATGCTCGGCCAGGCGCTGGAAATGCAGGTTGGTGCGGTCGTTGAGGATCGTCGCGCAGGCGGCGATGCCCAGCGCTCCACCCAGGTTGCGCATCAGGTTGAACAAGCCTGAGGCGAGCTTGAGGCGGGCGGGAGAAAGCGCGCCCAAGGTCAAGGTCACCGTCGGCGGCACCGCCATCTGCTGGGCAAAGCCACGGATTGCCTGGGGCAACAGCAGCTCCCTGGCGCCCCAGTCATGGGTGATGGGCGAGAAATCCCACATGGACAGGCCGAACAGCGCCAGGCCGAACATCAGGATCCAGCGCAGGTCGACGCGGTTGGCGAGAAACGCGTATACCGGGATGGCCAACAGCTGGAAGACCCCGGTGGAAAACACCGCCAGGCCGATATCCAGCGCGCCATAGCCGCGCACCCGTCCAAGAAACAGCGGGGTGAGGTAGATGGTGGCGAAGATGCCGATGCCGGTGATGAAGGAAAACAGGCAGCCCAGGGCAAAGTTGCGATCGCCCAGGGCGCGCAGGTCGACGACAGGTTCGGCGATCACCAGGCTGCGCCAGATGAACAGCACGCCGCAGGCTCCGGCCAGCCACGCCGTGGTGGTGATGGTGGTGTCGCTGAACCAGTTCCAGCGCGGGCCTTCTTCCAGGGTGTACTCCAGGCAGCCGAGAAATAGCGCCATCAGGCCCATGCCCAGGTAGTCGGCGCCCTTGAGCAGCGCCAGGTTGGGCCGGTCGACCTTGACCAGCAGCGGCACCGCGACGGTGACGAAAATGCCCGGCACCAGATTGATGTAGAACAGCCAGTGCCAAGAGGCGACATCGGTGATCCAGCCGCCCACGGCCGGGCCGAGCGTGGGTGCCAGCGAGGCGATGGCGCCGATGACCGAGGCGGCGATCACTCGCTGCTTGCCGCTGAAGTAGATGAACGCGGTGGTGAACACCAAGGGGATCATCGAGCCGCCAAGAAAGCCCTGCAGGGCGCGAAAGGCGATCATGCTCTGGATGTTCCAGGCCAGCGCGCAGAGCAGACTGGTGAGGGTGAAGCCAGCCGCCGAAGCGGCGAACAGCCAGCGCGTGCTCATCACCCGCGACAGCCAGCCCGAGAGCGGGATGACGATGATCTCGGCGATCAGGTAGGCCGTTTGCACCCAGGCCGTGTCGTCCGCGCCGGCAGACAGGCCGCCGCCGATGTCCTTGAGCGAGGCCGAGACGATCTGGATATCGATCAAGGCAATGAACATGCCCACGCACATGCAGGCAAAGGCCGCCACCTTCTGCGCCGGGGTGAGGGGCGGCAGTTCGCTGCTCACGGCCGGGCCTTGGTGTCGATCTCGGCAACCACCGAAAGGCCTGGGCGCAGAGCTCCGAAATCGGCGTCGCTGCCCTCCAGGCGCACCCGCACCGGCACGCGCTGGACGATCTTGGTGAAGTTGCCCGTGGCGTTCTCCGGCGGCAGCACGCTGAACTGGGCGCCGGTGGCAGGCGCGATGCTTTCGACGCGCCCGTGGAAAACGCGCCCGGGCAGGATGTCGGCGCTGACATTGACGGCCTGGCCTATTTGCATGTGCGCCAACTGGTCTTCCTTGAAGTTGGCATCCACCCACAATCCATGGGCAGGCACCACCGAGATCAACTGGCTGCCGGCCGGGGCATAGGCGCCGGTCTTGGCCCGGCGGTTGCCCACGTAGCCGTCCACCGGCGCGCGCAGCTCGGTGTAGCTGATATTGAGGCGCGCCTGCTCGCGGTCCGCTTGAGCCTGGGCCAATGCTGCGCGGGCCTGTTCGCGCTGGGTGTCGATCACCGCCAGCTGCTGGCGCGCCGCCAGCAAGCCTGCTTCGGCGTGCACGCGGTCGGCCTGGGCGGTCTTCCAGGTTGCTTCGACGCGCTGGGCACTCTGCACCGACACCGCCTGGCTGCTGACCAGGTTCTGGTAGCGCACCTTGTCGTTCAGGGCCAGTTGCGCCTCGGCACCGCGCGCGTCGATCTGGGCTTTGGCCTGGCTGATCACGGCGTGCTGAAGCTGCTCGACGGCATCCAGGTTGGCCAGCTGGGCAACCTGCGCGGCCACTGCACCGTCCGCCTTGTCCAGGGCCGCCTGGTAGTCGCGCACATCGATGCGCGCCAGCAGGTCGCCGGCCTTGACGAACTGGTTGTCGAGCACCGCCACCTCGGTGATGTAGCCCGGCACCTTGGCGCTGATCACGGTGACGTCGGCGCCCACGTAGGCATCGTCGGTGTCTTCGATGAAGCGGCCGGTGGCCCACCAGTGGCTTGCATAACCCGCACCAGCCAGCACCGCGAGCGCCAATGCCGCCATACGCAAAGCGGCCTTTGCGCTGATGCGCCTGGGGGTAACGATGGCGGTATCGCCGAGCGGTTCGGGTGCCGTGCCAACGTGAGCGTTCATGCGGTCAGCCCTCTGAAGAGGCTTGGTTGGGGAAGGGGCTTACCAGGGTGTTTCCCTGGCGGTAGGCCTGGCCGGTTTCGGCGCGCCAGTGGGTCAGCGGGTCGGCGTCGGGCGAGATGCGCACGCGGTGGTCCTGCACGGTGATGGGCTTGCCGGTGTTGCTGTCCATCAGCGCCAGGGCCACCGGTTCGCCGGTGTGCTCGTCGGCCAGGTAAACCTTCAGCGAGCCTTCGGCATGCTTGGCGCCCCAGGCCATCAAGGTCAGGATCACCGGGCGCAGGTCGCGTCCGGCCTCGGTGAGCAGGTATTGGAAGCGTGGCGGGTTGTGTTGGTAGGGCTGGCGTGCCAGCAGGCCGCTCGCGATCAAGTCGTTGAGCCGGCGGGTGAGCGTGTTGCTGGCGATGCCCAGGCTGTGCTGGAACTCGTCGAAACGGCGCAGGCCATAGAACGCATCGCGCAGGATCAACAGGCTCCAGCCATCGCCGATGTGCTCCAGCGCACGGGCGACCGGGCAGGGCATGGGTTGGAAGCTGGCTTTTTTCATGGCGGGTGACCTTGCGCTGTCGGAGGCGGATGGCTTCACTATTTCACTGTGACTTTCATTATGCAAGTGACATGCATGAAAGCCGCTGCGCCACTGGTCTTATTGGCGTTAATCAATAAGCCCCGGCGGTCCGATATAAACCTTCTCTGGGCAGGCAAGGCGCACACTCGAAGAAGCTCAGGCCTTCTGAGCATCGAGAGGTGCGTATGACCATTGGCAAAAGCTTCAGCGATATCGACCTTCCAGGCCCTGCAGCCGCCGATGACGACGACGATTGGCCAAGCGGGCAGGACGATGACGAAAGCGAGGAGGAGGGCGAGCAGGACCAAGGCGCCAAACCGCTCGACCCGGATGACTACGTCGACCAGTCAGTGCTCAAGGAAAGCGAACGCGGCTCCGGCCACCCCGACCCGTCCAGGGCATCGGAAGCCGAGCGCTACAGTTATCAACCGTGGCAAAAGATGAAGCCGTGAACGGGCCTGCGGCTCAATCTTCGGAGCCTGTGCCCGGCAAGTACGGCAGCAACCGTTCGGTTTCCTTCTTCACCACTGCATAGCACTCGCAACTGAGCTGCTCCAGCCGGGCACGGTCCAGTACCCTGATGTTGCCCCGGCTGTACTCGATCACGCCCAGGCGCTGCAGCTTGCCGGCGGCGTCGGTCACCCCTTCGCGGCGCACCCCCAGCATGTTGGCGATCAGCTCCTGGGTCATGCACAGCCGATCGCCCGGCAAGCGGTCCAGCGACAGCAGCAACCAGCGGCACAGTTGCTGGTCGATCGAATGGTGCCGGTTGCACACCGCCGTCTGCGCCATCTGGGTAATCAAGGCCTGGGTGTAGCGCAGCATCAGCATCATCAACTCGCCATGGCGATTGAACTCGTCCTTGAGCCGCTGCCCCGGCAGCCGGTAGGCGTGCCCGGCGCTCTGCACGATGGCCCGGCTTGGCGTGCTCTCGCCCCCCATGAACACCGCAATGCCCACCAGCCCTTCGTTGCCGACGACCGAGATCTCGGCAGAGGCGCCGTTTTCCATCACGTACAGCAGCGAGACGATGGCATCGAGCGGGAAAAACACATGGCGCAGGGTATCGCCCGATTCGTAGATGGCCTTGCCCAGCGGCAAGGTCACCCGCTGCAGGTGCGGCTGCAGGCGGCTGAACGTCTCGCTGGACAGGGCAGCCAGCAGGTGGTTCTGCTGGGGAGTGTACGGCGCGGGCATGGGCGGACCATCGAAGGCGGCGGCTGACGCAACAAGGTTAGCCCAGCAGCGAAGGGCTGCGCTGGCATTGGGCGAGCACCTGGTGCAGCTTGCCGTCGTCCTTGAGCTGCAGCGTGGCCTGTTCGAGCAACTGGCCGTCCAGGCTCAGGGTCTGGCCGGGGTGGGCGCTGTTGCGCACCTCGATGCGGTAGTGGGTGTTGCCGTAGCGGTAGTGCAGCACGCAGCCCGGCCAGCCTTCGGGCAGCAGCGGGTTCAGGCGCAGGGTGTCGCCGCGGCGCTCCAGGCCCAGCAGGCTCTCGACGATCAGGCGGTACATCCAGCCGGCGGACCCTGTGTACCAGCTCCAGCCGCCGCGCCCGGCGTGGGGGGCGATGGCGTAGACGTCGGCGGCCATGACGTAGGGCTCGACCTTGTAGGTGTCGATCAGCCCGCTGTAGCCCTGGCGCACCGGGTTGATCATGCGCAGCAGTTCCCAGGCCCGCTCGCCATCGCCCAGGCGGGCATAGGCCATGCACGCCCAGATCGCCGCGTGGGTGTACTGCCCGCCGTTTTCCCGCACCCCTGGCAGGTAGCCCTTGATGTAGCCCGGGTCCAGCGTGCCTTGGTCGAAGGGCGGGTCGAGCAGTTTGACGATACCGGTGGTGCGCCGCACCAGGTGCTGGTCCAGCGCTGCCATGGCGGTGCGCGCACGCTCGCCGCCAGCGACCCCCGACAGCACCGCCCAGCTCTGCGCCAGGGAGTCGATGCGGCACTCCTGGTTGCTTGCCGAGCCCAGCACCTGGCCATCGTCGAACCACGCGCGGCGGTACCAGCCGCCATCCCAGGCGTGGCGTTCGAGCTGCTGCGCAAGGGCGGCGGCCTGGGTCGTGCAGCGCAGCGCGAAGGCGCTGTCGCCGTGGCCCAGGGCCAGGCCGGCGAAGGCCCGCAGCACTTCATGGCCGAAGAAGCCCAGCCACACGCTTTCGCCGCGCCCTTGTTCACCGACCCGGTTCATGCCGTCGTTCCAGTCGCCGCTGCCGATCAGCGGCAGGCCGTGCACCCCGCACTGCAAGGCGTGGCCAAGGGCGCGCTGGCAATGCTGGTAGAGGCTTTCGACCTGCGGCGAATGGCCGGGCAGGTCGTAATAGGACTCTTCGCCGGCATTCAGCGCGCGGCCTTCCAGGTAGCCGACCGGTTCATCCAGCACCGTGGTGTCGCCGGTCAGTTCCACGTAGCGGCTGGCCGCCAGCGGCAGCCACAGCAGGTCGTCGGAGCAGCGTGTGCGCACCCCGCGCTGCAGCGGCGGGTGCCACCAGTGCTGCACATCGCCTTCGACATATTGATGCGCGGCGCAGGTCTGCAGGTGCTGTCGCGCCAGTTCCGGGGCGGCGTGGAGCATGGCCATGCTGTCCTGCAACTGGTCACGAAAACCGATCGCGCCCCCGGATTGGTAGAAGCCGCTGCGCGCCCAGAACCGGCAGGCGATCACCTGGTACAGCAACCAGCCGTTGGCCAGCACATCCAGCGAGGGTTCGGGGGTTTCGATGCGCACGCTGCCCAGGGTGCGCTGCCAGTAGGCCTGGACCTGCTCGAACGCATCCATGGCCGCCTGCAGGCCGCGGTGGGCGAGCACGCACTGGCTGGCGGCCTGGCCGTCCGCCGCCGCGCCCAGGCGGAACACCACCTCCTGGCTGGCACCGGGCTCCAGCAGCAGGCTGACCTGCAGCGCCGCGCAAGGGTCCAGGCCGGCGCCGGTGCGCCCCGACAGCCGCGCCTGGCGCAGGCCGGCGGGTGCCTGGCTGTCGCCGATGCGGCCGATGAACTCGCTGCGGTCACAGGTGTGGCCGGTGGGGGGCGGGTCGCAATCGACAAAGGCCACGTGCCGGGAGAATTCGACGGCATAGCGGTTACGGGCGAACAGCGCGCCGCTTACCGGGTCCACCTCGCTGACCACATGCTGGGCGGTCTTGCTGCGCAGGTCGCCCAGTACCCATTCGGCAAAGCAGGTCACGCTCAAGCGCCGGGTTCGTGCCGAGCGGTTGTGCAGCTTGAGCCGGCAGAACTTGACCGGGGCCTCCAGCGCCACGTGCACCCACAGCTCGCTGTGCAGGTCGTGGTCGGCATACTCGAACACGCTGTAGCCAAAGCCATGCCGGGTGCGGTACTGGCCGGGGCCCGGGCAGGGCTGCGCGGTGGCCGACCAGTACTGGCCGCTGTCCTCGTCGCGAAGGTACAAGGCCTCGCCGCTGGGGTCGCAGACCGGGTCGTTGTGCCAGGGCGTCAGGCGGTACTCGTGGGCGTTCTGGTACCAGCTGTAGGCACTGCCGGCCTCCGACACCACGCTGCCGAATTGCGCGTTGGCCAGCACGTTGACCCACGGCGCCGGTGGCGGTTTGCCCGCGACCAGGGGGATGACGTACTCGCGCCCGTCGGCGCTGAAGCCGCCGTAGGCATTGGCCAGCAGCAGCGGCGCCGGGGGCGCCGGCGCCTGGCGCACGGGCGCGGGGCCGGCAGGCACGGGGGTGGCCTCGAAGGGCGCCGGTGCCGGGGGCGCGCGGTGCTGGCGCAACTGCTCGGTGAGGGTCCCGCGGCTGTCGTTGAGCACCAGCCGGGCGACCGACAGGGTGAGGATGCGGTCTTCTTCGGACAACTGCTGCGCAGGCCGCACGAAGATGCCACCGGGGCGGTCGAGCAGCGGCGCTTCGCTGCCCGAGGCGACGATGCCCATGATCAGCTCCTGCAGCTGCTGGCGGTAGCCGGCCTGGTCTTCGTTCCAGATCACCAGGTCCAGCGCCAGGCCTTTCTGGCGCCAGTAGGCGTGGGCCAGCACCAGTTGCCGGACCAACTGGATGTTGGCCGCATCGCCGATCTGCACCAGCACGATCGGCAAGTCGCCCGACAGCCCCTGGCCCCACAACCCGGACTGGTTGCGCCGGTTGCGTGCCAGCAGCCCAGGGTCGGCGCGCAGGGACGCATTGGGGTAGATCACCGAGGCGGCCATCTGCTCGAACAGCCGGGCATCGGACAACGAGCCGTTGAGCTGGCGCAACAGCACCTGGCTGTGCGGCCAGGCCAGGTCGAACACTCGGTCGGCCAGGTGGCGGTCGCGGTACTTGGCGATCAGCAGCAGGCAGGCATCGCGGCTGTCGGCGACCCCGGTGACCAGGTCGACGGTGGCGGCCTGGCCGGGTGCCAGGGTAATGCGGCAGCGGATCGCCACGATCGGGTCGAGCACCGCGCCGGCACTGCCGGGCAGCGCTTCGCAGTCCCGTGCCAGTGCCGCCGGCGCCGCCAGCGTGCGGCCACGGCCGATGAATCGGGCGCGGTCGGTTTCATAGGACAGCGCGTCGATATCGGCGCCATGCACCGCCAGCACATGGCACAGCCAGGGCGTGGCCTCCTGCAGCGAGCGCGGCCGGCGGGTGCAGAGAATCGCCTGCAGCGGGCGCAGCAGCTCGGTCTGCACGAACAGTTTGCTGAAGGCCGGGTGCAGCGCGTCGCTCATGGCCTGGGCCAGCACCACTTCGGCGTAGCTGGTCAGCTCCAGGGTACGGGGCTGGTCGCCATGGTTGGTCAGGTGCAGGCGGCGCAGTTCGATGTCGTCTTCCGGGGACACGGCAATTTCGGTGTGGCAGTCGAAATTGCGCTCGCGGATGCGGAATTCGGCCTTGCCGTCGCTGAAGATCGCCTCCTGGTGCGCAGCCCGGTGCCGGGTCGGCTGAAAGCTGGTGGACCAGTAGGCGCCGCTGGTGACGTCGCGCAGGTAGCAGAAGTTGCCAAGCTCGTCGTGGCTGGCGTCTTCGCGCCAGCGGGTGACTGCCATGTCGCCGCGCTGGCTGTAGCCGCTGCCCAGGTGGTTGAGCATGACGTGGTAGCGGCCGTTGGAAAGCAGCTGCACGGCCGGGTGGCGCCGGTGCGCTTCGCTGAACACCCGCAGCCGGGTTTCGCTGGCGCGCTGCCCGGCCTCCGGCGCCGGGGCCTGCAGCGTGTGCAGGTAGGGGGCGGCGGTTTTCGGCACGCGTTCCTGCAACAGCAACATGCTGGCCTGGAACGGCGGCGCCGAGGCAAAGCGCCGCTGCATGGGCCGGTTCAGCAGCAAGGCGGTGAGGGCAAGAAAACTCATGCCCTGGTGGTGGGCCATGAACGAGCGGATGACCACGCTGGTTTGCCCCGGCGGCAGCCGCGCCTCGCTGTAGTCCACGGCTTCGTACAGCCCATAGCGCCCGGCCAGGCCGAGGCCGGCCAGGCGCTGCAGGTTACGGCAGGCGGCGGCGGGCGCCACCATCAAGGCCAGGGCGCTGGCGTAGGGCGCGACCACGCGCTCCTCGCCCAGGCCACGCTTGAGCCCAAGGCCCGGCACGCCAAAGGCCCGGTACTGGTAGTTGAAGTGCGCATCGAGCACGTTGTAGGCCGACTCCGAGACGCCCCAGGGCAGGCCCAGCAGGTTGCCATGCTCGATCTGCCGGCTGACCGCAGCCTGGCAGGTCTGGTCGAGCAGGGTGCCCTCGTAGCTGGGCATCACCAGCAGCGGCATCAGGTACTCGAACATCGAGCCGGACCAGGACAGCAGCACCGGCACCCCGGCATTGCTGGTGAGCAGCCGGCCCAGGGCGAACCAGCTGTCCTGCGGCACCTGGCCCTGGGCGATGACGACGAAGTTGGTCAGGCGCATTTCCGAGGCCAGCAGGTCGTAGAAGGCCGCGTCCAGGCGGTGTTCGTCGGCGTTGTAGCCGATGGCGAAGAGGTCGCGGTGCGGGTCGTAGAGAAAGCGGAAATCCATGGCGGCCAGGGCCGTGATGCGCTTGGCCAGTGCCTGGGCCTGGGCGATGCGCTGGCGGGCGAGTGCGCGCACATTGCTTGCGGCCAGGCGTTCGGCGGGGGGCCACTGGTCGGTCTGCAGTTGGGCCAGCTGTTGCCAGGTCTGGCCGGTTGCCGGCACCGGGTCGTTGCTGGGCGGCAGCTGCAAGCCCTGCAGTTCGGTGCTGAGGTCCAGGCACTGGGCCTGCAGGGCTTGCAGCCAGAACGTGCAGTCATCGCCAGCATCAGGCGAGGGGGGCAGGCCTTGTAGCTGTTCACCCACTTGCAGCAGGGTGGCGGGCAGGTCCTGCGGTTGCCCGTGGGCCTGTTGCAGCTGATCGCGCAGGGCGCTCAGCGCGCCAGGGTCGCGTTCGGCGCTGGCGAACGCCTCGAGCAAGGTGTCCAGTGTATCCAGCAGGCCTTGGGTTATACGTGAGTCCAGCAGCGGCGTTTCGGCCATCTCCAGAAGGCCTGGGCGCAAGGTCAGCAGCAGCGCGCAGAGGTTGCCGCTGTCCACCGCCGAGATGTACAGCGGCGCCAGGGGCTTGAGCGTCTGGGTGTCGTACCAGTTGTAGAAGTGGCCCTTGTAGCGCTCCAGGCTGGCCATGCTGTCGAGCATCTGCGCCAGGCGCTCGAACAGGCGGCCGGCGCTGAGGTAGCCGAAGTCGTGGGCGGCCAGGTGCGAGAGCAGCGCCATGCCAAGGTTGGTCGGCGAGGTGCGGTGGGCGATGCTGGCGAAGGGCGGCTCTTGCAGGTTGTCGGGCACCAGCCAGTGGTCCGCCGGGCCGACCTGGTTGTCGAAGAACGCCCAGTTGCTGCGGGCCAGGCGGTGCAGGAAGCGCAGGTCTGCCGTGGACGGCGCGAACGCTGCGCGCCCGTGTGGCCGGCTGAGCCACCAGGCCAGCGCCGGGCCCAGCAGCCACAGGGTGAGAATCGGCGAGGCCAGCAACAGCACGGCGGGCTTGGCCAGCAAGGCCGCGGCCAGCAGCAGGGCCAGGGCCGGCTGCAGCCACTGCTGGCGGTACACCGCCGGCAGGCTGTCGGCGCTGCTGCGTTCATCTTCGCGCGAAGGGTTCCATTGCAGCAGGCGGCGCTTGCTCACCAGCAGCCGCCACAGCGTGCGCAGGATGGCGTCCAGGCTGTTGCCGGCCTCGAACGGCAGCCACGCCAGCGACAGCCCGGCCCGCACGAAGAAGGTGCCCGAGGTGCGCAGGGCCGCGCGCAGGTGTTGGCCAAACGGCACATCGGTGGTCTTGCCGAGCAATTCGAGCAGGCTGTCCAGCAGCGGGCGTGTCAGCAGCAAGCCGAGCAGCGCCACTGTCCAGGCCAGCGGCGTGGCGCTGGCCAGCCAGCCCCACAGCAGCGCCGCCAGCAGCGCTGCCGGCTCCAGGCTGCGGCGCAGGTTGTCGAAGATCTTCCAGCGCGACAGGGCGCTGAGCGCCCCGTGTGCCTGGCCGCTGCCGGGCAGCAGCCACGGCAGCAATTGCCAGTCGCCGCGGACCCAGCGGTGGCGGCGCTTGATATCGGCGCTGTAGCGCGCCGGGTAAGCTTCGAACAACTGCACGTCGCTGAGCAGGCCGGCGTGGGCGTAGCAGCCTTCGATCAGGTCGTGGCTGAGCACGCGATTGTCGGCGAAGCGCCCGTCCAGGGCGCGCTCGAAGGCGTCCACCGCATAGATGCCCTTGCCGATGAAAGAGCCGCTGAGAAACAGGTCCTGGTAAACGTCGGAAACGGCCTGGGTATAGGGGTCGACCCCGGCATCGCTGCCGTACAGGCGGGCGTAGGTCGAGCGCGCCACGCTCGGCAGGCTGATGCCTACCCGCGGCTGCAGGATCGCGTAGCCTGCGCAGATACGCCCTGTGTGCGGGTCGAAACGCGCACGGTTCAACGGGTGCTGCAGGGCGCCGACCAGTTTCTGCGCCACCCCGTGCGGCAGCTGGGTGTCGGTGTCCAGGGTGATCACATAGCGCACTTGCCCGAGCGCCTGCAGGTCGCCGACGATGCGCATGAAGCAATCGCCGCCGCGCCCACGCAGCAGGGCATTGAGCGCGGCGAGCTTGCCGCGCTTGCGCTCCAGGCCCATCCACACGCCTTCGCTGGCGTTCCACAGCCGAGGCCGGTGCAGCAGCAGGAAGCGGCCGCCGTACTTGAGGTTCAGCGCGCGGATGCCTTCGCTGGCCTGGTCGAGCAGCGCCAGGTCGCCGGGGCAGGTTTGCGCTTGGGCATCCATGAAATCGCTGAGCAGGGCGAAGTGCAGGTGCGCGTCGCGGTTGGCCAGAAAGCGCACCTCCAGGCCTTCGACCAGCTCCTCGACATCCTCGGCGGTCGCCAGCAGGGTCGGTACCACCACCAGCGTGCAGGCCTCGGCCGGGATGCCGGTGGTGTAGTCCAGGCGCGGCAGGAAGGCCGGCTTCACGGTCAGGGTCACCAGCCAGTTCACCAGGCCGATGGCCAGGCGGCTGGTGCACAGCAGCAGCGGTACGGCCATGGCCGCGGTCACCCACAGCGGCCAGCCGGCGAGGTCGATGGCCCGCACGAACCCCCAGGCCAGCAGGCACGACAGCAGCACCACCGGCACCAGGTAAAAGGCCAGCGGTGCGCGGTGCAGCAGGCGCTGCCAACGCTCGCCAAGGCCGACCCGCGCCTGCAGCCTGCGCTCCAGCGCGGGCAGGCCGGCGCCGGCCAGGTAGTAGCCGACGTGCTCGGCCGCCTCCCCAGCCGGCGCAGCCGCTGCCTGCGCGAGCTCGATGGCGACCTGCGCCACGGCCTCTTCGCTGAAGGCGCTGTAGCGTGCCAGGCGCTCGACGATGTGCCGGTAATGGTCGCGGCTGGCAAAATCCATGGCCGGGTAGACTGCGGCCGGGTCGCGGCAAAGGGCCTGCTCCACGTGGCTCAGGTGCTCGACGAACAGCCGCCAGTCGATGGTCGAGAGCAGCCGCAGGCTGCCGATGCTGTTGCTGATCGACACCTGGTCGATGGCCTGTTGCTGAGCATCGAGCTGCACATAGCGCTCGATGCTCAGCGCCGACTCGGCGAGCACCTGCTCGACCCAGGCCAGCGGCTGGGTCAGGGTGGCGCTGTGGCCTTGCAGGCGCCTGGCCAGTTCGGCGACGAAGGCGGCGGTCATCGGTGGGTCCGAGCGGGCCATGTCGGCCACCACCAGCACCACGCTCTTGGCATCGCGCTCGGCGGTTTCGCCCAGGCGGTCGGCCCAGGTATTGGCCTGGTCGCGGTCGGCCCAGTTGGCCATGACCCGCGCCGCCACACGCCGCAGGTTTTCGATCAGCGCCAGGCGCAGCATGATCGGGATCGCCCACAGCTCGCCGAGGGTCAGCGTGGCGGTTTGCTGATAGGCCTCGACGAACCGGCTCAGGCTCTCGGCATCGAAGCGGCCATCGCCGTGGGAGATGGTTTCCAGGGCGATGTCATAGACCCGCGGCAGGCCGGTCGAGGGGCCGCTGTCCAGGCGCGGCAGCTGCAGGCTGTAGTCGCTGGGCAGGTGGCGCTTGGCGATGCGGATGTGGGTTTCGACCAGGTAGAAGTTGTCCAGCAGCCACTGCGCCGCAGGCAACGCCGGGCGTGAGCCGGGCAGGGCGGCGGCGAGGGCGGCGCAGCTGCTGGCGAGCATGCGTTCGTTGTCGGCCAGGCGGCCGAGCAGCGCATCGTCGGCGGGGAGCTGGCTCAGGCGGTGCTGGCTGGCCAGCAAGGTACCGTGTTCGGCCATCTGCCGGGCGTTGTACAACCCCGAGCGCAGCAGGCTTTCGTAGCTGAACCGGTGGCGCGGCGAGCGCCAGCGGCGGGCAAGCCCTGGGAGGCGTTTGACGAAGGCGAGTGCGCGAAGCCAAGGGTTGTTCATCAGGAGCCTGGGGTACCGAGGAGTAGCCGGTCAGCGTCCAGTCTGACGTGGGCCGCCCGGGCGGTCTGTTCGGTAGCGAACAGACCCTCGGCGCTGGCTTGTCGGGAGGCCGAATTACCCTCTATCGTGTGGGCTCCCAAGGGTTGGATACCCCCTGATAGCAAGGAGCAACGCTGATGTTCCCACTCGATACCTGGCTTGCGTACACCCTGGCCTGCCTGCTGCTGGTCATGTCCCCGGGGCCGGACAACCTGCTCGCCATCGGCCGTGGCCTGAGCCAGGGCAAGGCTGCGGCGATTGCCTCGGGGCTGTCGTCGGGCGTTGGCATTCTCTTTCACGTAACTGCAGCTGCGCTTGGCCTGACCTTGCTGATGCAGACCTCGGCGGTGGCGTTCTGGGTGGTCAAGCTGATTGGCGCGGGCTACCTGCTGTGGCTGGGCATCAAGGTGCTGCGCAGCCGCAACCTGTTCAATTTCGAGCCGGTCGCGCGCCAGTCGCTGCCGAGCATCTTCCTGACCGGCTTTCTTTCGGCGGCGCTCAACCCCAAGCCAGGCCTTTTCGTGCTTGCGTTCATCCCGCAGTTCGTCGACCCGCAACGCGGCTCGGTGACCGTGCAGATGCTGGTGTACGGGCTGTGGTTCGCGGTGCTGACCGCCGTTGGCTTTGCCCTGATGGGGGTGTTTGCCACCGCGCTTACCCGCTCGTTGCGTGAGCGCCCAAGGTTGGTGAAAGGGCTGAATGTGGGCGCGGGCGCGACCTTCGTGGCCTCGGGCGTGTCGATCGTGGCGCTCGGGCAGAAGTGAAAAAGCCGCCCGGCTCACGGGCGGCTTCTGCGTGGCTTAAGCGGTGTACGGCGGGTAGTCGAGGTAACCTTCGATACCGCCGCCATAGTAGGTATCGCGGTTGGGCTGGGTCAGCGGCCAACCGTTCCTGAAGCGCGCGACCAGGTCGGGGTTGGCGATGAACGGCTGGCCGAACGCCGGCAGGTCGATCAGGCCGCTTGCCACCAGGGCCTGGGCACGCTCGACGGTCAGGTCGCCGGCCAGGATCAAGGTGGTCGAGCCTAGTGCCTGGCGGCAATTGCGCAGCAGCGCGTTCAACGCCTGTTCACGGGCTAGGGCGGTTTCCGAGCGCAGGAAGAAATGCGTCTGGTCCATCACGTGCACGTAGGCGATGCCGCGCTGGCCCAGGCCTGCGCATAGCGCGCCGTAGGTCTCGTCGATCTGCGGGTACAGCGGCATGTCCATCAGCTGGCCGTAAGGCGAGATGCGAATGCCCACCCGCGCCTTGCCAATGCGCGCACTCACCGCATCGACCACCTCGAACACGAAGCGCAGGCGGTTTTCCAGGCTTTGCGGGCCATAGTGGTCGGTGCGGTCGTTGACCTGCGGGTTGAGGAACTGCTCGATCAGGTAGCCATTGGCGCCGTGGATCTCGACGCCGTCAAAACCGGCTTCGATGGCATTGGCCGCTGCCTGGGCAAAGTCGCGGACCACCCGCGCCACCTCGTTGGTGGCGAGCTGGCGTGGCACCGAAGTCTGCAGGAAGCCTGCCGCGCCTTGTTCGTCGTAGCCGAAGGCGAAAGCGCCCGCGGCCACCTTGCTGCTGGCGCTGACCGGCGCTGCGCCGCCTGCCTGGATCGAGGTGTGCGAGACGCGGCCGACGTGCCACAGCTGCGCGAAGATCTTGCCGCCGACGCTGTGCACCGAGTCGGTGACCAAGCGCCAGCCGGCGATCTGCTCGGGGGTGTAGATGCCTGGGTTGAACAGGTAACCCTGGCCTTCACGGGAGATCGGCGTGCCTTCCGAGATGATCAGGCCAGCCGTTGCCCGCTGGGCGTAGTAGAGCGCCGTCTCGACGGTGGGGATGTCTTGCGGTGAACGCGAGCGCGTCATCGGCGCCATGACGAAACGGTTGCCGAGGGTTTGATCGCCAAGTGTGTAGGGGTCGAACAGGCTCATTGAGCGCCTCCGTGAGGTGTGAATCGCAGGCTGTGCTGCGCCGAACATTTCCCCTAGGATATTTGAGAAATTACCGGTGATTTACGGAGATTATTACCAGGTGAACGGAACAGAATTCACGAATGAGGCGGCGCGCCATGTATTCCTCTGAGCGCCTGAAGGGCATCGACGTGTTCGTCACGGTGGCGGACGTGGGCAGCTTCACGGCCGCTGCCGAGCGCCTGGGGCTGACCAGCTCGGCGGTGAGCAAGGGCATTGCCCGGCTGGAAAAACGCATCGGTGCGCGGCTGTTTCGGCGTACCACCCGCCAGCTGGCGCTGACCGAGGCCGGCACCACGTTCTATCGCACCTGCACGGCGGTGCTCGCCGACCTGGAAGAGGTGGAGCTGGCCATCGTCAACGAAAGCCACGAGCCCCACGGCCGGGTGCGCATCGACCTGCCCGCATCCTTCGGGCGCCAGCATGTGCTGCCGCTGATCTGGGATTTCGTCCATCAGCACCCGCTGCTGCAGCCGCACATTTCCTTTTCCGATCGCTTCATCGACCCGGTCCACGACGGCGTCGACATTGTCGTGCGCATCGGTGGCAACGATGCCTGGCCGGCCACGCTGGGGCACCGCTATTTCGGCGCGCAGCGCCTGATCTTCTGTGCCTCCCCGGGCTACCTGCAGGCGCATGGCGAGCCTGTGGCCGAGCGAGACCTGGAACACCACCACTGCATCGGTTACCTGGATGCCGCCGGCCTGGTGAGCCCCTGGTATTTCAAGGGCCGCCAGCCCGGCGAGATGGAGCGGCGGGTGATGCCATCACGCATTGCGGTTGGCGATGGTGAAGGGGAGGTTTCGGCGATCCTGGCCGGCCACGGCATCGGGCAACTGCCCACCTGGCTGGTGCAGCCGTACCTGGAACGCGGCGAGCTCGTCGAGGTACTGCCCGCGCTGGCCACCGATGGCCTGCCCATGAACCTGGTCTGGCTCAAGAGCCGCGAAGGGTTGCCGAAGGTCAAGGCGCTGCTCGACTACCTGGCCGAACGGCTTGGCCCGCATGGGGCCCGGCGGGCGCAATAATGGCCAGATTAGCGAGCGGAGTACATTTGTACTCCACTCGATTTCTGCGCGGTCAGTGACTGTAGCGCGACGCCAGCTGGTTGCTGGAAAGCTGGCCGAGCAAGGCCTTGCGGCTGGCCTCGTACTGCTCGAATGCCTGCAGGTCGTGCAGCGACGGGATGGAGATCAGCACGCCGTTTTCGAAGTCCTGCAGGGCGCCGTCGACCAGGTCCTGGGCCGACATCACGATGCCAGGGTCGAGGTTGCTGACCGGCAAGCCGCCGATCGCCCAGAAGTCGGTGGCGGTGGCACCGGGGAGCACGGCCTGGACCTGGATGCCCTGGCCGGCGAACTCCTTGTGCAGCGAGTGGGTGAAGGCGGTGACGTAGGCCTTGCTGCCGCCGTACACGCCATTGAGCAGCTCCGGCGCGAGGCTGACCACCGACGAGATGTTGATCACCGCGCCTTGCCTGCGGGCGACGAAGCCTGGCATGGCGGCGTAGGTGAGGCGGGTGAGGGCGGTGATGTTGAGGCTGATCATCTCGGCCATGCGCTCGACGTCGCTGTCGAGCAGTGGGGTGTGGGTGCCGACACCCGCGTTGTTGACCAGCAAGGTGATGCTGGCATCCTCGCGCAGTTTGCCCTCGACCCGGGCCAGGTCGGCGGCGTTGGCAAGGTCGGCCGGCAACACTTCGACGTTCTGCCGGGTTTGCTCGGTCAGCCGGCTGGCCAGCGCGTTCAGCCGCTCGCGGTTGCGCGCCACCAGCACCAGGTCATAGCCCCGGCGGGCCAGGCCTTCGGCATACAGCGAACCGATGCCGGTGGATGCGCCGGTGATCAGCGCGGTGCCTTTGAATGCGTGAGTCATGGTCCTGCTCCGTTGCGGTTGGGTGTGCAGCCATGATGCAGAAAGCGCGCTATGTCTTGAATGACGCATAAGGTAGTATTTCGGGACATCCCATGAGGAGCACGCCATGCACCGCGTCGGCTACCTGATTACCGAAGGCTTCCAGGTCATGTCCCTGGCGACACAGTCCGTTTTCGAGTTCGCCAATATCGTGGCCGGCGAAGCGGTCTACAGCATCCACAACTTCTCCGTCGGCGGCGGCCTGGTGCGCTCGTCGCTGGGCATGCACATGGACACCCTGGCGCTGGGGGCGCCAGGGCTGGCTGACACCTGGATGATCACCGGCACCTTGACCCCGCTGACGCCGCCCGGCGAAGCGGTGCTGGCCGGTGTGCGCAGTTTCGTGGCCGGCGCGCGCCGCACCGCGGGCCTGTGCACCGGCACCTTCGTGCTGGCCCAGGCCGGTGTCCTCGACGGGCGCCGGGCGACCACCCACTGGGCCTATGCCAAGGCGTTCGCCGACCTGCACCCGCAAGTCGAAGTGGAGCCAGACCGGATCTTCATCGTCGACGGGCCGGTGTGGACCTCCGCCGGCATGACCGCCGCATTGGACATGGCACTGGGCATGGTGGAAAAGGACCTGGGCGCGGAAATGGCGCGCGCGGTGGCGCACCGGCTGGTCATGCACCAGCGCCGTTCCGGCGGGCAGTCCCAGCATTCCGAACTGCTCACGCTGGCGCCGAAGTCGGACCGCATCCACAACGCCCTGGACTACGCCCGCAAGCACCTGGGCCGCCCGCTCAGTGTCGAGGAGCTTGCCGAGGTGGTGCACCTGAGCCCCCGGCAATTCACCCGGGTGTTCACCGCCGAAACCGGGCAATCACCGGCCAAGGCCGTGGAAAGCCTGCGCCTGGAGGCGGCGCGGGTGATGATCGAGCAGAGCCGCCACAGCCTGGATGTGGTGGCCAGGGAAACCGGGTTCCGCGACCGCCGGCACATGCGCGAGGTGTTCATGCGCGGCTTCGGCGTGCCGCCCCAGGCGGTAAGGCGGGATGCGCGGCGGGTAGAGGCGGCCGAGGCCTAGAGGGCTGCGAGCATCGTTTGCACCTGCTTGAGCTCCCAGGTGCTCATCAATTCGACCGGGTGGGTGCCGAACCTTTGCCCGGAGCCCAAGACATAGGCCCTGCCATCCGGTGCCTGGCAGCTGGCGCAATGGTCCAGCGCGCCACCAGCGCTGCACAGGGTGAGCAGCCAACCCTCGACCTCCACCGTGATCTGGCCCGAATCCCAGGGTTGCTCGCTGACGCGGCGCATGCTGCGGATGCCCAGGGCGATGTCGCGCAGTACCTGGTAGGCCTCGCGGGGGGTCAAGGGGGTGGGGGACAAGGGCGATTTCCGCAGCGATTGAAGGGTGCGGGGCAAGGGTACATGACTACCCTTGCGACGGCCACGCCAGCGGCTCGTCCAGTGAGTAGGCAGCACGAACCGGGTCGAAGTACTCGCGCAGGTGCGCGATGCTGCCGTGTTCGACGCGGCAGAACAGCACGTATTGCTGGCGATAGATTCTGCCGGTCGCGCGGATCAGCCCTTCTGCCTTGACCTCGGCGACGGCCATGCTGGGGTCGGCGAAGGCATGAATGCGCAAGTCCTGGAAGCGGAAGTTCTCCACTGCCTGGATGAACCAGCCGACGTGGTTCAGCACCTGCTCACGGCCGACCAGCCGCTCGGGGTGCCCCAGGCTGGGTGCGTAGGGAAGCTCCCAGACCAGGTCATCGGCAATCAGTGCCTTCCACCGCGCAGGGTGATCGACGAATGTTTCGAAGTGTTGGCGAAGTAGATCCGCAGCGTTGTTCATAGCCGTTTACTCGATGCCAGAGGCGGGTAATGGGGGGTGATCAACTCTGGCACAGGCCCAGGTATCGCAATAGCCGAATAAAATCGAGGCTGATGTTCGAAAATTTGCAACAGTGGAGGGGCTACACGGCGCCCTCGCGCAAATGGTCGATCAGCCACTGCGCAGCAGGGCCGGGCGGGGTATCGGTGCGGTAGATGGCATCAAAGGGGTAGGTGCCGATTTCGCAGTCCGGCAGTGCCAGGCGCACCAGCCGGCCTGTCTCCAGGTCATCGCGCACCATCGGCAACGGCATGTTGCCCCAGCCCACCCCTTCCTTGAGCAGCATGTGCTTGGCGCCCAGGTCGGCCAGGCGCCACGTGCGCGTGCCGATGACGGCGAAGTCCTTGCCTTCGGTGAGCGGCGAACGGTCCGACAGCACCAGTTGAACATGCTCGCGCCCGGCGCCCGGTGGGTTCGACCCGGCTTGGGCCAATGGGTGATTGGGCGCCGCCACGGGTATCAGCTCGACGCTACCGACGGCGATGCGCTCGATGCCATCCATGGGGCCTTCCAAAGGGCCGCTGACGCCAATGCTGGCGCCGCGATTGAGCACCAGCTGGGTCACGGCGCCCAGGGCTTCCATATGCAGGTGCAGGGAAACCGTGGGGAAGTGCGCCTGGAACGATTTCAGCGCATCGACCACGCGCTCGGCTGGGAGCATGACATCGAGCACCACATGAAGCTCTGCTTCCAGCCCCTGAAGCAACCCCTTAACTTTCGCCCGTAAGCCATTGATGCCATTGGCGATGGCACGGGCTTCAGCCAGCACCGTTCGCCCGGCTTCGGTCAACTGCGGCTTGCGCGTGGTCTGCCGGTCGAACAACTGGACACCCAGCTGCATTTCAAGGTTGGCGATCGAGTAGCTGACCACCGAGGTGGCGCGGCTCAACTTGCGCGCAGCCGCAGCAAAGCTGCCCACCTCGACCACGGTGAGAAACACCCGCAGTTGGTCGAGCGTCGGGGTGCCTGGATCAGAAATCATGCGAAGGTCCTGGGTGGGGGGCTAGGCAAACATTTCTAGATTCTAGAACGTAATCGTCGAAATTAGTCGGCTATTCAGATGCTAGGCCCGGTGTCAGACTTTTTTCCATCGCGGCGCTCCACAGTGGATGCGCCCAACCCTGATGGAAAATGCCTCATGTCCCAGTCTGCAATCACGCCTGCTCAAACCACCCCTGAACTGACTCGCACCGCCGTTGGCAGCGACACTGCCGCGCTGGTCGGCCGTGCGCTGATGAGTGCGATCTTCATACTGTCCGGCCTGTCCAAGCTCGCAGCGCCAGCGATGATGGTCGGCTACATCGGCTCGGCAGGCTTGCCATTCCCGGCGCTGGCGCTGGTGGTGGCCATCGTCGTCGAAGTCGTCGGCGGCCTGGCCTTGCTCGCCGGCTACCGCACCCGAAGCGTGGCGTGGGTACTGGCCGCCTTCAGCGTGGCCACCGCATTGGCGTTCCATCACCAACTGGGCGACCAGAACCAGTTCATCCACTTCTTCAAGAACCTCGCCATGGCCGGCGGCCTGCTGCAGGTCGCCGCGTTCGGTGCCGGCCGCTTCAGCCTCGATGCCCGTCGTCGCCGTGCATGAGCAGCGTCTTGGGCTCGAGATAGGCACTGATGCCCCACTTGCCCATCTCGCGGCCCAGCCCCGAATGCTTGAACCCGCCAAACGGCGCGCTTGGCTCGTGGGCCAGGGTGTTGATCAATACCCGTCCTGAGTCGATCTGGCGGGCGATGCGCAGGCAGCGCTCGGTTGAGCTGCCCAGCACCAGGGCGCTCAGGCCATACAGGGTGTCGTTGGCGATCTGCAGGGCATCGGCTTCATCTTCGTAGGGAATGATGGTCAGCACCGGGCCGAAAATTTCCTCGCGGGCGATGCGCATCTGGTTGTTGGCCTGGGTGAACAGGGTCGGCTTCACGAACCAGCCGGCCTCCAGGCCTTCAGGGCGGCCCTCGCCACCTGCCAGCAAGGTCGCACCTTCTTCCTGGCCCAGGCGAATGTAGTGCTGCACCCGTTCCCACTGCTTCTGGCTGACCATGGGGCCGATGTCGGTGTCGGCGCTGCGAGGGTCACCGCTGCGGATATGGCCTAGCGCCTGCTTGGCGACCTGCTCGAACTCGCTGAGCCGGGCACGCGGTACCAGGATGCGGGTGCCGGCAATGCAGGCTTGGCCGCTGTTGAGAAAGCCCGCTTGCAGCACCAGCGGCATGATGGCCTGGAAGTCGGCATCGTCGAGCACCACGGTGGGCGACTTGCCGCCAAGCTCGAGGGTAACGCGCTTCATGGTTTCGGCGCCGGCTGTAACCAGGTGCCGGCCGACAGCGGAAGAGCCGGTGAAGGAAATCTTGGCGATATCGGGATGCCGGGCGATAGCTTCGCCAACCACGTCGCCGCGGCCGTTGACGATATTGAACACGCCTGGGGGCAGGCCCGCCTCGTGCAATGCAGTGGCGATGATCTGCGTCTGCATCGCGCTCATCTCGCTGGGTTTGATGACCGCAGTGCAGCCTGCCGCCAGCGCGGTCGCCAGCTTGTTGCAGATAAAGCCCGCGTTGCTGTTCCAGGGGGTGATCAGGCCGGCGACACCCACCGGCGTGTGGATGACCCGGGCGATGCCGGCTTGTTCTTCGAAGGTGAAGGCCTGCAGTGCATCGATCGCCTGGGCAATCACATCGGCAGGGTAGGTCGCCATCCAGCGCCCGCGTACCAAGGGCGCGCCATATTCCAGGGTGATCGCTTCCATCAGCTCTTCTTCGCGTGCCGCCACGGCCTGGTGCATGCGGCGCAGGGCGGCGATGCGCTGTTCGCGAGTGGTGCGTGACCAGGCGGGGAAGGCTGCTTTGGCCGCGGCGATGGCGCGCTGGGCGTCCTGCTCGTCGCCCAGGCGAACCTGGCCGATGACCGCCTCGGTGCTCGGGTTGTGCAGGTTGAACCATTCCTCGCCGTGCGGGGTGACGAACTGGCCGTTGATGTAGAGGTGTTCGATGCGCTGCATGATGGCTTCTCTTTGCAATGGGCTCGGCGGCTGCGAGCGGGTAGGAGAGAAGTCTAGGAATGGTTTATTGTTCCGATAAGCCACCCTTTAGGGTATGACTCATCCGGATTTTCGGGACAATCCCCAAGGCAACCCATGCACAGAACAGGCATTACCGAGCTCGAGGCCGTGCTCGCGGTCGCCCGCCGCAGCAGCTTTCGCGGCGCCGCCCAGGAGCTGGGCATGTCCACCACGGCGGTCAGCAGCGCGGTTGCGGGCCTTGAGGCGCGCCTGAAAGTGCGCTTGTTCAACCGCTCCACGCGCAGCGTCGCCCTCACCGATGCCGGCCAGCGCTACGTGGAGCGCATTGCGCCGGCGCTGGCGGAAATCACCCGTGCAGGGGAGGAGGCCGGTGCCAGCCCCGACGAGCCGCGCGGCACCCTGCGCATCAATGCGCCCCAGGCCGCGGCCTATCTGCTGCTGGAGCCGCTGTTCGGCGAGTACGCCCGGCGCTACCCGCAAGTGCGCATCGACATCGTCAGCGAGCCACGCCTGATCGACGTGGTGGCCGAAGGTTACGACGCCGGTATCCGCCTGGCCGAGTCGGTGCCCCAGGACATGATTGCCGTACCGCTGTCGGCCGACATCCGCATGCTGGTGGTGGCCTCCCCGGCGTACCTCGCCCAGCACGGCACGCCCAGCCAACCGCAAGACCTGCTCGGGCACCAGAGCATCGGCATGCGCATGTCCCATGGCGGCATCTACCACTGGGAGCTGGAGCGCGACGGCCAGAAGCTGCAGATGGAGCTGCCGGTGCGTTTTGCCTTCAACGAGCTGCTGGCGATCAAGCAGGCCGTGCTGATGGGGCTGGGGGTGGGCTTCATTTCCGAGTGGTTCATCCAGCAGGAGCTGCACAGCGGCGCGCTGGTGCCGCTGCTCCAGCCGTGGTGCCCGGCGTTTGCCGGGCTGCGGCTGTATTACTCGGGGCATCGCTTCGTGCCGGCCCGATTGCGTGCCTTGATCGATCTGGTGCACGAACTGCGGCCCGGCAACCTGACGGGCGGGGCAACGCCCTGAGCCTTGAGTGAACCTGTGGTCTACCCTTGATGAGCCTCAGGACAGCAGCGGGGCATGCAGCGTCACTCACAGACCTATGAGGAAACACCATGGCTACCCTCAATGGCATGCTGGACCCAAACGATGCGGTCATCCTTCTCATCGACCACCAGAGCGGCTTGTTCAACACCGTTCGTGATCTGCCTATCCCTGACCTTCGCAACTACGTGATCGCGATCGCCAAGACCGCGACGCTGTTGAACATCCCGGTGATCACCACCGCCTCCGTGCCCGATGGCCCCAACGGGCCGTTGATACCCGAGATTCATCAATACGCCCCTCACGCGGTGTATGTACCGCGCACGGGGCAGATCAATACCTGGGACAACCCGCTGTTCGTACAGGAGGTTGAAAAGACCGGGCGCAAGACGCTGATCATCGCCGGCACGCTGACCAGCGTGTGCATGGCCTTCCCGGCGGTCAGTGCGGTACAGGCGGGCTACAAGGCCTACTGCGTGGTGGACGCTTCGGGTAACTGGAGCAAGCTTGCCACCGACACCACCATCGCGCGCGTGGTACAAGCTGGCGCGATTCCTACAGACACCTTCGCCATCGTCGCCGAATTGATGCAGACTTGGAACCGGCCAGAGGGCTCGCGCTTCGCTGAAATCCTGGCTGACCATGTGTGCCCGGAATATAAATGCCTGATGGAAAGCTTTGGCAAGGCGCAAGCGGTGGCCAAAGACGGCCCGGAAACCCACCTGGACAAATATCGCTGACAACCGCCATGGGCGCCTCGGCGCCCATGCACCCCCCCACGCGTTGCCTGAACCATGACCCGTTCGCTGTTCGTTTCTTTCGATGGCCCCAAAGGGGCCGGCAAGACCACGCTGCTGGAAGCCGTTACCCAAGCGCTGAGGGCCCATGGCCGCAAAGTGATCCGCTTGAGCGAGAGCAAGAGCGACCCGTTCAGGGGGCAGACCATGGCGCTGGTCAACGCCCTGGTGCGCAACCCCTCCCGCGAGCTGGAGCTGCAGGTGTGCGAGCGCTTCGCCCAGAGCCGCCAGTGGATTTCCCAGCACGTGCTGCCCAAGCAGCCCGCCGGTAGCATCATCCTCATCGACCGCTGGTACCCCTCCGAAGCCGCCTTTCGCCGCATCGTGCCGTTTGCCGAGATCCTGCAATTGAACCTGGCGCACCACGTGCAGGTGCCCGACCTGCATGTCGGCGTGGTGACCGCCCCCGAAATCTCCTGGGCCAGGGCCGCGGCCCGGCGGCGGGGCTTGAGCAGTACGGTGATGTTCAGGCTCGAAGAACAGGTGGCCGCGACCGAGGCGTTCGAGCGGGCGGTTGCCGAGCATGGCTGGGTGCTGTGCCGCAATGAAGGGACCCTCGAAGCGGCGACGAGGCAGGTGGTTGGCGAAATCCTTGGCCTGCCTTGATGCGCCGCTGAGCGTGTTTCCAGGGCCCGATCCTGGGTTATGCTGCGACCCCCTTTCGTCTTGCCGAGGCCGCCATGTCGTGCGCTGCCGTGCCGGTGCAAACGCACCGCGTCGACCGAGATTCGCGCAACGCGGGCCTGGCCCTGAGCCTGTGCCTGCCCAGTGATGTGCTGCTGTACCTGCTGTTGCCGATGTATGCGGCCGACTTTGGCGTGAGCCTGGCCCAGGCCGGTGTGCTGCTGGCGGCCAACCGGCTGGTACGGATCGTCGGTTACGGTTGGGTGGTGCGCCGCTACGCCCGCCATGGCGATCGCGCCATGTGCAGCCTCGCGGCTGCGGCTGCGGCCATCTGCGCGCTGGGCTACGCGACCTTGAGCGGGTTTGCCGCGCTGCTGGTGCTGCGCCTGGTCTGGGGCCTGTGCTTCGCCACCTTCAACCTCAGCACGCAAACCCTCGCCACCGCCGATGCCCAGGGCGCTGCGCGGCGCGCCGGGCGTTCCCGGGCAATCATTTCGATCGGGCCGATGCTGGCCTTGCCGCTGGGCGCGGTGATGGCCCAGAGCTTCGGGCCGCGCAGCATCTTCCTGGTGCTGTGCCTCAGCTGCCTGTGCGGGGTGTGGGCTGCCCGCGCCTTGCCGGCCAAGGGGCATGAAATGGCCGGCGCCAAGGGCCGCCGCCTGCGCCTGCCAGACAGCATCGCCACTTGGTCGTTCGTCGAGGGGGTGGCGCTCGATGGGCTGTTCATCTTCGGCCTGTCGCTCTATGCGCAGACGCAGCTGGGCAGTAGCGGGGTGCTGGTGGCGGGTGTGCTGATGGCGGTGCGCTACCTCAGCGAGATGCTGTTCAGCCCGTTCGGTGGGCGCCTGGCCGACCGTTTCGGCGCGCTGCGCATGCTGGTGGTGTTGTCGCTGGCCACCTCGCTGGCCTTGCTGATGTTCGGCAGCGACTGGCTGATTGTTGGCGCAGCGCTGGTGCTGGTGCTGCGCGCGCTGCAACTGCCGCTGGTGGTCACCCTGGTGGCGCGGCGCAACCCCGAGGGGCGGATCCAGGCGCTGGCGGGCAATGCGGTGTGGCGCGACATCGGCGCCGGGCTTGGCCCGGTGCTCGCCGGCCTGCTGCTTGCCCGTGCCCCTGCGCTCTGGGTGTATGCCGCCGCTGCGCTGGCGCTGGCCTTGGCGGCGATGGGCTGCCTCTGGTCGCAACGCAGCTCACGCTGAGCCTGGCGCTGCAACCCCATTCCCAGGCATCGTCCGGCCTGGGAATGGGCTGCCACTCAATAGTGGAAGTTGAACGTCACCTGCGCCGAGCGGCCTTCGGCCCAGGTCGCGTAGATGGGGTAGGCCGAGGCGAAGTACTGGCGATCGAACAGGTTCTTCAGGTTCAGCTGCACGTCCAGCGACTTGGAGAACTTGTAGGAGGCCATGGCATCGACTTCGGCGTAGCCCGGGGTCCACTTGCGCGTGGTGTCGCTGACCGAGGCATAGATCAGGCTGGAGGCCTTCACCCCGGTGCCGACCGTCCACTTCGGGGTCACGTCGTAGTAGGTCCAGAGGGTCAGGTTGTGCTTGGGCACCATGACCATCGGCAGGCCCGAGGCCGATTCATTGGCATCGCCGGCATCGGTGGTCACTGCGTTGAGGTAGGAGTAGCCGCCGAACACGCGCCATTGCGGGGTCAGCTCGCCCGCCACGCCCAGCTCCACCCCGCGCACGCGCTGGGAGCCGGCGTTCTCGATGCCGCCCAGGCCATCGCTGACGCGGGCGTTGGTCTTGTCGGTCTGGAAGATTGCCGAGGTCAGCGACAGGCGCCCGTCCAGCACGTCCCACTTGGCGCCCACTTCGATGTTGCGGCTGCGCTCGGGCGAGAGGTCGTCGTTGTTCGCGGTCAGCTGATCGTTGCCGCCGCCCGTACCGCCGTTGGCGCCCGGCGGGTTGGCCGAGGTGCCGTAGGAGGTGTACAGGCTCAGGTTGTCGATGGGCTTGTACACCAGGCCCACCTGGTAGCTGAACAGGTTGGCGATGTTCTGCAGGTTCTGCGCGCCGCTCTGGTCCACCCGGGTGTTGTAGTAGTCCAGGCGCACACCGGTGTTGAGCAGCCACTTTTCCGACAGCGCCAGGCTGTCGAAGGCGTAGGCCGAGGCCATGTTGGTGGTGGTGTAGATCGGCTTGCCGGGGAAGCTGTCGCCGTTGAGCGTGGCACTGCCGGTCCAGTCCATGTCCGGGTCCCAGCCACCGATGGTGGTGCAGTTGCCAGCCACGGCGCACGAGCCGCCACCGCGGATGTTGCTGCCGGTGCTGTCGGTGACCAGGTAACCCTCGTACAGGCTCTTCTCGTGGCTCAGCTCGATGCCGGTGGTGAGCTTGCTGTCCAGGCCGAACAAGGTGTGCGAGCCGGTCAGTTCGGTCTGGTTGGCCAGGGTGTTGGTGGCGTACTTGCCGCTTTTCGCCTGCAGCTGGATGACATCGTTGGAACCCTTGAGGAACTGAGGGTTGGTGGCGATGTAGTCGAGGGTCGAGCGCCCGTAGCTGGTGGTGTTGCGCACCTTCCAGTCGTCATCGAGTTCGTGCTCGATGCGCACCTGGCCGCTGTCGGTTTGCCCACGGCGGTAATCGCGGTCGTTCAGGCCGTAGAAGTCCTTGCGCTTGAACTCCGAGGCAGGGGTGCCGCCGGTGGAGCGAAACGGCACGCTGAAGTCCGGCATGTCGTGGCTGGACAGGTGGTAGTAGCCCAAAGTGACGGTGGTCGGGCCGCCCAGGCCGAAGCTGATCGACGGCGCCACGCCCCAGCGCTTGCTGAACACGTCGGTGCGGCCTGGCTGGTCGGCGTAGTGCCCCATGACGTTGAGGCGGAACGCGGTGCTCTGGTCGATCACCCGGTTGACGTCCAGCGTGGTGCGTTTGTAGGCGTCGGTGCCCATGCCGACGCTGGCGTCGAGGAAGTCCTGCGCCTTGGGCGCCTTGGTTTCGATGTCGACGCTGCCGCCGACCGCGCCGCGGCCGGCATACACCGAGTCGGGGCCCTTGATGATGCTGATGCGCTCGACATCGAAGGTTTCGCGGTTCTGCACACCGGTGTCGCGCATGCCGTCGACGAAGATCGAGTTGCGCGATTCGAAGCCGCGAATCACCGGGCGATCGGCCGATGGGTTGGCGGCAGCGTCACCGCCGAGGAAGGTGATGCCCGGTACCGTGCGTAAGGCATCGGTGAAGGTCGTCGCGCCGCTGGACTTGATGACTTCCTGCGGGATCACGGTGATCGAGCGGGGGGTGTCGATCAACGGTGCGGTGAGCTTGTAGGAGGGCAGTTCCTGCGTCTGCAACTGCGCTTCGCGGTCTGCTTCCACGGTCGTGGAAGGCAGTGCCAGCACCGGGGCTGCGGATACGGGCTCGGCAGCTTGGGCGGTGGCGACCAGCGAGGTGGTGAGCAGGCAAGAGGTCAATAGCGAGCGGGAAGGGGTGGCGCAAGGCATTGAGAAGCGTCTACGGCGGGATGGGGAGGCAGATCCTATATAAATTGTAACAATTTATAAAGAGAAGCTTTATCATTCGTACTACTACCAATGTTGAATGGTTTGGCTTGCGGGCCCTATCGCCGGCAAGCCGGCTCCTACAGGGGCCGGCGATGGGGGCAGGTTAGGCCAGCCGCGTCACCCACTTGCCTGGCGTGCTGGCTTCCTTCAGTTGGCGCAACGCCTGTGGCAGCGCTTCGAACGCAAACTCCAGGCGCGCCGGGGTCAGCAGCTGGCCATCGGCGACCAGCTGCAGCAACCGCTGCGCCTCGGCTCGCAATGCCCGGTGATCGAGCGGGCGGCCATGGGCGTGAATGCTGTTCAGGGCGACTTCATGCAGCGAAATCGCGCTGCTGAAAGCGGGCAATGGCGCTGTTTCCTGGCGGTCCTGGATGCACACCAGGTGGCCGTTGTAGCCGAGCAGGTGGGCAAGGCTGGCGGCATGGGCGCCGCTGACCGTGTCGAACAAGGCGTGCAGGGGCCGCTCGCCCAAGGCAGCTTGCAACTGGGTTTGCCACTGGGCGTCGTGGTAGTCGAACACCTCGATCACGCCCAGCGCCTTGAGCCCGGCACGGTGCCGGGCGCCGGCGGTGGCCCAGACCCGCAAACCGCGCTGCACGGCCAGCTGCGCCAGGTAAAACCCCACCGCGCCACCGGCGCCAATCACCAGCACATCGCTCGACGCCCCCTGGGGCACCTTGGCCAGCGCCTGCCAGGCGGTGATGGCCGGGCAGGGCACGGCGGCCGCGACGCCCTCGTCGATCGTGGCTGGCAACTGCATCAGCAGGTAGGCATCCACCAGGCAGTACTCGGCGAAGCTGCCATCGCGCGACAGCGACTGGTGGTAAGCGACGCGAGTGCCCAGCGGGATCTGCACCCCAGCGCCGACCGCCGCGACGACGCCGACACCGTCCACGCCAGGCACCGTGCCTGCATGCCAGTCGGGGTGGCCCCATTCGCAGATCTTCCAGTCCACCGGGTTGAGGGCGATGGCGCGGTTGGCCACCAGCACTTCGCCGGGGCCGGGTTGCGCCAGGGGTTTGCGCAGCAGTTGCAGGCCATCGAGGCCGGCGCCTGGGGTCCAGCCCCAGGCTTGGTAGGTGTTAGACATGCAAAGGTCCTTCTCCGGTAAAGGGCGATGGGCCATTCTCGGCAGCGCCGCTGCAGGGAAACAGCCGCCCTGGAGACAATCACTTTTGCCTCCAGGGCACGAGTGCGCAGGCTGGCTCAAACCTGGTCGATCGGCACCCCGTGGTTGTTCTTCCACATCAGCACCACACCACTGGCAACCACGGCCACCACAATCAGGTAGACGTTGAACATCCAGCCGATCTGCTCGGAGTACAACCAGGTGGTCAGGTACGAGGCTGTGCCACCAAACACCGCCACGCCCAGCGAAATGCACACACCGAACATCCGTGTGCGGTAGCGCGTGGGAATCTGCTCGGAGATCGACGCCGGCTTGCAGCCGGTGATGAAGGCCACCAGCATCAACCCGGCGGTCTGCGCCACCATCAGGGTCCACGGCTCGCTGGAGATCATGCCCCACAGCGGGAACAGCGTCGCGGCAATGCCCAGCAGCGAAATCAGCGCGCAGAGCTTGCGCCCCCAGTGGTCCGACAGCCAGCCACACAGCGGCAGGAAGGCCAGGTAGATGACCTGGGCGATGCAACTCATCATGAACGCACTGTGCGGGTCCATGCCCTTGACGGTCATGGCGTAGATCGACGCCGAGGTCACCCAGGTGTAGTAGGTCAAGGTGGCGCCGGCTTCATACAGGAACAAGCGCACGCCATGTTGCAACACCTGGCCTCGGCTCCAAGGTACCTGCAGCGCGTGGTCGCTGGCGCTCGGGCTGTGCTCGCTCTCCATCATGTTGCGCCGCAGCCACAGGGCGACCACGGCCAGCACGCCGCCGGTGGCGAACGGGATACGCCAGCCCCATTGCTGCATCTGTTCGACGCTGAGCATCGATGTCAGCAGGGCCATGTAGAAGGTCGCCAGCAACGAGCCGCTGCCGACCGCGAAGAACACCGTGCTCGACCATAGCCCGCGGCGTTTCGGCGGGGCGATTTCGGCGATGTAGGCGTAGGACGTGGTGGTCTCGCCACCGTGGGCGAAGCCCTGTATCAGCCGTGCGCCCAGCAGCAGGGCCGAGGCCCAGCTGCCGATGGCTTCATAGGACGGGATGAAGGCGATCAGCAGGCTGGCGCCGGCCATCAGCAGCATGGTGCTGAGCAGCACGGCTCGCCGGCCGAGGCGGTCGGCGAGGATGCCAAAGACGATGCCGCCCAGGGGGCGCAGCAAAAAGCCTGCGGCGAACACGGCCAGGGTGGCCAGCAGCGCCGAGGTGGGGTTGCTCTTGTCGAACAGGGCGGCGGCGATGTACACCGAGGCGACGGTGTAGAGGGTCCAGTCGAACCACTCCAGCAGGTTGCCGACGCCAGTGGCGAGCAGCGATTTGCGGCGCAGGTTGACGGCGCCTGGGGTGGCCTGGGCCACGCTGCCGGGCAGGGTCTCGGTCATATTGTTCATTATTGGCTCCGAGCGAAAGGGGCGGGCAGCGCCGGGGCTGGCGCTGCCCGTGCAGCGGCACAGGTCAGCTTGCCAGGTGCGCGAGCGCCACCTCCTCGATACCCGCGGCGTCGAGCTTGTAGTGCTGGTAAAGGTGGGTCGGGGGGGCGATCAGGCTGTATTCGTCATAGATGCCATGGCGCTTGAGCTTGATGCCGACCCCTTCGTCGGCCAGCACCTCGGCCACGGCAGCGCCCAGGCCGCCCAGCACGTTGTGCTCCTCGACCGTCATCATTCGCCTGCTGCGCGCGGCGGCCTGGAGGATCGCCTCGCGGTCGATCGGCTTGATCGAGGCCATGTCGATCACACCGATCGAACGGCCCTGGGCATTGAGCTTGCGCGCAGCGGCCAGGGCCGGGTGCACGGTGATGCCACAGGCAATGATGGTCAGCTCCTCGCCTTGCAAGAGCTCGGTGGCCTTGCCGAATTCGAAGCTGGCGCCGTGCTCGTAGATGACCGGGTCGCGACCGCGGCCGATACGGAAGTACACCGGCTTGTCATAGGTGGCCGAGGCCTTGATCGCGGCCACCAGCTGTGGCCCGTCGGAGGGCGAGACCACCGCCAGGTCGGCAATCGAGCGCATGGTGGCGATGTCTTCGGTGGCGTGGTGAGAGGTGCCGTAAAAGCCCAGCGAGATCCCGGTGTGGTGGCCGATCAGGCGCACCGGTTGCGCCGAATAGGCCACGTCCATGCGGATCTGTTCACAGCACAACAGGCCCAGGAACGAGGCGAAGGTCGCCACGAACGGCATCACCCCGCAGGTGGCCAGGCCGGCGGCGGCGGTGACCATGTTCTGCTCGGAGATACCGAACTGGATGTACCGGTCCGGGAAGGCCGTGGCGAACTTGTTCAGCCCGTTTGAGTACTGCAGGTCGGCGGAGCCGGCCATCACCGGATAGCCCTCGCGGGTCAGCTCGATCAGCGCATCGGAGAGGTAGGAAAGCCCCGGGTTCATGGCGTTCAGGCCACGGTATTGCCAGGAGTTGGGGGACAGGGGGGCGCTCATGGTTCAGATCTCCTTGGCTTCGATTTCGGCGATGGCGCGCTTGGCGTCTTCAGGGTCCAGGTAACCCAGGTGCCAGCCCGGCTCGGTTTCCATGTAGGAAACCCCTTTGCCCTTGACGGTCTTGGCGATGATGCACACCGGTTTGTCACGGCTCTGGTCGGCCTTGACCTTGCGCAGGGTGGTGGTCACCTCGGTAATGTCATGGCCGTCGATTACGTGCACTTCCCAGCCGAAGGCGCGCCATTTCTCGTCCAGCGGCTCGACGCCAATGACATCGTCGACGCTGCCGTCGAGCTGGAAGCCGTTGCGATCGACGATCGCGATCAGCCGGCCGGCCTTGTGGTGGGCGGCGCTCATGGCCGCTTCCCAGACCTGGCCTTCCTGCATTTCGCCGTCGCCGAGCATGACGAAGACGTCATATTCGTGGCCGGTGAAACGCTGCGCCAGGCACATGCCCAGGCCACCGGAAAGGGCATGGCCGATGGAGCCGGACGAGAAGTCGATGCCGGGCACCTTGCGCATGTCCGGGTGGTCGCCCAGTGGGCTGCCCAGGCGGGTGTAGTCATCCAGCCACGCCTTGGGGAAGATCCCCAGGTCGGCAAGGATCGGGAACTGGCCGACCGCCGCGTGGCCCTTGCCCATCAGGAAGCGGTCGCGGCCGGCCCAGGCAGGTTCTTGCGGGCGCAGGTTCATCACGTCGTAGTAAAGCGCCGAGAACAGTTCGGCCGCGGAGAACACCGAGGTGTAGTGGCCGGTCTTGGCGATCTCGATCAGGCGGATGGTTTCCAGGCGGACGAATTTCGCCCGGTCGCGCAGGTGGGCGACGGTCTCGGCGCTGGGCACGAAATCGCTGGCTTTCCAGGCCTCGAGGGTTTTACGGGGTGTAGCCATCTCTACCTCCAAATGCAGGCATCGCAGGGTGGGTGTTGCCGGGGAATCAGCGGGTGAGCGATTCGAGCGCGCGCATGGCCTCGATCAGTTCATCGCAGGTAAGGGGTTGGCCGTTGGCGCGTACGAAGTTGCGCGCATGGGGCGCTTGCAGGGTGGGTTCGGCGACCTTGAGCAGGGTGGCCTGGTCGCACACCTCGACGCCCAGCCCGGCCAGGTTGCAGGGCAGGCCGATACGTCGGTAGAAGGCCAGCAGCTCGGCCATGAACGCCGCTTCGCGGTCTTCGAGCACCAGTTGCACCAGCAGGCCGTAGGCGACCTGCCAGCCGTGCACCTGGTCTCGCGCACCGGGGACTTTCGACAGGCCGCGGGTCATCGCGTGGGCGATCGACAGCCCGCCACTCTCGAAGCCCAGGCCACTCATCAGCAGCACCGCCTCGATCAGGCGTTCGAACGAGTCGTCGACCTCGCCGCTCCCTGCCAGCGCCAGGCCGGCTTCAGCGTGGGTGCGCAGCACCTCGTAGCATTCACGGGCCAGGGCCACCCCGGCCAACGAAGGGCGGGCGCCGAACATGTTGACGCCGCCGGCCTTCAGGCATTGCTCGGCTTCGAACTTCTTGGTCAGGGCATCGGCGATGCCCGCCAGCAGAAACGGGCGCGGGGCTTGGGCAATCAGGCGGGTATCGACCAGCACGTAGCGTGGGCTGCAGAGCAGGTGGCCGACTTCGCTGAGTTGGTGGTGCTCGTCGTAGACGACGAAGTTCTTTGAAGTGGGTGCATCGTTGGAGGCCACGGTGGGCAGGCTGACCAGCGCTGCGCCGGTGGCGTGGGCCAGGGCCTTGCCGGCGTCGATCGACTTGCCGCCACCGACTGCCAGGACCATGTCGAAGGCATAGCGCGCGGCCGACTGGCGCAGGGCGGCGATGCCCTGCGCGGTGATCTCGCCATCGAAGGTGATGTAGTGCAGTTGCACGTCGGCGCAGGCGCAGGTGGCGTCCAGGCGCGCCTTGACCAGGCCGATGACGAAGCTGTCGATGACCACGACGGCGCTGCGCCCGCAATGGGCCAGGTACTGGCCAGCTTCATCGAGTACATCCGGGCCTTGCACATAGCGCCCGGGCGATCCGAATACCAGGTTCATACGGCACCTCTTTATGACTGCTTGTTGTTGTTATGCGAGGCCTCGAGGGTCTGCGTCATTTGTGATGCATCATATATCATGCGTTTTGGCCGTCAAGCGCCTTGCGCTGCCAAAACGGCTCAGTTCAATGCTGGATCAGGCGATCGAGTAGCCGCCATCGACCGCCAGGGTGGTGCCGGTGATGTAGCGGGCGTTGGCCGAGACCAGGAAGGCGATGGCGTTGGCCACGTCCTCAGGTTGGCCCCAGGCCTGCATCGGAATGCGAGACAGGATGCTGGCCGAGCGGCTGGGGTCTTCATAGGCGCGGCGCGATAGCTGGGTCAGAATCCAGCCAGGCGCCACGGCGTTCGAGCGCACGCCGTCAGCGGCCCAGGCCACGGCCTGGCAGCGGGTCAGTTCAGCGATGGCCGCCTTGCTCGCGGCATAGGCCGGGGTCTTGGCCGAGCCGAAGATGCCCCACATCGAGGCGAAGTTGACCACCGCGCCCTGCGCCTGCTTGAGGGCGGGCAGGGCGGCATTGCTGATGCGCATGACCGCGGTGAGGTTGACGTCGAGCACGCGGGTGAAACCTTCCAGTTGCCATTCACGGTTGTGGTCGATGACGCCGGCGGCGTTGACCAAGGCATCGATGCGTTCGAAGCGGCTGAAGTAATCGTTGACCGCCGCGTCGTTGGTCACATCCAAGTCTTGATAGTGGATGCCTTCGATGCGTTGCTCCGGCTCGCCCAGGCCCAGGGTATGCACCTGGTAGCCGTCGGCAAGCAGGCGCTGGGCAGTGGCCAGGCCGATGCCTGAGCCGCCTCCGGTGATGATTGCGATCTTGCTCATGTGCTTCTCCGTCGTTGAAGGTGGGGTTGTGCAGGCAAGAGGCTTCAGTGGCCGAACAGGAAATCTGCCAGCAATTGCACTTGCCCGGTCAGCATGTGCACGCCCTTGTGAATCTGGCAGCCGCGCGCCTGCGCGGCCTCGAGCAGTGCGGTGAGATCGGGGTTCATCACCACCTCGGCAACCAGCGTGCCCGGAGCGAGGGTTTCCACTGGCAGGGGCAACGGGTCACCCGCCTTCAGCCCCAGGGCGGTGGCGTTGATCACCACATCGAAGCCACGGCCGTCAGCCGGGCCCGCCGCCACCTGGCGCCCAGGCACCAGGCTTCGCAGCTGGCTGGCCAGTGCCTCGGCCTTGGCCGCGGAGCGATTGCTGATCACCAACTGCGCCAGCGGCTCGGCCAGCAGGGCATGGGCAATGCCTGTGGCGGCGCCACCGGCGCCGAGCAGCAACACGCGCTTGCCGGCCAGGCCATGGCCCTGGTTCTCAAGGCCCCGGACAAACCCCTCGCCGTCGAACATGCGCCCGCTGAAACGCCCATCGGGCAAGCGGCGGGCGACGTTGCACACGTTGAGCAGCTGCGCCGTGCCTTGCAGTTCATCGCACAGGTGCGCGACCTCGAGCTTGTGCGGCACGGTGACGATCACCCCGGCCAGGTTCTCGATCACACGCAGGCCTTGCCAGGCACAGGCCAGGTTGGCCGGTGCCACCTCCCAGGGCACCAGCACGCCGTCATGGCCCAGGCGCTCGAGCAACGGGTTGAACAAGGACGGCGTGCGCAAGTGCTTGGCGGGGTAGGTCAGGTGGACCACGACTCGGGTGGTGCCGGTGATGGGCATGGGCTGCTTCCTTTTATGCGGTGAGGGAGGGGTGCAGGCAGTTATTAATGCATCATATATCATCGTTTTTACATGGCGTCTTCAGCAAAAGTGTTGTGCCTTGAATTCAACGTTTTCGTTCGTAGGGTTTTTCGCCTCGCGCCTGGGGGCGCTGAGCCGGGTGCCGACAGGGAGTTGGCGAGCTGGCAGCTGCTGAACGATGATGTATCATGCGTTTTCGCAACCTAGCCCAGCGCTGCCAGCACCGGCAGCTGGCGGCGGCCCCTCCAGCAGACAAGAGAGAAGTAGCGTGACAGTTCACAAGCCCCTGGATAAAGGCAACCTGAGCGAGCGGGTCTACAGCATCATCCGCACGGCATTGATGGACGGCCAGTACCAACCGGGTGACCGCCTGCGCATCAGTGCCTTGGCCGAGGAGTTCGGGGTGTCGATCACCCCGGTGCGCGAGGCGATTTTCCGCCTGGTCAGCGACCACGCCCTGGACATGAAGGCGGCGACGTCGATCTATGTGCCTGAGCTGACCGTCAGCCAATTGCGCGAGATCCAGCTGATCCGCCACCTGCTCGAAGGCGAGGCGGCGGGTATGGCCGCCGAGCGTATTTCCACTGCCGAGCTTGAGCACCTGGAGCAGGTGCAGGCGGCGTTTCAGGCGGCAGTCAGCGTCGATTACAAACAGGCTTCGCTGCTTAACCGTGAGTTTCATTTCGGCCTGATTGCCGCTGCGCGCATGCCGGTGATCTTCAAGACCCTGGAAAACATGTGGGTGATGATGGGGCCGTTGCTCAGCACCTTCCACTCCGAAGTGCCCAAGGCGGAGCTGGCCAGCGCCAAGCACAAGCATTTCGAAGTGCTCGAGGCCTTGCGCAAGCGTGATTCGGCCAAGGCCAAGGCGGCGCTGCAGGCGGATATCGCCTGGGGCGAGCTGATGCTCGAGTGGCTGGAGCGCAAGTCGCACACTCCAGCCTGAGCCCGCCAGGGCCGGGGCGCTAAGCCCAGGCCCTGCGGATGCCCCGTTTATGCCTGGGCGCCTGCCTGATTGTCAGCACCGCTGGCAGCGCGTTTGCCGCGCCAGGCCAACCAGGCCAGCGGCAGGTGCACCAGCACCGCCGCAACCACACCCGCCCACGGGGTGAGGGCCAGTTGGCCGTGGGTCACCAGGTAGCTGCCGGCGGATTCACCCAAGGTGATGCCCAGGTTGAAGGCCGAGATGTTCAGCCCCGAGGCAAAGTCCACCGCCTTGGGGGTGTAGCGCCCGGCGGTGTCGAGCATGCCGGCCTGGAAGCCTGGGGTCATGCCAAAGGCCAACACGCCCCAGACGAACAGCAGCACCACCATCGCAACCGGCGACGACAGCGAGAAGCCCAGCAACACCAGCACCGCCGCCAGCAACACGAACAGCACCCGCAGCGCACGTTGCCAGCCAAGGCGGTCGGCCAGGCGGCCACCGGCGAGGTTGCCGATCAGCGTGGCGATGCCGAACACCACCAGCAAGCTGCTGGCCGTGGCCGAGGAGAAGCCGGTGATATCGGTGAGGATCGGCGTGATGAAGGTGAACGCCGCAAAGCTTGCGCCAAAGCCCAGGATGGTCACCAGCATCATCGACCAGATCGCCGGGTGGCCGAGCGCCGCGAGCTGGGTGCGGATGCTGCCGGCCTCGGCGGTTTTCAGCGCCGGCAGCCAGGCGAGCGTGGCCAGCAAGGCCAGCGCGCTGAGCGCCGCCACCGCGTAGAACGGCAGGCGCCAGCCCATGGCGTTGCCCAGGAAGCTGCCAAGTGGCACGCCGATGACCATGGCCAGGGTGAGCCCGGCGAACATGATGGCGATCGCTTTGCTGGCCTGGCCCTTGGGCGCCAGGCTGGCCGCGACCGTTGCGCCGATGGCGAAGAAGCTGCCATGGGCGACGGCGGTGATCAGCCGGCCGATCAACAGCGTGGTGTAGTCACTGGACAGCGCCGAGAGCAGGTTACCGGCGAGAAAGATCGCCACCAGGCCCGCCAGCACCGGCTTGCGCGGCAGGCGCCCGAGCAGCAGCACGATGAACGGGGTGAACACTGCCAATGCCAGGGCGTACAGGCCGACCAGGCCGCCCGCGGTGGCCAGGGTCACGCCCAGGTCGCTGGAGATGGCCGGAAGAATGCCGACCACGATGAACTCGGCCACGCCAATGGCGAAGGCGGTCAGGGCCAGCACGTACACCCCGGGGTGAATGCGTGTGGAGGAGGGGGTAGTCATGAACGAATGCTCGCAAGGTTGAATGATGCAGCACACGATACGAGCCGTTTGGTTTGTGATGTAGACTTGTGCAATTCCAACCAGCTGTGAATTCAAGTCATGCAAACACGCGCTAAAGACATCAACCGCTCTGGCGAGATGGAAGTGTTCGCCGAAGTGGTCGCTTGCGGCACTTTCTCGGAGGCTGCGCGGCGCCTGGACATGACGCCGTCGGCGGTGAGCAAGCTGATCGCACGCCTGGAACAGCGCCTGGGCGCGCGCCTGCTGCTGCGCTCGACCCGGCGCCTGGAACTGACCGCCGAGGGCGAGCGCTTCCATGTCGAAAGCCTGCGCATTCTCGAGCAGATCGACAACGCCGAGCGCGACGTGGCCAATGCCGCTTGCCCCAGCGGCATCATCCACATCAACAGCAACCTGCCGTTCGGCCTGCACTGCTTGGTGCCCCTGGTGCCGGCGTTTCTCGAGGCCTACCCGCAGATCACCTTGAACATCGAGCTGACCGACACGGTGGTCGACCTGCTCGAGCGGCGCGCCGACGTCGCCATCCGCTCCGGCCCGCTGAAAGCCTCGCGGCTGGTGCAGCGGCACCTGGGCCGCAGCCGGCTGTTGACGGTGGCTTCACCCGAGTATCTGGCACGCAAGGGCACACCGCG
This sequence comes from Pseudomonas sp. NPDC087029, assembly GCF_044745345.1. Classification (NCBI taxonomy): domain Bacteria; kingdom Pseudomonadati; phylum Pseudomonadota; class Gammaproteobacteria; order Pseudomonadales; family Pseudomonadaceae; genus Pseudomonas; species Pseudomonas sp. NPDC087029. Next base: position 95,027 of record NZ_JBIVAB010000010.1, on the reverse strand, counting down.
CACGCCCCAGGACCTGCTTGGGCACAATCGATTGGCCTTTGGTTTTCACCGGCACTCGCAGGCGTGGGTGTATCGCGGGGCTGATGGTGAGCGCATCGAGGTGGAGCCCCAGGGCAATTTGCTGCTGCAGGACGGGGAGAGCATGCGCCAGTTGGCCCTGGGCGGCGCCGGGGTGGCGCGCCTGGCCAATTTCCATGTGGGGGCGGATATCGAGGCGGGGCGGTTGGTGCCGTTGCTGGAGGGGTATGAAAGTGGCGAGGAGGATATTTTGCATGCGGTGTTTATCGGGCCCGGGCGGCAGTTGCCGCAGCGGGTGAGGGTGTTTATCGACTTTCTGGTTGAGCGGATGGAGGGGCGCTATTTCGGTTAAGTCGCTCGCGACCTCAGGTGACGCGTTACCACCACCTGGACAACGATTGCTATCAAGCAAAGCAATCCGAATTTTACGTTGCCTTCGACGCCCAGATGCTCGAAAACCTTGCCTACGAACATGACGCTGATGAAGATGGCAGCAGGCACTATAAGTCGGTTCATCACGGTTCCTTGGAGCCAGCAAAAAATAGCCGGGCATGATAGCTCAGCGCGTACCGAGGCTTGCGTTGTCTGTATTTCCGCAAGTTTCCGAGATTCAGGTGCACGGGTGGGCTGAGGCTGTGATAATCGGGGCAATGACAAGGGCCGTGCCATGCTGACCATCTCCAACAACGTGCATCTGCCGGATGCTGAAATTGAACTGACCTACATTCGTGCCCAAGGCGCGGGTGGGCAGAACGTCAACAAGGTGTCCAGCGCTGTGCATTTGCGCTTTGACATTCCGGCTTCATCGTTGCCCGATTTTTACAAGGAGCGGCTGCTGGCGTTGCGTGACAGTCGCATCACCAGTGATGGTGTGTTGATTATCAAGGGGCAGCAGTATCGGACTCAGGAGCAGAACCGTGCTGATGCGTTGGCGCGACTTGCTGAGTTGATCATCAATGCTGGCAAGACCGAGAAGAAACGCCGGCCGACCAAGCCGACGCTTGGTTCGAAGACTCGGCGGCTTGAAGGGAAAGCCAGGCGGAGTACGGTTAAGGCGGGGCGGGGGAAGGTGGATTTCTAGGGATGGTCGTCTACACCCAGCCTGTGATTTTTTTCGAGCAACCACCTCTTGAGATCAATGAACCTGGAATGATCTTCTGATGGCATGACGGCCACCCATCTTTATCGCACTCGGACTTTCGGGCCATGCTGTTCTACGTCAAATCGACGTTGCTCAACGTAAGCTCTCAATCAAAGGGCTAGTCATCTGTTTGATGGAAGGAATCGAGGTGCCGATCTGATGCGACCCGATTTCGTCTTCCTGCGTTCGAATGTGAATAGAGATGCTGCGGTCATCTTCAACTTTGGCAAAGGCTACAAATCCGTTCTCTAAAGGATGAATTCGCGTACGGTTTTCTCCTCCCGGATAATTAACTGCCAGATGAAAATCACTTAAAACTGCTAGTGCTTTTACCGCTGTATGTACCCATGAACGATGCTCGCTCGACATGTATGAGCTGCCGCTCACTAGCACTACCACTATCATCATCGAACCAAACGAATGAAGCATTGCAGATGTGCTGGGTCTGGGGATTTGATTTTTTAGGCCAACCATCTCCAGAACGGGGGTGAGCATCTGTATAAAATTAAGAGCCATCACCTGAATAAATCCGACTACGCTCATAACGATCGCAAAGAAAAAGAGCGCTATCGACGCAACTGCCATCAATGCCGGGATGTAGAGTGCGACGATGAGAAAACCGACTGTTACGTCAAAGCTTTGTGGTGGTAAACCTAACGATTCGGAAACAAGCGATCGAGCCATCACCGTGGCGACCAGAAAGACTACAAAGTGAAGAAGGGCCACGGCGATTTTTCCCAGCGTACTTTCCCATGCAGCACTGATCCAGTGTACCGCTGGCATACACCACGAAACGAAACCGCCTATAACCCCGGCCGATCCAATTATTATAGCAATGTCCATTGCAATAGAGCCGAGCAGGCGAGAGAACACCATTCCCAGCAAAAAAATCGTAACGGAGAAAACATAATAGAGGTTAGGTGCGGATGTTTCTTTGTATTTGCGTTGAATCCAGTCTCGCATGATACCTTTTACTCGCTCTTAGAAAACAGTATGAAGGGTTTTGGGTGACGGGCGTACCTAGCTCGCCTCGAATACCTGACGAACTATTAATGCTTCTGCCTTAGCTTGACCTCGACGATTTAACCTTCCGTTGTGAATCTGTGGAAAGATCGCTCGTCCGAAGTGGGAGCCGTTCCTATATTTTGTCTTCAATATTAGCCACGGAGGTTGAGGTTTGACGAGCACTCAGGATGTAATAGTTAACACTCAAAGACAGGCATAGCTTGAGCAATCACAGGTATTGGTCATGGGTAGGCGGATCAAGCACTGGAAAAGGTGTCGTTGCAACGGTGCCGATTCGGGCGATCAGGTTGTCGGCTTGACGGCCGCTTTGGAGCTAGAGGGTACAACCATTCAGCAGCTTTGTACGCGCGGTATCGCAATTTGAGTGGAACGTACATGAACGGGACAAGCATGGGCAACGGCACCGCAGTTCCAGTCTGCACGAGCAGCGGTACACGCTGACCGGAAGAGAAACCTCATTGACTCTTTGAGCGAACGCCGCCAGGTCAAAGGCGTAGAGCAGTAGTGGGATGTGTGACTGAATTCCGAGAGGGTTTTATTGCGTGCATTCCTTGCGCAGGGCATTATCATCGATGTACACCCATTCTCGCTATAGGAGTCCTATGGACAAGCGAATCGACCCCATCCTAGGTAAATCAATCTATCAAACGGCAAATGCGTACATGGCTACGCTGGCCGTTATCGGATCTTTTACGATGACGCTCGCCGGTACTGCCAAATCCTTTATCTCTCCTAGTGTAGCACTCACGATTGTTGCGGTCGTGGTTGCTCTCGCTTTTCTGCGCGGTGGTGAGTACCGGCGTCGTGTTGACGAGTTCCTGGAACGTGCCGACTTTATGATACTTGTTGAGACCTGCGCGAAAGCTTGGCCATTCTGGTTGTCGACGATTTTTTTGTTTGGTGTCGGGCTGGAGATTATCTCAATGATGCAGTACGACACGTGGAAACATTTCATGTCGGTTGGTGGCCTCTGGGGGCTGGGGGCTCAATATCTCGCAGGCCAAGTGCTTTCTAGTAACTAAAACGCTTTGGCTGTCTTAGCGGCTGCAATGTGCTTCCTGAGCGTCGAAATCGTCATCGTTTTACGTGTTCTATGAATGATCGCATGACAGTTCGCGCAAAAGGAACTAACGAAGGACGTTAACTGTGAAAAGCCAGGTGAGGTAGAGGCTCAGGACAAACTATCGGCGTACTCGAAATCGGAAAAGCTCATATGACTCATGGGTAAGGCTTATTGGGGCGGCTGAACGGAGGGCTATTTCAGCACAGGTCGAGCGGCCTGTGCTGATTTGATCGGAGAATCCCTAATTGCCATGAGTTCTGAGCTAAATATAAGCGCAGTCCAATAGATTTTCATTGCAAGGCCGCCGTCATACCACGGTTAGACGCATGATCGAGTATTGACGTAGCGAGACTGGTCATCAGTGCGAGTTCAAATCGCAACCTGAGCGAGCCTTCGAACACTTAGGCCGGAAAAGAGGAGGAGGGTGAACCGTGTTCTTGATCGGCTGACTAGGTCACGGCGAAACTCCTTAACTTTCAAGTCGGCTCCAGGCTGCCGAGGCACGCTGGGTATTGTGGCGGTTGGCTGACTCGGCTAGATAACGACTTGCATAACGGCGTGGCATCGTCGAGGCCTCAGACCAGCCGCGGACTCGTCGGTGTCCGTCTGTGACCCGTTCCAGGCCATGTCCACGCTGCTCTACAAGATAGGCCAAAAAGCGGTCGGCAAATGTGTGGCGAATGCCAGTGAGGTTTGACGAGCACGCGGGATGTAACGGATGACACACTAGAACAGGTATAGCTTGAGCAGTCGCAGGTATTGGTCGCGGCTACGCGGATCGAGCAGCGGAAACGGTGCCGTTGCAGCGGTGTCGATTGGGGCGACCAGGTTGTGGGCTTGACGGCCGCTTTGGAGCCAGAGGGCGTAACGTTCCAACAAAGCCAGAATCGCTTCAAAGTGGCGGGCAAAGATGGCCTCATCGATATCTAGGTCTCGGCTTTTCGCATAGGTGTTGAACGCTCGGATCGCACGCAACTGAATCAGCTTCATCGGCAACCATCTCATTCAAGGATGCGCCATGAACGCGAAGGATATGGCCCGTTGAGAGAGTGGACGTTGGAATCCGGTTTTATCTAATCAGTGAGGTTGATGAACATCCATAACATTGCCTTTCATTTAACATAATATGCATTATGCGCACCTTAACATATTCCACACGGGCCACACCCAAGCTACATTGCAGCACACACGATCCCCTCTAGAATGGCTTTTCCCGATTCAAGGACGTCAGCATGCCGCATCACCCATCCGCCGATCAGATCATCGATCTCTACGACCGCAACGCGTCCACCTGGAATGACCTGCGCGGCAATCGCCTCATCGAACGCAAATGGATCGAACGCTTCCACGCGTTGCTGCAGCCGACGGCTACCGTCCTGGATCTAGGCTGTGGCTCTGGCCAGCCCGTGGCGCGTTTTCTGATCGAATCTGGCCTGTCGGTCGTTGGCGTGGATTCCTCAACGCAGATGATCGCGCTGTGCACCGCACAATTTCCCAACCAGCACTGGCTACAGGCCGACATGCGCACGCTGGACCTGGCGCGCCAGTTTGCCGGCATCCTGGCCTGGAACAGTTTTTTCCACCTCAAGCCTGATGACCAACGCCAGATGTTCGCGGTTTTCCAGCGCCATGCGGCGCCAGGTGCGTTGCTGATGTTCACCAGCGGCCCGTCACATGGCGAGGCATTGGGTGAGTTCCAGGGAGAAACGCTGTACCACGCCAGCCTGGACCCGCAGGAATACCGGGCCAGGCTGCATGAGCACGGGTTCGAGGTGCTGGACCACATCGCAGAAGACCCGGATTCTGGCGGCCTGACGGTGTGGCTGGCGCGCCGCCTCCCCTGACTCATATATAAGCCAAAATTATAACTACACTAAATATTCATTTAGTGTAGTTATAATGAGCGCCTTCCCAGCTATCCTCCGCCTGCCCTCGCCTGGCTTCAATAATCATCCCGCTTGCGAAACGCCCAACGCCCAACCAGCACCGTAAAGGTCGCCACCAACGCCACCAGCACCCAAAACCCATGCGGGTCGTCGGCCAAGGGAATGCCGCCCACGTTCATGCCAAAGAAGCCGGCGATGATGTTGATCGGCAATGCCAGCACCGTCACTACCGTAAGCGTGAACAAGGTGCGGTTGTTCTGCTCGGTGAGCTTGGCAGCGATCTCCTCCTGCAGCAGCTTTATACGCTCCACCAGCGACGTCAGGTCGCTGATGATCACCGCAAACTCTTCAGTGGCCGCTCGCAATTGCCGCAGGTCCTGTTCGCGCAACCAGTCCGGCGGGCGGTTGAGCAAGCGCAGCAAGGACCCCGGCTCCAACGCCAGCAGCCGCTGCAGGCGCACCAGCACGCGGCGCAGGCTGCTCAATTCGGCGCGGTTGTCGCTCAGGCGCAGCGACAGCAACTGGTCTTCGATGCCGTCCACTTTCATCGTGGTTTCCCGCACCACCTGGGTCAGCAGGTCACCTTGGTCACCCAGCAGGTGCGCAAGCAGCTCGACCGTGGAGCCGAAGCATTCGCCCTGCTTCACCGAAAGCCGCAGCTTGTCCACCGAGTGCAGCGGCTGCAGCCGCACGCTGACCAGCAGCCGGCGGCGTGCGCAGGCCCATAAGGTCGAGACGTCCGACGACACCAGGCCGAAGTTGAAGACGATGTCGTTGACCACGGCCAGCAAGGCGCCGTCGGTATGTTCGATGCGGGTGGAGCGAGAACCTTCGCGCAGGGTCTCGAAAAAGCTCTCGGGCAGGTCCAGGTGGCTCCTCATCCAGCGCTCGCACGCAGCATGGGCAAGGTTCAGGTGCAGCCACATGAACTCATCGTTGTCTGCCGGCTCCAGCAGGCGCTGCAAGGCCTCGGCCGAGTCGATTTCCCGCGCGGCCTGACCCGGGCAGAAGGCGAAACCATACAGCAGTCCATAGAGATCCGCTTCCGAATGCCCATGGACCGGGCCCAGCATCATGCGGTCTGCCATGTGGGTAGAAACCGAGTGTTAAGAAATTGAAATAATAAATTTCAATACATGACAGTGGGATGACGACACGCCCGGCGCGAACATTGATCCAGATTAATACCGCTGCACCCCTCCTCCCCCAGACTGACCACTTCGCACCCTCACTGGGGGACTAGGCATGACCATTATCGTGACCGGCGCCGCCGGTTTCATCGGCAGCAATCTGGTCAAGGCGCTCAACCAGCGCCACGAAACCCGGATCATCGCCGTCGATGACCTCACCGATGGCGACAAATTTCGCAACCTCGCCGACTGCGACATCGCCGACTACCTGGACAAGCACGACTTCATCGAGCGCCTGCGCCAAGGCCAGTTCGGCAAGGTACGCGCCGTGCTGCACCAGGGCGCCTGCTCCAGCACCGTCGAAGGCGACGGCCGCTTCATGATGGAAAACAACTACCGCTACAGCTGTGACCTGTTCAGCGCCGCCCAAGCTCAACAGGTGCCGATGCTGTACGCCTCCTCGGCAGCCGTGTACGGCGCAGGCCAGGTGTTTCGCGAGCAGCGCGAACATGAGCAGCCGCTGAACGTCTACGGCTACTCCAAGTTCCTCTTCGATCAATATGTGCGCCGGCACCTGCCCGCAGCCCGCAGCCAGGTCGTCGGGTTGCGCTACTTCAACGTCTACGGGCCACGCGAGCAGCACAAGGGCGCCATGGCCTCGGTCGCGCTGCACTGCTTCAACCAGTACCAGGCCCATGGCAAGGTCAGCCTGTTCGGCCAGTATGGCGACTACCCGAGCGGCGGCCACCTGCGCGACTTCGTGTCAGTGGACGATGTGGTCAAGGTCAACCTGTTCTTCCTCGACCACCCGCAGCTCAGCGGCATCTTCAACGTCGGCAGCGGCCGCGCCCAGCCTTTCAATGACGTTGCCCTGGCGGTCATCAACCGCCTGCGCGGGCAAGAAGGCCTGCCGCCGTTGACGCTGCAGGCGGCCTTGCGCGAAGGCGTGCTGGAATATTCGGCGTTTCCCGAGCACTTGCGCGGCAAGTACCAGTGCTACACCTGCGCCGACCTGCAGCGCCTGCGCAGCGTGGGCTTCGCGGCTGGCATGGCGACCGTCGAGCAAGGCGTTGCGCGCTATTGCGATTGGTTGCTGGGTGAGCAACGCCCGTTGCAGATGCCGTTCAGCCAGGCGGGCGTTGCTTGAGGGTGGCTCAGGCCAGGCCGCCAAAGCGCTTGTAGAAGCTCTCGTTCACATCCGGCAGCGGGCCGTCCGCGGTTTCCAGCGCGGTGTTCAGCCAGTCTTCGGCCTTGGCGAAGATCAGCCGATACAGGTTGCGGCACAGCTGGCGTGCGGCCCTGCCTTCCCAGTCGCCCGGCAACAACTCGTCGGGCAACTGCGGGTCGCGCAGCAGCAACCGGCGGTATTCATGGATGAGCAAGGTGCGCGCCAGGAAGCAGTCCTGGGCATCGAGCTCGGGCTGCTCCTTCAGGCTCTGCCACAGCGGCCGGAACAGCTGGATGAACTCGCTGTACTGCTGCCCCAGTTCATCGATGCGCCAACTCTCCCGCACCTGCGCACGCAGGGCCTTGGAGGCCAGCACTTCCTGGGTGTGGGTTTCGAACACGATGCTGTCGTCGCTCGCCTCCAGCTCGCGCAAGGTTGCCGCCAGGTCGCTGCGGTCAGCCCGCGGGCAGCCCAGCACGTTGGGCGCCATCACGCCGAAACCCTGCCATTCCAGCTCTTCGCGCACGGCCTTGCGCTTGCCGGCTTCGAGCTGCGACAGCAGCACCAGGGTCCAGGCGCCATCCCAGGCCGGCTGGCTTGGGCTGTAGACCCGCTTGAAGGCTTTTTCGAAGCGCCGCCGGCCAGTGCCGGTGAGGCTGTAGTAGCTGCGCCGGCCGACTTTTTCGGCGGTCAGCCAGCCTTCCTTGGTCAGGCGGAAGATCGAGGTGCGGATCAGCCGTTCATTGATGCCGATCGGCTCCAGCAGGTTGATCAGGCTACCCAGCCAGACCGTGCCGCCATGGGGTTCGATGGCATCCCCGTAGAGGGTGATGATCAGCGAACTGGCGCGAATCGGGGTCTGCTCCTGGAAGCGGGTGATCAAGGTATTCAGCGGGGCGAGGTTGCTCATGGAGGAACTGTGCGCGGAGAAAGCACCGACTATACCTGTGCGGCGGCCTGCCTGGCCATGGCGCGCGGGCAGGTTCATGCGCCCGCCTCGCCTTTGGGGCGCAAACCATCGTCGCCCATGCGCGGGCGCTGCGCCTCGGCCTCGGTCAGCGGCGGGCACTCGACCAGGCTGGCCATGCAGCGCTGGGTCAGCCGCTGATACTCGGCGGTGCCGCGCTGTTTCCAGGCCAATTCCTCGTCGCTCAGCGGGCGCTTGACCTGCGCCGGCGCGCCCATCACCAGGCTCTGTTCGGCGCAGCTGAAGCCGGCCTTGACGAATGCCGTGGCGGCGACGATGCAGCGCGGCGCGACATGGGCGCCGTCCATTACCACGGCGTTCATCCCGATCAGCGCGTCCTCGCCTACCCGGCAACCGTGCAGCACTGCGCCATGGCCGACATGGCCGTTGCGCTCGATCACCGTGTCGCCGCCGGGGAAGCCATGCATCACGCAGGTGTCCTGCAGGTTGGCGCCCTCTTCCAGCACGATCCGGCCGAAATCACCCCGCAGCGAGGCCAGCGGCCCCACGTAGCAGTGCGGGCCGACGATCACGTCGCCGATCAGCACGGCGCTGGGGTGGACATAGGCAGTGGGGTCGACCACTGGGGTCAGGCCATCGAGGCGGTAGCAAGGCATGGCGTTTATCCTGAAATGATTCGCAACGTTTGCTGATCTTGTATCGTAAATGTGTTTTTCGTCAAACCCTATCTAGCCTGCCAAATGCGGGGTATTCAGAGAAGGTGCGCCTTTCAGGTAATCGATTATAAGATACACGAACTATGTGTTGCTATTGCATTCATGTATCACATGGTGCTTATACTGGCTCCACCTGGGCACGGCCTGCCGTCGCCCCTGCAGACAATTCCAATAAACGCCGGCCACGCGATGCGCCGTGCGAGCAGCCCGAGGACCCCCACATGCCGCGTTATCTCCACGTGCAAGCGCCTGAACACGGCGTGCGCCTGGTCACCCTGCAACGGCCCGAAGCGCTCAATGCCTTGTGCACCGAACTGCTGGCGGAACTGGCCAGCGAGCTGGAGGCCGCCGACCGTGACGAGCAGACCCGCGCCGTGGTCATCACCGGCAGCCGCAAGGCCTTTGCCGCCGGCGCCGACATCGGCGAGATGGCCAAACGCGACCTGGTCGGCATCCTCAACGACCCCCGCGTCGGCCACTGGCAACGCATCGCAGGCTTCAGCAAACCCCTGGTCGCCGCCGTCAACGGCTACGCCCTGGGCGGTGGCTGCGAGCTGGTGATGTGCGCCGACATCGTCATCGCCGGCGTCGACGCCCGTTTCGGCCAGCCGGAAATCAACCTGGGCATCATCCCCGGTGCCGGCGGCACCCAGCGCCTGCTGCGCGCCGTGGGCAAGCCGCTGGCCATGCAGATGGTGCTGACCGGCGAAGCCATTACCGCCGGGCATGCCCTGCAGGCCGGCCTGGTCAGCGAACTCACCCAGCCCGAACTGACCGTGGAGCGCGCCATGCAAGTGGCCCGCAGCATCGCCGCCAAGGCGCCGCTGGCGGTACGCCTGGCCAAGGAAGCGCTGCTCAAGGCCGGCGACACCGACCTTGCCAGCGGCCTGCGCTTCGAGCGCCATGCCTTCACCCTGCTGGCCGGCACCGCCGACCGCAACGAGGGCATCCGCGCCTTCCAGGAAAAACGCCCGGCCCAGTTCGAAGGCCGTTGACCTGCCCTTTCCCTTGCCAGACGGAGCGAGTCCGAGATGACTTTCCAGCACATTCTGTTTTCCATCGAGGATGGCGTTGCCCTCCTCTCGCTGAACCGGCCAGAGCAGCTGAACAGCTTCAACACCGCGATGCACCTGGAGGTGCGCGAAGCCCTCAAGCAAGTGCGCCAGAGCGGCCAGGCCCGGGTGCTGCTGCTGACCGGCGAAGGCCGCGGCTTCTGTGCAGGCCAGGACCTGTCCGACCGCAATGTGGCGCCAGGGGCCGAAATGCCTGACCTGGGCGAGTCCATCGAGCGCTTCTACAACCCGCTGGTGCGCACCCTGCGCGAGCTGCCGCTGCCGGTCATCTGCGCCGTCAACGGCGTGGCCGCAGGCGCCGGGGCCAACCTGCCGCTGGCCTGCGACCTGGTGCTGGCAGCACGTTCGGCCAGCTTCATCCAGGCGTTCTGCAAGATCGGCCTGGTGCCGGATTCTGGCGGCACCTGGCTGCTGCCCCGCCTGGTGGGCATGGCCCGGGCCAAGGCGCTGGCCATGCTCGGCGAGCGCCTGAGCGCCGAGCAGGCCGAGCGTTGGGGGCTGATCCACCGCGTGGTCGACGATGCCGCCCTGCGCGACGAGGCCATGACCCTGGCGCGCCACCTGGCCAGCCAGCCGACCTACGGCCTGGCGCTGATCAAGCGCAGCCTCAATGCCAGCTTCGACAACAGCTTCGACCAGCAGCTGGAGCTGGAGCGCGACCTGCAGCGCCTGGCCGGGCGCAGCGAGGACTACCGTGAAGGCGTGAGCGCCTTCATGACCAAGCGCACACCGGCATTCAAGGGGCGTTGAGCATGCACGCACTGCACACTGACGCCCTGGTGGCGGTCATCGGCGCCGGTGCCATGGGCGCCGGCATCGCCCAGGTCGCGGCCCAGGCCGGGCACCCGGTCAAGCTCTACGACAACCGCCCCGGCGCGGCGGCCCAGGCCGTGGCCGGCATCGACCAGCAACTCGGGCGCCTGGTGGAAAAAGGCAAGCTGCAGGCCGAGGCCCGCCACGCCATCGTGGCCCGCCTGCAGCCGGTGGAGGCGATCGAGGCCCTGGCCGATGCGCGCCTGGTGATCGAGGCCATCGTCGAGAACCTGCAGGTCAAGCAAGGGCTACTGCGTCAGCTCGAAGCGCTGTGCGCGCCGGACTGCATCCTCGCCAGCAACACCTCGTCGCTGTCCATCACCAGCCTCGCCGCTGGCCTGCAGCGGCCTGGGCAGGTGATCGGCATGCACTTCTTCAACCCGGCGCCATTGATGGCCCTGGTGGAAGTGGTCTGCGGCCTGGCCACCGAGCCCGCGATTGCCGCCACCCTGTATGAAACCGCCAAGGCCTGGGGCAAGCAGCCGGTGTACACCCGCTCCACCCCCGGCTTCATCGTCAACCGCGTGGCCCGCCCGTTCTACGCTGAAAGCCTGCGCCTGCTGCAGGAAGGCGCGGCGGACTGCGCCACCCTGGATGCGCTGCTGCGCGACGCCGGCGGTTTTCGCATGGGCGCGTTCGAGCTGACCGACCTGATTGGCCATGACGTCAACTACGCCGTTACCTGCTCGGTGTTCGATGCCTTTTATGGCGACTTCCGCTTCCAGCCCTCGCTGGTGCAAAAAGAGCTGGTCGACGCTGGCCGCCTCGGGCGCAAAAGTGGCCAGGGCTTCTACCGCTACGCCGAGGGCGCGCAACGGCCGCAGCCGGCAGTGCTGCACAGCGCGCTGACTGTCGAGCACTGCGTGGTCGAAGGCGACCTGGGCGTCATGCAGCCGCTCATCGAGCGCTTGCGCGACAGCGGGCTTGGCGTCAGCCAGCGTGATGGCCATGGCCTGATCCAGGTCGGCGAAGCGACCCTGGCGCTGTCCGATGGCCGCCTGGCCAGCCAGCGCGCCCGTGAAGACGGCCTGCGCAACCTGGTGCTGGTCGACCTGGCCCTGGATTACCGCAGCGCCACACGCATCGCCATCAGCTGGTCTGCCGATACCTGCGTGGAGGCCCGCGATCAGGCGGTGGCCTTGCTGCAGCGCGCCGGCCTGCAGGTATCGGCACTGGCCGACCTGCCTGGCCTGGTGGTGCTGCGCACCGTGGCCATGCTCGCCAACGAAGCGGCCGACGCCGTGCTGCAAGGCGTCGGCAGCGCCGCCGACATCGACCTGGCCATGCGCGCCGGGGTCAATTACCCGCGCGGCCCGCTGGCCTGGGCCGAGCAGATCGGCCTGGGCTACACCCTGCGCGTGCTCGACAACCTGCAACGCAGCTACGGCGAAAGCCGCTACCGCCCTTCCCTGCTGCTGCGCCGCCAAGCGGCCCAAGGAGCTCGCCTGCATGACTGACCTGCACCGCACCCCCGACCAACTGGCCCAGGCCTGCGCCGATGCCATGTTCTCCCGCGACCAGGCCTCCCAGGCGCTGGGCATCAGCCTCATCGATGCCGGCGCCGGCCGCGCGTGCCTGCGGATGCCGGTGCGCGCCGACATGATCCAGGGCCACGGCACCTGCCACGGCGGCTTTTTGTTCGCCCTGGCCGACTCGGCGTTCGCGTTTGCCTGCAACAGCTACGACGAAGCCACCGTCGCCCTGGGCTGCAGCATCGACTACGTCGCCCCGGCGCTGCGCGGCGACCTGCTGACGGCCACGGCCAGCGAGCAGGCGCGCAAGGGGCGTACCGGGCTGTATGACGTGCGCATCGAAAACCAGCGCGGCGAACTGGTCGCCCTGTTCCATGGCAAATCCTACAAAGTGCGCGGCACGGTGCTTGCGCAGGAGACCCAAGATGAGTGAACACACCCTGTCCGAGGCGCTGATCATCGACGCCGTGCGCACGCCCATCGGCCGCTACGGCGGCGCCCTGAGCCAGGTGCGCGCCGACGACCTGGCCGCGGTACCGATCAAGGCATTGCTCGAGCGCCACCCGGAGCTGGACTGGCAAGCCATCGACGATGTGATCCTCGGCTGCGCCAACCAGGCCGGCGAAGACAACCGCAACGTCGCGCGCATGGCCGCGCTGCTGGCCGGGCTGCCGATCAGCGTGCCGGGCACCACGCTCAACCGCCTGTGCGGCTCGGGCATGGACGCCATCGGCAATGCCGCCCGCGCCCTGCGCTGTGGCGAGGCCGGCCTGATGCTGGCCGGCGGCGTCGAGTCGATGTCGCGGGCGCCGTTCGTCATGGGCAAGTCGGAACAGGCTTTCGGGCGCAGCGCCGAGCTGTTCGACACCACCATCGGCTGGCGTTTCGTCAACCCCTTGATGCAGGCCGGGCATGGCATCGACTCGATGCCGGAAACGGCAGAAAACGTCGCCGCCCAGTTCGGCATTTCCCGCGCCGACCAGGATGCCTTCGCCCTGCGCAGCCAGCACAAGGCCGCCGCCGCCCAGGCGCGTGGCCGCCTGGCGCGGGAAATCGTGCCGGTGACCATTGCCCAGCGCAAAGGCCCGGCCTTGCAGGTGGCGCAGGATGAACACCCGCGCGCCGACACTACGCTTGAGCAACTGGCCAAGCTCGGCACGCCGTTCCGCCAGGGCGGCAGCGTCACCGCCGGCAATGCCTCGGGCGTCAACGACGGCGCCTGCGCCCTGCTGCTGGCCAGCAGTGAAGCGGCGCGCCGCCATGGCCTCAAGCCGCGTGGGCGGATCGTCGGCATGGCGGTGGCCGGGGTCGAGCCGCGCATCATGGGCATCGGCCCGGTGCCGGCGACCCGCAAGGTGCTGGCCCTGACCGGCCTGTCGCTGGCCGACATGGATGTGATCGAGCTCAACGAGGCCTTTGCCGCCCAGGGCCTGGCGGTGCTGCGCGAACTGGGGCTGCAGGACGACGACCCACGGGTCAACCCCAACGGCGGCGCCATCGCCCTCGGCCACCCACTGGGCATGAGCGGCGCGCGGCTGGTCACCACCGCCCTGCACGAGCTGGAAGAAACTGCCGGACGCTACGCCCTGTGCACCATGTGCATCGGCGTGGGCCAAGGCATCGCCATGGTCATCGAGCGTCTCTGACCAATGGCTTGTTACTGAACGCGACGCCGCCGGTTATGCTGCGTCCATGACACTCACGGCCCTGCTGCTTGCACGCCAGGCGCCGGTCTACAAGAACAATTCGAGTGATGCCATGAACATGTACCACGAAGCCGATCGTGCCCTGCTGGACCCGATGGAAACCGCCAGCGTCGACGCGCTGCGCCAGCACCAGCTGGAGCGCCTGCGCTGGAGCCTTGCGCACGCTTACGACAAGGTGCCGCTGTACCGCAAGCGTTTCGACGAATGCGGCGCCCACCCCGATGACCTGAAAACCCTCGACGACCTGGCGAAGTTCCCCTTCACCGGCAAGAACGATTTGCGCGACAACTACCCCTACGGCATGTTCGCCGTGCCCCAGCAGGAGGTGGTGCGCCTGCACGCCTCCAGCGGCACCACCGGCAAGCCGACCGTGGTCGGCTACACGCAGAACGACATCGACACCTGGGCCAACGTGGTCGCCCGCTCGATCCGCGCCGCCGGCGGGCGCAAGGGCGACAAGGTGCACGTGTCCTACGGCTACGGCCTGTTCACGGGCGGCCTGGGCGCCCACTACGGCGCCGAGCGCCTGGGTTGCACGGTGATCCCCATGTCGGGCGGCCAGACCGAGAAGCAGGTGCAGCTGATTCGCGACTTCCAGCCCGACATCATCATGGTCACCCCTTCGTACATGCTCAACCTGGCCGACGAGATCGAACGCCAGGGCATCGACCCCAATGACCTCAAGCTGCGCCTGGGCATCTTCGGCGCCGAGCCGTGGACCGACGAGTTGCGCCGCTCCATCGAACAGCGCCTGGGCATCAACGCCCTGGACATCTACGGCCTGTCGGAAATCATGGGCCCGGGCGTGGCCATGGAGTGCATCGAGACCAAGGACGGCCCGACCATCTGGGAAGACCACTTCTACCCCGAGATCATCGACCCGGTCAGCGGCGCGGTGCTGCCCGACGGCCAGCTCGGCGAGCTGGTGTTCACCTCGCTGAGCAAGGAGGCGCTGCCGATGGTGCGCTACCGCACTCGCGACCTGACCCGCCTGTTGCCGGGCACGGCGCGGCCGATGCGGCGCATCGGCAAGATCACCGGGCGCAGCGACGACATGCTGATCATTCGCGGGGTCAACGTGTTCCCCACGCAGATCGAAGAGCAGGTGCTGAAAATAAAACAGCTTTCCGAGCTTTATGAGATTCATCTGTATCGCAATGGCAACCTCGACAGCGTTGAGGTGCACGTGGAGTTGCGCGGTGAATGCCAAAGCCTGGATGAGGCGCAGCGCAAGCTCATTGCCGCTGAATTGACCAAGCAGATCAAGACCTACATCGGCATCAGCACCCAGGTGCGGCTGCAGCCCTGCGGGACGCTCAAGCGCTCCGAGGGCAAGGCGTGCCATGTGTTCGACAAACGGTTGGCCAGCTGATTCATCAGCTGCCTTTTGTGGCCCCGGCTTAGTCCGGGGCTTTTTTTTACCTGAAAAAGCCGGGGGCGCCTTGCGCCCCAATCGCTGGCAAGCCAACTCCCACAGGACCAGGCGCCGCCCTCTGTGTAGGAGCTGGCTTGCCAGCGATTGGGCTGCACAGCAGCCCCTGCCCAGCAAAGCGATACACAAATTACATTCGATACACATAAAACAGTTTGACGTTATGTTTTGTATCGCTTACAAATGACTCATGCCTTAGCAGGAGTCGGAACATGTACGCACAGCTAGTGGAAACCGGAGTCAAGCGCGTCAAGTCGCTGGAAGAGATGTCGCCCGAAGAGCGCCACTTCCAGGAAAAGATCGACGCCGAAATCAAGATCGAAGCCAAGAACTGGATGCCCGAGGCCTACCGCCAGACCCTGATCCGGCAGATCTCCCAGCACGCCCACTCGGAAATCGTCGGCATGCTCCCGGAAGGCAACTGGGTCACCCGCGCCCCCAGCCTCAAGCGCAAGCTGCAGCTGATGGCCAAGATCCAGGACGAAGCCGGCCACGGCCTGTACCTGTACAGCGCCATGGAAACCCTCGGCGCCGACCGCGACGAAGAGATCGCCAAGCTGCACAGCGGCAAGGCCAAGTACTCGAGCATCTTCAACTACCCGACCCTGAGCTGGGCCGACATGGGCGCGGTGGGCTGGCTGGTCGATGGCGCCGCCATCGTCAACCAGGTGGTGCTCCAGCGCACCTCCTACGGCCCCTACTCCCGCGCCATGATCCGCATCTGCAAGGAAGAGAGCTTCCACCAGCGCCAGGGCTACGAGCTGCTGCTGACCATGATGCGCGAGGGCACCCAGGCGCAGAAGGACATGGTCCAGGACGCCATCGACCGCCTCTGGTGGCCGGCGCTGATGATGTTCGGCCCAAGCGATGAGCATTCGCCCAACAGCGCCCAGTCCATGGCCTGGAAGATCAAGCGCCAGACCAACGACGAACTGCGCCAGCGCTTCATCGACCAGACCGTGCCGCAACTCGAACTGCTCGGCTGCACCGCCCCCGACCCCCACCTGAAATGGAACGAAGCCCGCGGCCACTACGACTTCGGCGACATCCAGTGGGAAGAGTTCTACGAAGTGATCAAGGGCAATGGCCCGTGCAACCAGGAACGCGTCGCCACCCGCCGCAAGGCCATCGAGGATGGCGCCTGGGTGCGTGAAGCGGCCGTGGCCTACGCACGCAAGCAACAGAACAAGAACGCCGCCTGAGCGGCGATTGATGCGGAGATTGAAGATGTCTGTCTGGACCCTCTACGAAGTGTTCGTGCGCAGCAAGCACGGCCTGAACCACAAGCATGTCGGCAGCGTGCATGCCGCCGACGCCGCCATGGCCATCGAGAACGCCCGCGAGCTGTACACCCGGCGCAGCGAAGGCGTGAGCCTGTGGGTGGTGCCCTCGGCACTGATCACCGCCTCCTCGCCTGACGAGAAAGACCCGCTGTTCGCCCCTTCGGACGACAAGGTCTACCGCCACGCCAGCTTCTATGAACTGCCCGACGAAGTCGGGCACATGTGAGGTTGGCCATGCACAAGCAAGCTCTCATCCCCTACCTGCTGCTGCTCGGCGACAGCGCCCTGATCCAGGGCCAGCGCCTGTGCGAGTGGTGCGGCCACGCACCGGCCCTGGAAGAAGAACTGGCCCTGATGAACGTCGGCCTGGACCTGGTCGGCCAGGCCCGCAACTGGCTGGACTACGCCGCCGAACTGCTCGACGACGGCCGCGACGCCGACGCCCTGGCGTTTCGCCGTGACGAGCGGGCGTTTCGCAACCTGTTGCTGGTCGAGCAGCCCAACGGCGATTTCGCCGTGACCATGGCCAAGCAGTTCTTCTACGACGCCTGGCACCATGCCGTGCTGCAACGCCTGGCCGGCTCCAGCGATGAACGCATCGCCGGCATCGCCGCCAAGGCGCTCAAGGAAGTCACCTACCACCTGCGCCGCTCCGGCGAGTGGGTGCAGCGCCTGGCTGGCGGCACCGACGAAAGCCGCCGGCGCATGCTCGATGCGGTCCCGGCCCTGTGGCGCTTCACCGTGGAGCTGACTGCGGGCAGCGACAGCGAAGTGGCCCTGGCCCAAGCCGGCATCGCCGCCGACCCGGCCGCCGTCGGCGCCGCCTGGCTGCAACAGGTGAGCAGCCTGTTCGCCACGGTCGAGCTGCCGCTGCCCAAGGCTGCCAGCCACTTCTACCTCAGTGGTCGGCAAGGCCTGCACACCGAGCACCTGGGCCTGTTGCTGGCCGAAATGCAGTTCCTGCCAAGGGCCTACCCCGATGCAACCTGGTGAGCTGATTGCCGGTGACCGCGGTGCCCGGGCGGCCCGTGGCGACGACCTGGCCCGCGCCTGGGCGGTGCTGGGCGAGGTCATGGACCCGGAAGTGCCGGTGGTCAGCGTGGTCGACCTGGGCATCGTGCGCGACCTCGACTGGCGCGCCGGGCACCTGCACCTGGTGGTCACCCCGACCTACTCCGGTTGCCCCGCCACCGAGGTGATCGAGGGCGATATCCGCCAGGCGCTGGAGCAGGCCGGGTTCGCCGCGCCAGACCTGGAACGCCGGCTGACCCCGGCCTGGAGCACCGACTGGATCAGCGCGCTAGGCCGCGAGCGCCTGCGCGCCTATGGCATCGCCCCGCCGCAAGGCAGCGCCAGCAAGCGCAGCCTGCTCGGCGAGGCGCCGCAGGTGTGCTGCCCGCAGTGCGCAAGCGCCAACACCGAACTGCTCAGCCAGTTCGGCTCCACGGCCTGCAAGGCGCTGTATCGCTGCCGCGAGTGCCTGGAGCCGTTCGACTATTTCAAATGCATTTGAGCCGTGGAGAACACCATGAGCCAGTTTCACAGCCTGACCATCAAGCAAGTGCGTCCCGAAACCCGTGACGCGGTATCGATTGCCTTCGAGGTGCCGGCGCACCTGGAGCAGGCGTTTCGCTTCACCCAGGGCCAGCACCTGGTGATGCGCACCCAGCTGGGCGATGAAGAGGTGCGCCGCTCCTACTCGATCTGCAGCGCCGTGCAGGACGGCGAGCTGCGCGTGGCGGTCAAGCGCGTGCCCGGCGGGCGCTTCTCGGCGTTCGCCAACGACGTGCTCAAGGCCGGCCAGCAGCTGGAGGTGATGCCACCGAGCGGCAGCTTCAACGTGCCGCTGGAGCCGGCGCGCCAGGGCAACTACCTGGGCGTGGCGGCCGGCAGCGGCATCACGCCGATCCTGTCGATCATCGCCACCACCTTGGCCAGCGAGCCGCACAGCCGCTTCACCTTGCTGTACGGCAACCGCTCAAGCTCCGGTGCGTTGTTCCGCGACACGCTCGAAGACCTGAAAAACCGCTACCTCGAGCGCCTGAACCTGATCTTCGTGTTCAGCCGCGAGCAGCAGGACGTCGACCTCTACAACGGCCGCATCGATGCCGACAAGTGCGGCCAGCTGTTCTCCCGCTGGATGGACGTGGCCAGCCTCGACGCGGCGTTCATCTGCGGCCCGCAGGCGATGACCGAAACCGTGCGCGACAGCCTGCAGGCCAACGGCATGGACAAGGCGCGCATCCACTTCGAGCTGTTCGCCGCCGCCGGCAGCGAAGCCCGCCGCGAGGCGCGCGAGGCAGCGCGCCAGGTGGACTCGGCGCTGAGCCAGGTCACCGTGATCAGCGATGGCCGGGCGCTGAGCTTCGATTTGCCGCGCAATACCCAGAACGTGCTGGACGCCGGCAATGCCATCGGCGCCGAGCTGCCCTATTCGTGCAAGGCCGGCGTGTGCTCGACCTGCAAGTGCCGGGTGATCGAAGGCGAGGTGGAGATGGACAGCAACCATGCACTGGAAGACTACGAAGTGGCGGCCGGGTATGTGCTGTCGTGCCAGACCTACCCGGTGAGCGACAAGGTCGTTCTCGATTTCGACCAGCTCTGAAACCGAGTCGCCTGCATCGCCGGCAAGCCGGCTCCCACAGATAGACCCAACCCCTGTGGGAGCTGGCTCTCACAGATAGCCCCAACCCCTGTGGGAGCCGGCTTGCCGGCGATAGGGCCATCAGCAACACCGCAACATCCGCGTGACCTCAAAAAACAACTACAAAACCAGAGATCGCTTGCCATGACCCCCGAACACATCGAAAGCATCAGCAATCACCCCGACTTCCAGCACCTGGTGCGGCGCAAACGCCGCCTCAACGGCGGCCTGACCCTGGCCATGCTGGCGATCTACTACGGCTTCGTCCTGCTGGTGGCCTTCTCGCCCAGCACCCTGGGCCAATCCCTGAGCGGCGGGGTGACCACCGTCGGCATGCTGGTCGGGGTGCTCATGGTGCTGGTGTCGTTCGCCCTCACCGGCATCTACGTCCATCGCGCCAACAATGTGCTCGACCCGCTCAACGACAAGGTCAAGCAGGAGTGCGCGCAATGAACTGGACTGCCATCTCGATGTTCATGGTGTTCGTCTGCTTCACCTTGCTGGTGACCCGCTGGGCGGCCCTGCGCACCCGCTCGGCCAGCGACTTCTACACCGCAGGCGGCGGCCTGACCGGCATGCAGAACGGCCTGGCGATCGCCGGCGACATGATCAGCGCGGCGTCGTTTTTGGGCATTTCCGCGATGATGTTCATGAACGGCTACGACGGCCTGCTGTATGCCCTGGGCGTGCTGGCCGGCTGGCCGATCATCCTGTTTCTGATCGCCGAGCGGCTGCGCAACCTGGGCAAGTACACCTTCGCCGACGTGGTCTCCTACCGCCTGGCGCAAACCCCGGTGCGCCTGAGCTCGGCGTTCGGCACCCTGGCCGTGGCGCTGATGTACCTGGTGGCGCAGATGGTCGGCGCCGGCAAGCTGATCGAACTGCTGTTCGGCATCAGCTACCTGTACGCGGTGATGCTGGTGGGCGTGCTGATGGTCGCCTACGTGACCTTCGGCGGCATGCTGGCCACCACCTGGGTGCAGATCATCAAGGCCGTGATGCTGCTCTCGGGCACCAGCTTCATGGCCTTCATGGTGCTCAAGCACTTTGGCTTCAGCACCGAGGCGATGTTCGCCAACGCCGTGGCCGTGCACGCCAAGGGCCAGGCGATCATGGCCCCGGGCGGCCTGCTGTCGAACCCGGTGGATGCGATTTCCCTGGGGTTGGGCATGATGTTCGGCACTGCCGGCCTGCCGCATATCCTGATGCGCTTCTTCACCGTCAGCGATGCCAAGGAAGCGCGCAAGAGCGTGTTCTATGCCACCGGCTTCATCGGCTACTTCTACCTGCTGCTGATCGTGATCGGCTTCGGCGCCATCGTCATGGTCGGCACCGAGCCTGCCTACCGCGACGCCAGCGGCGCGATCATCGGCGGCGGCAACATGGTTGCGGTGCACCTGGCGCAGGCCGTGGGCGGCAACCTGTTCCTGGGCTTCATCTCCGCCGTGGCGTTCGCCACCATCCTGGCCGTGGTCGCGGGCCTGGCGCTGTCCGGCGCTTCGGCGGTGTCCCACGACCTGTATGCCTGCGTGATCCGCAAGGGCCAGGCCAGCGAGCAGGAAGAAATGCGCGTGTCGCGCATCGCCACGTTGGTGATCGGCATGCTCGCGGTGGTGCTGGGCCTGGTGTTCGAGTCGCAGAACATCGCCTTCCTTTCCGGCCTGGTGCTGGCGGTGGCGGCCTCGGTCAACTTCCCGGTGCTGCTGCTCTCGATGTTCTGGAAGGGCCTGACCACCCGAGGCGCGGTGTGCGGCAGCATGGCTGGGCTTGCCTCGGCGATCGTGCTGGTGGTGCTGGGCCCGGCGGTGTGGGTCAACGTGCTGCACCACGAACAGGCGCTGTTCCCCTACAGCAACCCTGCCCTGTTCTCCATGAGCCTGGCGTTCCTCGGCGCCTGGGTGTTCTCGGTCACCGACGGCTCCGAGCGCGCCCATCAGGAGCGCGGCCGCTACCTGGCCCAGTTCATCCGCTCCATGACCGGGATCGGCGCTGCCGGCGCCAGCAAGCACTGAACATTGACCATGTCGGGTATAACAACAATGAACCGCATACAGCTCAAATCCGCTGCCTGGATGGCGACCTTGGCCCTGCCTCTGCCGGCGTCGGCCGACTTCATCGGCGACAGCCACGCACGCCTGGACCTGCGCAACCACTACATCAACCGCGACTTCCGCCAGAGCAACGCGCCCCAGGCCAAGGCCGAAGAATGGGCCCAGGGCTTTACCGCCCGTGTCGAGTCCGGTTTCACCGAAGGCCCGGTGGGCGTTGGCCTGGATGCCATGGGCCAGCTCGGCATCAAGCTCGACTCCAGCCGCGACCGGCGCAACACCGGCTTGCTGCCATTCGGCCCGAACAGCCATGAGCCGGTGGACGACTACAGCGAACTGGGCCTGACCGGCAAGCTGCGGGTGTCCAAGAGCACCCTGCGCCTGGGCACCTTGCAGCCGATGCTGCCGGTGGTGATGTACAACGACACGCGCCTGTTGGCCTCGACCTTCCAGGGCGGCCAGCTGACCAGCCAGGAGCTGGGCAACCTCACGGTCAACGCCGGGCGCCTGAGCAAGGTCAACCTGCGCGATTCGTCCGGGCGCGACGACATGGGCTACGGCGCCGCCAGCAGCGACCACCTGGACTTTGCCGGCGGCAGCTACGCGCTCACCCCGCAGACCAGCGTCAGCTACTACTACGCCAAGCTCGAAGACATCTACCGCCAGCAGTTCGTCGGCCTGGTCGACACCCGCCCCCTGGGTGAAGGCCTGAGCCTGCGCAGCGACCTGCGCTACTTCGACAGCCGCGACGACGGCGCCGAACGCGCCGGCAACATCGACAACCGCAACTTCAACGCCATGTTCACCCTCGGCGTGAAGGCCCACAAGTTCACCGCCACCTGGCAGCAGATGTCCGGTGACAGCGCCTTCCCGTTCGTCAATGGCGGCGACCCGTTCACCGTCAACCTGGTGACCTACAACACCTTCACCCGCGCCGGGCTCGACTCCTGGCAACTGCGCTACGACTACGACTTCGTGGCCCTGGGCATCCCTGGCCTGAGCTTCATGACCCGCTACACCGACGGGCGCCACGCCGAAACCGCCACGGTCAGCAACGGCCGCGAGCGCGAACGCGACACCGACCTGACCTACGTCATCCAGAGCGGCCCGTTCAAGGACGTGAGCCTGCGCTGGCGCAACGTCACCTTCCGTTCCGGCAATGGCCTGACCAATGCCGTGGACGAAAACCGCCTGATCATCGGCTACACCCTGGCGCTGTGGTAACAGCGCCCTACCCCTTTTGAGAACAGCACTGGAGAACAGCATGTCTGACGCCCCAACCCTGCAGAGCTTCATCGCCGGCCGCTGGATCGGCCAGCACGGCGCCCAGGCCCTGCGCAGCGCCTTGAATGGCGATGTCCTGGCCTACAGCCACGAAGAGCGCCCAGACTTCGCCGAAGCAGTGGCGTTCGCCCGCGTGCAAGGCCTTGCGGCATTGATGGCAATGGACTTCCAGCAGCGTGCCGCGCGCCTCAAGGCCCTGGCCCTGTACCTGGCCGAGCGCAAGGAGCAGCTCTACGCGCTGTCGCACCACAGCGGCGCCACCCGCGCCGACAGCTGGATCGACATCGAAGGCGGCAACGCCACCTTGTTCTCCTACGCGGGCATCGGCAGCCGCGAGCTGCCCTCGGGCAACCTGGTGCACGAAGGCCCGGCAATGCCGCTGGGCAAGCAAGGCCACTTCGCCGGCAGCCACATCCTGGTGCCGCGCGCCGGCGTGGCCGTGCACATCAATGCCTTCAACTTCCCGATCTGGGGCATGCTGGAGAAGTTCGCCCCGACCTTCCTGGCCGGCATGCCGTGCATCGTCAAGCCGGCGACCTCGACCAGCTACCTGACCGAAGCCGTGGTGCGCCTGATGAATGCCTCGGGCCTGCTGCCAGAGGGCAGCCTGCAGCTGGTGATCGGCAGCACCGGCGACCTGCTCGACCGCCTGCAGGGCCAGGACGTGGTGACCTTCACCGGTTCCGCCGACACTGCGGCCAAGCTGCGCGTCACGCCCAACCTGATTCGCAACTCGGTACCGTTCACCGCCGAAGCCGACTCGCTGAACTGCGCCATCCTCGGCCCGGACGTGACCCCGGACAGCGAAGAGTTCGAGCTGTACATCAAGGAAGTGGTGCGCGAAATGACCACCAAGGCCGGGCAGAAATGCACCGCCATCCGCCGCGCCATCGTCCCGGCCAAGCACCTGGATGCCGTTGCCACGCGCCTGCGTGAGCGCTTGAGCAAGGTGGTGGTGGGCGACCCGTCCGTCGAAGGCGTGCGCATGGGCGCGCTGGCCTCCCATGACCAGCAGCGCGACGTTGGCGAGCGCGTGCGCAGCCTGCTGCAGAGCTGCGAGCAGATTTTCGGCGCCAGCGACGGCTTTGCCCCGCGTGGCGAGGGCGTGGCCGAAGGCGCGTTCTTCGCCCCGACCCTGCTGCAGGCCCGCGACCCGCATGCCGAAGGCGGCGCCCACGATATCGAAGCGTTCGGCCCGGTCAGCACGCTGATGGCCTATGACGACCTCGATGAAGCCCTGGCCCTGGCCGCACGCGGCAAAGGCAGCCTGGTGGCCTCGCTGGTCACCGCCGACCGCGCGGTTGCCGCCAAGGCCATCCCGGTGGCCGCGGCCTGGCACGGCCGCCTGCTGGTGCTGGACAGCGAAGCGGCCAAGGAGTCCACCGGCCACGGCTCGCCGCTGCCGCAGCTCAAGCATGGCGGCCCGGGCCGTGCGGGCGGTGGCGAAGAGCTGGGCGGCCTGCGCGCGGTGAAGCATTACCTGCAACGCGCCGCCGTGCAGGGCTCGCCGAGCATGCTCAGCGCCGTTACCGGCGAGTACGTGCGTGGCGCCGAGGTAATCGAGACCGAGGTGCACCCGTTCCGTCGCTACTTCGAGGAGCTGCGCATCGGCGAGTCGCTGCTGACTCACCGGCGCACAGTGACCGAAGCCGA
The DNA here is from genome assembly GCF_044745345.1 of Pseudomonas sp. NPDC087029. Lineage (NCBI taxonomy): Bacteria > Pseudomonadati > Pseudomonadota > Gammaproteobacteria > Pseudomonadales > Pseudomonadaceae > Pseudomonas > Pseudomonas sp. NPDC087029. The sequence goes on along the minus strand of NZ_JBIVAB010000010.1, from coordinate 70,543 downwards.
CCTGGTCAACTTCGGCTGCCTGTCGGGCGACCACTTCTACATGCACTTCGACGAAATCGCGGCCAAGGCGTCGCAGTTCGGCAAGCGCATCGCCCACGGCTACTTCGTGCTGTCGGCGGCCGCCGGGTTGTTCGTGTCGCCAGGTGAGGGGCCGGTGCTGGCCAACTATGGGCTCGACACCTTGCGCTTCATCAACCCGGTGGGCATTGGCGACACCATTCAGGCGCGCCTGACCTGCAAGCGCAAGATCGACCAGGGCAAGACCAGCCCGCTGGGGCAACCGCAAGGGGTGGTGGCTTGGGATGTGGAGGTGACCAACCAGCTGGGTGAGCTGGTGGCCAGTTATGACATCCTGACCTTGGTGCTCAAGCGTCAGGGGTGAGGGGCCCGTAGAGAGAGGTTTGGTGGGTGTGAGATCGAGCGCCGCCCGCGCGGCGCATCGCGGATAAATCCGCTCCTACAGGCCATGGTTGTAAGCCTGGGTGGCACGACACGATTTCTCGGCGGGCACCAAAGGCGGACAACCATGGCCTGACAGACCGTGGCACGTTGCAACAAATGTAGGAGCGGATTTATCCGCGATGCGCCGCGCGGGCGGCGCTCGATCTCATGATCGCTGCAATTCGCCCGCCAAACCCCTGAGGCCCACTACCATCGGTCGGTGAAGCCCCCACAAAAACCGATCGTCCATGGCCCCCCCGCACTCCAACGAGCATCAACCACCAAGGGAGATAGCCATGAACGCTTTATTCAGAATGGGCGGCGGCAACGCCCAGGATGACTGGCCCGAACTGGACCCGGAAAAACGCAACGACCGCGCCGACGACCCGGATGCCGACCCCAGTGTCGCCGACGACGACCCGCATCAGCCTGGCGTGCCGGCCAGCGACCCCGAATCCGGGGCTTGAGTGCTGGAAGCGGGCCTCTCCCCCGAGACCCGCCAACTCACGGCCGTGATGCCGTAGCGCTCGGCCATGGGCCGGCTGACCTTCTTGATCTTCTCCCGCCCGAACTTGGGAATGATGCCGATCCCCGCATCACAGCTCGCCCAATGCCAGGCCTCGGCATTGTCGAGGCGGTCCAGGCGAATGATGAAACTGCGCGGTTCGCCGTGCAGTTGGTAGTCGATGATGTACAGCGCGGGATTAGGCATCACGGGGCCCTCCTGTTCTCCATGGATGACTCTTCATTGAGTGACGCCCGTGGCGAAAGATTCAAAAAATTGTCGAACAAAATCAGCAGGCGAGGCCCGCGGGCCTCGCCTGGGTGCCGGTCATTGCGGCTGACGCCCGCCACCGTGGCTGTTCTGGCCACCTTTGCGGCCTGCCTCGGCGGCCCGCTCGCGGTCGTTGGCGAAGTTGCCGCCCGACGCCTGGCCGCCCTTGTGGCCGGCACGCGCCGCCCGTTCGCGGTCATTGGCGAAGTTGCCGGGGTTGGTTTCCTTGGTACCGCCACGTTGTCCGGTTCGCTGTGGGTCACGAGCCATCGGGTATCTCCTTGCGCTGGATGGGTGGGACGCATGAACTTTGACCATGCCCTACTTGCGAGCCGCCCATCGCCCCCTCTGCTCAATCGGATTGGCGCCGACTGACCGGCGGCACCAAACGCCGCTTCGGCAATTGCTTGCGCGCAGGCTTTGCGCCTTAGGCATGCACGCTCCACTGGGCCATCTCGGCCTCGATGGGCATTTCGTCGATGGCATGGATCATGCCGCTAGCCAGCGCCTCCTGCGGCCCGAGAATGCGCGGGTAGGCCATCAGGTAACGGGCCACGTCCAGCACCTCGCTGCTGCCCTGGGTGCGCTCGGCGACGATCTGCGCGTACAGGCGCAGGTCATAGTCCAGGCTCATGGCATATTCGGCCATGCGCGCATGGTCCACCGAGCCGTGCAAGGTCCAGTGGAACGGGTGGAACAGGAACTTGCTGTAGGCACAGGCGGTACGGTGCTCGCCGGCCAGGAACAGGATGTTGCCCATCGACTCGACAGTGCCCAGGTTATGGGTGTGCAGCGGCACCGGCAGGGTGCGCAGGAAGTTGTACAGGGTGAAGCCGTAGCTGCACTCCCCGCCCATGGTGGCGATGTTCAGCTGCAACAGCTCGGCGCCCTGCTGCAACGCCTTGGCGCAGGTGTTGATCAGGTTGCCGCAGGTGGATGAGTTGATCGGGCCGGTGAAGTGAATGATGTGTCTGGCCATGCTTGCCTCCGGGTTGGGCGGGTCATTTCCTGGCCTCGCGTGGGTCGTCCTGTTCTTGCGCACCCGCATCGTCGTCGCCGCGCTCGCCCATCAGCTGGTACTGCTTGCGCAGGGCACGCAGCTGCGCCGGGTCCATGTCTTCGAGGTCGAGCAGCGCCTTGTGCGCGCGGCGGGTGGTGCGCAGCAGCTCGTCAATCTTGATGTGCAGCTCGTCGTTGTCGCGGTTCTGGGTGTTCTGGATGAGGAACACCATCAGGAAGGTGATGATCGTGGTCGAGGTATTGATCACCAGTTGCCAGGTGTCGTTGAAGTGGAACAGCGGCCCGCTCAGGCCCCACACCAGGATCAGCAACAAGGCGACAGCGAAGGACAGCGGGCGCCCTGTCCAGTTGGCCAGCCATTGGGCGAAACGGTCGAATTTCATGCCACCGGTCCTCACCAGTTCGTCCTTCGGTGGAGAGGCGCGCTGCGGCAAAGTTCCCTTGCCCTCGCCGCTGCGCCACTGGTCAACCGCGCTGAACCCTGGCCTTGCCCACCCGGTCGCAGTTCAAAGGACACCTGGCAGCGAGGACGGCAGTGTGAGCGAGATCCGCATCGGTATTTCCGGATGGCGTTATGGCCCCTGGCGCAACGATTTCTACCCCAAAGGCCTGCCCCAGCACAGCGAGCTGGCGTTCGCCTCGCGGGCGGTGAACAGCATCGAGATCAATGGCTCGTTCTACAGCCTGCAGACGCCAGAGCGCTACCAGCACTGGCGTGACGACACCCCGGACGGCTTCGTCTTCGCGGTCAAGGCGCCGCGCTACATCACCCATGTGCGCAGGCTCAAGGACATCGACGAGCCGCTGGCCAACTTCTTCGCCTCGGGGCCGTTGCAGCTGGGCAAGAAGCTGGGGCCGATCCTCTGGCAGTTCCCACCGAACATGAAGTTCGATGAAGCCCGTTTCAGCCACTTCCTCGAACGCCTGCCCCAGGACCATGAAGCAGCACGCGCCTGTGCCCGGGCCTGTGCCGAGCGCCTGCGCGGCAACATCAGCAACCTGGGGCGCGGCAATGCGCGCCTGCGCCATGCCGTGGAAATCCGTAACGAGAGCTTCCTCTGCGAGGCCTTCATCAAGCTGCTGCGCAAGCACAAGGTGGCGCTGGTGGTGGCGGACAGCGCCGGCAAATGGCCCTATGTCGAAGACCTCACCGCCGATTTCGTCTACCTGCGCCTGCACGGCGACGTCGAGCTCTACAGCAGCGGCTACACCGCCCGTGCCCTGCGCCGCTGGCAGCAGCGCATCCAGCGCTGGAGCCACGGCGGCCAGCCGGACGATGCCCAGCTGGTACTGGCGCGCCCGCCACGGCGCCGCGCATCGCGTGACATCTACTGCTATTTCGACAATGACCAGAAGGTGCATGCGCCCTACGACGCCAGGCGCCTGCTGGACAAACTGTCGCTGGACGGCCCGCTGCTGACCGAACCGGGTGTCGAGCCGGAGGTGGCCCTGTGAACGACACCCTGCCCGCCCCCGACAGCCTGGCCGACCGGCTGACCACGGTGCACCGCCTGAACGTGCTGACGATCAACGTGCACAAGGGTTTCACCCCGTTCAACCGGCGCTTCATCCTGCCGGAGCTGCGCGAAGCGGTGCGCGCCAGCGGCGCCGACCTGGTGTTCCTGCAGGAGGTGCATGGCAGCCACCAGCAGCATGCCCAGCGCCACCCCGAATGGCCGCAGACGCCGCAGTACGAATTTCTCGCCGACAGCATGTGGCCGCAGTTCGCCTATGGCCGCAACGCGGTCTACCCCCATGGCGACCACGGCAACGCGCTGCTGTCGAAATTCCCCATCGTCGAGCACCGCAACCTCGATGTCTCGATCCACGGCAACGAGGAGCGCGGGCTGTTGCATTGCCGCCTGGAGGTGCCCGGCCACGACCAGGTGCATGCGGTGTGCGTGCATCTGGGGCTGCGCGAAGCGCACCGGCAACGCCAGGTGCAGCTGCTGCTCGACCTGCTCGACAGCCTGCCGGCCAAGGCGCCGGTGATCGTCGCGGGCGACTTCAACGACTGGCGCCTGAAAGCCGATGCCGTGCTCGGCCAGCGCCTGGTCGAAGCCTTCGGCGAGCGTTACGGCAGCCCCGCGCGCAGCTTCCCGGCGCGCCTGCCGCTGCTGCGCCTGGACCGCATCTACCTGCGCAATGCCCTGCCGAGCAAGGCCCAGGTGCTGGCCAAATACCCCTGGTCGCACCTTTCCGACCACGCCCCCCTGGCCGCGGAGATCAGCCTGTGAACAGACCCTGGACACAAGGCAACAGCGTTGAGCTGCTGGTCAATGGCGAGGACTACTACCCCCGTGTGTTCGAGGCCATGGCCCAGGCACGCGAGGAAATCCTCCTGGAAACCTTCATCATCTTCGACGACAAGGTCGGCCAGCAGCTCAAGCAGGTGCTGATCGACGCGGCCCAGCGTGGCGTGCGGGTGGAAATGGCGGTCGATGGCTATGGCACGGCGGACTTGCCGGACGCCTTCGTCGCGGCCATGACCGAAGCCGGTGTGCGCTTTCACGCCTTCGACCCGCAACCGCGCCTGGCCGGCATGCGCACCAACCTGTTCCGCCGCCTGCACCGCAAGATCGTGGTCATCGACGGCGAGCTGGCGTTCATTGGCGGCATCAACTACAGCGCCGATCACCTGGGCGACTACGGGCCGATGGCCAAGCAGGACTACGCGGTGCAAGTGTGCGGGCCGGTGGTGGCCCAGGTGCATGCCTCCAGCCGCAGGCTGATGGCGCCAGTGCTCGACCCACCCAGCGAGGTGCGCCCGCAAGTGGCTGCCGCAGGGCCGGCCAGTGCCGTGCTGGTGGAGCGCGACAACGCCCGCCGGCGCACCGACATCGAAGCCTGCTACCTGCAGGCGCTGCGCGCTGCACGCCAGCGCATCGTCATCGCCAATGCCTACTTCTTCCCCGGCTACCGCCTGCTGCGTGAACTGCGCAACGCCGCCCGCCGCGGGGTGCAGGTGACGCTGATTTTGCAGGGCCAGCCAGACATGCGCTGGGTCCGCGCCCTGTCGCGGCTGTTGTACAACTACCTGCTGCGCGATGGCGTGCACATCCACGAGTACTGCCAGCGGCCGCTGCACGGCAAGGTGGCGCTGGTGGACGATGAATGGTCGACCGTGGGTTCGAGCAACCTCGACCCGCTGAGCCTGTCGTTCAACCTGGAGGCCAACCTGCTGATCCGTGACCGGGCGTTCAACCAGCACCTGCACCAGCACCTCAGCGCCCTGGCCAGCGAGCAGTGCAAGGCCGTGACCCTGGAGCGCATGGTGCGCGGTTACTGGTGGCGGGCGCCGCTGATTTTCGTGTGCTTCCACGTCATCCGGCATTTCCCGCGTATCGCCGGCTGGTTCCCGGCGCACCGCCAGCGGCTGCGCTCGCTGCAGCCTGAGGTACAGGCCCAGGGCGACCTTCACGAGGGCAATACCTGATGGCTGACAAACGCTGGCACCGCTGGGCCAAGCGCCTGCTGACCGTGCTCTTCATCGTGCTGATTCCGGTGCTGCTGTACACCCTGGCGCGCAACCTGGACTGGCACGAAGTGCGCCAGTCGCTGGTGGCGTACAAGCCGAGCACCTTGCTGATCGGGCTGGGCCTGGCGCTGTGCAGCTACCTGACCTTCGCCAGCTACGACCTGCTGGCACGCGCCTACACCGGGCACCAGCTGCCTGCGCGGCAGGTGCTGCCGGTGGCCTTCGTCTGCTATGCCTTCAACTTGAACTTCACCACCTGGGTCGGTGGCGTGGCCTTGCGCTACCGGCTGTATGGCCGGCTGGGCCTGGATAACGCGACCATTACCCGGATTCTCACCCTGGGCCTGCTGACCAACTGGATGGGCTACATGCTGCTGGCGGGCACGGTGTTCGCCCTGCGCCTGGTCAAGCTGCCGGAAAACTGGGCGGTGGGCGTTACCGGGCTGCAGATCATCGGTTTCGCCTTGCTGGCGATCGCGCTGGGCTACCTGCTGGCCTGTGCCTTCGCCAAGAAACGTACGTGGCATGTTCGCGAGCACGAGATCACCCTGCCCTCGCTGCGCCTGGCGCTGTGCCAGGTGGCGCTGGGCGCGAGCAACTGGGCTTTGATGGCGGCGCTGATCCACTGGCTGCTGCCGGGCGAGCTGTTCTACCCATCGATTCTCGGCATCTTGCTCATCAGTTGCGTGGCCGGGGTGGTTGCGCACATTCCTGCCGGGCTGGGCGTGCTCGAAGCGGTGTTCCTGGCGCTGCTGCATGGGCAGCTGGGTCAGGGCAGCCTGGTGGCGGCGTTGCTGGGCTATCGCACCCTGTACTACCTGATCCCGCTGCTGCTGGCGGTGGTCACGTACCTGGTGCTGGAGAAACGCGCACGGACCATGCGCCAACGCAGTAAAGCGACTTTACGCAAGACCTGAACACGGGCCGAAACGCCCGGGAGGTGGCACATGCGTTCATTTGTGTGGGTGGTGCTGGTGGGCAGCCTGGTCAGTACCCAGGTGCTGGCCGAGGCCTGTGACGTGACGACCCGCTCTTCGAGCAACGCCGTCAAGCCTGTGGAGGGGCATACCTGCTACAGCTTCAGCAACATGCCGGCCGAGGCCATCAACTGGTCGTGCAGCAATGAAAGCAAGGAGATGCTCAATAGCCAGAAGCACAAGGTGGCGCGTTGCGCCGATGGCAGCGTCGGCAGCTGCATCGCGCCGTTGACCCAGGAGGCGCTGGCCAATCCGAAAGCCGTGGGCGGCGCCGAGCCGTCGACGCGGCCAGCGTTGTCCAAGGATGCGCGGGTGATTACCTATTACTACGACACCCCGAGCCTGGGGCAGGCGCGCAGCGACTGCGAGCGCAATAACGGTATCTGGCAGACGCACTGAGCCTGGCACCGGCTTTGCCGGGGTTCGCGGGGCAAGCCCGCTCCCACAACAATCTCGCAGCCGGTGCTTTTTGTTGTGGGAGCGGGCTTGCCCCGCGAACCAGGGCGAAGCCCTGGCCATGCACCGCAGTGGTCGCTACTGGCTCTGGCCAGGCCGTGCAGCCTTGGCACACGTGCAATTCCCCATGCGGCAAGGCTCACCGCCACGGTGCCCGGAAGCACAGGCTTCGCAGCAATAGGCCTTACCCTCGCGCATCACGGCATTCTCGCCCACCGTGCAGGAACAGTGCTCACAGGCGCAGCGTTGCTCGTTCATGGTCATTTCCTCGTGTCGTCGTCCACCACATCATCGGTCCATGGCTCGCCGTCCAAGGGGTCGGAGCGGGCCAGTTCAGCTTCGTCCAGGCCAATGCCGCCGCCGATCTCGCGCTCATCCACCCGGCGCAGCATCTGGTCGGCGGGGCCGTCGTCTCCCCCGGGCTCGTCGGCGTCGCGCGCGCCGCTTTCATCGATCAGGGTGTCCGGGCTCATGTCGTCCCAGGTGACGTTGTCCTCGTGGGCGCTGTCGCTCAGCGCCTCGCCACCGGTCATGCCGCTTTCGGCCACCCGGCGCGGCGGAAACTCCTCATCGACCTCCCGTGCCGGGCGCTCATCCCCTACGCGGCCTTGGCGTTCGTCGTTGCGCTCATCGAAGTCCAGCTCGTGGACACTGCCCATGCGGTCCTCGGTGTCGTCGATCTCGGGCGGGGTGTAAGGCTTGGGGTCGTCTGGTCGGGCCATGTCGGTTCTCCATCAGGTGGATAAGTGCATTCGCTACATGCGGTCGACTGCGCCCGGCGGGCAATGATTCAGAGTTTTTCCAGCGGCGATATTTTGAACTCGCCCGCGCCCTGCTGCCTCCCAACTTCTAGAGACCCGCGTACCGTCCCGGAGCCCGCCATGGCCAAGCCCCTGCAGGAGTACCAGCGCAAGCGCGATTTCAACGCCACCCCCGAGCCCAGTGGCAAGCGCGGGCGGGGCAAGGCCCATGCCTTGCAGTTCTGCATCCAGAAGCACGACGCCAGCCACCTGCACTATGACTTTCGCCTGGAACTCGATGGCACGCTGAAAAGCTGGGCCCTCCCCAAGGGCCCGTCGCTGGACCCCAAGGTGCGGCGCCTGGCCGTGCACGTGGAGGACCACCCGCTGGACTACGCAAGCTTCGAGGGCAACATCCCCGAAGGCCATTACGGCGCCGGCGATGTGATCGTCTGGGACCGCGGCGTCTGGGAGCCAGAGGGCAATGCCCGGGACGCCTACGCCAAGGGCAAGCTGCGCTTTCGCCTGCAGGGCGAGAAGCTCAATGGCGTGTGGAACCTGTTCCGCACCCACCTGGGCGGCAAGAAAGAGCAGTGGATGCTGGTCAAGTCCAACGATGGCGAGGCCCGCAGCGAGCAGGAGTACAGCGTGGTCGAGGCCCAACCCGACAGCGTGCTCAGTGACCGCACCCTGGTGTCGCAACGCCCCGCCAAGAGCGCCAAGGCACCTGCCAGGCGCAAACGGGCCGCCCAGCCCGACACGTTGCAGCCGGAGCTCGCCACCCTGGTCGACTCACCGCCCAGTGGCGACTGGCGATACGAGGTCAAGTTCGACGGTTACCGGATACTGGCGCGTATCGACGGCGACGATGTGCGCCTGTTCACCCGCAACGGCCACGACTGGAGCGCCAAGATGCCCCGCCAGGTCGCCGCCTTGCGAACGCTGGGCCTGGATTCTGCGTGGCTCGATGGCGAAATGGTGGTCAACGGCGAGCACGGCGTTTCCGACTTCCAGGCCCTGCAGAACGCCTTCGACACCGACAACGACGAGCAGATCGTCTACTACCTGTTCGACCTGCTCTACCTGAGCGGCCAGGACCTGCGCCCACTGCCCCTGGAAGACCGCCGCGACACCCTGCGCCAGCTGCTCGAAGCCAGCACGGCCGACGAACTGCAGTTTTCTGCCGACTTCGACCAGCCGGTCGAATCGCTGCTCGACAGCGCCTGCCGCCTGCAGCTCGAAGGCCTGATCGGCAAGCGCCTGGGCAGCCCGTACCTGGGCAAGCGCAGCGCCGACTGGATCAAGCTCAAGTGCAAGCAGCGCCAGGAGTTCGTGATCGTCGGCTACACCGACCCCAAGGGCAGCCGCAGCGGCTTCGGCGCGCTATTGCTGGCACTGCATGACCCGGACAGCGGCACATTGCGCTACGCCGGCAAGGTCGGCAGCGGCTTCAGCGCCGCGACCCTGGACAGCATCCACGCCCGCCTCAAGCCCTTGCAGGCGGCCAAGCCGGCCCTGGCCAACCCGCCGACCGGCGCCGAGGCGCGGGGCGTGCACTGGCTGAAACCGACACTGCTGGCCGAAGTCGCCTATGCCCAGATGACCCGCGATGGCTCGGTGCGCCATGCGGTGTTCCATGGCCTGCGCGACGACAAGCCTGCCACTGCCATCGACCTGGAGCGCCCGATGCCCAGCAACAAGGTTGCCAAAAAAAGCCAAGCGCACGAGGAGCCCCTGGGCACGCTGCGCCTGACCCACCCCGACCGGGTGATCGACGCCACCTCCGGCAGCACCAAGCGAGATGTGGCCGAGTACTACGCCCAGGTAGCGCCGTGGATCCTGCCGCACCTCAAGCACCGCCCGGTGGCCCTGGTGCGGGCGCCGGAGGGCCTGGCCGGCGAGCTGTTCTTTCAGAAGAACGCCGGCCAGTTGCATATCCCCAACGTGCTCACCTACGACAAGGCTGAAGCCGGCCAGGCGGCGATGGTCATCAACCGCGCCGACACCCTGCTCGGCGCCGTGCAGATGAACATGCTCGAACTGCACACCTGGAACGCCACCGACAAGGACTTCGACAAGCCCGACCGCTTCGTCCTCGACCTCGACCCGGACCCGGCGCTGCCCTGGAAGGCCATGCTCGAAGCCACCCAACTGACCCTGACCCTGCTCGACGAGCTGGGCCTGAAGGTGTTTCTCAAGACCAGCGGCGGCAAGGGCATGCACCTGGTGGTGCCGCTGACCCGGCGCGACAGCTGGGACGCGGTCAAGGACTTCAGCCACGCCATCGTCGACTACCTGGCCAAGCTGTTCCCCGACCGCCTCAGCGCCGTGTCCGGCTCGAAAAACCGGGTCGGGCGGATCTTCATCGACTACCTGCGCAACGGCCAGGGCGCCACCACCGCGTGTGCCTATTCGTTGCGCGCCCGCGAGGGGCTGCCGGTGTCGGTGCCGATCTGGCGCGAGGAGCTGGCCCAGCTCAAGGGCGCCAACCAATGGCACATCGGCAACCTGGCCGAGCGCCTGGCCGACCTGGAGGACCCCTGGGCGGCCCTGGGCAAGACCCGCCAATCGATCACCGCGCGCATGCGCAAGCAGATGGGGATGGCATGAGCATCATTCAGGATTTCGACTTGAACACCCTCGACAGCCTGTTGCGCACCTTCAGCGAGCGCCCCCAGGCCCTGAACCTCGACACCCAGCTGGCCGCGCTGATGCAGGCGCTGCTGGCCGAACACCTGGACGTGCTGCCGCTGCCGGGCCAGGGCCATACCCTGCAGCGCTGGCAGACCCTGGCGCGGATCGCCGGCTGCGACCTGGCCCTGGCGAAACTGTACGAAGGCCACACCGATGCCCTGGCGATCCTCGCCGAATGCGGCGCCGCGCACCGGGTGGGCGATGGCGTGTGGGGCGTGTGGGCCGCCGAGCCGCCCGATGCCCGCGCCCGCATCGTCGCCCGCGACGGCAACCAGGTGCGCCTGGCCGGGCGCAAGGCCTGGTGTTCCGGCGCCCTGCAGATCGACCGGGCGCTGATCACCGCCTGGGCCGATGACGACCAGCCGCAACTGGTCGCCATCGAGCTGGCCCATGCCCGCCAGCACCTGCAGGTGGACCACTGGCAGGCGGTGGGCATGGCCACCACCACCAGCGTCGAGATCGCGTTCGACGACGCGCCCGGCATCGCCGTTGGCCAGCCCGGGCAATACCTGTCGCGCCCAGGCTTCTGGCATGGCGGCGCGGGCATTGCCGCCTGCTGGTATGGCGCCGCCGAAGCCCTGGCCGATTACCTGCGCGAGCAATGCCGCAAGCCGCGCCCCGACCCGCATGCCCAGGCCCACCTGGGCGCAGTCGACGCGGCGTTGTGCGGCGCCCGCGCAGCGCTGCGCGAGTGCGCGGCGTGGATCGACCGCAACCCCGGCGCCGATGCCAGTTTCGCGGTGCGCCGCGTGCGTGCCCAGGTCGAACAGGCGGTCGAGCAGGTGATTCGCCACGTGGGCCGCGCCCTGGGCGCCACGCCGTTCTGCCGCAGCAGCCACTTCGCCCGGTTGAGCGCCGACTTGCCGGTGTACCTGCGCCAGAGCCACGCCGAACGTGACCTGGCCGCCCTTGGACAACAGCTGGCCCAGGTGCCGGCAGGAGCCTGGCAGTTATGAGCGAGAACCTGATTCAAGCGAGCAGCGGCACGCCCTGGGCCGACTGGCAGCAATCGGCGCACCTGGCCCGGGCCAGTTGGGTCAACCCCGATCAGCTGTGCCCGCCGGGCCGGCGCCTGGTGCTGCTGGCGCCGCACCCGGACGACGAGATCCTCATGGCCGGCGGCCTCTTGGCCGGGTTGCAGGGCCGCGAGCAGGACTTGCTGCTGATTTCCGCCACCGACGGCGAAGGCAGCCACCCCGATTCGCCCACCTGGACCGAACACCGCCTGCGTCGCCAGCGGCCGCTGGAAAGCCGGCATGCCCTGCAGCAGCTGGACCTTGACCTCAACCAGCTGGACTGGCGGCGCCTGCACCTCAAAGACGGCGCCTTGCCGCGCGACGAAGCCTTCCTGGTCAACCACCTGAACCAGCTGCTGCGCCCCGATGACCTGCTGATGACCACCTGGCGCGGCGATGGCCATTGTGACCATGAAGCCCTTGGCCGCGCTGCAGCGCAGGCGGCCCAGGCGCGCAAGGTGCAGCTGGTCGAGGTGCCGGTCTGGGCCTGGCACTGGGCGCAGCCCGACGACCCGCGCCTGCCCTGGCCTCGCGCGCACCGCATCGCCCTCGACGAAGCGCGCCTGGCGCGCAAGCGCCAGGCCCTGGCCGCGCACCACAGCCAGCTCGAACCGGACCAAGGGCGCCCTGCGGTGCTGCCGGCCCACCTGCTGGAGTGCCTGCTGCAGCCGTTCGAACTGGTCTTTCTCTAGGAGAACAAAGGTCATGAGCCTCGATGCGCACTATTTTGCCGACCTTTATGCCCACAACGAGGACCCCTGGGCCTTTCGCACGCGCTGGTACGAGCGGCGCAAGCGCGACCTGCTGCTGGCGTGCCTGCCGCGCCAGCAGTACCAACGGGTGTTCGAGCCGGCCTGCGCCAACGGTGAGCAGAGCGCCGTGCTCGCCGAGCGCTGCGCCGAGCTGCTGTGCCAGGACCTGGACCCCACCGCAGTGCGCCTGGCCCGCCAGCGGCTGGCCGAGCTGCCCCAGGCCTCGGTCAGCCAGGGGCGCCTGCCGGGCGACTGGCCGGGTGGGCAGTTCGACCTGATCGTGCTCAGCGAAGTCGGCTATTACCTGAACCCGACCGACTGGCTGCAGGTGATCGAGCAATCGGTGGCAAGCCTCACCCCCGACGGCGCCATCCTCGCCTGCCACTGGCGCCACCCCATCGAGGGCTGCCCGCAGGATGGCCGGGCGGTGCATCGCCTGCTGGCCAGGCACCTGCCGCTGTATCCGCTGTTGCGCCATGAAGAAGCGGACTTTCTGCTGGAGTACTGGTCGTGCCAGCCCAGCGTGGTCGATTTGCAAGAGACTTGCCCATGATTGCCGTGGTCATACCGGCGCACAACGAAGCCCGGCGCCTGGGCCGTTGCCTGAAGGCCATGGCAGCGGCCGTGGCGGTGGCCGAACAGGCCGGCCAGCGGGTCGAGGTGTTGGTGGTGCTGGACCGCTGCAGCGATGGCAGCGCCGCCGTCGCGCGCCAGCACGGGGTGCACACGCTGGCGGTGGAAGCCGGCTGCGTCGGCATGGCGCGCCGGCTCGGCGCGGCGCTGATGCTCGAGCGCGGGGCCAGCTGGCTGGCCTGTACCGATGCCGACAGCCAGGTGCCGCCGCACTGGTTGCTGTCACAGCTGGCCTGCACCGCCGAGGTGGTCTGCGGCACGGTGCATGTTGCCCGCTGGCAGCCCTGGCAACGGGCGGCGCTGCGCAAGCGCTACCTCAGCGGTTACCAGATGTGCGAGGGGCACCGGCATATCCATGGGGCCAACCTGGGCGTGTGCGCACGGGCCTACGAGCGTGTGGGAGGGTTTCGGCCGCTGGCCGCGCACGAGGATGTGCAACTGGTCCATGACCTGGAGGCCAGTGGCGCGCAGATCGTGTGGACGGCGCGCCACAGCGTGGCGACCAGCAGCCGCCGTGATAGCCGCGCGCGGGAGGGGTTCGGCGATTACCTGGCGAGCCTGGAGGCTACGTTGCAGTAATTCACGAAGCTTTACGCGGGCGCTTGGCCGGCTTTTTCTCTGCCGGCGCCTTCTTCGTGCCCTTGCCGCCGAGGCTGCGCTTGAGCAGCTCGGTGAGGTCGATGATGTCGGCGCTCTTCTCGCTCGCGCCCTCGCCTTTGTCGACCACGCTGATCTTGCCCTTGCTGGCCTTCTCTTCGACCAGGTCCATGATGGTCTGGCGGAACGCGTCGTGGTACTGGTCTGGCGCCCACGGCCCACTCATGTCCTCGACCAGGCGCTTGGCCATGTCCAGCTCGCGCTTGTCGACCTTGGTGTCGGTCACGCTCTTGTCCAGCTCCAGCGACTCCACGCCGCGCACTTCCTCGGGCCAGCGCAGGGTGATCATCACCAGCGCCTCGTCCAGCGGGCGCAGCAGCGCCAGGTGCTGGCGGGTGTGCAGCACCACCGTGGCCAGGGCCACCTTGCCGGTGCTTTCCAGGGTTTCGCGCAGCAGCGCATAGACCTTGCCGCCGCGCCGGTCGGGGCTGAGGTAGTACGGGGTGTCGAAATGCTGCAGCGGGATTTCGCTGGCGGCGACGAAAGAGAAGATGTCGATGGTCTGCGTGGCCTCGGGCCGCGCCTTGCGGATCTCGTCTTCGCTGATGACCACGTAGCGGCCCTTCTCGAACTCGACGCCCTTGACCACGTTGTCCTTGTCGATGTCCTTGCCGGTGACCTTGTTGATGCGCTTGTAGCCCACCGGCTCCATGCTGCGCTTGTCGAGCCAGTCGAAATCGACCCGCTCGGTGCGCACGGCCGTGTTGAGCGAGACCGGGATATGCACCAGGCCGAAACTGATCGCGCCTTTCCAGATTGCCCTGGCCATGGCGAGCCTCCTAGGGTTGCAGGGATTGGCTGTAGCGCATCGCGCCACAGCGCTCGCAGAGCTGGCAATGCAGGTGGGTGTAGGGGCTGGCCAGGACACGCCAGTGGCAGCCACGCAGCAGGCAGACAAAGCTCATCAGCCACCTCCTCGGCCCGAAAAGTGCGGGCACTTACTGGAAGTGACTGCGTGGCGGCGGGAAGGTTTACTTCAATCCACGGGTGTCGGTGAACAGCACACGCTGGAAGGCTTCTGCCGCCAGGTGGACCTGCACCGACCAATCGTCGGCGGCGTCGCTGCCGGCGTCATCGGAGATGTATTTCAGGCACACGAACGGGATGGCTTCGCTGCGGGCGATCAAGGCCAGCACGTAGGCTTCCATGTCGACGATGTCGTAGGGCGCCTCGCCGTGGTTGACCTCGAAGCTGTCGCCGCTGCCGCAGGTGCCCAGTGGCAGGCCGGGGATCGCCTGGCCATGCTCCAGCAGCACCGGGATGTCCGACAGTGGGGTTTGGTAGCGGGCAAAGCCCAGGGGCGTCACGTCCATGTCGCGCTGCACGAAACGCGTGCAGCACACCACCTCGCCCTTGCCGTAGCGCTGGCTGCCGGCGGAGCCGAGGTTGACGATCAGCTTGGGGCGCTGCTGCTGGATGGCCTTGGTCAGCGCGATGGCGGCATTGACCTTGCCGATGCCGGTGAACACCGTGTTGACGTGGGCGAACACGCTGCCGGCTTCGGCCTCGAGGGCGAAGACGAACAGGGTGTCGGCCAGGGAAATATGGGGGAATTGCTTGATCAGCATCATGGAGCGGGCGGTCCGAATGGCTAGCGAGGGCGCTGCCATTGTCGATGAACCCTGCCCGATTGCAAGCCTTGCACCGCGCCAGGCATTGCAGCGCCGGGATCGCCCCGGCACTGCGCTGGCCTCAATTACGAGCGGCCGCCCTTGTGGCCTGACTCGCGGTCCTTGTGCATGTCGGCATCCTTGCGGCCCGACTCGCGGTCCTGAGCCATGCCGCCGCCGGAGGATTGTCCGCCTTTGCGGCCGGCGTCGGATGCTTTCTGCCGGTCATTGGCGAAGTTGCCTGGGTTCTTGGTGCCACCCTGGCCGCCCTGGCTGCCGGTACGGCTGTTCTCTTTGTTAGCCATGGTCTGAAACCTCATGTGACTTCGAAAGTGCACGGCAAGATGCCGTACATAGGTTCGGAGTTCGGCGATAGCGAGGGATTCGTTTTATTGCCAAGCGTTCGGACCGGTGGCGTTAAATAAACGGCCTGGGTGTATTTGGTGCGCCGGGTTGTCAGCCGCCCTTGTCCAGCTGCCGCTGGCGCCTGCCCAGCCAGCCGCCGGTCACGCCCCAGGCCACGGCGAGCAGCGCACCGATCAGCATCGCCAGCTGCGGGTGCTCGGCGAGCACGTCCAGGCCGCGCTTGAGCCAGCCACTCAAGGCGTCGCCGCCGCGGTACACCACGGTATCGATGAAGTTCTTGGCCTTGTACTTGTGCTCGGCCGGCAGCACGGTGAAGAGCATTTCCCGGCCGGGCCGCACCAGCGCGTATTCGCCCGCGCGCCTGGCCACCATGACCACCACGAAGGCTGCGAACACCGGTGCCAGCGCCAACCACAAAAAGCCTGCCGCCATCGCCAGCGGCACCGCCACCAGCAGCACGCCCACGCCCATGCGCCGGGCCAGGCGCCCGGTGATGAACACCTGGGTGAGGATCGCCAGGGCCTGTACCACGCTGTCGATCAGGCCGAACACCTGGGTCTGGCGGGTGCGGTCGGGGAAGGTCTGGCTGACGATGCGCGCCTGCTCGAAGTACAGGAAGGTGCTGACGCTGGCCAGCAGCACCACGAACAAGGCGATGCCCAGCAGGTACTTGGAGCGAAACACCGCCGTTGCCCCGGCAAAGGGGTTGCCACCCAGTGGCCGCGAAGCAGGCTGTGCGTTGTGGGCCGGCAGTGGCTGGCGGTCGCGCCAGCGCTGCAAATAACCGGCGGCCGCCATGCTGCCCAGCAGGAACACCCCGGCGAGCATCACCAGCCCGGCATGGCCCAGCGGCGCGACCAGCAAGGCCCCGAGTATCGGGCCGCTCAGGCCGCCGAGGCTCGCCCCTGCCGCCAGCAGGCCGAACAGGCGTTTGCCCTGCGCGTTGCTGAACAGGTCGGTGAGCACGCTCCAGGCCAGCGAAATGGTCAGCAGGTTGAACACCGACAGCCAGATATAGAAGGCCCGCGCCTGCCATACATCATCCGGGCTGCGGGCAAACAGCGCGGCGAACAGCAGCAGGTTGCTGACGAAAAACCCGTAGGTCCAGGGCAGGATATGCCGGCGCTGCACCTTCGAGGCCAGCCAGCCGAACAGCGGCAGGCATGCCAGGGTGGCAATGAAGGTGCCGGTGAACAGCCACTGCAGGTTGTCCACGCCCCCGGCCACGCCCATGGTTTCGCGCACCGGGCGCAGCATGAAGTAGCCGGTGAACAGCAGGTAGAACAGCGCCAGGCCCGCGGCCACCGCCGGGCCTTCACCGGGCTGGATGTTCAGCCCCTGGTCCAGCCGCTTGCGCCAACTGGCCATGGCTCAGGCAAATTGCTGGATCAGCGCCTGTTGCTGCGCCTGGGTGAGCAAGGGTGGGTGCCCGGCCTTGAGCTGGTCGAGCTGGCGTTCGGGGCGGCCGGTGGCGGGAATCACCGTGGTCACCGCCGGGTGGCTGATGGCGAACTTGAGAAACAGCTGCGCCCAGCTGCCGATACCGGCCTCTGCGGCCCAGGCCGGCAACGCCTGATCCTTGACCTTGGCGAACAGCCGGCCATCGTCGAACGCCCGGTTGATCAGCACCGCGACGCCCTTTTGCTGGCACAGCGGCAGCAGTTCGCGCGCCGCGTGGGGGGCGTTGACCGAGTAGTTGATCTGGATGAAGTCCAGCGGCTCGCGGCGCACGATGCTGGCGACTTCGTCGTGGCCACTGTTCAGGTAATGGGTGATGCCCACGTAGCGGGTCTTGCCCTGCTGCTTGAGTTCGCGGGCATAGGGCAGTTGCGTCTGCCAGTCGCGCAGGTTGTGGATCTGCAGCAGGTCGACTTCGTCGGTGCGCAGGCTCTCGAGGCTGCCGGCCCACTGGCGCTCGGCATCGGCACGGCTGTCGGCGGCGATCTTGGTGGCGATGAAGCATTGCCGGTGCCAGCCGCCCTCCTCCAGCAACTGGCCGAGCACGGCGTCGGCGCCGCCATAGTTCGGCGAGGTGTCGATGACTTTGCCGCCGCCATCGAAAAACGCCTTGAGCACCACCTTGAGCTGCTGGTATTCGGGCGAGCCCGGCGCTACCTCGAAACTGCCGGAGGTGCCAGCGCCGATCACTGGCAAGGCCTCGCCGCTGGACGGGACCTTGCGGCTGAGCAACTCGGGGGATGTGGCGGCGTGCAACCAGGGGCTGGCGGCCAGCACGCCCAAGGCCGCACCGGCTCGTAGGACATCGCGACGACCGTACATGGCAAAGCTCCCGTCATGAGTCGGAAACTTCCAAGGCTAGCCGCTGCGGCCTACCCGGGCCGGTGTTTCTGTATCGGGATGTTTTTGGCTCAGCCCTGCAGCAGCAGGCTCAGGTCCAGGCCGGCCTCGGCCATGGGTGGGCACCAGTAGTAGCCGCCGGTCAGCGGGCGGCTGAAGCGGTACAGGCCATCGATGATGCCGTCTTCCAGGCCGCTCATGCGCCGCAGCTGCACCTCGAAGGCTTGCAGGCTGTGGCCCAGGGCGACGAACGCCAGGCCCGCACCACGGCTGTCGGCCCAGGCCACCGAGCGGCGCACCATGAAGGCCTCGGGCTCGAAGCTTTCCTGGGCGGTGCGTTTGACGTGGGCCGATTCGGGGGCGTCATCGAGCTCTTCGTTGTCGCTCAGGCGCCGGCCGATGATGTTGTCCTGGTCGGCCTGGGGCAGCGACTTGAAATACTCAAGGTCGTGCTTCCACAGCTGGAAGGCGGCGAAGCTGGAGCCCGCCAGGCCCGGCTGTGCGTCATTGAGGATGGCGGCTTCGACGGCGTCGGCGTCGACCGGGTTCTCGGTGCCGTCCTCGTAGCCGGTCAGGTCGTGGCCGCCGCGGTGCAGGAAGCCGTCAACGCTGTCGGCCAGGCGCAGGGCCGGGGCCAGCGCTTGTTCCAGGGCCTGGGCCTGCAGCAGCAGGTCGCCGCGCTCCTCGCCGCGCAACCACAGCCACAGAGCGTGCTGGGTGCTCGGGTTCTCCACCGCGGCATCCAGCTGCGGGAATGCGCGCAGGCCCGGCACCTCGCGGCCCAGCGCCTTCACCAACGGTGCACCGATGCCGACGATCAGGCGCTGGCCATCCACGTGCGGCAGCAGTGCATCCAGCGCCGCAGGCAGCGCTTCTGGCGCCTGCAAGGTGAAGAACAGGTGGCGGGCGTGGGGCGGCACGGGGGTGGCAAGCAGACCTTGCTGGAACGGCATGACAGGCTAATCCTTTCGCTAAAAGCGCGAATGCTACTGCGCAAGCACCGCTACCGCAACGCGGCCAATGCCGCAGGGCCGGCGGTTGCTTCGGTAATAAATAGTTACCAAGTACTGGCCGGGTGCAATTAGCTATCGCAAAAGGCCCACCTAGACTCTGCGCATCCTTTATCCGAGAGCCTGCCCATGACCGCCTCGCCGCTGCTCACCGCCTTCCTGCCGCTGGCCCTGGGCATCATCATGCTGGGCCTGGGCCTGTCGCTGACCTTGGCCGACTTCGCCCGGGTGGTGAAGTACCCCAAGCCGGTGGTGGTCGGGCTGGTGTGCCAGATCCTGCTGCTGCCGTTGCTGTGCTTCCTGATCGCCAACGGCTTTGGCCTGGAAGCGGCCCTGGCGGTCGGCCTGATGCTGCTGGCCGCCTCGCCCGGCGGCACCACCGCCAACCTGTTCAGCCACCTGGCCCATGGCGATGTGGCGCTGAACATCACCCTGACGGCGGTGAATTCGCTGATCGCGATCCTCACCATGCCGCTGCTGGTTAACCTCTCGCTCAGCTGGTTCATGGCCTCGGACCAGGCCATCCCGCTGCAGTTCGCCAAGGTCATGCAGGTGTTCGCCATCGTGCTGCTGCCGGTGGCGCTGGGCATGCTGATCCGCCACCTGACGCCGGCCTTCGCCGCGCGCATGGAGAAACCGATGAAGCTGGTAGCGGCGCTGTTTCTGGCGTTCACCATCATCCTGGCCCTGGCCAAGGACTGGCAGACGGTGGTCGAGTACGCGCCCGTGGTGGGCCTGGCGGCGCTGCTGTTCAACCTGGTGAGCCTGGCCGTGGGCTACTGGGTGCCGCGCTTGCTGAGCATCCCCAAGCGCCAGGCAATTGCCATCGGCATGGAAATCGGCATCCACAACGGCACCTTGGCGATCGCCCTGGCCTTGAGCCCGTCACTGCTGAACAACGCCACCATGGCGGTGCCGGCGGCGCTGTACAGCCTGATCATGTTCTTCACCGCCGGCGCGTTCGGCTGGTGGGTGAGCCGTGGCCACGCGGGTGTGCAGGCGCAGGGTGAAACCGCGAACTGAGGCTCAGCCGCGATCGCGCCGGGCCTGCAACTGGCGCTTGAGCACCTTGAGCGGCGGCGCGTAGAAAAAGCCGAACGACACACTGCCGGTGCGCCCCTTCACCGCATGGTGCAGCTGGTGGGCGCTGTGCAGGCGCTTGAGGTAGCGGTTCAGCGGCCGTGGCTGGCGCGGCCAGTGGCGGTGGAAGAAACCGTCGTGTGCCAGCACGTACAACAGGCCATAACCCGCAACGCCAGCGCCAACCCACTGCAGCGGCGCATGCCCGGCCTTGCCCAGCGCCACCAGCGCGGCGGCGATCAGGCCCAGGGCCACCAGGTACAGGTCGTTGGTCTCGAGCATGCCCAGCTGCGGCTCGTGGTGCGAGCGGTGCAGCCACCAGCCCCAGCCATGCATGATGTACTTGTGTGCCAGCGTGCCGACACCTTCCATGGCCACCAGGGTGCCGATCAGCACGAGGAAATTGAACAGCATGTAACGGTCCGGGGTGATGGCGAAGAGTGGCGCAAGGGTACCGATTGCCGGGGCTTTTTTCCATGCAGGCGTGACCGGTTGCAGGGCGCTTGCCGATGAAGCCATTGTCATCTTTTTACCCTTGACCCCTGCGGCCGCGGGGCGTATGGTCCGCGTCGCAATTTTTCATCCCTGAACAGGAGCCCTGCTTTGGACAGTAGCCCCAGTCGCTTGCGACAGGCCCACTCGGCGAGCTAGTCCGGCGGCGTTCTGCCACTGTCTCGCCTTCGGCCAGACGGTGGAATTCACCCCCAGCCCCTTGCGGCTGCATTCCCCCTCTTCCCTTCGTGGTCCTGCGCATTTCTGGTTTTTTTGAACCGCGCCCTTGCTGTGGCGTTCGAGCGGGCATTTGCCCGCGCAAGAGGTTTGCTATGGATTGGAAAGTCTTTTTGCTGCGAGTCAGCATCGCCCTGCTGCTCGGTGCCCTGATCGGCGCCGAACGCCAACTGCGCCAGCGCCTCACGGGCCTGCGCACCAACGCGCTGGTCAGCACCGGCGCCTGCCTGTTCGTGCTGATGACCCAGGCCGTGCCGGGCATGGCCCCCACCGATGCCTCACGGGTTGCCGCCTATGTGGTGTCCGGTATCGGCTTTCTCGGCGGCGGCGTGATCATGCGCGACGGCTTCAACGTGCGCGGCCTGAACACCGCCGCCACCCTCTGGTGCACCGCCGCGGTCGGCGTGCTGTGCAGCCTGGGCCTGCTGCTGGAGGCGAGCTTGGGTAGCCTGGTGGTGCTGTGCGCGAATATCCTGTTGCGCGATATCGCCCAGCGCCTGGATCGCCAGGAGGTCTTGCCTGCCAGCGAGGTGGAACAGCGCTTCGAGGTGCGCATCGTCTGCCGCGCCGAAGACGAGATCCAGGTGCGCAGCCTGATGCTGCACAGCCTGGGCGACCCGGACTTGCGCCTGCAGTCGCTGCTCAGCGAAGACCTGCCCAACCCGGCGCGCCTGGAAGTGCGCGCCGAGCTGCTGGGCAACCCGCAGGCGCCGGCGCTGCTGGAGCGCCTGGTGAGCCGGGTGAGCCTGGAGAAAGGCGTGAGTTCGGTGCGCTGGCAGTTGCAGCCGCTGGAAATGACCCCGGATTAAGGAAGCCGCAATGCATGTACGCCCTGCCCGCCACGACGATATTGCCCAGCTGATGGCCATCGAGCGCTCTGCCGCGCACGCCTTCGCCCAACGCCCGGAGCTGGCCTGGCTGGCCGACGCCGAGGTGCTGGGCGAGGATGCCCACCAGAGGTTCATCGACAGCGGCTGCAGCTGGGTGGCGCAAGCTGCCCTGGGCCAGGCGCTGGGCTTTCTCTGCGCCAGCCAGCAGGGCCAGGCGCTGCATGTCGAAGAACTGTCCGTGCGCCTGCAGGCCCAGGGCCAAGGCATCGGCCGGCGTCTGCTGGATGAGGCGGTGGCGGCTGCCCGCCACCGAGGGCTGCGGGAACTGACCCTGACCACCTTCGCCGATGTGCCGTGGAATGCGCCTTTCTATAGCCGTTACGGCTTTGAAGTGATTGCCCACGACCAGCTTGGCGCCACCTTGCGCGCGCGCCTGGCCGACGAGCGCGCGCATGGCCTTAAGGGCCGCTGCGCAATGCGCCTGGTGCTGGGCTGAGCGCCAGCTTCAGCGCTGCTTGCGCGTGCCCAGCTCGATCCACACCGGCGCATGGTCGCTGGCCTTGGCTTCATTGCGCACCCAAGCGTCCACCCCGGCAGCCTTGAGGTACGGCGCCAGTTGCGGATTGAGCAGCAGGTGGTCGATGCGCAGCCCGGCGTTGCGCGCCCAGTGGTTGCGAAAGTAATCCCAGAACGTATAGACACGCTCGTCCGGGTGCAGGTGGCGGATGGCGTCGACCCAGCCCTGCTCGAGCAATGCCTGGAACGCCTGGCGCGACTCGGGTTGCAGCAGCGCGTCCTTGAGCCAGGAGCGCGGGTTGTAGATGTCGAAGTCGGTGGGCACCACATTGAAGTCGCCGGCCAGCAGCGTCGGGTGCCCGTTGCCGTAGAGCGCGCGGGCGTGGGCGATCAGGCATTCGAACCAGCGCAGCTTGTAGTCGAACTTGGGGCCGGGTTGCGGGTTACCGTTGGGCAAATAGAGGCAGCCGACCAATACGCCGTGGGCGGCGGCCTCCAGGTAGCGGCTCTGGCTGTCTTCCTCCAGGCCCGGCAAGCCCCGGCGCACTTCCAGCGGCTGGGTGTCGCGCGCCAGGATGGCGACCCCGTTCCACGAGGGTTGGCCATGGTGCAGGCAACCATAGCCTGCGGCCTCGATCGCCTCGCGGGGGAATTGCGCGTCCGCCGCCTTGAGCTCCTGCAGGCAGGCGATGTCGGGCTTTTCCTTTTCAAGCCATGCCAACAGCGCCGGTAGCCGGCTGCGGATGCCATTGATGTTGAAGGTGGCGATGCGCAGGGCTTTCATGCGTCGGGGTCGTCCACGTGGGCTTGCACGGCTTCTTCCAGTGCGCGCCCATGGGCCTGGTCGGCCAGGGCCTTGAGCGCCAGCCAATCGTCCCAGTCGATGGCGCCGTCGTCGCGCAAGGCTTCGGCGGTGCGCACCAGGTCGTGGTGGTAGGCATCCGGGGATTCACGCCGGTAACTGGCGTCATCGTACTGGGCATACCACGCCTCCAGCTCGGGGATGCTGCGTTCGATGCTCATGGCCTTGCTCCTTCGGCAACCTTTGAAGGTGTGAGCGTTGGCGCGGCGCATCGTTCAACGGCAACGCCCAGCGTTCACTGCCCCTTGCCGGCCGCCTTGCCTTCGGCCAGCTGGGCACGGCAGGCCTTGAGCGACTCATCGCGCTTGCGCAGCTCGTCCTGCAGGTATTGCAGCTGGCGCCCCTGCTCTGAACTCAGGCCACGCTGGTGCTCCAGGCTCTGCTCCTGGGCCTGCAACTGGCGGCGCATTTCTTCGCTGGCGCCCTGGGCCTGGGCCAGGATCGTGCGCAAGCCCTGGATCTGCGCATCGCGCTGCTCCAGCAACTGCTCCTGCACCTCGCGCTCGCTGCTGGCCTGGCGGTGTTCGCCAAGCAGGCGCTCGTTGTCGCGGTGCAGGCGGGTGAGTTCGTCCTGCTTGACGATCATGCCCTGCTGCAACTGGCGCAGTTCGACCTGAAGCTGCTGAACCTGGGTTTCGTGGCGCCGTTGATCCTGCTCGCGCTGTTCACGGCTGGCGCTGCGGTAGTGCTCCAGGGCATCGCGGGCGTGGCGGTGTTTTTCCTCCAGCGAGCGCACTTGCTCGTCCTTGTCGGCCAGGCGCACCTGCAACTCGCCCAGCGCCTGGTTGAGGCTGGCGCTGCGCAGTTGCTCGGCCTGCAGCGTGCTGTGGGTGGCGGCCAGGCGCTCCGATTCGGCAGCCAGGGCCTGGGCCTGGATCTGCTGTTGCTGGTTGGCCGCCGCCAACGCCTGCTGCGCCAGTTGCAGTTGCGCATCGAGCTGTTCGCGCTGCTGCTCGAACGCCGCCTCTGCCTGCTCGATGCGAGCGTCGCCCTCCTCCTGCAACTGCGCTGCCAGTTGCGCCACCAGCTTGGTCAACGGCTCGCTGAGCGCGTCTACGCCCTGCAGCGCAGCGGGCTTGAGCACCTCCAGCTCCTTGAGATAGCGGTGGATGGTGGTTTTCGAGCCTGTATTACCCAATTGGATACGCACCGCATCGATGCTTGGGTGTTCGCCGCGGGCGATCAGCACTTGCCGCGCCTGCTGCACTACCGCCTTGTTGATACCGCCCCGGGCCATGCCTTGCTCCTACGATTTCGTACCAGGATACGTATTATGTAATTACAGGTGTATTTTGATCGTTTCCGAAGCGCCGATCAATGTATTTCTCACATTGAATAATCACGGCTTATCGCATGTTAAGTGCTTAAGCGCTCGAAAGCCGGACTGGAATGCATCAACTCGGTACGACACCGCCTGCTAAGGTCATCCCTGCACGCTTGAGGATTGGCAGGATCAAACGCATGCTCGACCGGCCTTCACCCTGGCGCAGCCTGGTCCACTTCTGGCAAGGCATTCGCGCCGAGTTCGTCACCCCCGAACGCCTCCCCCAGCGCCTGCTGGACGAGATGGAGACGTTGATCTCGGTACTGCTGGCCATTGCCATGGCCCACTACCTGAACGTGGAGAACGTTGGCTGGGCGGCGTTCAGCGGCTACATGGTGATGCGCTCGAGCCTGCACGACAGCGTCTATCGCGGTGGCTTGAGAATCATCGGCACGGCAGCAGGCGCCATGGCGGCGATGCTGTTGGTCACTCATGTCGGCCTGCCCGGCCACTGGCTGGGGCTGGTGATCGGCCTGGTCGGCGCTGGCACACTGCTGTGCGCGATCCGCCAGGCGCATGGCTATGCCTGGCTGTTCACCGGGCTGACGTTCGCCATGGTCACCCTTTCGGCGTTCAACAGTGGCAACGCCGATGCGGTGCAGCACTTCGCCAGGACGCGTATCGAGGAAGTCGCCTGCGGCACGGTGGCCTGCTGGTTCGTCGCCTTGCTTTCAGGCCAGACCGTCCGGCGTGCGTGGTCCGGCAAGCTGGCTGGCGTGAGCCCGGAGCCGGCCAAGGCCAGCGGCGGCATCGACCGCTACACCCTGCGCCATGTGGCCCAGGCTGGCGTGGCGCTGGCATTGCTGCCGCTGCTGGGGCGCTGGCTTGGGGTCGATGGCCTGAGCCAGGCCGCGATCACCATCATGGCGGTGATGATGGTGCCGCCTGCGGCCCTGCTGCCTGGCAGCCGCGTCGTCGCCACCCGCAACATCCACCGGCTGGTCGGCTGCGCGGCAGGCGCCGCTTGCGCGGGCCTGGCCCTGTGGCTGATCGGGACCAACTGGTTGGCGATGACCTTGATGATGTGCATCGGCGTGATGCTGGGCAGGCATATCGAAAACAGCAACCGCCCGTTTGCCTATGCAGGCACCCAGTTTTCCCTGGTGTATTTGGTGGTGATGGTGCCCGACGCTTACCTGCATGCCAGCCCGGAGCCCGGGCTGGTGCGCCTGGAAGGCATCATCGTGGGGTTCGTGCTGATTGCGCTGATGCGCCTGGCCAATGCATTCATTCGCCAGGACGCACCCGCGCGCTGACGCCTCACCACTGGTAGCCGATGCCGACCGCCACGCCGGTGTCACCTTGGCTGGTGGTGCTGCCCTGCAGCTTGGTCACCCACTTGCCGCTGTCGGAGATCTTCGACACGCCGATCGCCACTGCACTCTGCCCGCGGTAGTTGCCAGCCCCGGCGGCCGCCATGCTCGCGCCCGGCGCGTAAGGCTGTGGCAGCGTGGCCATGGCCATGGCGCCGGCAATGCCCGAGCTGAGGATGTCGTCCTGCTTCTTCAGGTCGTGGCGCAGGGCGTTGTAGCGCGCATCCGAGTAGTCGTAGAACTGGTCGGCAAAGCCGCCGATGCTCTGCTGCAGCTGCTTGACGTTCACCGCATCGGTCGCCGCCGTGCCCG
Source organism: Pseudomonas sp. NPDC087029 (assembly GCF_044745345.1). NCBI lineage: Bacteria > Pseudomonadati > Pseudomonadota > Gammaproteobacteria > Pseudomonadales > Pseudomonadaceae > Pseudomonas > Pseudomonas sp. NPDC087029. The sequence continues at coordinate 44,654 of NZ_JBIVAB010000010.1, read as the reverse complement.
CCGCCACATGGGTGATCTGCCGCTCGTTGCCGGCGCTGCCGACCGAAACACTGTCGGCGCGCTCGGCCACCGAGTTGGCGCCCAGCGCGACCGAGTTGTCGGCCTGGGCCTGGGCGTTGTTGCCCAGCGCCGTGGCGTTGCGCCCACTGGCGTGCGAGCGCGTGCCGATGGCCGCGCTGTTGGCGCCGGAGGCCTGCGCGCCCGCCCCGCCGGCTACCGCATCGACGCCCGTGGGGCGTGGCTTGGGTTGCTGGCTGGTGTTGTTCACCTGGAACATGCCGTCGGCGCCGTTCTGCACATTGCTCACGTTGCCCTCGACCTGGCCGACCCGGTTGTCCAGGTGGCTCACATTGCTGGTGACGTTGGCAATTTCGCTGTTGACGTTGTGGATGGAGTCGTCGGTGTACTGCTTGGCTTGCGTGACCGCGCCATCGAGCTGGCGCAGGTTGACGGCATCAAGGGCTTCCTTGCCATCGGCCACGTTGCTCAAGGTGCGCGTCTGGCCGGTCGCGGCATTGCCCACCGACACGGTGCCGGCAGTGGCGTTGGCGGCGTTGGAATACTTGCCCGTGTAGCGCTGTGCACCGCGGCCGCTGTCACTGGCGCCCTGGCCCAGGGCCACGCTGCCATCGGCCGTGGCACTGGCGCTGTCGCCCATGGCCAGCGAACCCTTGCCGCTGGCCTGGGCGCCGGGGCCGACCGCGACGGCGTCGGCACCGCTGGCGACCGCGTCGGGCCGGCTCGAGTTGGCGTGGAAGTACTTGATCCCGCCGCCGTTGTTGAGGGTGGTGATGGTGTTGTCGATTGCGGTCACGCGCCCGTCGATGTTGGTGACCCGCAGGTTGGTCTCGTTGAGCTGGGACAGGTTCACCGCATCGCTGTCATCCTCGCCGCGGGCGACATTGGTGATTTTGCTGCCGCCCGTTTTGCTCAGGCTGTTATAGGGGCTGCCACTCAGCGTGATGCGCCCGTGGCTGCTGTCGTCGTACATCACCGCGTCAGCGACCGCGCCGCTGGTAATGGCTTTGAGCTGGGCGACGTTGACCCCATCGGTGTCCTCGGCGCCGGCTGCCAGCCCGGTAAGGCGGCGGTTGCCAATGTTGACCTCGCCCATGGCCGTACCACCCACCAGGTAGGCCTGCTGGCCCAGGCTGCTGCCATTGGCAACGGCCCCGGCCCCCAGCGCGACGCTGCCGCCATGGCTGGCAGTGGCGCCCATGCCGATGGCGACCGCGTCCGCGCCGGTGGCCGACGCATCGGTGCCGGTGGAGTTGGCGTGGAAGTACTTGGTGCCCTGGTTGAAGATGTTCTCGACATTGCCTTCCACGTTGGTCACGCGGTTGTCGAGGTGGGTGACCTTGGTCACGGCCCCATCCACCTGCTGGTTGGTCGCATTGAGCTGCGAACCATTGACCGCATCGGTGGAGTAATCGGTCAGCGCACCTGCGGCGACGTTGGTCAGCACTTGCGCGGCGCCCGGCGCATAGGCCTCGCCGCCACTGGCAATCAGCGACAGCTGGTCGGTACCGGTGCGCTGCACCGGGCCAAGGGTGCCGTTGCTGATGTTGTTGATGTTGCTGGTGACGTTGCTGATGGCAGTGGTGTTCTGCTCCACCTGCTGGTTGGTGGCGTGCAGTTGCGAGCCGTTGACCGCGTCGGTGGAGAGCGCGTCGACATCACCGGCAGCCACCTGGGTGATCTTCTGCGCATAAGGGGTGCCGTGGCTGGCATCGTAGGCGTCGAGCGACGGGTTCCACTGCAGCGCGTCCTGCTGCAGGGCGAAAATGTTGGCGGCGTTGTACGTCACCCGGCCATCGAGGTTGGCAACGGCATCGCCCACGTTGTTCACCTGCGTGCCATCGAGGTTGTAGCTGGGCGCGGAGATCGAGCCGTCCGGGTTGACCGCAGCGCCGCCGCCCAGCCCATTGGCAGTAGCGTTGGCCAGGGTATACAACTGCGAGCCGTTGATGGCATCGGTGGAGGTCTGGTAGACCCCGCCGTTGGCCACGTTGTTGAGCACCTGCGCAGCCCCCGGTGCATAGGCATCGCCGCCCGCCGCGATCAGCGACAGCTGGTCGGTGCCGGTGCGCTGCACCGGGCCGATGCTGCCGTTGCCGATGCTCTCGGTGACGTTGCTGAGCTGCTGGTTGGTCGCCGCCAGTTGCGCGCCATTGACCGCGTCCAGGGAGCCGGCGTTGATATCGCCTGCACCCACATTGCTGACCTTCTGGCCGCCGGCATCGATGCCGCCAAGGGTCACGCTGGGGCCGCCGGCGATGGTCAGGCCGTAGCTGGCTACCCAGGTATCGCCCAGGCTCACCGAATCGAGCACGAGGTTGTCGGCCAGTTGCAGTTGCAGGGTGCCAGCTGAGTCCACTTCGGTCTTCAGGTTGTTGCCCGAGTAGCTGCCGGCGCTCAGCGCAGCGCCCTGGATGGCGAGGGTATCGCCGGGTTTCCTGTCCACCGAGCCAGCGTTGCCGGCGAAGGTGATCGGGGCCGGGTCGCTCTCTTGCGCCTGCACATTCACCGCGCACAGCCCGCTCAAGGCACACAGGCCAAGCACCGCGAATGCGCGAGCGGCCTTGCCGGCGCTGCGGGCGTGTTCGGAGGCTACACACCAGCAATGCTGGGCTCTGGACCATACAACACGATAAATCCTGTTCATGATGAGCTCCCGCCAGGGCTGAACCCTGGGCTGAGTAGGAAGGCAACAAAGGGGGGAATGGATCAGCGCGAAGACAGCTGCAAGGCGCGGCTGGTCTGGATCAGCAGCGGGCGCTCGAGTGCACTGGGGCGCGACTGCTGGAGTGCGCGCTCATAGGCGCGCAGCGCACTGCCGTGGTCCTGGCGCACATAGTCGAGGTAGCCACCGGCGAACAGCCCTGCTTCGGTGCGCAGGTCGCGCTTCACGGCATCGGGCGCTTGCAGTTCGTCGATACCGGCGAACACTGCCGAGATGTCCGACTTGCCCTGGTACAGGGCCAGCAGCGCGCGCTGCGGCGCGGTAGCGGGCTTGATCGCTTGCGCCTGTTTCTGCAGGCGAGCACGGATGGCCGCAGGCTTGAGCCCGGCATCGCTGGCGGTGCGCGCCGCCAGCCACAGGTTCCACAGGCCTGCGTAGCCTTTGACCTGGGCGCTGGTGGCCTGCAGGCGCAGTTGCTCGAAGGCCTTGCGCGCCGCGTCGAACCGGCCCAGTTCAGCCAGGTTCACCGCCGATGAAAGGGCGATGACCTGCGCCTGGTCGCTGCCCTTGAGGGCGTCGTAGAACTGCCGGGCGCGCATGTGGCGCCCGTTGGCATCTTCGATGAAGGCCTGTTCGGCCAGGGCGCGGTTGCCGCCCTGCCCTTGCGCGCCCGCTTGCACCAGCAGCGCCTGGGCGCCACCGAGGTCACCGTCGAGCAGGCGTGCATGGGCCTGCAGCACCAGCGGCTGGGCTGCCGGGCTTGGTGGCGGCGAAGGTTGCGCGGTAGCGGCAGGTTCGGCCAGGGCCAGGCCAGCTTCGAGGCACACGGCCAGGGCCAGCGCACAAAGTACGCCCGGGCGGCAGTGGGTGGAGCGGTGCGAATGGCGGATCATGGTGGCAACTCCTGAAAGGTTTCGAGTTGCACACAGGCTATTGGAGCCCTGGCGGGAAAGAACTCAGAGTCCTCCTGAAGCCGCCATCAGAGTTGTTCCTCAATGCCGCCCGCCTGGGGCAGGTTCAGTTCCAGCTCGAGCGCCAGCTGCTGTTCATGACAGCCGTGGGCGAAGTTGCCCTGCAGGTACTGCGCCACGCGCTGGCAATGGTTGAAGTCGATGACGCTCTGCGGCCCGGCTTGCCCGGTCAGCTCCAGCCGCGCCTGAACCTGGCCCTGGCCACGCACGCACATGTCCAGGTAGATCCAGGCCGGGTTCTCGGCGTCGATCCGAAACAGGCCGATGGCTGTGTTCATCCAGTCGCTGAAGGCTTCGGTGTCCAACCACACGCGTTGGGTATCGATGCGCCGCACGGCCAACAGTGACTGTGGGTGGCCGATGAGGCAGCGGCCGATGAACGCTGGCAGGTCACAGACCTGCGCATGCGGCGTACCGGCATGCTCCTGACGCTGCAGCCGCTGCAGGCGGTTGGTGAGGCTGGACAGCCCAGGGGTAGCGGGATGCAAGGCCAGTGCAGCAACGTTCTGCGCCAGCTCGCTCAGTGACGCGCGATAGAAATCTGCCTGTTGCTTTGCCTGGGCCTGGGCCGCGAGCCATTGGTCGCGCAACGTCACCAGTTGCCCTTCGCTGTCGGTGATGTCCTGCAAACCGCCCAGCACGCCGCAGGCATGCCCCTGGCTGTCGCGGTACGGCACCATCCAGTAGTGAATCACCCGGGCTTGGCCAAAAATCTCTACCCGTGTGGTGAGGGCCAACGGCGCACCTTCGAGGGCAATGCGGGCGAAGCCTTCGGGCAAGGTCTTGCGCACGGCCGGGGAAAACCAGCGGGCCTCGGCGAACCCCGAGCCCAAGGCTTCTTCGGCCGTGAGGCGGTAGTAATCGAGAAAAGGCTGGTTGCAAAACAGCAGCCGGCCCTCGGTGGTGCGCACGAACATGGGGTTGGGCGCGGCATCCACCAGGTTGCGCAACAGGCCCAACTCCGCCGGAAGCGCCTCGGCGGTCGTCGCCCCGCCGGCCTGCTGGCCCGCCACCAGGCCGTTGCGCCGGGCAATTTCGGCCAGCTCCACATTGGAGCTGACGTGGAGCTTTTCCAACAGGTGCGCCTTGTAGGTGCTGACGGTCTTGAAGCTGATGCGCAGCTGTTCGGCAATGCGCAGGTTCGAGCGCCCTTCGGCGATCAACTGCAACACCGCCGACTCGCGGGGTGTGAGGTTGTCCAGCTCGCTGCTGCCGCCCGGCTGCATGTACTCGCGGGCAAAATGGCCGCGGCCGGCCAAGACATCGGCGATCGCCTTGCGCAGGCTGGCCACCTCCTCGTGCTTGCCGACGAAACCACTGGCGCCGGCCTTGAAGCACAGCGGCGCGAAGTGCGCCGGGTTCTGCTGGCTGTAGACCAGCACCTTGTGGCTGGCATCGCGGGCGCGCAGGCGGCGCAGCAAATCCAGGCCGCCTGGCCCGGGCAAGGCGAGTTCCAGGATCACCAGGTGCGGGTTGCACTGCCGTGCCAGGGTCAGTGCCGTGGGCACGTCGGCCGCTTCCTGCACATCCCCATGCCCCATGTCCGCCAACAGGCTGCGCAACGCGCTGCGCACGATCGGCATGGCGTCGGCAATGAGCACTGTGGCCATCAGGTTTCTCCCTGGCTTGTCCATCGAGTGCTCAAAGCATAGGTGCAGCCCAGGCATTACATCAGCTGTGGTCCAGGCCCATCTGCCAGAAGTCCGCTTCCAGGCGCGATGCCTGGCCGAAAATCGCGGCCAGGTCGACGAAGCGCTGCTCGGTCATGCTCCGCGCTGCCAGCTCATCGAGGTGCTTGCGGGCTGCAGCGGCCACGCCCTGGTATGCCTCGCCGGCATACTCGCCAATCCATTCGCGGTAGGGGTGGTTGCCCAGGTCGCCGATCTGCTCGGTCAGGGCCTGGCCGATTTCTGCGTAGCCGATCACGCAGGGCGCCAGCGCCACGTGCAGTTCGAGCAGATCGCCCGCGGCGCCGCAGTCCAGCACGTAGCGGGTATAGGCGACGGTGGCCTGGTGCTCCGGCGCCGCTTGGATATCGGCCTGGGTCAGCCCCCAGCGGGCGCACAGGCGCAGGTGCAGTTCGGTTTCATCGAGGATGGCCGCAAGGCCGGCCTGGGCGGCGCGGATATCGGCGGGCAGGCGGCTTTTGTAGGCGGCCAGCGCCCAGGCCCGGGCGAACTGGATGAGGAACAGGTAATCCTGCACCAGGTAGGTACGGAACGCCGCTTCCGGCAAGGTGCCCTCGCCCATCTGGCGGACGAAATCGTGGTCGACGTAGCTGGCCCATTGCGGCGCGGCGGCCGCTTTCAGGCGTGCAAAGATATCCATGGTCAAGCGTGCTCCTCGTAGATGGCGTCGAAGAAGGCCAGTTCCAGCGCCACGCTGCGCGCGTAGAAATCGCGGCTCAGTTCAGCTTCCTGTGGGCCCACCCGGTCCAGTTCCGCTTGCAGGAAGGCGACGAAATCGGCAAACGCCGGGTTGTCGTGCAGGGTGATCCATTCGGCGTGGACGAAATTGGCCGGCAGCGGCTTGGGCGCCTTGAGTGCCCAGTCCAGGTACAGCCCTTCGGCGACGTTGAGCACAGCCAGAGCGGCGGCGTAGGAACGGGTGGCGGCCGCTTCGCGCATGATCGCCTTGAAGCCTGCGGTGGGCACAGTGTCCTTCGGCTCGGTGCGTTGCGCCGGGCTCACGTCCAGGGCCTCGAAGGCGCGCAGGAAGTAGGTGTTCTCGTCGCTGCAGATCATGCCGGCGAAGCGGCCCAGGCGCAGGCGTGCGTCGAAGGTGTCGGCCGTGGCGATGGCGGCGCCGAGCAGGGTCACGAAGCTGTCGATGAAGCGGTGGTCCTGGACCAGGTAGCGGACCATGATCGGGTCGGCCACGCTGCCGTCGCAAAGCTCGGTGACGAAGCGGTGGCCAACGGCGGCCGACCAGGTTGGCTGGTTCTGGCGACGCAGGGTTTCGCTGAAGCGTTCGGTCAAGATGCTGTCCTCCATGGGGGTGACAGCGAGACCGTTCGGGTTGGGCATGAAGCGGCCTCGCAGTGAGGCCGGCAAAAAGGCAGGTCGGCAGTCCCATCCCTTCGCCGGCATGATCCGGATCAGGTTCGAAGGGTCACCGCGCTTGTCAGCGGTTTCTCAGCCCTCTGCCGGGCTCCCCTTGGTGGCCAGCAGATATACAGCAGGTTGGCCAGCGCGCCAAGCATCATTTCCCTCTGCCCCTGTTTCAAAAATGGCTAAGGGCCCACCGAAACTGGGCCTCGCCCACCCCATTTGCGGGGGCCAATCCCCAATCGTTGACACCCCATTGTTTGGTGCGCCTGAGGTTTTGCCTGGTTTTGTATGACAAAGCATTACCGACATCGCAATTGGCACAGCCGTTGCTCAAGCCCTTGGAAAGGGGCAATACGCCATTGATGGCACTTAGCCATTACGTTGCGAATGAGGCATCCGGCAATGAAAAGACATGCCACCTTCCACAGCACGCACCACGCCTTCAAATCGACTGCAGCCGCGGCACTGGTGATCAGCCTGGGCCTGGGTTGCGCCAGGGCCTCTTCGCTGGACGACGTGAGCGAGCCCGCGCCTACGGACCCTTCGCACTACGACGACCAACCCACCGACCCCAACCCGGCCCTGCTCAAGCTCTTCACCCTGCCCGAGGCCAACGAGGGTTCGCTGGAACTCCAGAACGGCGCCTACGGCGACCGCGCCAGCAACCGTGTCGACAACGTGCTGCCACCCGCGCTGCAAACCTCCCGCAACTATCCCACCAACGGCAAGCCCAGCCCGCTGTTTGGCGCCCAGCCGTTCACCCAGCTACTGCTGCTGTTCGAAGAGTTCGGCCCGGAACGCCTCGACCCCGCCCTGCCGCCACCGAGTTTGACGTTCCCGGTGCCGACCCTGGGCGCGGCGCCCGCCCAGGACCCGGATGTAATCGCCCGCAGCAGCCCGAACGGTAACGCCCTGGAAGCCTTCCTCAAGCAACCGGGCCTGTACCCCTTCCCGAGCCAATACGCCAACGTGCTCGACCGCAACCCGTGGAAGGCGCAGATCGAGTTGTTTCTCAACCGTAACTCGGTGGGCTCGCCGGCCGAAGGCCGGCCACCCGGAAAAGGCTGGTCGCACCAACGCTGGAACGAGTTCTACCCCCAGGCGGCGTTCAAGACCGCGCAGGCCGGTGCCCGCATCAACCAGGGGCTGCGTGATCGCAAGCAGCTGCACAACTATGCCGTGGGCGAGTTCGGGCCGGGCGGGCTGTATTACCAAACCTCCGATATCCCCACCACCATCGGCACCACCAAGGGCATCGACCCACGCTTTCACCCCAACTTTCCGCAGCAGAACCACAAGTCGCTGTGGACCTTCGACGGCACCTTCCCACCCAAGCTGCTGATGGTGCGCTATGGCCAGCCGGTCCTCATGCGCCACTACAACGCGCTGCCGATCGACCCGGCGGCCAACGCAGGTTTCGGCCTGCACACCCTCTCCACCCACGAGCACAACGGCCATTCCCCGGCCGAGAGCGATGGGTTTGCCAACGCCTACTTCTTCCCCGGCCAGTATTACGACTACCGCTGGCCGGTGCAGCTGGCGGGCTACGACACCATCAACAGCCGCGCCCAGGACCCCCGCGCGGCCTTCCCTTGCGCGCCCGGCGAAACCCTGTATGTCAATGATGCCGCGCCCGGCATCAAGACGTGCGAAAACGGCAGCATCAAGATTCGTGGCGACTGGCGCGAAACCATGAGCACTCACTGGTTCCACGACCACATGCTGGATTTCACCGCACAGAACGTCTACAAGGGCAACGCGGCGATGATGAACTACTACAGTGCCCTGGACCGTGGCAACGAAGCCCTGCAGGACGGCGTCAACCTGCGCTTTCCCAGCGGCGCCGGCATGCCCTGGGGCAACCGCGACTACGACGTCAACCTGGTGGTGGCCGACAAGGCCTGGGATCAGAACGGCCAGCTGTGGTTCAACCCGTTCAACACCGATGGCTTTCTCGGCGACCAGATCCTGGTCAACTGGCAGTACCAGCCCAAACTCAAGGTGCGCGCGCGCAGCTACCGCTTTCGCATCCTCAACGGCTCGGTGTCGCGCTACTTCAAGTTTGCCGTGGTGCGTGAAATCGCCGGCAACAGTGGCGAATTCAAGGGGCCGCCTGGCGCCAACCTGTCCTATGCGCGGGTGCCGTTCCACCTGATCGCCAACGACGGCAACATCATGGAACACGCCATCCCGTTCGACGGCAGCATGGACCTCAACGGCGACGGCAACCTGCAGGACAACAACGCCATCCTGCCCCTGCAAGGCATCGCCGAGCGCTACGACATCATCATCAACTTCGCCAAGCACGGCATCCAACCGGGCGACAAGCTGTACTTCGTCAACCTGATGGAGCACGACACCGGCAAAGGCCCGAAGCAGGTGATTTCGCTGGCCGATGTGCTCTCCGAGAAGTACAAGGCGGTGATCAAGCAGACCAGCAACGGGCCTGAATGGGACAAGGGCGACCCGGTGGTCGGCAAGTTCATGCAGTTGTGGGTACAGCCCTACAGCGGCCAGGACCTGGCCATGGACCCCAGTGCCTACGAGCCGGCCAAGCCGGGCAAGGCCGAGGGCCTGAAGATGATCCCGCTGACCATCGACCGCAACGCTGCTGCCGACAAGGACAGGCTCAAGGCCGCCCGCCACCGCGAGTTCATCTTCGGCCGCTCCGACGGCACCGACAGCGCGCCCTGGACCATCAAGACCGACGGCGGTTTTGGCTACAGCATGGACCCCCGGCGCATCACCGCCGCGGCGAAGCTCTCGAGCGAAGCCACCGATGGCGGCTTCAGCGGCGACGGCACCCTGGAAGTGTGGAAGATCAAGAACGGCGGCAATGGCTGGAGCCATCCGGTGCACGTGCACTTCGAGGAAGGGGTGATACTCAGCCGCGACGGCAAGGCGCCGCCGGAGTGGGAAAAATGGGCACGCAAGGACGTCTACCGCATCGGCCCAGACGCCGACTCATCCCAGGACGTGGAAATGGCCATCCGCTTTCGCGAGTTCGCCGGCACCTACATGGAGCACTGCCACAACACCCAGCATGAAGACTCCTCGATGCTGCTGCGCTGGGACATCGAGCACCCTGGCCAGTTCCAGGTGATGCCGACCCCGCTACCCGGTTGGGATGGCGTGCAATACATGGCCTCGGTGGGCCTGCCGACCTTCCGTAGCGCCGGCAGCAACAGCGGTGGCGACGATGCCAGCAACCAGCCGCCGGTGGCGGTGAACGACACGGCCGCGACCACGGCGGGCAAGCCGATCGTGCTGAATGTGCTGGCCAACGACAGCGACCCCGAGCGCAACCTGCCCTTGACCGTCAGTGGCCTCAGCCAGCCGGACTCCGGGCAAGGCTCGGTCAGCACCGACGCCACCCTGGTGACCTATACCCCACCGGCCACGGTCGCCACGCCGTTCACCGCCAGCTTCAACTACTCGGCGCGCGACGCCAAGGGCGCCGAGTCGCGGGTACCGGCCACGGTGAACATCGCGGTTGGCCCGGCAGTGGCGAAGGATGATGTGCAGGTCAGCAGTGCCACGGTGCAGGTGCGTAGCAACAGCCGTTACACCTGGGACCTTTCCGGTACCACCTCGGTGGCCACCGGCAACAGCATCAGTGTCACGGCCAACACCAGCAGCGGGCCGTTGGCGCTGGGTACGGCGACCCTCACTGCAGCCACCAGCGGCGCACGGTGGCGGCTGTCGGCGACGACCAACGGCAATGCACCGGCTGCGACAGTGACCGTGAAGTCGGCGCTGGGCCAGAGCGTGACCGTACCCATCAGCGTGAAGTGACGGCGGGCCGCTTAGCGGCCTATCGCCGGCAAGCCCTGAAGACCCTGAAGAGGACTGCATCATGACCGGCGCATGGCGTGTTCTGCTCGCACTCTCCCTGTTTGCGGCCAGCACGCACTACTGGCCGCTGCAACCGGCCCTCTGCGCCCAGCCGCAGATCCCGCCCCAAGCCGCCACGCCCTGGGGCGGCAACTACTTCCCCAACACCCCGCTGGTGACCCAGGACGGCCAGCAGGTGCGTTTCTACGACGACCTGATAAAAGACAAGGTGGTGGCCATCAACTTCATCTTCACCGGCTGCGCCGATTCCTGCCCGGTGGAAACCGCGCGCCTGCGCCAGGTGCAGAAGATTCTCGGCGACCGCGTGGGCAAGGACATTTTCTTCTACTCGATCAGCATCGACCCTTACAACGACACACCGGCCACCCTCAAGCGTTATGCCGAGAAGTTCGCCATCGGCCCCGGCTGGACCCTGCTCACGGGCAAGCCCGAAGACATCGAACAGCTGCGCCGGCGCCTGGGCCTGTACATAGACGGCCTGGAAAACGGCCGCTCGAAAGACCACAACCTGAGCCTGATCATCGGCAACCAGGCCACCGGCCGCTGGATGAAGGCCTCACCCTTCGAAAGCCCGTACATCCTCGCCGACCGGCTGGGCAACAGCCTGCACAACTGGAAGCAGGCCAGCGCCACCCCCAACGACTACGCCGATGCCCCGCAAATCCGCCCACCCAGCAGCGGCGAACAGATTTTTCGCACCCGCTGCTCGTCCTGCCATACGGTGGGCAACAGCGAGCCCGGGCAACCCGTCCTTGGCCCCGACCTGCTGGGGGTGACGGCGCAACGTGAGCCCGGCTGGCTGGCGCGCTGGCTGAAGGAGCCAGACCGGATGCTGGCCGAAAAAGACCCGCTGGCAACGTTGCTCTATGAGCAGTACAAGCGCCTGGCCATGCCCAACATGCGCCTGGGCGACGCCGAGGTCAGCGCCCTGCTCAGCTACCTGCAGGAAGAAACCGCCCGGCTCCAGGCGCCGCTGGCAGACCGGGGAAAACCCTAGAGGCAAATCGCCACCAGTCATGAGCCTGTCATCTGCCTGTCGTATTTTTTCGGCCACTACCCAGGGTCGGGAATACCAGCAGTGATACGCCGTTCGCTCTCCTCTACTGGCCTTTTGCGCCTGTTGATCCTGATGCTGTGTGCCGCCACCCTGACCTTCCTCTGGGGGCTGTACTTCAGCCAGAAGGCGGCCGCGCGCCAGGATGCGCTGTCGGCCAAGGCCGCCGAGCACCTGAACCTGGCCAGCGTGGTTGCCGAGAACCTGCGCCAGCTGGTCGACCGCGCCCAGGCCGTGGGCCGCGTGACCCAGGAGGACATGAAGGTACTGCGCCAGGACAACCTGAGCCTGGCCCGCCTGCTCGCCGAAGACCCGGTGTTCAAGCGCATGAGCCTGTACGACCGCCAGGGCCGGCTGCTCTCGGCCAGCCACGGCGACGAGGCCACGCAGCTGCCGGCCGACTGGCTGCGGCAACTGAGCCTGCACGTTGCCCACTACGGCTTCAAACCCTTGCTGCCGCGCATCGCCGCCGACAACACCCCCGCCCCGCTGCCGAACTGGCGCCTGCCGTTCCTGCTGCCGCTGACCAACCTGCCGGGCCGCGAGGTCGACCACATCCTCGTGGTGCAGGTCGACATCGGCTACCTGGCGGTGCTGTTCCAACACATCGACCTGGGCAGCAGCGGGCTGATGCGCCTGCTGCAGGACGACGGCGAGGAGCGCCTGCGCATCGACAGCAGCGGCGTGGTGGTGGCCGACGACAGCTTCGAACCCGGCCTGCAGGGCAGCGACAACGCCTCCGGCCTGCTCACCCAGTACGCCGCCGGCAACGCCTACCAGAGCCTGTACCGGCGCGTTGCCGAGCGCGGTTTCAGCGTGGTCGTCAGCCAGCGCTACGACGAGATCCTCGGGCCGTCCGCGCTTGCCTACTCGCGCCAGTTCTGGCTGAACCTGAGCATGACCCTGATGATTCTCGCAAGCCTCGCCTGGACCTTGCGCCTGCTGCGCAAGCGCCAGGAGGCGTTCAGCGCCCTGGAGCATGCCCAGCAGGTCAACCAGCAACTGATCGGGCGCCTGGAGGACGAGCACCGGCGCAGCAGCCATGCCGCCGCCACCGACCACCTCAGTGGCCTGCACAACCGCCGCCAGTTCGTCGAAGTGGCAGGCCAGGCCCTGACCCGCCAGCGCGGCAAGCGCCAACTGATGGCGATCCTGTTCATCGACATGGACCGCTTCAAGTCGATCAACGACTCGCTCGGGCACAAGATCGGCGACCTGCTGCTGCAGGCCGTGGCCGGGCGCATCCAGCGTCTGCTCGAGCCCGGTGACGAGGCCTCGCGTTTCGGCGGCGACGAGTTCGTCGTGCTGCTGGCCGGCGAGCGCAGCGAAGAGCAGATAAACGCCTGGGTGCGCAGCCTGGTGCAAAAGCTCTCGGCCACTTATGCCCTCGACGGCCAGGAGGTCAACACCAGCCCCAGCGTCGGCGTCAGCATCTGCCCGCGCGATGGCCAGGAAATCGACAGCCTGATCCGCTTCGCCGATGCCGCCATGTATTCGGCCAAGCAGGCCGGGCGCGCCCAATACCGCTTCTTCGACCCGTCGCTGAATCTATCCGACATCCAGGCCTTTACCCTGGAGCAGGCGTTCGGCAGCGCCCTGGCCGGGCGCCAGTTCGTGCTCCACTACCAGCCGCAGATTCGCCTGGATACCCAGCGCGTGCTGGGCTACGAAGCGCTGGTGCGCTGGGACCACCCCGAGTTCGGCCTGCTCTACCCGGACCGTTTCATCGACCTGGCCGAGCGCAGCGGCTTCATCATCGAGCTGGGCTGGGAAGTGTTGCGCCTGGCCTGCGAAGAGCTGGCCCGCTGGGCCGCCCAGGGCCGCGACAGCCGCCTGGCGGTGAATGTGTCGGCGCTGCAGCTGCGCCAGGCGGATTTCAGCACGCGCCTGCTGGCCAAGCTGCAGTTGCACGGCATCGCCCCGCAGCGCCTGGAGCTGGAGATCACCGAAACCACCATCCTCGACCCGGAAGGCACCGCCGTCGACCACCTGCAGCGTTTGCGCGCGGCGGGCCTGGGCATCAGCCTGGACGACTTTGGCCGCGGCTATGCCGGCTTCGCCCACCTGCAGTCGCTGCCGTTGAGCAAGCTGAAGATCGACCGCTCGCTGATTGCGCCGCTGTCCAACAGCTACGACGACAGCCCGATCGTCTCCTCGACCATCATCCTGGCCAAGCGCCTGGGGCTGGAAGTGGTGGCCGAAGGCGTCGAGACCCGCGAGCAGGTGGTGTGCCTGAAGCTGGCCGGCTGCGACATCGCCCAGGGTTACCACTTCAGCCGGCCGCTGTCGCCGGCGCAGTTGCGCGACTACCCGCCCTTCAACGGCATCGAGGAAAAGTCATGCGTGTTGTGAAGGCCGTGGCCGGGCTGCTGCTGGCCAGCCTCCTGGCCGGCCCCGCGCTGGCCGACTGCACCCCGCGCAGCCTGCGCCTGGCGGTGATCCCGATCAAGGCTGCGCAGGACATGGTGCGCGAGCACCAACCGCTGCTGCGGCGCTTGAGCGAGGCGGCGGGAGTGCCGGTGGAGCTGGTGCTTGCCGCTTCTTATGAAAGCGTGGTCGATGCCATCGTTTCCGGCGGCGCCGACATCGCCCGGCTGGGCCCGGCCTCCTACGTCCTGGCGCAGCGCCGAGACCCCGGCATCGAGCCGTTCGCCACCTTTACCTTGAGCGCAGGCCCCTTCACGCCGGCGGGCAGCCACTACCAGGCGCTGCTGCTGACCCGCGCCGATGAGCCTGATGACCTGGAGCGCCTGCGCGGCAAGCGCGTGGCCTTGAGCGACCCGGCCAGCACCTCCGGCAGCCTGGTGCCGAACATGGAGTTCCCGCGGCAGGTGGGCGTGCCGCTGGCGCGATTCTTTGCTGCGCTGGTGTATGCCGGCAACCACGACAACGCGCTGCAGGCGCTGCTCGATGGCCGGGTGGATGCCGCCTTCGTGGCCAGTGAGCGGGCGGATGCATTCCTGGCACGGCAAGGGTTGGCAGGGACGGCGCTGAAGGTGCTATGGCGTTCGCAGCCGATCTATTACGACCCCTATGTGTTCAGCGCCGGCTTGTGCCCGGCGCTGAAGGCACGCATCCGCAAGGCGATGCTTGAAGAGCCCCAGGCATTGGCGGGGTTCGTCGCGTCCCAGGATGCCAGTGGCCTGGTGCCGGTGAGCAAGGCCGAATATGCGCCGCTGCAACAGATGATGGATGCCGCAGTGCCGCGCTGACGGGGTGATGCCTTATCGCCGGCAAGCCGGCTCCCACAGCGATCTCCAGTGCCCATGCGATCGGTGTGGGAGCCGGCTGCCGGCGATAAGGCCCAGGACAGAAACGCCTGCAGGGTTTAAGGTGTCGCCACCACACACCGACACCAGCACCATGACCGACATCGAGCGCTACGTCCGCGCCGCCACCCGTGACAACACCCGGCGCAGCTACCAGGCCGCCATCGAGCATTTCGAGGCGCACTGGGGCGGCTTTCTGCCGGCCACCGCCGAGAGCATCGCCCGCTATTTGGCCGACCACGCCGAACAACACGCAGTCAGCACCTTGCGCCAACGCCTGGCGGCGATCAGCCAGTGGCACATCAGCCAAGGCTTCCCCGACCCGACCAAGGCCCCCTTGGTGCGCCAGGTCCTGCGGGGCATCCGCACCCTGCACCCAACCCCGCCCAAACAGGCCGCGCCACTGCTGTTGCAGCACCTGCAAAGCGCCGTGGCACGCTTCGAAGAAGAGGCGCGCCAGGCCCGCGAGCAGCACGACTTGCCCGCCCTGCGCCGCGCGCGGCGCGATGCGGCCTTGCTGCTGCTGGGCTTCTGGCGGGGTTTTCGGGGGGACGAACTGGCGCGCCTGCGCGTGGAGCACATCCAGGCCCAAGCGGGTGTCGGCATCACCCTGTTCCTGCCGCGCAGCAAGGGCGACCGCGAGGCGCTGGGCGTGCAGCACCGCACGCCGGCGCTCAAGGCTCTGTGCCCGGTCAGCGCCTACCTGCAGTGGATCGAAGTGGCCGGCATCGCCCACGGCCCGGTGTTTCGCAAGCTCGACCGCTGGGGCAACCTGGGCGATGCCGCGCTCAACAGCAACAGCCTGGTCGGCCTGCTGCGGCGCATGCTCGAACGCGCCGGGGTGCCGGCGGCGCTGTACACCGGCCATTCCCTGCGCCGCGGCTTTGCCACCTGGGCCACGGCCAACGGCTGGGAATTGAAGTCGCTGATGAGCTATGTGGGCTGGAAGGATGCCAAGTCGGCGCTGCGCTACATCGACTCGGCGCAACGCTTCGGCGAGCTGGCCGTGCTACCGGCCAGCCCCGCGCAACAGCTCATTCCTTGAAGGCGAAGCGCTCAATGCCGCCGATTTCCGGGCGAATGGCGTAGAGGTCGCCGGCATCCGGGTAGTGCCGCAGCTCGGCCGGCGACATGCCGACGCGCGCGGTGGTGATGTACAGCGTGTCCAGGGCCGGGCCACCGAAGCAGCAGCTGGTCGGGCGCGGCACGGGCATCACCACCTGGTCGGTGAGGTGGCCGTTGCGGTCGTAACGCAGCAGGCAGCTGCCATTGAACTGGCACACCCACAAGCCCCCTTCACGGTCCAGCGCGATGCCATCAGGGCGGCCCAGTTCGGCCGGGGTCTCGGCGAACAGCGTGACCTGTTCCAGGCGGCCCTCTTCCAGGTACTCGGCGCGGTAGATCGAGCGGCTGACCGAATCGACGAAGAACACGGTCTTGCCATCCTCGGACCAGGTCAGGCCGTTGGGCAAGGCCAGGCCATCGTGGATCACTTCGTCGTGCAACTCGGCGTCGAAACGGAACAGCGCACCAGTCTTGCCGCTTGGCCCCTCGTCCATCAGGCCGGTGACGAAACGCCCCTGGGGGTCGCAGGCGCCATCGTTGAAGCGGTAGCTGGAGCGGTGATGCACCGAGGCCGAGTACTGGCGCACCTTGCCCGGCATCACATCGAGGATGGCGACGCTGGCGTCTTCGGTGAAGATCAGGTTGCCCTGGTCGGTCAGGGCCAGGGCGCCGATGCGCGCGGCAGACTCGTACAGCACCTCGATTTCGCCTTCCGGCTGCAGGCGGTGGATGCGCCCGCCGGTGATGTCGACGAAATACAGGGCGCCGCTGCGGGCATCCCAGACCGGGCTCTCGCCCAGGTCGGTGCGGGTGTTGGCGACCTTGTACGGCAGGTAATGGCATTCCTTGATGCTGCTCCAGCGCTCGGCCACCTCGGCCAGGCTCGAGGCTTCGACCCGCGCCAGGTCGCGCGGGTAGCTCACGCCGCTGTTCTCGCTAAAACGGGTGGCGGTGAACTGGCCGTTGCTGGCACGCAGGATGTAACCGGTGTCGCGGCACAGTTCGCTGGCCAGGTACAGCACCCCCGGGGTGACCCACTCGGGCTTGAGCTCTTCAGGCGGCAGGGTCACACCCCACATGCGGGTCTTGGCCACCGGCGAAATCGCGTTGACCAGGATGCCGTGGGCCAGGCCCTCCATGCTCAGGGCATTCATGATGCCCACCTGGGCCATCTTGCCCGCCGAATAGGCCACCAGCCCAGGCTGCGCGTAACGCTGGTACATGGCGCGGTCGGAGGTAGTGAGCACGATGCGCGGCGCCGCAGACGCCTTGAGGTGCTTCCAGGCATGCTTGGCCAGCCACACCGGGGCATGCACGCTGATGCCCAGGGCACGTTCGAGAAACGCCTGCTCCTGGGTTTCGATGCCCTGGTAGTCGACCCAGCCGGCGTTGTGGATGAGGATGTCCAGCGCGCCGAAGTGGCTGACGGCAAGCTCCACCAGTTGCTGGCACTCGTCTTCGTTTTCCAGGTGGCCGACGTGGGCGATCACTTCATGGCCCTTGGCCTGCAGGGTTTGCAGGGCCACGCTGACCGCCGCCGGATCCTGGCCTTCGCCGGAGCGATCGGTGCCCAGGTCACTGATGACCACCCGGGCACCGCGTGCGGCCAGGGCCGCCGCATAATCCAGGCCAAGGCCCTGGGCAGCACCGGTGACAATGGCAACTTTGTTCTTGAAAGGGTCTGTGCTTGGCATTGTGCTGCTCTTCCGATTCTCCTTTTTACGATAACAATAAAAAAATCAATGACTTAATATTAAAAGCATGCAACTTTGATATCTCCGGGATATCACGTCTGCCCTCGCCTGCCGCCGTACCTCGGCCAGTACCGTGATTGCCCTACAACCACCGTTTACCGCAGAGGCTTTGTCGCCGCGATGCCACGCACTATCATGGCCGCCTTGCAGGGTCGGCCGCAGGGGTTCGCCTTCCAGGCCCCCGTTCGACTCGATGAAGGAACGTAGAATGATCGAGACACGTTTGCTCAGGCAGTTCATTGCCGTGGCCGAGGAGCTGCACTTTCACAAGGCAGCCATTCGCCTGCACATGGCGCAGCCACCCCTGAGCCAGGCGATCAACCGACTCGAAGAGAAGCTGGGCTTCAGCCTGTTCCTGCGCAACAAACGTGGGGTCAAGCTGACCGCGGCCGGCATGGCGTTCCTGGAAACCGCCTACCGCACGCTCAAGGAGCTCGAGCAAGGCATCGAGTACGCGCGCAACGTCTCCGAGGGCATCTGCGGCAAGCTGACCATCACCGCCATTTCCATCGCCTACTACGAGTCGCTGCTCAACACCCTGAAGAAATTCCGCGAAATCTACCCGAACGTGCGGCTAACCATCCGCGAAATGCCGTCGGCGTCCCAGGCCAAGGCATTGATGGCCGGCGAGGCGGACATCGGCTTCATGCGCAAGCTGCCCATGCCGCCGGACACCATCGAATCGCGCCTGCTGCTCAACGAGCAGATCGTCATGGCCCTGCCCAGCAGCCATCCCAAGGCCAACCACAGCATGGTCGACCTGCGCGACTTCGCCGAAGAAGACTTCGTGTTCACCCCGCAGGCACTGGGCAGCGGCTACCACAGCCAGCTCATCGCCCTGTGCGAATCGGCCGGTTTCTACCCCAAGGTGGTCCAGGAAGCGGCGCAGATCCACACCCTCATCGGCCTGGTGGCCTGTGGCTTCGGGGTTGCCCTGGTGCCGGAGTCGATTGCCTACTCCACCCTGCGCGACCGCGTGCAGTTCCGCCCGATCCGGCCGATCAAGGACCAGCCCACGCCGACCATGGGCCTGTACATGAACTGGAACATCCAGAATGCCTCCCCAGCCCTGGGCAGCTTCATTTCCATGCTCGACCTGGGGGCGCCACGGCGCTTCGCCGATACCATCCAGAACCCGGTGATCCTGGATGGCAGCGAGCGGCCCGAGCTACACCGCTAAGCGGTAATCGCGCAACCAGGTGGCCAGGGCCAGCGCCGTCTCCAGGTTGTTGCGCCGCAGTTGCGAATTGAAATAGCCCTCTGGCTGCTGCAGTTCAGCCGCCAGGCGCGCCCGGTCGATGACCTGGAACACCGGGCTGCCCGCCTCCCCCAGCAATTGCCGCACTTGCCCGCGCAGGAACTGCTCGTAGGCCAGGTTGGCCGAGGTCGGATACGGGCTCTTGCGCCGCTGCAGCACCGCCGGCGGCAGCAGGTCGGCGCAGGCCTGCTTGAGCAGCCACTTTTCCTCGCCGCCCTTGCCCTTGATCGCCCAGGGCACGTTGTAGACGTACTCCACCAGTTCATGGTCGGTAAACGGCACCCGCACTTCCAGGCTGGCCGCCATGCTCAGGCGATCCTTGCGGTCGAGCAAGATTGGCAGCCAGCGCTGCAGGTGCATGTGGCACAGCTCGCGCATGCGCCGCTCCTGCGGGCTGTCGCCGGCCAGGTGCTCGACGCTGTCCAGCGCCTGGTGGTAGCAGCTGTCCTGGTACTGGGCGAAGTCGCACAGGCGGTTGAACTCGGGGTTGATCAGCTGCGGCTGCAGCAACTGCATGCGCGACAGCCACGGGAAACGCGGCGCCGCCACGGCCTGCGGGTCGCGGAACCAGGCATAGCCGCCGAACACCTCATCCGCCGCCTCGCCGGAGATGGCCACCGTGGAATGCTCGCGGATGGCCTTGAACAGCAGGTACAGCGAGGTGTCCACGTCGCCGAAGGTGGCCGCCGAGTCATTGGCCCGGTACACCGCCAGGCGGGCCGCCTCGGCCACCAGCTCGCGGTTGTCGATGAGGATGGTCTGGTGCTGGCTGCCGATGTGCTCGGCGGCGGCCAGGGCGTAGGGCTGGTCGCGCTCGGGGCGGAACGCATCGCCCTGGAACTGCTCGGCCTGGCCGACGAAATCCACCGAGAACGAATTGACCTTGCCGCCTTGCGCGGCCGCCAGGCGCTGTTGCGCCATGGCCGTCAGGGCGGTGGAGTCCAGCCCGCCAGAGAGCAGCGAACAGACCGGCACATCGGCGTACAGCTGCTCGCCCAGGGCCTTGCCCAGCAGCTCGCGGGTGCGCTGCACGGTGGTTTGCAGGTCATCCTGATGCTCGCGCCGCTGCAGCTGCCAGTAGCGGCTGAGCTTGGGCTGGCCATTGGGGCGCCAGGACAGGCGATGCCCCGGAGGCAGTTCGTCGACCCCGCGCAGCGCCGTGCGCACGCTGCCGCGCGACAGGCTCAAGGCATCCACCAGGCCCACCACGTCCAGGGCGCGGGTGAATTCCGGGTGAGCGAGGATCGCCTTGATTTCCGAGCCGAACAGCACGCCCTGCTGATGCCGGGCGTAGTACAGCGGCTTGACCCCCAGGCGGTCGCGCACCAGCAGAAAGTGCCCGTCGCGCCCGTCGAACACGGCGAAGGCAAACATCCCGGTCAAGTGCTCGCAGCACTGCTCGCCCCATTCCAGGTAGGCGTGCAGCACCACCTCGGTGTCGCTGCGGGTATGGAACTGGTGGCCCGCCTTGCGTAGCCGCTCACGCAGTTCATTGTGGTTATAGACCTCGCCGGTGTAGACCAGGGTGACGTGCTCGCCACTGGCGCAGCGGTAAGTCATCGGCTGCACGCCACCGCTGAGGTCGATGATCGCCAGCCGCCGGTGGCCCAGCAAGGCGTGGCGGTGCTGCCAGGTGCCGCGGGCGTCAGGCCCGCGCAAAGCCAGGGTATCGGTCATGGCATCGAGCGCCTGGCCGGCCTGGGTCAGGTCGCGGGTGTAGTCCACCCAGCCTGTGATTCCGCACATGTGCTGCTCCTTACACCTGAAGACGACGGGTTGGCAGCAAGCCGGTGACGGCCTGCAGGCGTTTGGCGATGTCCACCAACTGCCGCTCGCTGTCGCGCCGGCCCATGATCTGCACGGCCAGCGGCGCCTTGCCGTCGTCACTCAGGCAGATCGGCACGGTGATGGCCGGCAGGCCGCTGAAGCTGGCCAGCGGGGTGAAGCTGATCTTCTGCGAGTAGCCTTCATCGGCCGGCGACGGGATGGTCGAGTCGCCCGGCTGCGGGTTGCGCTTGTCGAACGGGCGGTTGGGGTCCATCGGGAACACCACGAAGTCCACTTGCGCGGCGTCGAACCAGGCATCGATGCCGGCGCGGATGCTGTCCATGCGCTGGTGGATGCGCTGGTAGTCGCTGTCGCTGACGCCCTCGCCCACCTTCAGCGCGCTGAGGGTCGACCAGTGCAGCTCGCAATCGAAGCGGCGCGCCCAGGCCGCCGAGGCCAGCCAGGCATCGCGGGCGCAGAGCTGCCAAGCGTCGCCGCGGCAGGCCCAGAGCTCGGGCATGGCGACTTCGCCGGGGGCCATGCCCAGGTCTGCCAGGGCGCTGCGGGCCTGGCCGAGCATGGCCAGCATCGCCGGGCTGGTCAGTGCCGGGTCCAGGGCGTGTTCCAGCACCGCAACGCGGTAGCGCTGCTTGAGCGGCTGCTGCTCCCCCAGCAGCGGCTCCAGGCCCAGCAATGGCAGCAGCAGGTCGAGGTCATCGGCGCTGCGGGTGACCCAGCCCAGGGCGTCCATGCGCGGCGACAGCGGGAACACCCCGGCCAGGCTTGCGGCTTTCTGGGTCATGCGCAGGCCGACCATGCCGCAGTGCGACGCCGGCCAGCGCACCGAGCCCAGCACGTCGGTGCCCAGGGAGATGTCGCACAGCCCGGCCGCCACCGACACCGCGGAACCTGTGCTCGAGCCCGACGGGTCGATGGTGGGGAAATGCGGGTTGCGACAGCCCGCGCCGAAGGCGATGTTCAGCTCGGTGGTGGCCACCTTGCTGGTCAAGGCAATGCGCGGGTCGAGGAAGGTCAGCGCCTCGGCGCTGCGCTGCGGGTAATGGCGGTAGCTGCGCAGGCCCAGGCGGGTCGGCAGGCCGGCGACGTCCACCGTGTCCTTGACGCCCAGGCGGAACCACGGCGCATCGACCGGGCGGGTGCTGGTCAGGCACCGGTAGTGGCTGTCGGCGTGCACCGACCATTGGGCGTACTGCGCCGCCCACTCGGCCGCCAGGGCCGGGGTGCGCTGCAACAGTTCATGGCGCTTGCGCAGGCTCAGCGCCAGGTATTCGGGCTGCTCGCGGCCGGCGCCGGGCTCGGCGCCGCAGTTGGCCAGGTAATGGGCAATGGTGGCTTGGGTGTCAGCGTGGGTCATGGGTGTATTCCTTGACAGCGGTTGAGGCCGCCCACGGCTGGGGTTTGCCGGTGGCGGATAAAGGCAGGTGGTCGACGCGGCGTACCGCGACCGGGTGCGGATGGCCTGCGGGCAATTGGGCGAAGGCCTGCAGCACTGCGCGCTCGCTCAGCGTGGCGGAGCTGAACAGCACCTCGAAGGCTTCGCCGCGCAAGGCATCGCGCACGGCAACGCAGGCCAGCGTCGGGCAGCCCAGGCGCTGGCCGAGCTCGCTGGCCAGGCGCCCCAGGTCCAGGCGCAGGCCGTTGACCTTGATCAGGCTGCTGGCCCGGCCCAGCCACTGGAAGCGGCGCGCGTCCAGCACCTGCACCTGGTCATCGCAGCGGTGGCTGGCCGGCGCGCTGGGCTGGCCTGCTTCACGGGCGATGCGCGGGCTTGCGACTTCCAGGGCGCAAGGCTGCCCTGGCGGGCTCAGCAGGCGGACATCGTCGAGCAAGGTCCAGGCTTGCTCGGCGCTGCTCTGGGCATCCAGCTCGCGGTAGGCCATGGCGCCGGTTTCCGTGGCGCCCAGCAGTTCGACGAAGCGCACCTGGGGCCCGGCATGGCGCTGCACCGTGGCCAAGGCCCCAGGCGGCAGCAGCGAGGCGCTGTGCACCACCAGCACCGGGCGGCGCGGCGCCAGCCTTGCCAGCAACGCCGGCAACAGGCGCCAGGTGCTGGCAATGGCGAGGATCACGCAGGTGCCTTCGCCGTCGAGCTGGGGGAGCCGCTGCTGCTCCAGCGAGCAGCTTTGCAACCGCGCGTTCATCACCCGCGCACCGACTTCGCCAAGGATCTTGCCGTAGCTGTGGCTGGCCGGCGCAAACGCCAGAATCTCCCGCGCCTCGGGCGCAAAGCGGCCGAGTATCAGCGCCGCCTCGCGCTCCATCTGCGCCACGCTGCGCAGCCACTGGCGCGGCGCGCCGGTGGAGCCGGAGGTGGTGAACAGCTGCTCGGCGCTCACGGGGCACCTTGCAGGGTCAGTTGGTCTTCGAGCTTCTGGGCAACGAACTGCTCCATCTTGGCCAGGGTTTCGAACCAGAAGCGCACGTCGTCGCTCAGGTAGTCCACTTCGATGTCGAAGGCCCCTTCGATGGCGGTGATCACTTCAACGGCCATGAGGCTGTCGAAGCGCTCGCCGAGAAAGTCGCGAAAGCTGTCGCGCGGGCCGATGGCCTGCACCTGCTCGCCAAGCAGTTGGCCGAGGGTGTGGCGAATACGCTGTGCAATGCTGAGGTCGTTCACGGGCCGGTGTTTCCTTGTTGTTGGGCAGCGTTGGTCAATTGCGCACCGGCACTGAAGAACACGTGCTCGGGCAGAATCGGGTCGAAATGCAGGTAGATGAAGGCGTTCGGGTAATGCGTGCGCAGGCAGCCGTGCAGGCCTTCGGCAAGCGCCTGGTGCGCCAGGCGGTCACGTGCGGCCGACAAGGTGATGCGCACATGGAACTGCGCAGGTGCGCCTTCGCGGTCGCTGATGGGCATCGGCATGCCCGCGCTGAACACGCAGTCCGCGGCCAAGGGGTGGAAAAACACCATGCAGTGGGCGGTTTCGGCGCCCAGCTGCTTGAGCTGGCGGGTAAAGGCCAGGGCCAGGCGCTTGCGCTCCAGCGGTGGCAGCGGCGCGCAGGAAACACTGAGGGTGGGCATGGCGGCTCCTTACGATAACTGCAGGCTGGGCAGGTGTTGGCGCTGGCCTTCGGCGAAGGCCTCGAGCAGGCGGCCCAGGCAGCTGGACAGCGGATCGACCCCTTGCAGGAACAGCGGCGACCAGGCGTGGCCGGCGGCGCTGCGCACCTTGCCGAGGAAGAAACGCAGGTGTGGCAGGTCTGCCGGCAGGCCGAGGTCGGCGGCCAGCGCAACCGCCTGGTAAGTGCTGAGCAGGTCGGGGATGCGCTGCCCCTGGTTGGCGAAGCCGCCCTGGCGCACCTTGTGCGCGGCCAGCAGCTCGGTGGCCTGCCGGGCCACGTCGTGGCCGATGTAGGCCAGGCAGCTCAAGGCCTGCAGCCCGGCACGCAGCGACGTTTCAGCGCGCGGGAACGAGGCGTAGCCCTGGGCCTGGCGGCAGCTGGCGACGTAGCGCTCGATGGCGGTAAGGCTCACGCCGCACTCGCCGCCCAGCTGGCGCACGATCGACACGGCCGATGCGGTGGACACCATGTCCGAGCCGCGCCCTTCCCAGAAGCCGAAGCCGCCATCCGGGTTCTGCAACGCCGCCAGCCACTGCCCGATCGCCTGGCGTGGGCCTGGTTGGCCGCTGAAGGCACCGGCGGCCAAGGCCCAATTGGTGCAGCGCACTTCGGCGCCGCGCCCGGGCATGTACATCACGCCCGGTTCGTTGGGCATCTGGCAGCCTTCGATCCAGCGCAGTGCAGCTTGGCCCTGCGCCGGCGCAAGGCCAGCGCCGAGCAGCGCAGCGGCGGTGGTGAGTACATCGGCAGCGGAGCCGGCCTGGCGATAGGTGAAACCACCCTGGGGCATGGCCAACGTGGCAATAAACGCGGCCACCTCGCCTGCCAGGTGCGCGACCGGCTCACCCAGGGCCTTGAGCGAACCCACGGCGCAAAAGGCGGCCCAGACATCTTCACCGTCATAGCCATCCCAGCGCACGAAGGCGCCGCCTGGCCCGCGCAGGCCTTCGATCCAGTCGCTGCAGTGCTGGCGGCGCAACGGCTGCGCCTGCAATGCCGCGAGGCTGGCCGTGGCGCGGTAGGTCGCCCACAGGCACGGCACATCCGCGGCTTCGCTGAAGCGGAAGCCGCCGCCGTCCATTTGCTGCGCCTGCAGCCAGCCGACCAGCCGCGGCACGTCCCAGCGAGGTGCCGGCAACCCCTGGCGTTCCAGGGCGCGCGCCGCCATCACGCCATAGAAGCAGGCGCGGGTATCGGCCAGGTTGCGCTGGGCGAAGTCGGCAGACCAGCTCAGGCCGCCATTGGCGCATTGCAGGCCTTCGAGCCAGGCGTACAGCGGCGCGCTGTCCTGCACCTGGCCCTGGCACACCTCGATCAAGGTGCGCAGCGCGTAGTGGCTGGCCCACACGTCGGCAGTCTGGCCGGGGCACATGGCGTAGGCGTCGCCGTCGAACAAGGTGTGCAGCCAGGCGGCGGTTTCGTCGCGCCGGTCGAGCGCGATGCCCAGGTCCTTGAGCGTTTCGGTGCAATAGAAGGTTGCCCAGGCATCCGAAGGCATGCCCTTGCTCCAGGCAAAACCACCATCGCGGTTGCGCCGGGACTGGATGTAAGCCTGCAGCGCCGGCGCATCGACCTGCTCCAGGCGCTCGACCCAGGCCAGGGTGCGGATCGCGGCATAGGTGCACCACAAGTCTGGCTGGCCATTGCCCAGGCCCTGCCCCTGGGGAAACTGCGGCGCGCTCACGGCTGGCCTCCAACAAAACGCAGGTTGGTCTTCTTCCAGCTCTTTTGCGAGGCGCCGCTCTTGTTCAGCGCCGAGAGGTTGTTGACGAACAACACCCGGCTCCAGCGCAGGCCCATGTGCCGTTCGCTGCGCTCGAGCAGCTGCGCCTGCAGTTGCGCTTCCTGGGTACTGTCCCAGGTCACGTCGCGTTCCAGGATCAGCGCGGCACTGTCGCTCTGGCGGTCGATTTCGATGACGTAGCCGGTGGCATCGCAGGTGCCGTAGACCACCTCCTCGACCGCGCGGATCTCGAGGCCCACGCCGCCCACCACGACGCTGTCGCTGTCGCGGCCATTGATCAACACGCTCGGGCTGGCCCGGCCAGGTTCCCAAGGGGCGGTGATGGTCACGCTGTCGCCGGTGTCCAAGCGCAGCAGCGGGCGCGCGTACAGGTTCAAGGGCGTCACCACCAGGCGGCCGGTCAGGCCTTGCGCCGGGGTTACCAACCTGCCATCGGGCAGCAGCAGTTCGAAGTAGTTGGTGGCGGTGGCCAGGCGCATCTGCTGGTCATCGCCCACGGCCGCCAAGGTGCCGGTTTCGGTACTGCCGTAGCTGGCGTCGAACACCTCGCACTGCCACCAGCGGGCCAGCCGCTGGCGAAACGGCTGGGTGTTGACCTCGCCCAGCAGCATGATCGCGTGCACCGACTCGGCGAAGCTGTGCAGCAGCTCGCGCTGTTTCAGGTAGCGGGTCAGCTGCACCAGCACGCCCGGGGCGATGAACATCACGCTCGGCTTGTAGGTTGCAAAGGTGGTGCACACCCGCTCCCAGTCGGTGATACCCGTGGTGAACGGGTACAGCCGCACGTGCGACACATCCAGGTATTCGCAGACGTTGGCGATCAAGTCGCCCACCGGGACGATATCCGACGGCATCAGGTTGGCCACCCGCGCCCCCGGGCGCAGCACCGAGCGCCAGTGGCTGGCGACGCTGACCGCGTTCCAGATGATGTCTTCCTTGAGCCGTGGAGTCGGCGTCGGCTCGCCGGTGGTGCCGGTGGTGGCGTAATACTTGGCGGCCTCGCCAAGTTGCACCGTGCAGAAGTTGAGCGGTTGGGCCTTGAGCACGGCCTTGGCGGTGAGCGGCAATTGCTCGAATGCCGCGCTGCTGTAGTCACCGATATGTGCGTAGTGGGCGCTCTGTTGTGCCCGCGCCCAGGCCGCCTGCAACTTGCGCTGATAAAACGCGGCGTCGGGAATATGCCCCACCTGCTGCTGGAGCTCGCCCTGCGCGGCCTTCAGCACGCCGTAATCCTGGTCGTTGTGAACTAACATCGACTCGCCCTCTCGAAAAAGTGGCGCTGAGAATTGGCGAGCGGCGGGGCCAAGTAAAATACTTATTTGCGGGTAGCGGTGATAGTTGCAAAGTATTATTCGATAGTTTCAGCCGTTTATTCTGACTACTAAGTAGGAAAAGCCTACCAATAGTTGTCGATTCACTCCGTGCCCACGGGCAGATATCAGACAAAGATATTTATTGTATTTCCAAAGCTGTGTCCGCCCTGCGCACTATCGCCGCCACCTGCTCCCCGGCAGGCCGAGTGACGACACTCTCAGGAGAGACACCCATGCTGACCCCCACTGCCGCTGCGCCTGACGCCCAGGCAACCTGGGCGCTTGATTCATGGCGCAGCTGCCCTGCCCTGCAACAGCCCACCTATGACGACCCGCAGGCCTTGCACCAGGCCCTTGCCGCGCTCGGCCAGCGCCCGGCACTGGTCACCGCCCAGCGCGTCCTGCAGCTCAAGGCCCTGCTTGGCGAAGCCCAGCAAGGGCGGCGCTTCGTGCTGCAACTGGGCGACTGCGCCGAGCGTTTCGAACACAACGACCTGGCCCAGACCACGCGCCAGGTCGCCTTGCTGCAGCAGATGAGCCAGGTGCTGATGCACGGGCTGCAGCTGCCGGTGGTCCAGGTCGGGCGCCTGGCCGGGCAATATGCCAAGCCACGCTCCAGTGACTGGGAGCAGCGTGAGGGGGTGAGTCTTGCAGTGTATCGCGGTGATAGCGTCAACCAGCACGCGTTCGACGCCGCTGCCCGGCGCGCCGACCCGCAACGCCTGCTGCAGGCGCATGCCCACTCGGCCTTGACCCTCGAACACCTGCACACCTTGCAACAGGTCGGTATCGACAACTTGCTGCATAACGAGCGCTGGTCCCTCGGCTGGCTCGAGCAAGCGCCCGATCACGCGCGCTTGCGCCCGTTCCTCGGCCAGGTGCACGACACCCTGCGCTTCATGCGCACCTTGGCCTGCTCGCAACCCGGCGAGTTCCTGCATCGCGAGATGTGGGTTTCCCATGAGGCATTGCTGCTGCAATACGAGCAGGCCCTGACCCGCCAGCACAGCGATGGCCGCTGGTTCAACCTGGCCACGCACTGGCCGTGGATCGGCATGCGCACGGCCCAGCCCAGTGGCGCCCATGTCGAGTACCTGCGCGGGCTGGCCAACCCCTTGGCGGTAAAAGTCGGCGTCGATACCGACCCCGCCCAGCTGCGCCAGTTGCTCGAACGGCTCAACCCAGACAACGAACCCGGGCGCCTGACCCTGATCCACCGCATGGGTGCAGCGCAGCTGCAGGCGCGCCTGGGGCCGCTGATCGATGCGGTCAACGCCGACGGCGCCAAGGTGCTGTGGCTGTGCGACCCCATGCACGGCAACACCCGCAGCCTGCCCTGCGGCACCAAGACCCGCGCCTTCGACGACATCCTCGGGGAAATCGCCGCCGCCTTCGCCGTGCACGCCCGCCACGGCTCCACGCTCGGCGGCCTGCACCTGGAGGCCAGCGGCGATGACGTCAGCGAATGCCTGGGCGGCGCCGCAGGACTGCAGCCGGCCGACCTGGGCCGGCGCTACCTGAGCCAGGTCGACCCGCGCCTGAACCGTGACCAGGCACTGGAGCTGGCGGTGCGCGTCAGCCTCGATGCCGCCGCCTGGCAGCAAGCCCTTTGACGCCAACCCGCTATAGAAGCCGTACCGCCATGCCAATCGTGATCTATGTGTTTTCCCTGTGTACCTTCGCCTTCGGCTTGTCGGAGTTCGTCGTGGCCGGCCTGGTGTCGGCCATGGCCGAAGACTTCGCCGCCTCCAGCACCGCCGTGGGTTCTGCCATTGCCGCCTATGCGCTGGGCGCCGCCATCGGCGCGCCATTGCTGACGGCGCTGCTGCTCGGCTGGCGCGAGCGCAACGTGCTGCTGCTGACCTTGGCCGTGCTGGCGCTGGGCAGCCTTGCCTTCGCCTGGGTCGAACAGCTGCCCCTGGCCAACCTGATCCGCTTCGTGATCGGCCTGGCCCACGGGGTGTTCATGGCGGTCGCCGCCGATGTGGCGGTCAAGCGCGTCGATGCCTCACGGGCTGGCAAGGCGTTGTCGCTGGTGTGGCTGGGGTTGACGCTGGCACTGGCGCTGGGGGTGCCGCTGGGGACGTTGCTGGGCAGCTTGTGGTCGTGGCGGGCGATCTTCGTTGCCCTGGGCCTGGCGGGCTTGCTCGGGCTGTGCGGGTTGTGGTGGCTGATGCCCAGGCAGGCAGCACCGGCGCTGCCCCCTGCCGGGCGGCTGGCCACGCTGCTGTCGAGGCCGCTGCTGGCGGCCGCGGCCATTGCCATGCTGGTCAGCGTGGCGACCTTTTCCTTCCTGACGTATGTGTCGCCGTTCCTGCTGCAGGTCACCCGTGGCGATGTCGGCCTGCTGAGCCTGGCGATGCTGATGTTCGGCGCCGCCACCCTGATTGGCAATGTGCTGGGCGGCCATGCAGCGGACCGCTTCGCAATAGATAGAAGCCTTCAAGTGGCCCTGATACTGCTGGCCTGCAACCTCGGGCTGCTGTACCTGGGGCGGCAACAGCCCTGGGCGGTGGTGCTGCTGGTGGGCGGGCTCGGAGCGCTGTTCTTCGCCATCGTCACCCTGTCGACCCTGCGCCTGCTTGCCCTGGCAAGGCAATTGGCACCACAGGCGAGCGGGGTTGCCTCAGGGTTGAGCATCGCGGCCTTCAACCTGGGCACGGCGCTGGGTGGCGGGCTGGGCGGCTGGTTGATCGAATGGGTCGGGCTGGTCTACCTGCCGCTGGCAGGCGCCGCGGCGGCGCTGCTGGCGTTGTTGTTGCTCAGCCGCCAGGCCGCGGCGGCGCGGTCGCTGCAAGCACCTGCCACGTCGTGACTCAGCGCTGCAGGGCGCAGCGCCACAGCCGGGCGATATCGCTGGCCCGCGCCTTGAGCAACGGCCCGGCATCGGCGCACGCCTGCTCCAGGCTCATCGGCCCGCTGGCCAGGGCAAAAGCGGCATCGATGCCATGGGCATACAGCTGCTGGTAGCCCTCGCCCAAGGTCCCTGCCAGCACCACCACCGGCACGCCATGGCGCTTGGCGACCCGCGCCACACCCATGGGCGTCTTGCCGCGCAGGGTCTGGGCATCGAAGCGCCCTTCGCCGGTAATCACCAAGTCCGCGCCTTGCACCAGGGCATCGAGCCCGGCCAGTTCGGCCACCACTTCCACCCCCGGGCGGAACTGCGCGCCCATGAAGGCCTTGGCGGCAAAGCCCATGCCGCCTGCTGCGCCGCAGCCCGGGGCCTCGCGCACGTCCTCGCGCAGCAACTGCGCGCAGTGGTCGGCGAAATGGCCCAGGGCCTGGTCCAGCGCCTGCACCTGTTCGGGGGTTGCGCCCTTCTGCGGGCCGAAGATCGCCGAGGCGCCGTTGGGGCCGCACAGGGGGTTGTCGACATCGGCAGCCACTTCTACCTGCACCTCGGCCAGGCGCGGGTCAAGGTCGCTGGCGTCGATGCGCGCCAGGCGCGCCAAGGCCAGGCCGCCCTCTTCCAGGGCTTGCCCGTCGGCATCCAGCAAGCGCAGGCCCAGGGCCCGCAGCATGCCGCTACCGCCATCGTTGGTGGCGCTGCCGCCAATGGCCAAAACGATGCGCCGGGCGCCGGCCGCCAGGGCCGCGGCCATCAACTCGCCGGTGCCCCAGGTGCTGCTGCGGCAGGCATCGCGCTGCGCGCTCGGCACCAGCTGGATGCCGCTGGCCTGGGCCATTTCGATGATCGCCGTGCGGCTGTCCGGCAGCCAGCCCCAGCCGGCTTCCACCTGCTGGCCCAGCGGGCCACGCACGGTCTGCCGGCGCAATTGGCCATGGCTGGCGGCGAGGATGGCCTCCATGGTGCCTTCACCGCCGTCGGCCATCGGGCACTCGACCAGTTCGGCCTCGGGCAGGGCCTCGGCCAGGCCAGTGGCGATGGCGTGGGCGACACCGGCGGCATCGAGGCTGTCCTTGAACGAGTCGGGGGCGATGACGATCTTCATGAAGCTTCTCCTGTACAGATAGCGGCATGCTGACAGCTACCCGCCGTGCCGGCCTCGGTCGAATGCACAAAATGCCCAGCCGGTTGTTTGGGCAAATGCCATTGCCTGCGCTTTAGCCCGCCGGCAGCAGCTGTAGGCCCAGGTACAGGCTCAACATGCCTTCCAGGCGCAGCGGGTCGACTTCGCCCACCTCGGCGATGCGCTCCAGGCGGTAGCGCAGGCTGTTGCGGTGGATGCCCAGGGCATCGGCGCAGGCCTGGCTCTGGCCATCGTGGGCGCACCAGGCGCGCAAGGTCGCGAGCAGCTGGCCGCTGGCGTCCTTGGCGCGGATGCGCTGCAGCGGCTCGAGCAGTTCGTCCAGCGCATCTTCGTTGCGATGGCGCCAGAGCAAGGCTGGCAGGCGGTAGCGCGCCAGGCTCAGCAACTGCTGGCCGGGCAGCACTTCGCGCCCGTAGGCCAGCAGGTCGCGCACGCGCCGATAGCCGCGGCGCAGTTGCTCCAGGCTCTGCGCCGGGCTGCCCATGGCCATGCGCTGCACTTCCCAGCCGCCGCGCAGCAGGCGTTCGACCAATTTGTCTTCATCCAGCAGCGGCCCGGCCGGGCGGCACCACAGCAGCGAATCGCGCGCCGGGCTCACGCACCAGCTGTCCGGGTAGCGGTTCATCAACCAGGCCGCCAGGGTTTCGCTGGGTGGCCCGCCGCGCAGCTCGAACAGGCACGGCACCCGTGGCAGTTGCGGCTTGAGCCCCAGTTGCTGTGCCTCGTCGAGCAGGCGTGGCGAATCACCGCTGCCGCCAAGCAGAAGGGCCAGCAGGTCATCGCAGCGCTGGCGCCGCCATTGCTGCTCCACCTGCAGGTGGCGCTGGGCCAGGAGCATTTCGGCAGTCATGCGCACCAGCTCGCCGTAGGTGCGCAGCTGCTGCGGGTCGCCGGTCAGGCCGAGCACGCCGATCAGCCGGCCGTCGAGCATCAACGGCAGGTTGACCCCAGGCTGCACGCCTTTGAGGCACTTGGCCGCCTCCACATCGAGCTCGACGATGCGCCCATTGGCCAACACCAGTTGCGCGCCTTCGTGGCGGGTGTTGATGCGCTCGGGCTCGCCACTGCCCAGGATCAGCCCCTGGCTGTCCATGACATTGACGTTGCACGGCAGGATGGCCATCGCCCGATTGACGATATCCTGCGCCAGGTCATGGTCCAGTTCGAACATTGCGCGATCCTTAGGCGTGTTAGGTTTTGTACTCAGGCACAGCGGCCCGCACGATACGCTGTGCAAAAGCACAAAGACAGGCGCGTCGCACTCCCCGAGACTCGTCAGGGCGAGCGCCGGCACAGGCGACGCGGCGACAACCATAACAACAGAGATCACGATCATGGCACACAGCCCTGCCCCTGACCAAGGCACCGAAAGCACCCGCAATGCGCTCTACCGGCGCATCACCCTGCGCTTGATTCCGTTCATTTTCATCTGCTACCTGTTCAACTACCTGGACCGCGTCAACGTCGGCTTCGCCAAGCTGCAGATGCTCGATGCTCTGAAGTTCAGCGAAACCGTCTACGGCCTTGGCGCCGGCATCTTCTTCATCGGCTACGTGCTCTGCGGCCTGCCCAGCAACCTGGCGCTCAACCGCTTCGGCCCGCGGCGCTGGATCGCGGCGATGATGATCGCCTGGGGCAGCTTGTCCACCTGCCTGCTGTTCGTCACCACGCCCACCGAGTTCTACACCCTGCGCCTGTTGACCGGCGCGGCCGAAGCCGGCTTCTTCCCGGGCGTGGTGCTGTACCTCTCGCGCTGGTTCCCGGCCGACCGCCGTGGCCGCATCATGGCCCTGTTCATGTCGGCGATCCCGGTGTCGGGCCTGCTCGGCGGGCCGTTCTCCGGCTGGATCCTCGAGCACTTCGCCGCAGGCCAGCACGGCCTGGCCGGCTGGCAGTGGATGTTCCTGATCCAGGGGCTGCCGACCGTGCTGCTGGGGGTGCTGGCCATCCGCTTGCTCAGTGACGGCTACCAGAAAGCCGCCTGGCTGAGCCCGGCCGAACGCCAGCTGATCGCCGCCGACCTCGAGGCCGACGCCGCCAGCAAGCCCAACACCACCGGCGACAGCGTGCTGGCCGTGCTCACCAACCCGCTGATCTGGACCTTCGGTTTCGTCTACTTCTGCATCCAGAGCGGTGTGTACGCGATCAACTTCTGGCTGCCCTCGATCATCAAGAACATGGGCTTCGACAACCCGCTGCTGATCGGCTGGCTGAGCGCCATCCCGTACCTGCTGGCTGGGGTGTTCATGATTCTCTGCGGGCGCTCGGCGGACCTTCGCAACGAGCGGCGCTGGCACCTGGTGGTGCCGATGCTGATGGGCGCGCTGGGCCTGCTGATCGCGGTGAACTTCGCGGCCAACCCGGCCATCGCCATCCTCGGCCTGTCGATCGCCACCATGGGCGCCCTCACCGGCCTGCCGATGTTCTGGCCGATGCCGACGGCGCTGCTCAGCGCCAGTGCGGCGGTGGCGGGCCTGGCGATCATCAACTCGGTGGGCCAGATGGCGGGCTTCCTCAGCCCGTACCTGGTCGGGTTCATCAAGGACCAGACCGGCTCGACCGATGCCGCGCTGTATTCGCTGGCGGCCTTGATCGTGGTGGGTAGCCTGGTGGCCCTGCGGGTTACCCGGGCCGGCGCGTTGAAGGCCGCGCGCAGCCATTGAGGCAACACGGGGCCGCGCTGCGGCCCCATCGCCGATCGTCAGGTCGACGCACCTCCCCCATTCCCCCGGCGTCAAATGGTTCCAAAGCCCTTTGGAGAACCTCCATGACCCAGCACGCCGTGGCCCGCCTCGAACAGCTCGACCCCAAGCGCCCCCTGCGCGTGCAGGCCGGCAGCGAAGAACTGATCCTGATCCGCCAGGGCGACCAGGTGCATGCCTACCAGGCCGACTGCCCGCATGCCGGTGCCCCGCTGGAGGAAGGCGTGGTCTGCAATGGCCTGCTGGTGTGCCCTTGGCACAAGGCCGCGTTCGCCGTCGACGAAGGCGTCGTTTGCGAGCCGCCGGCGCTGGCCGACCTGCGCCGCTACAAGGCCTGGGTCAAGGATGGCCAGGTCTGGGTCGATGACCAGCCGTTGCCACGTGCCACGGCGCCACGCCACAGCGATGCCCGCTGTTTCGTCGTGATCGGCGCCGGGGCCGCCGGGGCCGCGGCAGTCGCCACGCTGCTGGCCCACGGCTTTGCCGGCAAGTTGATCTGGCTCGACAAGGAGCGCCAGCCCGCCTACGACCGCACCGCCTTGAGCAAATTCGTCATCGGCGCAGAAATGCCCGCCGATGAAGTGCCGGCGTTGCTGGAGGCCGACCAGTTGCGCCAGGGGCAGTTGCAGCGGCGCCTGGGCAAGGTGCGCACGCTGGATGTGAACAAACGCCAGATCACCCTGGCCGACGGCCAGCACCTGGACTACGACGCCGCGCTGCTGGCCACTGGCGGCAAGCCCACCCGCCCGGATGTGCCCGGCGCCGACCTGGCCGGGGTGATGACCTTGCGCTCGCGGGAGGACGCCGCGCGCCTGCTCGATGCCGCCGAGCCGGGCCAGCCGGTGGTGATCGTCGGCGATGGCTTCATTGGCCTGGAGGCGGCCTCGGCACTGCGCAAGTATGGCGCGCAGGTGCATGTGGTCAGCCGCCATCCGGTGCCGCTGGCCAAGCAGCTGGGCGAGCGCATCGGCCGCGCGCTTCGCGAACTGCACGAGCGCAAGGGCGTGGTGTTCCACGGCCCGACCGAGGTCACCCGGTTCACAGGCTCGGGGCAGGTAGACGCGGTGGAGCTGGCCAACGGCGAAACGCTGCGCACGCGGCTGGTGCTGCTGGGCACCGGGGTCAAGCCTGCCACTGCCTTCGTGCAAGGCCTGGCGCTGCACCGCGATGGCGCCGTGCAGGTGGATGCCGAGCTGCGCGCCGCCGAGGGCTTGTGGGCGGCCGGCGACATCGCCCGCTTCCCGCTGGCCGGCCAGCCGGTGCGCATCGAGCACTGGCGCCTGGCGCAACAGCACGGGGTGATCGCCGCCGCCAACATGCTCGGCGAGCAGCGCCGCTACGCCGATGTGCCGTTCTTCTGGACCTACCAGCACGGGCGCACCTATGAAGTGCTGGGCCATGCCCAGCAGTGGGACGAGATGGTGTTCGTCGGGGAGCCGGAGCACGGCGACTTCATTGCCCTGCAATGCGTGGGGGAGCAAGTCGCAGCGGTGATCGCCAAAGGCTACTCGGACGCCATGGCGCTGTTATCGCAACGGATGAAGCGGCCGCTGAGCCGCGCCGAGGCGCTGGAGCTGATCGGCTGAAGCACCTGGCCTGTGCTTTCAAAGGGGCGCGCTTGTGTGTAAAACACACCCTTCCCCTCCGTGCACAGGATGCTTCGACATGATCTACCGCCCCCTCGGCCACAGTGGCCTGCAAGTCTCCGCGCTCACCCTGGGCAGCATGATGTTCGGCGAGCAGACCAGCACCGAAGATGCGTTGCGGATCATCGACAAGGCCTGGGACCAGGGCATCAATTTCATCGACACGGCCGACGTGTACAACGCCGGCCGTTCCGAGGAAATCGTCGGCGAAGCCGTTGCCCGCCATCGCCAGGACTGGGTGGTGGCCTCCAAGGTCGGCATGGGCCCCACCGATGGCCTGCCCAACCGCAGCGGGCTGTCGCGCAAGCACATCTTCAATGGCATCGACGCCACCCTCACGCGCATGCACCTGGACTACCTGGACATCTATTACCTGCACCGCGAAGACCACAAGGTGCCGCTGGAAGAAACCGTGCGCGCCATCGGCGACCTGCTGCAGCAGGGCAAGATCCGCTACTGGGGCGTGTCCAACTACCGCGGCTGGCGCATCGCCGAGATCTGCAATGTCGCCGAGCGCCTGGGCGTGGCCAAGCCGGTGGTGAGCCAGCCGCTGTACAACATCGTCAACCGCCAGGCCGAACCCGAGCAGCTGACCGCTGCCGCCTACCATGGCCTGGGCGTGGTGCCGTTCAGCCCGCTGGCCCGCGGCGTGCTCAGCGGCAAGTATGCACCGGGCGCCGCGCCCGAAGCCGGCAGCCGCGCCGCGCGCCAGGACAAGCGCATCCTGGAGGTGGAATGGCGCCAGGAGTCGCTGGCCATCGCCCGCGACATCCAGGCGTATGTGCAGGCCAAGGGCGTGGGCATGGTCGAGTTCGCGATCGCCTGGGTGCTCAACAGCCAGCTGGTCAGCTCGGCCATCGTCGGGCCACGTACCGAGGCGCAGTGGGACACTTACGGGGGCGCGCTGGAGGTGAAGATCACGGCCGAGGATGAGGCCTTCATCGACTCGCTGGTGACGCCGGGGCATGCGTCCACGCCGGGGTTCAACGATGTGGCACATTTTGTCAGTGGGCGTGTGGCGCGCAGCTGAAATCAACAGGGCCGCATAGCGGCCCTGTTCAAAGGTAATTCACGCCCGCCTAATTGAGGTCACATGATCTTTCATGGCGCTGGAAGATAACGCTACAACTTCTGTCGACCATTCACTGAACGTAACGCCATCATGGTTGAGCCGAAACTGTATATATTCTTGCATTGATTTTCTTACTAGCCGCTCCTCCCTACCTGAAGCCTTTACTTGTTGAAAATCGACTAAAGTCTTCACTACTTTGTTCCGCTTACCGGACCCTATCGAATGCCAGTTATGAAGTGCTTTAAACGCATCCCAGTGAGGGGAGTCGGCGCGCGGTGGCGCCACGACTGCATCTAAGGTGTGTTCATACGCTCGTACGGGTGGAAGGGTTTTATTTCTCGAGGGCGTAAGCTTGACTCTGAGCAGATTTCTAGTTGCTGAATCCACAGCCCTGGTGCCCGATGGTCTTCCGATTATTCGACGCCGGAGGGAAGGCACTTTGACTGCCTGCTGTTTCATGTAAGCGATGTAAGCGTGTCCGCTGGGATCATATCGATTTATTGGGTCACCTCCACAGTAGGCATAGGCATTGATCCCGCCATCGCTAAATGGGCTCAAATTGTCGGGGGCGCAGAACCGCATTATTTGCGGTGAGAAGTTTCGTACACCGTTTCCCAGCAGGTAGCCTTGCGATGCTTCATCCTTTCGCTCGCCGTTGAATAGAAGTACCGAGCGTGCCCAGTGGTGAGCCCCCATACAACCATAGGGGGTATATGTAAGCAGGTGAACCGAGTCGTATTGCTGCGTAGATAATACTGTAGAAGAGTGTTCACACCCCACGATTTTCGCCGCTTTGAGATTGGAATTGCTATCCATTAGATTTTCGGGGCCTCAAAATTAAAGGTTAAACGGCGAGGGACGCAATCCAATACGCCGCCTGGTGCTTTGGGCGCGTTTTAGAAGCAGCAGAGATTGCCATTTGCGCCTGGCTGCATCGCCCACGAGTGTTTTAATCCAAGGGCTGCTCGTCTTCGATGACGATATTGATGGCGTACCAAAGGCCATCCTGCCCTTGAACCAACTCATAGCTGACACGCTGACCTTCACGGATGACCGGCGTACCGTCACCTACCGCATCCTTTAGAAAAACCAACTGTCCTTCCTGCGGCGCCACGAAACCAGGGTCGACAAGTGCAACCGAAGGTGTGGCCGGATACTGCGTACGTTTTGACATGAACAGTCTCCGCTAGTGATTGTGTGGGTCAGGCCGTTCTAACCTCTGGAATCATTTCACCGTCAGTGCTGATCTTGTGGCTTTCAGGGCAAAGGGGCTACTGGCATTTCTACTAGTTCTCGAACGCCACCCACAAAAAAAGGGCCCACAAGGGGCCCTCTTCTGGAAGCCGTCGACTATACGACGCGTACTTGAGCGGCCTGCAGCCCCTTCTGCCCTTTCTCAGCAACGTAGCTGACAGTCTGGCCTTCTTTCAGGGACTTGAAGCCATCTGACTCGATGGCCTTGAAATGAACGAACAGGTCATCACCACCGTTTTGCGGGGTAATGAAGCCAAAGCCTTTTTCATCGTTGAACCATTTAACGGTTCCGGTCTCTCTGTTGGCCATGCGCTGAATCCTCGTTTGCTAGCTGCGTGTTGCCTTGGGTGTATCTCATCTTCTGACAAGTCCCGGCCCTATCAGGATCAGCCATACATGCAAAGTGCGCCACTATCATTTTTGTCAGGGCGACCAGGCGCCCACACCAGCCTATCCTCCAGCCGCAGTAGCCAGCACCATCATCAGCACCTTCAAAACCAGCAGATGCGCGGGGTAGAACAGATAACCCCAGCGCTTCACGGCAGGCACACGCCAGTGGTCCAGGCGCAGTAACAGGCATCCAACGGGGATGGCCGACAGCGCAGCGGCCATCGTCAAAAGCGTGACAGGCGCCAGCAAATGGCCGCGCAACCAGCTGTTGGTGAGATTGCCCGCCACCGCCAGCAGGCAGGGCAACAACCAGCTGGCCCCACCCACGCGGCGCGCCATCAGCCAACCTGCAGGCAGCAGCACGCCCGGCAGGCCGTACATCAGTTGCTGGCTGAACAGTGCCCCGGTCAGCACTGCGCCAAGCCCGGCCAAGCGAGCCCACCACTGGGGATGCCGCACGCCCCAAGCCACCAGGACGCCCAAGGCCAGCGTGGGGATCACGCTGAAGGTCTGGGTGTGCGGATCGAGCCAGCGATAAGGCCCTTCCGACACCACGGCAAAGGCCAGCATCCAGCCGAGGTAGCGCACGTGAATGCTGCTCGCCCGCGCCACATTGGCGGCGATGGCCAGGCAGAACAGTGGAAATGCCAGCCGGCCGACGATGAACAGGCCATCGGCGGCCGGCCACAGGAAACGCAGGTGATCGGCGACCATGGTCAGCATTGCCGTCCACTTGACCAGGTCCAGGCCGGCCGAGCGCACCGGTCAGCGCCCAGGCTCGGCGGCCTGGCCCAGGTACTGGGTGGTCCAGGCGGCCAACGGCAGCGGCGGTTGCTGGTCGAGGATGCGCCGCCAGATCAACGCCAGGTCGTGGCCATCGAACATCGAGCCCGGCCCCGCCCCCACGTAGCGGCTCGGCGTATCGGCCACCCAGTGCCCTTGGCTGTCGCGGTGGGCCATGTTGAAGCGGAAGGTGTAGTTGCCGGGGATGCCCATGCGCAGGTCGGTGACCACCAGCGCATCGCCGACCTGGTCGTAGCGCAGCCAGTCATCGGTGAACCAGCGCAGGCGTTGCAGCAAGGGCGCCGACGGGAGGCCGTCGGCGGCGGCGAGGTTCAGTGGCAAGCGCTGCATTTCCGGCGGCGCGCGGTCGAACAGGCTGCTGATGCCTTCGTAGTAGTCGCCATCCGGGGTCTTGGCCAGCACCCGCCAGACCAGGCTGTTGAAGGCCATCGGCACCGCACGCACCTGGGTCACGGCCACCCCTTGCTGGTCGAGGGCTGCCTGCAGGCGATGCTCGGCGACCATGCGCCCGGCCAGGCCGAAGCCCAGGTAGGCCGTGCTGAAGATCAACGCAAGGCTCATCAGGCGCAAGGCCTTGTGGTTGATGCCCTTGATCGCGGTGTAGAGCACGGCGGCCAGCAGTGGCACGGTGTACAGCGGGTCGATGATGAACACCGCCGCCCAACTGAGCGGCGTGGTCTGCAGCGGCCAGAACAGCTGGGTGCCGTAGACCGTGAACGCATCCAGGAGCGGGTGGGTCACCAGCACCAGCCAGAAGGCCAGGAACAGGCGCCCCAGCGTGTAGCCCTGGGTTGGCCAGCGTGTTCGCCCCAGCCAGTTGACCAGCAAGGCCAGCAGCAGGGCGAGCCCGGTGAGCACGAAGAGCGAGTGGGAGAAGCCGCGGTGATAGGTCATCTGCGACACCGGGTCGGCGTAGCGGATGACCACGTCGAGGTCCGGCACGGTGGCCAGGGCGGCGCCGTAGATGAGTGAGCGGCGGCCCTGGATACGGCCGAGCACCGTACCCTGGAGGGCGGCGCCCAGAACGGCTTGGGTGATGGAGTCCAAGGGTAGGCTTCCTGAGGGGGTGATGTAGGAAACCTAACCTTGTTGATCCAGAGGGTGCAAATGCAGGTGTGTGACAACCGGTAGCAACCACGCTTGCCAGCGATGAGGCGCAACGCGGGTGCAGGTCTTGAGTATTGCTGTGCGGCGCGAATCGAGCGCCGCCCGCGCGGCGCATCGCGGATGAATCCGCTCCTACATTTGTTGCAACGTGCCACGGTCTGTCAGGCCATGGTTGTTCGCCTTTGGCGCCCGCCGAGAAATCGTGTCGTGCCACCCAGGCTGACAACCATGGCTTATCAGGCATAGGTACGTTGCAACAAATGTAGGAGCGGATTTTATCCGCGATGCGCCGCGCGGGCGGCGCTCGATCTCATGTCAGAACAGCTGCCAGGTGTACACCAGGATCAACCGGTTCTCATCGATATCCGTGCGGTAGTTGGACCGCGCCATGGCATTGCGCACGCGGATGCCCAGGCCTTTGAGCACCCCGCTCTGCACCGCGTAGCCCAGGTCGATGTCGCGCTCGCGGTCCTTGCCCTCGTAGCCTTGGCCGGTGTCGACGTTGTTGCCGGTGATGTAGCGCACCGTCGCCGTCAGCCCCGGCACGCCGAGGGCCGCGAAGTTGTAGTCGTAGCGCAGCTGGTAGGAACGCTCGTCGGTGTAGGCGAACTCATAGGTCGGCACTTCGTTGCCCAACGGCGAAATGTTGGCGAATACCCGTGGAAACGGGCTGTCGCCATAGATACCCTGGTAGCCCACGTGGAAGCTGTGGCCACCGCGCCTGGCGGTCAGCAGCGAAAACAACGCCTGGTTGTCGATGTTGCCGAGCAACGCGTCACCGTCCTTGCGGGCCGTGAAGTAGCCAAGGTTGGCGCTGAGCACCCAGTCCCCCACCGGCTTGCTGTGCTTGAAGCCGACAAAGCCCTGCGCGTAGATGTCCGCCAGTTGCCCGTACCACAGGCTCACGCTGCTCTGGTTGGCATTGAACGCGTAGTCGCCCCCGACATAGTTGAACCCATCGCTTTCGGCCTGGCGCTGGGGCACGTGGCCGAGCATCGCGTTCATCTTGCCGTCGCCGCCCTCGTTGCGCAGGTGCGTCGAGCGCAGGTGCCCGGCCTGCAGCGTCAGGCCGTCCAGCTGCGTTGTGCTCAGGCTGACGCCCTGGTAGGTCGGTGGTAGCAGGCGGATATCGCTGAAGGTCAGCACCGGCAGGTTGGGTTGCAGCTCGCCGATGCGCAGCTCGGTGTTCGACAGCCTGGCCTTGAAGGTCGGCGCGAGGCGGCTGTACTCGTTGGCGGCGCGGCCATCGCCGTGCACTGGCAGCAGCCCGGTGTTGACGCGGTCCGGGCTGCTGTCGAGCTTGATCCCCAGCAGGCCCAGGGCGTCCACGCCAAACCCGACCGGGCCCGGCGTGTAGCCGGACTTGAAATCGAGGATGAAACCCTGGGCCCACTCCTCGGCCTTGGACTGCTGGTTGGCGCCGACGATGTCCGAGTAGTCGCGGCTGAAGTAGTAGTTGCGGGCGCTGAGGCTGGCCTTGGCCTCTTCGAAGAAGCCGCCTTGGGCAGCGAGTAACGGCTGGCTGAACAGGGTCAGCCCGATGGCAACGCAGGGGGTGTGGTTCATTCCGAAGCTCTCTTGATCTTGTTGTTATGGGTAAAGCGTTGGGAATACGACGGTTCAGCAATTGCGGCGCAGGGCCTGGATGGCGGGTGGGCGGCGCACATGCAGCAGCGCATGGGCCAGCAAGCCGAACAGCAAGCCCCAGAACGCGGCCGACAGGCCCAGGAACGACACCCCGGAAGCGGTGACCAGGAAGGTGAACAGGCCAGCATCGCGCTCTGCAGGTTGTGCCAGGCTGCGGGCCAGCGCCTCACTGATCGCGCCATACAGCGCAAGCCCGGCCAGGGCGGCGATCAGCGCAGCAGGAAAGGCGGCGAACAGTGACATCAGCGTCGCCCCGGCAATGCCCAGCAGCAGGTACAGCGCACTGCCCGCCACGGCTGCGACATAGCGCCGACGGGGGTCTTCGTGGGCCTCGTGGCCGGTACACAGGCTGGCGGTGACGGCGGCAAGGTTCAGGCCATGGCAGCCGAACGGGGCGAGCAACGCGCCACCGACCGCACTGGCGCTGATCAGCGGGCTTGCCGGCGTGCCGTAGCCGGCGTTGCGCAGCACCGCCATGCCCGGCATGAACTGCCCGGTCAGGGCCACCAGCACCATCGGCAGCGCCAGGCTGAAGACCGCCGCCAGGCTGAACTGCGGGGTAATCCACTGGGGCGAGGCCAACGCCAGTACCAGCGCCTCGCTGCGAAACGCGCCACTGGCAAGCGTCACCACGGCGCCGGCAGCCAGCACCGCCGCCACCGCGTACCGCGGTTGCACCCTGCGCATCAGCACGTAGGTGGCGAACATCGTCAGCACCAGCCCCGGTTGTGCCGGCAGCGCACGGAACACCTCGGTGCCGAAGCTGAACAGGATGCCGGCCTGCATGCCGGCGGCGATCGACCCGGGCAGCCGCGCGATGATGCGGTCGAAGGCCCCGCTGATGCCAATCAGCAGCAGCACCAGGTTGGCGATCAGGTACGCCCCCACCGCTTGCTCAAGGCCCAGTTGCGGCAAGGCGGTAACCAGCAGCGCAGAGCCTGGGATCGACCAGGCGATCACCACCGGTACCCGGTAGTGCAGGCTGAGCACCGCGCCGAGCACGGCGCTGCCCATGGACACCGCCCAGACCCAGGACGACAGCAGGCCCTGGGACAGGCCGGCGGCCTCGGCGGCGTGGAAGATGATCACCAGCG
The DNA here is from genome assembly GCF_044745345.1 of Pseudomonas sp. NPDC087029. Taxonomy (NCBI): domain Bacteria; kingdom Pseudomonadati; phylum Pseudomonadota; class Gammaproteobacteria; order Pseudomonadales; family Pseudomonadaceae; genus Pseudomonas; species Pseudomonas sp. NPDC087029. Next base: position 2,077 of record NZ_JBIVAB010000010.1, on the reverse strand, counting down.
GGCCGGCGTAGGAAATCATCGTCGCGATGCAGCCGGCGACGAGGGCGGACAGCGAGCTGTCCTTGATCAGGGTTTTCATGGGGGCTCTCGCTACAGGGTGGATGGCAAGGGCTTTGCCCTTGATCGCCGGCAAGCCGGCTCCCACAGAGGACGGTGGTGAACCTGTGGGAGCCGGCTTGCCGGCGATAGGGCCTTCAGCCTTCCTGCAACGCCCGAGGCCGCCCACTGCGCTGCTCATCGGCGCTTGCCTGCGCCTTCTGCAGCTGGAAGTCGAACTTCAGCTCGGCATACCGCCCCTCACCGCCCTCACGGAACACCACCTCCCCCACCAAGCCATCACGGGTCGCATAGGCGAAGTCGTCCCACAGGTACTTGTCCCCCGACAGGTTGATCTGCGTGGTCAGGTGCCGATGCCCCGGCGCCGAGATGAAGAAGTGCACGTGGGCCGGGCGCTGGCCGTGGCGGCCCAGCAGGTTCAGGCATTCCTGGGTCGGCCCCTGGGGGTCGCAGCCATAGCCCGAGGGCACGATGGAGCGCGCCCGGTAGCGGCCCTCGGCATCGGTGACGATGCGCCGGCGCAGGTTGTATTCGGATTGGCTCTGGTCGAAGAACGAGTAGGTGCCACGGGTGTTGGCATGCCACAGGTCGACGGTGGCGCCGGCCAGCGGCTTGCCGGCAGGGTCGAACACCTGGCCTTCGAGGAACATCGGCGTGGCCACGCCCGCTTCGCTGCCATCGTCCATGCGCACTTCACCTTCGGCGATCGGCGCGCCGGCCACGTACAGCGGGCCTTCGATGGTACGCGGGGTGCCGCCGCCGAGGCCGACCTCGGCGTCCTTGGCGTCCTGCAGCAGGTCGAGGAAGTGCTCGATGCCCAGGCCCGCCACCAGCAGCCCGGCTTCGCCGCGCCCGCCCAGGCGGTTGAGGTAGTCGACGGCGTGCCAGAACTCGTTTTCGCTGACTTCCAGGTCCTCGATCAGGCGCGCGGTGTCCTGCAATACGCGCTGGATGATGCGCTTCAGGCGCGGGCTGCCCTGGTCATTGCCAAAGCCTGCAGCTTGCTGGAAGAAGGCTTGCACGTCGGCGGTCTGGGAAATCTTCACGGTCATGGTGGGTACCTCTTGTTCTTGTGCGAAAGGGAATCAGCGGTCGTCGGCATGGATCGACGAGGGATGGCGGCACAGGCCGTCGACCTCGATGTCCATGTACGGGAACAGCGGCAGTTGCATCAGCGTGTCGTGCAGCGCCTCGACGCTGGGCAGGTCGAACACGCTGTAGTTGGCGTAGTGCCCGGCGATGCGCCACAGGTGGCGCCAGCTGCCCTCGCGCTGCAGGCGCTGGGCCAGTTCCTTCTCGTCGGCCTTCAGTTGCGCGGCCTTGGCCGGGTCCATGTCGACCGGCAGTTTCACGGTCATCTTCACGTGGAACAGCATGGGGTTTCTCCTTGGGGTTAGCGGCGGGCAAACCGCGCCAGGCGGGCTTCGTCCAGGCTCAGGCCGAGGCCTGGGGTGCGCGGCACGTGCAGCTGGAAGTCGTGGTACTGCGGCGGTTCGTTGACGATGTCTTCGGTCAGCAGCAGCGGGCCGAACAGCTCGGTGCCCCAGGTCAGCTGGCGCAGGGTGAGGAAGGCGTGGGCCGAGGCCAGGGTGCCGATCGAACCTTCGAGCATGGTCCCGCCGTACAGGGCGATGCCGGCTGCCTCGGCGATTTGCGCGGTGCGCAGCACGGCGCGCGGCCCGCCGTTCTTGGCGATTTTCAGGGCGAAGATGCTGGCGGCGCCGTCGGCGGCCAGGCTGAAGGCGTCCTCGACGCTTTCGATGGATTCGTCGGCCATGATCGGCGCCGGGCTGCGCTGGTTCAGGCGAACTTGCCCGCCGCGGTTGATGCGCGAAATCGGCTGCTCGATCAGGTCGATGCCGTTGTCGCCCAGCACCTGGCAGGCGCGCAGGGCCTGGGACTCGTCCCAGTACTGGTTGACGTCCACGCGCACGCTGGCCCGCTCGCCCAGCTCGCGCTTGATCGCCACCACGTGCTTGAGATCCTGCTCCAGCGGGTTGGCGCCGATCTTCAGCTTGAA